>AORU01000004.1 GCA_000344275.1 Streptococcus oralis subsp. tigurinus AZ_3a | reverse complement strand
GTGAAAAGGCGGTGTCTTAACCCCTTGACCAACGGACCTTGAGCTTTTCAACTCTTTCTATTATACCTACTTTTCCTACTTTGTCAAGATCTTTTTTCAGTGAAGTTGATTTTTTCTTTTCTTCACTAACTTAACAACTGCTTCTGTTCGTGCAGTGTGGGGAAACATATCGACCGACTGGATATACTGGAGATCATAGACTTTTACCAGTTTAACTAAATCTCGAGCCAAGGTCGAAACATTGCAGGATACATAGACCATTTTTTCTGGAACATAGGTCAGAATGGTATCCAGTAGCTTATCATCTAAGCCTGTACGAGGAGGGTCGACTATCAAGGCATCTGCTCGGTAGCCATCACATTAGAACATAAAAGAGAGGTTGAACCTCTCTAAATTTATTTTTCTTCACTCATTTTTGATTTTACTTCATCATAAGATAGTGCATGGGATTCCTCTTCTACTGTCTCAGGCATTTTTCCTGTTTCGTAAAGAGATTTAATCTGTGTACTATCTAATGTTTCGTATTTCAACAATGCTTCTGCAATCAACTTATGAGTTTCACGATTTGATTGGATGATTTCAGCTGCTTTGTTTCGTGCCTCATTTAATAATGAACGAACTTCCTCATCAATCTCATAGGCTGTTTGTTCTGAAATTGATTTTTGAGGACTTTGTGCACCAAACATAGCATGATTACCTTCGTATTGAACTGGGCCAAGTTTTTCACTCATACCGTATTCAGTGACCATTGCACGCGCCATCTGTGTAGCTTGTTCAAAGTCATTTGAAGCTCCTGTCGTTTGGACATTAAAGATAATCTCTTCAGCTACACGACCACCCAGCAAACCTGCCAATTGCTCTTTCATGTCTTCCTTAGATAGAAGCATTTGATCCTCTTTCGGAAGCGCAATCATGTAACCACCTGCACGTCCACGTGGTACAATGGTAACTTTATGAACAACACGGGCATTTGACAAGACTAAACCAACAATGGTATGTCCAGCCTCATGATAAGCAACCAATTCACGTTCTCTTTGTGATACTGTTTTATCTTTCTTAGACGGTCCAGCAATCACTCTGTCCTCTGCCTCATCAATATCTGAAGCATCAATAACTGACTTGTTGCGACGGGCTGCAACCAAGGCTGCCTCATTTAGAACATTTTCCAAGTCAGCTCCCACAAAACCTGGAGTTTGTTGGGCAACTAATTTCAAATCAACATCTTCTGCTAGAGGTTTGTTTTTAGCGTGAACTTTCAAGATTGCTTCACGACCTTTAACATCAGGGCGACCAACCAAGACTTTTCTATCGAAACGTCCTGGACGGAGAAGAGCTGGATCAAGAACATCTGAACGGTTTGTCGCAGCGATAACGATAATTCCTTCATTACCCTCAAAACCATCCATTTCAATTAAGAGCTGGTTCAAGGTTTGCTCACGTTCATCATTTCCTCCACCGAGGCCGACACCACGTTGGCGACCAACAGCATCAATTTCATCGATAAAGATAATGGCTGGTGCTGCTTTTTTTGCATCCTCAAAAAGAGAACGAACACGACTTGCACCAACTCCGACAAACATTTCTACAAAGTCAGATCCTGAGATACTAAAGAATGGAACACCTGCTTCCCCAGCAACTGCCTTAGCAAGTAAGGTCTTACCTGTTCCCGGAGGTCCCTCTAAAAGAACACCTGCAGGAATACGCGCACCAAGTTTTGTAAATCGTTTTGGATCTTTTAGAAATTCAACAACTTCTACTAATTCTTGTTTTTCTTCCTCGGCACCAGCAACATTCGAGAAACGTACCTTGATATCTTCTTTATTAGCAGCTTTGGCCTTGCTACGTCCAAAACTCATTGGATTTCGGCCACTATTTCCTCCCATATTTCCCATCATAGAGAATAGGAAGAAGAAAAGAATAGCAAATGGCACAACAGAGACAAGGATATTGATCCACATACCGCTTGAACTCTCATGTTTGACTGTTACTTCTGCCTGATGTTCAGAAGCAAGTTTTTGCAATTCTGAAACTGTTGAATCAGACGGAAGAATAGTACTTGAGAATCTTTCTACTGTTGTAGCTGTAGGAGTGAAAAATTGAATTCCTGTTTCTTCTTTACTAGTCTTAGGATTTTTATAAACACCAGACACTTCAATGATGCTACCATTTGGCTGATAGGTTAATTCTTTTACATTGTCTGCAGTAATTTCTTTTACCAGTTCTGTATAGTTAATTTTTTCGCTTCGTCCAGCAGTATTTCCAGAGTAAAAATACTGGAATCCTGTCACTAGGAAGAAGATAATTAACAAGTAGAGAAATGGATTTCTAACTAAACCATTATTTTGTTTTTTCATTAAAGATAGATCTTTCTAATTTGAATAAACTTCTTCTTTCAATACTCCGACATAAGGAAGGTTACGATAATTTTCTTTGTAATCTAGACCATAACCTACTACAAACTCATTTGGAATAGTAAAGCAAGTATAATCCGCTTCAATTTCAACAACACGTCCTTCTGGTTTGTCTAACAAAGTCGCGATTTTAACAGAAGCTGCTTCTCTTGCAATAAACATATCTCTCAAACTCTTCAAAGTTTGACCTGTATCAATGATATCCTCTACAAATAAAACATGTCTCCCTTTGATATCTTGCGTCACGTCTTGCTTGATATTGATGACACCACTACTTGCTGTTCCACCATGGTAACTAGATACCATCATGAAGTCCATCTCAATATGCGTATCAATATGTTTAACCAATTCAGCCATAAAAGGAATCGATCCTTTCAGAATTCCAATAAGAATTGGATTTTTCCCCTCATACTCTTTTGTTAGTTGCGCACCTAGCTTTTTAGCTGCTTCTGTAATTTCATCATGTGAAACGAGGATTTTTTTAATATCGTGTTCTAACATCTTTTTACCTATCTATTTTTTCTATATAAATTACAGTGTTCATTATATCATTTTTCGTGTTTTTACTCAAATCACTGGTCGCAATTCCTAAAATTGAGACAATTTCTCCAAATTGCTCAATAATAGGGGTTGTTTTTCGTTTTTCAATGGGGATTTTCAAATCTATAAATAAACGTCTCAGTTTCTTTCGATGCCCATTCAGGATAAGAACATCGCCAGGTTTTCGACATCTAATATGTACAGATGTTTCCCGTGAAACCGTTACTTTTTGAACAAAATCCCCTTCAATAGGAATGCCAAAGGAAAATAAATAGCCCATATATCGAACTTGATTTTGATAGTGTAACACAAGTTCATCTTCCTTTTCATCGGCCTGAGGACTGATTTTACAAATCTGAAACCGTTGATACTCTTTTATCAATTCATAGCCATTTTTAAGAGAGTGACGATACTGGCTTTTAGTTGCTAAAATCTGTCGAACTTCGGCAAATTGAGCCTTTGTCAGATTTAAGTCTGGAAATTGATTAAGATAGTTCTGGAGCAAGATTCCTTGAGTTTGTTGAGAGTATGAAAATAGCTCATTCAAATCTTCCACATCAATTTGTTTCGAAAGCTCCGTTGTTGTTACTTGGTAATCTGAAATTTCCCTTCCTAAATCTAAAAGGGCGGATTTAAGACGAGGATTTTCTTTTTCAAGTTCTGGTAAATACCTATTTCGAATGCGATTGCGAAAATAGGTATTTTCCTGATTTGTTTGATCTTCAAAATGAAGAATTGGTGGAAAATCCTTTTTATGAAAATGCAATAAGGGACGGATGATTTCAATTCCATCAACTACTTGACTTTCTTTTATTCCTGTTAAATGACGTAGCCGACTTCCTCGAATCAAGCGCATCAAAATCGTTTCAACTTGATCATCTGCATGGTGGGCAGTAACCAAGGCGGTCGCTCCAACCTCTTTCATGATTTTCCTAAAAAAATCATAACGAAACTCTCGAGCACGCGCTTCTGAAAAGTCTCCTGAAAAGCTTGTGATATGAATAGGAAGTCCAGCTACATCAGCTAACTTCCTTAGTTCATTTTCCTCCCAGTCAGACTCCCTTCTCTGTTTGTGATTAACATGTGCTACAATCAGCTCAATTTCTAACTCATTTTGATAAGTAGACAATAGATGGAATAAAAACATTGAATCCAGTCCGCCAGACAAAGCTAACACGACTTTCGAATGTTTTTTGAAATACTCTTTTCGGAGAAAATGATTTAAAAAATCCTGTTCCCTCATTTTAGAACCTCATAGACATCCTTAGCTATCTTAGCAATAGTGTCATAATCAGAATTTTTGGTGAAAATAGAAAGAACAAAAGGAGAATCCGTATAGACAATGGCAGTGTCATGTTTAAACTCGTCGGCATCTCCAATTTTATGAGCTACCTTAACCGAAACACCTTTTGCTATTCGTTGGTTGTCAAAATCGGTTTTACCTAGAGACTCTAAGATAAAACCATTCTGATTATAAATAGCTTCCATGACCTTTCCAGCCATTTTTGAAGAAGTCAATTTATCATTCACATCCCAATCTTCGCCCATAATGGTGGACATTTTTTCTTTGAAAGCCCCGTCAGATTGATTGGTCACGTAATAACCTAAAATATTATGAGCAACATTATCAGACTCTTTTGTTACCTTGGTAATTAACTGTTGAAGACTGTATTCTTTGTTATCTTCTTTTTTAGGTAAGCTACCGCTACCTTCTGGTTTATAGGACCCAGGGAAACTATTTACTTCCGGGACATACTTGAAACTACTGTCTAACGTATACTCTCCTTGATTTATCTTATCTTGAGCATAATAAAGATAGGCTAGTTTCAAGATGCTAGCTGCATAAAGTTTGCTGTCTTCATTCACCCCAGCCTCTTTACCTGTACTCAGTTGTTTAACATAAATAGAATAATTTTCATTCTGATAGTTGTTTGATAAAACTTCTTGAACCTTCTGGATGCGATTGTCTTCTTCCGAGACGAACTCTTTTGATACCCACCCAACTTGATCAATATGAAGAAATTCTTGTCCCTCAGCAAAGAGAGTTCTATCCACTGTTACGCGTTGATAGGGAGAGAAAGAGGAAGAAATTTCTTTCGCATCATAGGGGCTGTTATAGATAACAAACCCTGGCTCCAACCATACTTGCCTATTTTGAGTTTGAACTTGACTTTGATCATAGACCAAGCGCTTATCTGCAAGGATAAACTGGTGATTATCTAATTTAAAAACAGGAACACCTTGTCTATTCAAACGCCATTCTACGATTTTAAAGGCATTTCCAGGAGTCAATTTACCAGACTCCTTGACAAGATCCTCATTAGCATAGACAGCTGTTTCTCCATATACCATTGGGGATTCCAGAGTTTCTTTATAGTAGAATCCATAATCAGACTCGGTTAGATAATAAATTTCTTGTGAAGAGTAAGGAAGCTGTTTTTCTGTGCTAACTACTCTTGAGGTTATGATAAAAGCAGGTAGCAATAAAACTACTAAGAACTTACGCATTCTTCTCTTCCCTTTCTTCTTGTAATCGTAATAAATGGTTTTTAGTTGCCAATTCCTCTAATTTTTCATCTGATAAACTTAGAAATTGCTCAACAACTTCCAATAAATTTTCCATGACATTACCTCGGAAGCAAATCAGGAATTGTGTAAATTGCTTCTCGTTTCTTTGAGTAATAGTACTTGGCGCGTGCATATTTTGCTACATAGTCTTCATCTTTTAACTTTGCAGCAAAAGCAGATTCCTTATCCTTTTCGTCACTAAGAGTTTGATACTGCTCTTTCAACTCTGTCAATTGCTGACGGCGTTGCAGTAACTGATCATAGCTTTGAGCCAAATTATAAGTTGGTAAAATAAACAACAAGATCATCAAAATAAGGACCCAACCCATAAAACGATTTCGTTTTTGTCTCTCCTTCATCAGGTAACGACGACGTTGATGTTCATTTTGAATAAAAGAATTATTCATCTGTACAATATTTTTAGACATTTTCTTCTACCCGTGTTTCGCTGAGAATTTCATACATGCCTGCTGCATCTTCTTTTTTTGTACTATCTTTCATTTCTAGTACTTTAACAAGCAACAACTTATTTCCAAAGCGAATTTCAACTTGGTCATCAACTTTCAAATCCGTTGAACTTTTTGCCAAGATTCCATTCACCTTGATTCTACCTTTATCTGCTACTTCTTTTGCGACTGTGCGACGCTTAATAATTCGTGATACTTTTAAATACTTGTCTAATCTCATTTTTATTACCTCAAATTATTATTGTACCATTTTTATCCCTTTTATAGAAGAAAAATGTTAACTAAGATTTGTTTTCTTTGATTCTTTTATCTCTAATAAACTTTCTCCAAAAATCAGCAGACCTTCTAAAATTTCATAATCCTTCTTGTTTCGGACATCGAATACAACTTCCATTAAACCTCTATTCTCCGCTATGGCTGCTTTTAAGTTCGTTGCGGATAAGGCTTTAAAATAATCTTGAGCCAATAATAGTCGTTGAGTGACTTTTTCAAATTGAACTGTAATCTTATTTTCTTTTCTTTCCACACGTTCTACAAAGACCTTATCAAAATATGACTTGACCAAACCAATCTCTAAAAGATATGCTACTACATCTGGATATTCTCCAAAGCGATCCATCAATTCTTCTTGTAGTTCTTCATAGTTGGTACGATTGTCAATTTGACGAATTTTCTTGTAAATTTCAATCTTATGTCGTTGATCAGAAATATAAGTGTCAGGAAGATAGGCGTCGATTTGTAAAATCAACTCAGCATTTCCTTTGATTCTTTTATTCCCATTACCGTTCCGTTTAGCGATAGCTTCCTCTAGTAACTGCGAATACAATTCAAAACCAACAGAATCAATGAAACCAGACTGCGATTTTCCTAGGAGGTTTCCTGCTCCGCGAATAGAAAGATCTCGCATCGCAATCTTAAATCCTGAGCCTAATTCTGTAAATCCCTTAATCGCTTCTAATCTCTTCTCAGAGACTTCACTGATTGATTTTTCTGGACGATACATAAGATAAGCATAAGCAATGCGATTACTACGACCAACTCTTCCTCTTAACTGATATAAGGTTGACAAGCCCATATGATCTGCATTTTCAATAAATAAGGTATTGGCATTTGGAATATCTACCCCTGTCTCAATAATAGTAGTTGTCACCAAAATATCATATTGTCCTTCAATAAAGTCCAGTAGAGTATTTTCTAACTGAATTTCACTCATTTGTCCATGAACATATCCAATCGAAGCCTCTGGAATCAACTCCTGTAATTCTGAAACCTTCTGGTCAATCGTGTCAACCTTATTGTAAAGATAGTAAACTTGACCTCCACGCTCCATTTCACGCAAGACAGCATCACGAATGACACTATCATTCTTCTCTAATACATAGGTTTGAACAGGATAGCGATTGGTTGGAGGGGTTTCAATAACAGACAAATCTCGAATTCCTAGCATAGACATATGAAGGGTACGAGGGATTGGCGTTGCTGTCAAGGTTAGGACATCTACTTGTTTTTTTAGTTCTTTCAAAGTTTCCTTATGCTTAACACCGAATCGTTGTTCCTCATCAATAATCATCAAGCCCAAATCAGAAAACACAACATCTTTAGACAAAACACGATGCGTTCCAATCAAAATATCGACTTGACCATTCTTTAATTTTTCAAGTGTCTCTGCCTGCTCTTTTTTACTTCTAAAGCGACTCAACACATCAATATTAACAGCAAAATTTTGGAATCGTTCCTTAAAATTCGTATAGTGTTGTTGCGCTAAAACCGTCGTTGGAACTAGAACGACCACCTGTTTGTGATCATTGACTGCCTTAAAAGCAGCACGCATTGCAACCTCAGTCTTCCCAAAACCAACATCCCCAACTAAAAGTCGATCCATGGGATGAGAATCCTGCATATCTCTCTTAATTTCCTCAATACTACGAAGTTGATCATCCGTTTCAACATAAGGGAAGGCATCATCAAAAGCATGTTGATCTTCCTCATCAGCTGAGAACGCAAAACCCTTCAACTGACTACGCTCAGAATACAGTTTGATTAAATCGTCAGCTATATCCTCTACCTGGTTCTTAACTTTTTGCTTAGCCTTTTTAAAATGACCGTCATTTAATTTATTGAGTTTAGGAGGTTTCCCATCACTTGAAACATATTTGGACAGTAACTGAATCTGCTCCACTGGGATGGAGATTTGGTCACCATTTTGATACTGTACACTGACATAATCATGGTGGATACCTTTGATTTCAATTGTTTCGATTCCTAAATATTGACCAATTCCATGGATATGGTGAACAACGTAGTCTCCTTTTTCAAGTTCATTATAATCTTTTAATCGCTCTGAATTTGAAGCATGTTGTCTTCTAAACCGACGTTTTAATTTCTTTTGAAAAATCTCATGTTCAGTAATCAAGAGAATTTTTTCATCTACAAAATGAAAACCATGTCTTAGATCACCCTCAATCAAGTTTACAGATTCTTTACAGATACTTGACTTATATCTGGAATCCAATTTGATCTGATATTCCTCTAAAACATCCTCCAACGTCTTACTTCCCATCGAATTGCTAGACTGCAAAATAATAGTGTAGTCCATTTTTTTGTATCGCTCAATTTCTTCTTTTAAAAATGAAAATTGATTGAAAAACTCTTGCATGGGGTATTGATTAAATTGATAAATGTGATCAAACTTAAGATTTCCTAAGCCCTTTTGCAGATTGGAGAAAAAGGTAACTGGACTTTGTTTTTTATAGGTTTGCTCTGTATCTGCAAAATACTGCATCCCAGAAAATGATTTACCATTCTGTAAATCTTCTGTAAAGTATTGTGCTAATTCTCTTTCAAAGGATTCATACTGATTCATCAATTTTTGATAGTCATCAAAGAATACTGGTGTATCTTTTTCAATATAATCAAATACAGTCCATGTTTTATCGTAACATAAGGACAAAAACTTTCGACTATCTGAATGTACTTGTTTTTGATGAAAACTTGACAAAATTTCTTCTAGATAGGATTTCAAAATCGGCGATAGAGTCTTCGAAATTTGCTTTTCTAAAGCTGACTGACCTTGTTGATAATCCTTTTCTCTCAAAAGTATGTCGCTAGCTGGAAAGATAGTGAGGTTTGTCTGATTTTCTTTCGATAATTGTGTTTCAACTTCAAAAGTACGAATACCATCTACTTCATCACCAAAAAACTCGATTCGAAAAGGTTCTAACTGAGACATCTCAAAAATATCTAAAATATCTCCTCGAATACTAAACTCACCTTGGGTCTGTACTTGTGTAACTTTGCGATAGCCTATTTCCTTTAATTTGTGAAGAAGGTCATGTTGATCATATTCTTCACCAACTGCAATTTTTAAAGTACTTTCTTTAAATCTAGTCGGAGAGGGTAGAATCAATCGACTCGCTGCGATATTACAAACTAAAATCCCTTTCTTAGACGGATCACTCAAAAAACGCAAGGCCTCAACCCGCGAAATGATTTTTTCTTGCGAAGACATCAAAAACTCTACCATAGGAGAGTCATCAACCAAAAATGGATAGACAAATTCCTCTCCTAAGAGAGAAAGAAGATCACTGATAATTCGTTCTGCTTCACCATAAGTCGAGGTCAGTAACACAACCTTATTTTCTTTTTCTAGACTGCTTGCAATTGCAAGAGCCTTGGTAGACGTTGATAAACCAAGTATTAGTTGTCTTTTCTTATTTATCAGATTTTGATGCCATTTTTTTATCTGGTCATTTTCTGAGAATAAATCTAATAAAGTTACCATTTAACCATTATACCTCTGCATTGTTTTCTCAAAGTTTTTCTCTTGTAAATAGTAATTTACAGCATCGTCAACCTTGTCAATTGACTGTAAAATACCCAAATAGTCATCCTGATCAAACTTACTTAAAACATGATGAACAACTGACATTCCTTTTTTAGGTCTTCCAATACCTATTTTAACACGGTTAAATACTTGAGTTCCAATATGTTGAATAATAGACTTGATACCATTATGACCACCTGCTGAACCCTTTGCTCTTAAACGAATTTTCCCAACTTCCATGTCAAGATCATCGTAAATAACGAGTAAATCTTCAATATCCAAACCATAGTAAGTCAATAAAGCATGAACCGCTTTTCCACTTTCATTCATAAATGTTGTTGGTTTGACGAGATAAATTTTTTCTCCATTGAAGAAAAAAGATGCTAGGTCAGCTTGAAATATCTTGTCATGTGTAAAGGTGACATTTTGTTTTTTAGCTAGTTGGTCAATCAACATAAATCCAACATTGTGCTTGGTTTCAAAATATTTATCCCCTGGATTTCCTAATCCAACAAGTAATTTAGTCATTTATTTTTCCTTTCAAAAGCCAAAAGGGTTGGAATTTTTTTCCAACCTAATTGACACTATTTACTAAATATTATTAAACGTTAAAGCGGAATTCCATGATATCGCCATCTTGAACGATATATTCTTTTCCTTCTTCACGCAAGCGCCCAGCTTCTTTTACAGCCTTTTCAGATCCATATTTCACTAGATCCTCATATGACATGGTTACTGCACGAATAAAACCTTTTTCAAAGTCTGAGTGGATAATACCAGCTGCTTGAGGAGCTTTCATACCACGCTTAAAGGTCCAAGCACGGACTTCTTTTTCACCAGCTGTGAAGTAAGTTCCGAGTCCAAGCAAGTGGTAAGCTGCACGAGTCAACTTATCAACACCTGATTCTGTCAAGCCAAGTGCTTCAAGAAACTCTTGTTTATCTTCATCATCTAACTCAGAAATTTCTTCTTCAGCACGCGCGGAAATAACAACTACCTCTGCATTTTCTGTCGCTGCAAATTCACGAATTTGTTTGACATAGTCGATAGAGTCTGGATCTGAAACTACATCTTCATCCACATTAGCAACATAAAGAACTGGTTTAGTGGTCAAAAGGAAGAGACCTTTGACTACTTTTTGTTCTTCATCTGTGAATTCAATGGTACGTGCTGATTTTCCATCTTCAAGAACTGGTTTGATTTTTTGAAGAACGTTAAACTCTGCTACTGATTCTTTATCTTTTTGCGTACGTGCCATCTTTTCTACACGCGCGTAGCGTTTATTAACTGATTCTAAGTCCGCAAGAATCAACTCCAGGTTAATGGTATCAATATCTGCAAGTGGATCCACAAAGGCGTCTTCACGTCCTTGTTCGCGCATCACATTTTCATCATCAAAAGCACGAACTACGTGAACAATCGCATCTACTTCACGAATATTGGCCAAGAATTTATTTCCTAGTCCTTCTCCTTTTGATGCTCCTTTTACAATCCCTGCAATATCTGTAAATTCAAAGGTTGTTGGGACTGTCTTTTTAGGTGTGATCATTTCCGTTAGTTTTTGTAGGCGTTCATCTGGAACTTCCACCATCCCAACGTTTGGATCAATAGTCGCAAATGGGTAGTTTGCCGCCTCTGCTCCTGCTTTTGTAATTGCATTAAAAAGGGTTGATTTACCAACGTTTGGCAAACCAACGATACCTGCTGTTAAAGCCATAGTTTCTCATTCTCCGTTCTCATTTCAATCCCTAACATTATAACACAAAAAGGGAAAACTTGCTAACCCTCTAACTAAGAGTTCTTAGTCAATAATTTTATTCATTTTTCGTTCAAAATCATAGCGACTCATCATAACAAGGTGGTCACAATTGCTACACTTTATTTTGATATCTGCCCCTACGCGTGTAATTTCCCAACGATTAGCTTTTTTACCTGTTGATTTAATTGTGCAAGCATGTGGTTTTTTCATCTCAACAAAATTTCCAACTTGATACATACTACTCTCCTTTTCTTTTTTGATTATATCATAAAAGAGGCGAGCCAGGCTCAACCTCTTTCACTTAATTTGTTCGAACTGGTGTAATGAGCTGCATGAAGTCTTCGTCAGTATCTGCTGGCACAAGAGTAAATGGACGAACTGCTGAGATAAAGCTAATAGTAACCTTTTCGCTATTTAAAGCCTTGAGGGAATCAATCAAGTAAGTTGGGTTGAAACTAATAGTCAAATCATCCCCGGTCACCTGCTCCGTATCGATTTCTTCGTTTACTTTACCAACTTCTGGAGAGTGAACATGGGCGCTAACAACTCCACCTTTAATTTCAAGCTTCACAGTACCATTTTGAGTCGCACTTGATAAGAGACGAGCACGCTCCATCGATTGACGCAAATTAACCACATCAAAAGTAATTGTAGTGTTAAAGTCTGTTGGAATCAAGCGATCTGTATCAGGATAATTACCTTCTAGTAGACGAGTGTAGAAGCTAATATTTTCGCTTCTAAAGAGGATTTGATTATTTGCAAAGAAAATCTCTACAGTTTCAATATCATCTGTAAATACCGCTGAAAATTCGCGTAGAGAACGACTAGGAATTACCACATCGAAATCATCTCCATTTTTTTCAAGAGTCAATTTCTTCTGGCTAAGTCGGTGTGAGTCTGTCGCAACTGTTTTTAGTTCTTTGTGTTGGCTCAACACGAAGTGAACACCTGTTAAGATTGGACGACTTTCTTGCGTACTTGCAGCAAAAGCTGTTTCATTGATAATTTTCTTGAGTAGTTTGGTTTCAAGAACCAAAGGAGTGCTTGCTGAAATTTCTTGGATTCGTGGGTACTGTTCGCTATCTTTTCCTTTTAGGGTAATTTCTGATTTGCCGCTGGTTAAAACAATTTGATTTTGTTCAATTTCTTTAAAATCAAGAGTCACTTCAGGTAGACTAGATACAACATTGATAAAGAAAGAAGCTTCAAGAAGAATCGAACCCAAAGAAGTAATCAAGAGACCAGCATCTTCATTCTTTTGAGAAACGAAATTCTCAATAGAAATTTGCCCGTTTGAGCCAATTAAAGTAATTCCTTCATTTGTAACATCAATTTTAATTGTTGATAAAATTGGAATAGCATTTTTTGAGCTAATTGCCCGTTTTGTAGTATTTAAGGCTTGTAGAAATAAATTTTTATTGATTGAAAAATGAATCATGGATTCTCCTTTATTTATTTTTAGTATTAGAAAGTTAATAGTAATAATAGAGTGTGTGAATTCTGTGGAAAACTGGGTGTTATTTAGTAAATTCAAGCTTTGGAGCTTGTTTAAAAAATGTGGATAAAAAAGATAAGAAATAAAAAGTTATCCACAAGCTACTTGATTTTCTTTTTGATTGCTTCTACTTCTAAACGTAAATTATCGTCTTCGTCAATCAGTGATTTAATTTTGGCATGGGCATGAATAACGGTGGTGTGATCCTTTCCGCCAAATTCTTTTCCTATTTTTGGAAGACTATTATCTGTCAGTTCTCTAGCTAGATACATAGCAACCTGACGTGCCAAAACGATGTTTTGAACTCGTCTCGTCCCTTTCATTTCTTTGACGCTCACTCCATAAAAATTACCAACTTCAGTTTGGATTTTCTCAATTGGAATAACAAGTATCTGGCGGGCGTCTTGTTTACGTGCTCTAATAGCTTCCGCAGCAATATCAATAGTGATATCCTTAATTTTCTTTACTCTGGCAATTAAAGTGATATCGTTGATTGCTCCTTCTAATTCTCGAACATTTGAATCAAATTGGCCAGCCAAGTATTCCAGAGTATCATTTTGAAAATGGTAATCCAAATGCTCTGTTTTACTTTGAAGAATGGCAATACGTGTCTCAAAGTCAGGAGGAGTGATATTTTGCGTCAATCCCCAGCTAAAGCGCGTGACAAGTCTTTCCTCAAGGCCTTCTAGGTGTTTAGGACTTCGATCACTAGTTAGGACAATCTGTTTCTGCTTATCATGAAGAGCATTGAAGGTATTGAAAAATTCTTCCTGGGTTGCGACTTTTTTACCGCTGAGAGATTGGATATCATCGATCAATAAGAGATCAAGACTACGGTAAGTCTTTTTGAACTTTTCCATTTCCCCAAGTCGCAAGTGTTCAAGAAAGTCATTGATAAAGCTTTCGGCAGGAATGTACTTGACACGCGCATCAGGAATATTTTTCAAAATCTCATTTCCAATCGCATTGAGCAAGTGAGTCTTTCCAAGACCAGGTCCTCCATAGATAAAAAGAGGATTGTAGGTTAGAGCTAAATCTTCTGATACAGCTAGTGCAGCAGACACCGCCCAAACATTCCCATCCCCTTGAATAAAGTTATCAAAGGTATATTTTTCTTTTAATCCTGTTTCAGAATAAGGAATCGTTGGTAGTGCAGGTGTGTAATCGTAAGTAGAGACACTATTCGTATCATTTACTTGAGGAGATTCTGTACTCTGAGGTTTAGTGAAAATATAGTGAGGTTTGATTTCAGAATCATAAATTTCAAAACCAGCAGCAATGATAATATCTTTTAATTGCTTTTCCCACACCATTTCCATCTCTGATCTCGGTAGAAATATAGTAGCTGTATTTTCTTCTACTTTGATGAGTTCAGCAGGTATAGCATAGAAATCATACATAGATCTTGTCAATCTTTCTTGAGCAAATTCTAAAATACGATTCCAAAATTGCTTTTCTTTCAACTATTTTTCCTCCTTTACTATGATTTTAGTAGTTTAGTGCTAGACTTATTTTACCATAGATGGTAGGATTTTTCCACAGATTGTGAAAAAGAATCCACAATGTTAGTAGTATTTATCCACAGGTTGGGGATAAATAGCTATTTCCTTGATTCATTAGGCTTTTTGATAAAAAAATTAGTGGATAAATTTGTGGGTTAAGAAAATAAAAGAACAGCCTTATTTCAGGCTGTTAATAATTCTATCGTATTCTTCTTGACTTGAAAATGAGATGATAATCTTTCCAGTATTTTTTTTAGAAAGTTTAATTTCTACACTTAAACCGAGTAGTTTTTTTAATTTATCTTCTTCATCTTTGATGAAAGAATCACTTTTTTTTTGCTTCTTGTGTTTTTTTTCTGTAAGAAGTGCTTCCAGCTTTCTCACAGAGATGTCTTCATTTTTGATTAGTTGGAAGAAATAGTCTTGCTGCTCTTTATCCAAACCAACTAGTGAACGGGCATGTGCTTGAGAAATTTTTCCATTTTCTACTTCAGTTAAGATATATTCTGGTAGGGAAAGTAAACGAATAAAATTAGTGATATAAGGACGAGATTTCCCCATTTTATCCGCTATCTCAGTGTGAGTAAATCCTTTTTCTACTAAAGATTCGTAGGCGCGTGCTTCTTCAACAGGATTTAAATTTTCTCTCTGTAAATTCTCAATGATAGACTGGATCATCATTTCCTGATCTGAGAGGTGCCTTACAACGGCTGGGATAGAGGTCAGACCAGCCAAGAGAGAAGCTCGATATCGTCTCTCTCCTGCAAGGATTTCATAACCAATTACAGGAGATTGACGAACGATGATTGGTTGGATGAGCCCATTTTCTTTGATTGACTGAGCCAATTCCTTTAATTTTTCTACATCAAATTCTTTCCGAGGTTGGTAAGGATTTTTTTGTATTTCAGAGATAGAAACCATTTCAAATTTTTCCATGATTCTACACTAACATATCTTTTACTTTCTGTAAAGTTTTCTTTACACTGATGTCAATTAACGTTCCAAATCACCAGAATTCTTATCTAGTTTTATAGAGGTTGTTTCCTCCTTACCATTACGGTAGTAGGTTATTTTTATAGTGTCTCCAATAGCATGGTTGTAAAGAGCATGTTGTAAGTCTGTTGATGAAGTAATCTCTTTGTCGTCAACTTTAGTAATGACATCGTATTTTTGAAGATGTCCATTTGCAGGCATATTACTTTGAACAGATCGAACAACTACACCTGAAGTGAGGCCACTTGGAATGTTTAGTTTTCTAAGATCATTAGCTCCAACGTTGGACAGATTGACCATTTGGATTCCAAGAGCAGGACGAGTCACTTTACCATCACTTTCAAGCTGTTTAATGATATTTTGTACATCGTTTGAAGGAATTGCAAAACCAAGACCTTCTACAGATGTTCCACCATTGCTTGCAATCTTACTTGATGTAATACCAATTACTTGTCCTTGAATATTTACAAGAGGACCACCAGAGTTACCAGGGTTAATGGCCGTATCTGTTTGAATGGCTTTTGTTGAAATAGCTTGACCATCTTCAGATTTTAGAGAAACATTTCGATTAAGACTTGAGATGATTCCCTGTGTAACTGTATTAGCATATTCTGAACCTAAAGGACTACCAATGGCAATCGCTGTTTCTCCAACATTAAGTTGGCTTGAATCACCAAATTCTGCCACTGTTGTAACTTTTTCTGAAGAAATTTTTACGACAGCAATATCAGAGAAGGTATCCGATCCGACAATTTCACCAGGGACTTTTGTACCATCAGCTAAACGGATATCGACTTTTGAAGCTCCTTTAATAACGTGGGTATTTGTCACAAGATAGGCATCTTTCCCATTCTTTTTGTAAATAATACCAGATCCTTCACTTGCCACTTGTTGAGAGTCAGTATCCGTATCTGTTTCGTCATTTCCAAAAACGCTATTTTGCCGATTTGCTGAATAAGTGATAACTGACACAACGGCATCTTTTACCTTATTAACGGCCTGAGTTGTTGCATTTTCATTTTTGTAGGAAGTCTGAGTAACAGTGTTTGTAGTGTTATTTGTGACTGTACTTCCTTGTTTTTGATAAAGTTGTAATGTTACAAAACTTCCCAAGGCACCACTTAAAAATCCTATTAGGATGATTACAAGAACTTTAACTCCTTTTTTGTAAAATTTTTGCAAGTATTTCATAAACGCCTCCGTTTGTTATTTATTTGCTCAAATTATAAAACTATTAACTTAATCCAAACTTAAAAGTTTGAAAGTTTTACACAAGGTGTGGATAACTCGCTTTATTCTGTGAATTTTCTAGTAATTTTTGATGATTTTTATGTGTATAAGATGTGAAATGAAGTGTGGATATGATAGAATAGAAGAATGAAAATAAAAATTGTAACAGTAGGAAAATTAAAAGAAAAATACCTTAAAGATGGTATTGCGGAATATACCAAACGAATTTCACGTTTCGCCAAATTAGAAATGATTGAGCTCGCTGACGAGAAGACACCTGACAAAGCCAGTGAATCAGAAAATCAAAAAATTTTGGAAACAGAAGGCGCAAGAATTCTTTCTAAGGTTGGAGAAAGAGACTTTGTCGTTGTACTAGCCATTGAAGGAAAAACACTCTCCTCAGAGGAATTTAGTAAGCAACTAGAGCAAGCTTCTATTAAAGGTTATTCAACTCTTACTTTTATCATTGGAGGAAGTTTGGGTCTAGCTCCTGTTGTAAAAAATAGGACCAATCTTTCTATCAGTTTTGGACGTCTGACATTACCACATCAGTTAATGAGATTGGTTTTAGTTGAACAAATTTACCGTGCTTTTACAATTCAGCAGGGTTCTCCTTACCACAAATAGAAGATTGACTTAGCTCTTGTTTTTTGATAGAATGATCATGTTAGGTCTCATAGCTCAGCTGGATAGAGCATTCGCCTTCTAAGCGAACGGTCGCAGGTTCGAATCCTGCTGGGATCAATTTTAGATGCGAAGCTGGGATGAATCCCAGCTTTTTTCTTAAAAAAGTGCGTTTCAGGTGCAAAAATGTACAGTTGGGAAGAATTTTTTCTTACATGGTCTTCATTTTGTATAATAGGTGTGTAAGTTAACTTACAAGAAAAAATAATACAGGAGATTTCATTATGAAAAATACAGTAAAGTTGGAACAATTTAAAGAGGTAACAGAGGCAGAATTGCAGGAGATTCGGGGTGGAGATAAAAGACTACCTTACTTTTTAAAACATCTTTTTTCAAATAGGACAAAGTAATAATATTATAGGGTGATAGGATGAGTTTATTAGGATTTGGAATAGTTATTCTTCATATTTTTATTTTAACAGTGAGCTATGAATTAATTTGTAAAGTAACCAAAAAAGAAAGATATCTGTTTATAATTTGGATATTTGTATGTCAATCTGTAGCTGAATTATTCTTTGATTTTATTTCATTAGTTGGACTAGGAATTGAAAAATTTCTATTCCCTCTTATTTTATATACTTCCATAGTAGTTTTAAAGAAGTATGATAAACACAAAGGAATGTTCATAAGTTTATTGTTATCATTATTGTATCATAGCACTCATACTTTTTTATCAGTAACCCTATCCTCTATAACAGGTGATGGTTTTGTCACAGAACATGAAGGAATGTTTTATTTAGGAGTTCTATTACTAACATATTTTGTTATTAAAAAAATTATTACTTATTTCCATTTAGAACTTTCCTATTTTGACAAAGATTACCTCTACCCTTTTTTAAAAAAAGTGATAGTTGCTTTTTTCGGATTGCATATCTTATTGTTTTTTTCAGATATAGTAAGTACGATTCATCACTTAAATAGTTTTGGAAGTATTTTATCAACCATTGTTTTTATTTGCTTGTTATTGATTTTCTTTGCAATGAATTCTTATAAGGTTCAAATTGAAAAAGAGATTGCCCTAAAGCAGAAGAAATTTGAACAAAAGTATTTACAAACGTATACAGATGAGATTGTGGGTTTGTATAATGAAATTCGAGGTTTTCGTCATGACTATGCAGGGATGCTTGTCAGTATGCAAATGGCGATTGACAGTGGAAATTTACATGAAATTGACAGGATTTACAACGAAGTCCTAGTAAAAGCAAATCAGAAATTGAGGTCAGATAAATATACTTACTTTGATTTAAATAACATAGAAGATTCGGCTTTACGAAGTTTAATTGCTCAATCGATTGTCTATGCACGAAATAATGATGTAGAGTTTACATTGGAAGTAAAAGATGTCATTACTAGATTGTCAATGGATTTACTTGATCTTGTTCGTATCATGAGCATTTTATTAAACAATGCTGTTGAAGGTGCCGCAGATAGTTACTTGAAACAAATGGAAGTTGCAGTCATTAAAATGGATTTTGAAACAGTTATAGTTATCCAGAATTCATGTAAAATTACTATGACGCCTTCAGAAGACTTATTTGCCTTAGGTTTCTCTACCAAGGGAAGAAACAGAGGTCTAGGACTTAATAATGTCAAAGAGATCTTAGATAAGTATGACAACATTATTTTAGAAACAGAAATGGAAGACAACACATTTAGACAAATTATTAGATTTAAGAGAGAATTTGAATGAAAGTATTAATTTTAGAAGATGTTATTGAGCATCAAGTGAGACTAGAGAGAATATTGAATGAAATCTCTGAGGAATCGAATATTCCTATTTCATATAAGACAACAGGAAAAGTTCGTGAGTTTAAGGAATATATTGAAAATGATGAAGTAAACCAGCTTTATTTTCTAGATATCGATATTCATGGAATTGAGAAAAAGGGATTTGAAGTGGCTCAGTTTATTCGTCATCACAATCCTTATGCTATTATTGTCTTTATTACTAGTCGATCTGAATTTGCTACTTTAACTTATAAGTATCAGGTATCAGCTTTAGATTTTGTAGATAAGGACATCAATGATGAATTGTTCAAAAAACGCATTGAGCAGAGTATCTTCTATACCAAAAGCATGCTGCTTGAAAACGAAGATGTTGTAGACTATTTTGATTACAACTATAAGGGAAATGATTTGAAAATTCCTTACCATGATATTCTGTATATCGAAACAACAGGTGTTTCTCATAAATTGCGAATTATTGGTAAGAATTTTGCCAAAGAGTTTTATGGAACTATGACAGATATTCAGGAAAAGGACAAACATACTCAGCGATTTTATTGCTCCCATAAATCTTTCCTTGTCAATGTGGGAAATGTGAGAGAAATTGATCGAAAAAATTTAGAAGTTGTTTTTTATGAAGATCATCGTTGTCCCATTACCCGTTTGAAAGTTCGTAAACTAAAAGATATTCTAGAGAAAAAATCTAAAAAGTGATTGACAATCAGTAAGAAATTGATATAATGGTTATATCTGCTACAGATAGATGGTCCGTTGGTCAAGGGGTTAAGACACCGCCTTTTCACGGCGGTAACACGGGTTCGAATCCCGTACGGACTATTTTATCCGCCATAGCTCAGTTGGTAGTAGCGCATGACTGTTAATCATGATGTCGTAGGTTCGAGTCCTACTGGCGGAGTTAGATAAAAAGAACACCAGATGGTGTTCTTTTTTGTTCTTAGTTGGCATCACCTAGCATTTTCATAAGGAAGTCTGTCATTTCTTGTGGACTTTCTTTTTTTCCATGAGCAATCCAAGTTTGACAAACTCCAAATAGGGCATTTGTCAGATAAATGCTACTATATTCTAATTCAATTGAATTTAGTTGTAGTTGCATAAAGCGCTTCTGAAGATCTGTGCTCAGCATGATATGAAGCTTATTTCTTAAGAAATTTTGGATTTCTTTGGTACCATTTTCAGATAAAAGAGCAGCTAATAATGGTTCAGATTCTAAATAGTCAAATACTTCTAAAATGGCATCTTTTTTATGATGAGCATGTTTTTGAAAGATATACTCAAATGTATGAAATAACTTACTTTGATAGTGTTCAATCATATCATACTTATCCTTGTAGTGAGTGTAAAAGCTGGAACGACTAATTCCGGCTTTTTCTGCTAACTTGACAGTAGAAATTTGATCAAAGGGCTGGTCCATCAATAATTGAACCATGGCATTTTCGATAATTCGTTTTGTTTTTAAACGTTTGTTACTTTCTTTCATAATTCCTCCTTGTAAACAAAAATAGACTATGTGTCTAAAAAAATATTTTTTACCTTGTAATTTAGATTTTTTGATGTATAATCTATTATATCAAAATTTTAGACAATATGTGTAAAAAAGGAGGAAATATGTTTAAAGAATGGAAAGCAATATTTAAAAAACCGACCTTTATCATTGTAATGATAGGGATTTCTCTCATTCCAGCTCTATACAACATTATATTTTTATCATCCATGTGGGATCCATATGGTCAAGTATCGGAGTTACCTGTGGCAGTTGTCAATAAAGATAAGGAAGCTTCTTATAATGGACAGACAATGACAATTGGTGAAGACATGGTGTCTAATTTAAAAGAAAATAAGGCTTTAGATTTTCACTTTGTTAATGAAGAGGAAGGGGAAAAAGGGCTAGAAGATGGTGACTACTACATGGTAGTGACTTTACCAAGTGACTTATCTGAAAAAGCTACTTCTATCCTAACGAATCATCCTGAACAGATGCAGATTGATTATCAGACGTCAAGTGGGCATAGCTTTATTGCAAGTAAGATGAGTGATTCTGCAATGACACAATTAAAACAAACTGTCTCTACTAATGTTACGGAAACGTACACTAAGGCTTTATTTCAAAAAATGAATGATTTGAAGTCTGGAATAAATAAGGCAACTGAGGGAAGTGAACAATTGGCTAATGGAGCCGATCAGTTGGTGACGGGAAGTCAAACGTTGACGACAAATCTTAATACTCTAGCTAATTCAACTGTAACTTTTTCAAATGGAGCGGATCAATTTACAAAAGGCTTATCTAGCTATGTGTCTGCTATAGAGCAATTACATATTGGTTTAGGAACTTTTAATAGTGGTTTACAAAGTTATACAAATGCTGTCTCACAAGTTGACACTGGACTTGGTCAATTAGCTTCAAAAACTCCTGAGTTGGTGACAGGTGTAAATCAGCTAAATACAGGTATAAAGTCCTATACAGGTGGCGTTTCACAACTGGATACAGGTCTCAATCAATTTTCAGTTGGTGTAAATGCTTATACAAGTAGTGTGAAAGAACTTTCTAACGGAACAAGTCAATTATCCAATCAATCAGATACACTAAGAGATGGAATGGAGCAATTAAATACTGGTATTAAAGAAATTTCAAGCCAATTAGAGTCCTCATCTCAACAAAGTGAAGAAATAGCGCAATTGGCAACAAGCTTAGGAGAACTAAATAAAACACTACAAGCTCTTACAATATCAGATAATACTCAACTGAAAAGTACATTGTCAGAAGCTTTGCCAAATCTAACAACTCTTGCTCAGGATATTGTGACCAAAAGTCAGACAGAACAAGAGAAAACTCTTGCAAACCTTCAATCAACAGCTACTTATCAATCTCTTACAGAGGAACAAAAGAAAGAACTGACAGAAGCTATTTCTAAAAGTTCTAATTCTACTATTGAGTCAGCAAAAACAATTTTAACGACAGTAGGAGGATTAAAAGAAAGTATAGAGAATTCAGAACAACAAGTATCTAATCTATCTGATGTGCAGACGAAAGCAAATCAACTCTTACCTGTAGCATCTAGCTCCTTGACAACCTTGTCAAATGGATTTACAATATTACAAACTTCTGTAAATAATCAGTTAGTTCTTGGAAGTCAGTCAATTGAAAAAGGAATTGTAAACTATACTAAAGGACTGGATACTATTTCTATAGGTGCTAATCAACTAAGTGAAAAGAATGCAAGTTTAACGACTAGTCTAAATCAATTAGTTTCTGGATCAAGTAAGTTGACAGAAAATACATCAACCTTGACAGCTGGAGTAGATGCGTTAGCTGGAAAAGCTCCAGAATTAGTATCAGGTATAGAAAGTTTGTCATCTGGTTCTGCTCAATTGAACAATAAGAGTCCAGAGCTGATAGCAGGTATTACTACATTACAATTTGGCTCTGGTCAATTAACAGATAAATCAACACAGTTACTTTCTGCAGCATCTCAACTAGGAAGTGGTGCTATGAAGATTGCAGATGGTACTGGAAAACTAGCAGAAGGTGGAACAAGCTTAACCTCTGGTCTTGAAGATTTACAGACAGGAGTTGATTCATTAGGGCAAGGATTAGGCAATGCTAACAATCAACTTAAGTCAGCATCAACAGAATCTGAAAATGCAGAAACATTATCTGATCCTCTAGTTCTTTCAAAAACAGATAATGACCAAGTTCCTGTAAATGGGATTGCCATGGCTCCTTATATGATATCAGTTGCTCTTTTTGTTGCTGCTATATCTACCAATATGATTTTTGCGAAGTTGCCTTCTGGACGTCACCCAGAGAGTCGTTGGGCTTGGTTGAAGTCTCGTTCTGAAATAAATGGGATTATAGCTGTTTTAGCAGGTGTTTTAGTTTATGGAGGTGTCCATCTGATTGGTTTAACTGCGAACCATGAGATGAGAACCTTGATTCTAATTATAATCACAAGTTTAGCTTTCATGTCTATGGTGACAGCTTTAACAACTTGGAATAGCCGTATAGGAGCCTTCTTCTCTCTTATTTTACTATTATTACAGTTAGCATCAAGTGCGGGGACCTATCCTCTTGCATTGACAAATGATTTCTTCAAAGGTATCAATCCATGGTTACCAATGAGTTACTCTGTATCAGGCTTACGACAAACAATCTCTATGTCAGGAAATATTCATCACCAAGTGATTTTCCTTATTATAACACTAGCTTTCTTTACTGCTTTAGGTATGCTAGCTTATCAACCTAAGAAAATGGAAGAAGATTAAAAAGATTGGCCAAGGAATTGGTCAATCTTTTTCTGTCTTAGATAAATTTCGTCTGTGATTATAGATCCCAAAAAGAAGAAGGGCAGTTAGTGAGCAGGCTGCTCCAATAACAAAACCATTGGGTATAAAGGAAAGTGTAATGGTGCCTTTTCCCTTTGGAACATCAACTTTCATAAAACCAGTCTGAGCCTGCTTGATTTCAAGTTTTTTCCCATCTTGGAATGCAGACCAACCTTTGTCATAAGGAATAGTGAAGAAAATAGAGGTATCTTGTTTTACTTCATATGTAGCAAAGACTTTATTTTTAGAGGTGGATACTTCTACAGGTTGTTCTTTAATCTTTTGAATTGCCTCAGTAAGAGCCTGAGTATCTAAACGATAGAAGGTTGGAGATTCAAAGGACACCTGAGAATTTCCAGGGAAACTAACACTGATATTGAAAGTTTTTTGTTCTTCAGTATAACCCAAATTAAAGAAATTAAATGCATTGTCAGTTGTAAAAGTCTTTTTTTCACCATTGACAATGATGTCAACTTTCTTTTGCTTATCGTTTGTAAAATGAAGATTTGAAAAAGAGAGATAGACTTGACTATTTTGAGGAACCTCAATTTGATAATCAATCTTTGCATCTTCATTCGCAGAACCTGTGATGCTGGTTAAACCATCTGAAGTATCTGTTTTATCAGATGCTATTTGGGAGAAGTAATCTAAGTTGAGATTAGCAAGCCGGTTTATAAATAAAGCCTGATTATCTAGAGTATGATTATTAAAGTTTACATCGGTGTAAATAGATTGAGTGGCAAAGGCAATGGGTAAAGAGAGTTGATTTTTATATAAGGTTAAATGATCCTTTTGATAAATCTCTTGAAAGCCATACTTATCAAGTGAAGTTTCAGAAATATTGTACTGGATTCCAAATAAACTGTCTGCTAAAAGACTGTTATTAGCATAACGGAGATTGAGGTTGGTTCCAGAGGATTTGAATCCCAGTTTATCCAAGCTAGTGCTAGCTGAACGATTTCGTACAGACGAAAATTGAGAGATTCCATTGTAGTTAAATTTCATACTGTCATTCCCAGTCTGAATTTGCAGTTTTTCAGTACGTGTAAATGGATTGTCAATTTGGTTTAGAATGGATTCCATAGCAGTGATATCTCTATTATAGGCGCTACGAGAAGCAAAGGCCCATTCTTTAGCTATTCCTTCCATTTGAGATGAAGCATTTAAGCTTATCTCAGCTGTTATAAATAAAGACAAAAGAATTGCAAATAAATTTATAGAGATAAATTTTCTAATGACTGCAAGAAGTAAAAGAGCATAAACTAGTAGAAATTCAAGAGTGAGTAGGATATTCAAATCAGTTAAAAAAGAATAGTGTGATTTAAAATAGACAGTGGCCAAAAATCCTGTTAGTACAAGAAAAAGTGAGACAAATAGATTCCATAGCTTCAGTTCTTTCAGACGATTTAAGACTTCTGCTGCAGTATAAATTAACAGAGTGGAAAAAATCCAAGCATAGCGATGCAAAAACATATTTGGGGTATGCATCCCTTGCCAAAATAAATCAAGTGCTTCTATGTAAAAGCTTGTTATTAAAAAAGTAAAGAAAATTGCATAGGTAAGTTTCACGTGAAACCTTATGGATTTTATTGTGAAAAATAGAATGGTTAAAATAAAAGGAAGCAATCCAACAAAAATCATTGGTATAGATCCATATTTAGTTGTATCAAAAGATCCAATGAATTGTTTTGCAAAAATATCCAAATACCAGCTACTATCTGTCTTTAATTTTGTGATGACAGTCAACTTCTCTCCATGAGTTTGTAAATCAAACAGTGTAGGAAGAGTCATAATCAAACTAGCCATTCCAGCTAAAAAGGAGGTAACAACAAAATCAAGAAAAGATGATTTTCGAGTTTTAAAGTCCCAAGAAATTTGGCAGAGATACCAGAAAATAAGAAACAATGCTGTCATATACCCAAAATAATAATTTTGAATAAATAAGATTGACAAACTTGTAAAGTATAGTAGGCGCTTCTTTTGTGTTATAAGTAGGTGTAAACCAGTTATAATTAAAGGAATCAAGATAAAAACATCTAGCCAGGTTTTAATCTCTAACTGACTGACAGTGAAGCTCATTAGAGCATAGGAAGTAGATAAGGCAAGTTTTAAAAATTTTGGGATATCTTTAAATAATCTAGTCAAACTAAAGAAGGTTGACAGACCAATCAATCCAAATTTTAAGAGAGTGGTTAGATAGACAGCATCTGGCATATTCGACAGATTAAAAAAGTAAACTAGGGGTGAAAGAAAACTACCCAAGTAATAACTAGATAGAGCATAGAAATTCAGTCCGAGGCCACTTGTAAAGGTGTAAAACAAACTGCCATTTCCATGCAGAATATTTCGTAAAGCTACATCAAAAATAACGTATTGATGGAAACCGTCTCCTAATAGTGGAGAGGCATCGCTATTCCAGTAGATACCTTGAGTTAGGTATACTCCAGTCATAATTACTAAAGGAATGATGAAAGAAACAAAATAGGTCCAATATGTTTTAAAAAATGATTTCATGTTACCTCGTAGAATGATAGAAAACTCAGTTGGTTACCCCAACTGAGTTTTGAAGTCTTATTTAATTTTTCCAAAGTTCTTTAACTTTTGCTTGTACTTCTGCATTTTCTAGGAATTCATCATAGGTTTCATCGATACGATCAATCACGCCATTCTTAGACAAAACAATGATATGGTTTGCCAAAGTTTGGATAAACTCATGGTCATGACTGGCAAAGATGATTGATTCTTTAAAGTTTTTCAATCCATCGTTCAAGCTTGAGATAGATTCCAAGTCCAAGTGATTTGTTGGATCATCAAGTACAAGGACATTTGATTTCAAGAGCATGAGTTTTGAAAGCATGACACGTACTTTTTCTCCCCCTGACAAGACGTTTACAGGTTTGTTAACCTCATCTCCAGAAAAGAGCATACGACCAAGGAAACCACGTAGGAAGGTATTGTCATCTTCTTCTTTACTTGCAAATTGACGCAACCAGTCAAGGATTGACTCTCCTCCTGCAAAATCAGCCGAGTTGTCTTTTGGCAAGTAAGAACGGCTAGTAGTAACTCCCCACTTGACAGTTCCTTCATAGTCGATGTCACCCATAATTGCACGAATTAATGCAGTCGTTTGGATGTCATTTTGTCCAATAAGAGCTGTCTTATCACCTGGACGCAAGATGAAACTAATATTGTCTAGGATAGTTTCGCCATCAATCTTTACAGTTAGATTTTCTACTGTCAAGAGATCATTACCAATCTCACGTTCTGCTTTAAAGTTGATAAATGGGTATTTACGACTAGATGGCACAATCTCTTCTAATTCAATCTTGTCAAGCATTTTTTTACGAGACGTTGCTTGTCTTGACTTAGAAGCGTTGGCAGAGAAGCGAGCAACGAATTCTTGCAATTGCTTAATTTTTTCTTCTGCCTTAGCATTACGGTCTGCTAGCAATTTAGCAGCAAGCTCAGAAGATTCCTTCCAGAAGTCGTAGTTTCCGACATAGAGTTTGATTTTTCCAAAGTCAAGGTCGGCCATATGAGTACACACTTTGTTTAAGAAGTGACGGTCGTGGGATACTACGATAACGGTGTTATCAAAGTCAATCAAGAAGTCTTCTAGCCAAGTAATAGATTGGATGTCCAACCCGTTGGTCGGCTCGTCCAAGAGAAGAACATCTGGTTTACCAAAAAGTGCTTTGGCGAGGAGAACCTTCACTTTTTCACCATTGGCCAATTCGCTCATGTTTTGATAGTGCAACTCTTCTGGAATATTTAGGTTTTGAAGTAATTGAGATGCTTCACTTTCTGCTTCCCAACCTCCAAGTTCGGCAAATTCACCTTCGAGTTCGGCAGCACGAACTCCATCTTCATCGGAAAAATCTTCCTTCATGTAAATGGCGTCTTTTTCTTTCATGATGTTGTAAAGTTTTTCATTTCCCATTATGACAACATCAATAACTCGCTCGTCTTCATAGTCAAAATGATTTTGACGGAGAACAGAGAGACGTTCATCTGGACCAAGAGAGATGTGACCAGTTGTTGGCTCGATATCACCAGCTAAGATTTTTAAGAATGTAGACTTCCCAGCACCATTAGCACCAATCAATCCGTATGTATTTCCTTCTGTAAATTTGATATTGACATCATCAAAAAGTTTGCGATCACTAAAACGTAGTGAAACATCAGATACTGTAAGCAATGTTTTTCTCCTATAATATGTAATATATTTATTCTACTAGAAAAGAGAGAAATATTCAAATTTTTGTTTGTCAATTTTGTGTCAATTAAGTTCACAGATTTATTTACAAAGAGTTAGTTGTTTGATTTAAATAATTTTCTGTTATTTTAACAAAAAAATGCTATAATTGAAGAGACCATTTCGAAGGAGAAAAAAATGACGAAACCCATTATTTTAACAGGAGATCGCCCTACAGGAAAACTGCATATTGGACATTATGTTGGGAGCCTTAAAAATAGAGTATCACTTCAGGAAGAAGACAAGTATGAGATGTTTGTTTTTTTGGCGGACCAACAAGCATTGACAGATCACGCCAAAGACCCTCAAACGATTGTAGAATCGATTGGGAATGTTGCCTTGGATTACCTAGCAGTTGGGTTAGATCCAAGTAAATCAACTATCTTTATTCAAAGCCAAATTCCAGAGTTGGCTGAGCTGTCTATGTACTATATGAATTTGGTGTCACTAGCTCGTTTGGAACGGAATCCGACAGTAAAAACAGAGATTGCTCAAAAAGGGTTTGGAGAAAGTATTCCGACAGGATTTTTGGTCTATCCAATTGCGCAAGCAGCTGATATTACTGCCTTCAAGGCTAATTATGTTCCTGTTGGGACAGATCAGAAACCAATGATTGAGCAAACTCGTGAGATTGTTCGTTCCTTTAATCATGCTTATAATTGTGAGGTCTTGGTGGAGCCGGAAGGTATTTATCCAGAAAATGAGAGAGCAGGGCGTTTGCCAGGTTTAGATGGAAATGCTAAAATGTCTAAATCCCTTAATAATGGTATTTATCTAGCTGATGATGCGGATACGTTGCGTAAAAAAGTCATGAGCATGTATACTGATCCGGATCATATTCGAGTGGAGGATCCAGGTAAGATTGAAGGAAACATGGTTTTCCATTATCTAGATGTGTTTGGTCGTCCAGAAGATGCTCAAGAAATTGCGAATATGAAAGAACATTATCAACGTGGTGGTCTTGGTGATGTAAAGACGAAACGTTATCTACTTGAAATATTAGAACGGGAACTTGGTCCTATTCGTGAGCGTCGTATCGAATTTGCTAAGGATATGGGAGAAGTTTACAATATGCTTCAAAAAGGTAGTGAAAAAGCGCGTGAAGTTGCGGGGCAAACTTTATCTGAAGTTAAGAAAGCAATGGGGCTAAATTATTTTAAATAATAGATAAAAAATGAATCATAAAGCTATCTCTTCCATAGAATCACAGGGATAGTTTTTTTATAATTTCTACCATAAATATAATTGACAAATTTTCATAGAATGGTATGATAGATACAATACAAAAAGAGTCAAGCTCAAAAAGAAAGAAAAGAGGAAACTTCAATGTCTAATTGGGATACTAAATTTTTAAAAAAAGGTTTTACCTTTGATGATGTATTGCTCATTCCAGCAGAAAGTCATGTGTTGCCTAATGATGCAGATTTAACAACAAAATTGGCAGATAATCTGACTTTAAATATCCCAATTATAACAGCCGCCATGGATACAGTCACAGAAAGTCAAATGGCTATTGCCATTGCTCGTGCAGGTGGTCTTGGAGTAATCCATAAAAATATGTCTATTGCGCAACAGGCAGATGAAGTTCGCAAGGTAAAACGTTCTGAAAATGGTGTTATTATTGATCCATTCTTCTTAACTCCAGAACACACTATTGCTGAAGCAGATGAACTGATGGGACGTTACCGTATCAGTGGTGTCCCAGTAGTTGAAACACTTGAAAATCGTAAATTGGTTGGTATTCTAACAAACCGAGATCTTCGCTTTATTTCAGATTACAATCAGCCAATCTCAAATCACATGACCAGTGAAAATCTTGTTACTGCTCCTGTTGGTACAGATCTTGCAACAGCTGAGAGCATTCTTCAAGAACACCGTATTGAAAAACTTCCTTTGGTTGATGAAGAAGGTCGTCTTTCTGGTTTGATTACTATCAAAGATATTGAAAAAGTTATTGAGTTTCCAAATGCTGCTAAAGATGAGTTTGGTCGTCTCTTAGTTGCAGGTGCAGTAGGTGTTACTTCAGATACATTTGAACGTGCCGAAGCCCTTTTTGAAGCAGGTGCTGATGCAATTGTTATTGATACTGCACATGGTCACTCTGCTGGAGTTCTGCGTAAAATTGCTGAAATTCGTGCTCATTTCCCAGACCGTACTTTGATTGCAGGTAATATTGCAACTGCAGAAGGAGCGCGTGCTCTTTACGAAGCAGGTGTAGATGTTGTCAAAGTTGGAATTGGACCAGGTTCTATCTGTACCACTCGTGTAATTGCAGGTGTTGGTGTACCACAAGTTACAGCAATCTATGATGCAGCAGCAGTTGCGCGTGAATATGGCAAAACAATCATCGCTGATGGTGGAATCAAGTATTCTGGAGATATTGTAAAAGCCCTTGCTGCAGGTGGAAATGCAGTTATGCTTGGCTCAATGTTTGCTGGAACAGATGAAGCGCCAGGTGAAACGGAAATCTTCCAAGGACGTAAGTTCAAAACTTACCGTGGTATGGGATCAATCGCTGCAATGAAGAAAGGTTCAAGTGACCGTTACTTCCAAGGTTCTGTTAATGAAGCAAACAAACTCGTTCCAGAAGGAATTGAAGGTCGTGTTGCTTATAAAGGTGCTGTAGCTGATATCGTTTTCCAAATGATTGGTGGTATTCGCTCTGGTATGGGTTACTGTGGTGCAGCTAACCTTAAAGAACTACACGATAATGCCCAATTTATTGAAATGTCTGGGGCTGGTCTAAAAGAAAGCCATCCTCATGATGTACAAATCACTAATGAGGCGCCAAACTACTCCATGTAAGTAGTAAAAAAGAACTCCTGATTTTCAGGAGCTCTTTTTTTTACAGTGTTGTCAATTTTGATTTACAGAAATTTTACCATTTTGAATATTGAAAATACTAAGGTTTTCTGGTAAATTTTGTAAGTGGTCTAAACTTGTTGTTGTGATAAAGGTTTGGATAGATTGAGAAATGGTTTCTAGTAATTTTAGTTGCCGCGTATTGTCAAGTTCGCTCATAACATCATCAAGCAGTAGTATCGGAGACTCATTGGTAATACTTTCCATTAGCTCAATCTCTGCTAGTTTAACAGAAAGTACAAGACTGCGATGTTGACCTTGGCTTCCAAAACTAGCATCCATACCATTGATATAGAAAGCAATGTCATCTCGATGAGGGCCAACTCCAGTATTCTTTTTAAATAAGTCTCTGGATCTGCTTTTCTCCAAAGCAATTTTAAAAGAACTTGTTAGCTGCTCTTCATCAGATAAGTTGACAGATGATTGATAAGATATTGACAACTCTTCTAATTGATTTGAGATTTCTAAGTGTTTTGTTTGACTAAATTTTTCTAAGTCCTTAATGAATTTTATTCGATGCTTTATAACGCGACAACCATACTCTACTAACTGATCATCTAAGACTGACAGAAATGTTTCGTCAATCTTCTGGCTGGATTTTAGGTAAGTATTTCTTTGCTTGAGTATATGGTTATAGTTTGACAAGTCTGACAAGTAGATTGGTTTAATTTGTCCCAGTTCAATGTCTATAAATTTTCGACGGACAGAAGGTGCTCCTTTAATTAGCTGGAGATCTTCAGGTGCGAAGAGAACAACATTCATGTGTCCGATGTAGTCTGAGAGGCGGGCTTGTTTTAAGTGATTGACTTTAGTAACACGCCCTTTTGGTGTTAAATCAATTTCTAGAGAGATAGAACCTGTTTTTTTCTGTAGCAAGCCAGAAAGACTAAGCTGCTCGTCATCAAAATGAATGAGATTTTTATCTGTACGAGTCCGATGACTACGTGTCAAGGCCAAGAAATAGATTGCTTCTAGAATATTGGTTTTTCCTTGTGCATTTTGACCTAGAAAGACGTTTAATTTTGGATTGAAATCAATTTTTGCTTCTTTGTAGTTTCGAAAGGTTTTAATTGTTAAATGTTGGAGCCACATGGTTATCTTCCTGGAAAACGTGGAACTTGTTTGGTTTTAGGTGATGAAGAAGTTTTTTGTTTTTCTTTCTTGACACCTTTATTCATTTCTTTGACAAGTTTAGCAATTCGCTCTTTCTCGATCTTATCTGCTTGATATTCTTCTTGCTCTTTTAAACTTGGTTGTGTCAAGGTGATGTCAATCTTTAGATCAGGAATGTCAATCGTATCTCCAATACGGATTTTTTTCCCACGTCTACTTTCTAACTCACCATTAAAGTAAACTTGATGCTCCATTAGAAAGGATTTGATAGCACCGCCGCTTTGTATAATTCCAAGCTCTTTTAGGAGGGCTTGGAGCGTGATAAATTCTTCAAATAATTTGTATTCCATAATTCACCTCAATCTTTGGTATTATACCATATTTTCCTTGAAATAGCTGAAGGAAAGTTAGTTGAAATGAAAACGGTTTTACTCTTTAAAGCTATAAAGAGAACAAGAAAAATTTTGATTTTCGTGGTATAATAGAACTCTATATGTAAGGAGGTAAGATATGGAGTTAGTGCCTGGAATTTCAGCACATTTTGTTCAATCCAAAAAGTTTAAAACAAATAAAATCACTATTCGTTTTACTGCTCCCTTATCTCTTGAGACGATAGCAGGACGCATGTTAAGTGCAAGTATGTTGGAGACGGCAAATCAAGCTTGCCCAACATCACAAGCATTTCGCAAATACTTGGCAAGTTTATATGGAACGGATATTTCCACAAGTGCTTATCGTAGGGGGCAGGCACATATTCTTGATCTAACATTTACCTATGTGAGGGATGATTTTTTAAGTAAAAAGAATGTCTTGACTTCTCAAATTTTGGAATTAGTGAAACAGACTTTATTTGCTCCCTTAGTTCAAGATGGTGCTTTTGAGCCAGCCTTATTTGGAATTGAAAGAAAACAGTTATTGGCTAGTTTAGCTACTGATATGGATGATTCATTTTATTTTGCTCATAAGGAGTTGAATAGCTTGTTCTTCCATGATGAGCGTCTTCAATTGAGATACAGTGATTTACGAAATAGCATTTCAAATAAGTCTCCAAAAAGTAGCTACACTTGCTTTCAAGATGCTCTGAAAAATGATCGAATTGATTTCTTTTTCTTAGGTGATTTTAATGAAGTAGAAATTACAGAATCGCTGAAATCATTGCCCTTCACAGCTAGAAAGAGCGATGTTACTATCCAGTACCATCAGTCTTATTCGAATGTTCTACAAGAAGGAATAGTTCAGAAAAATGTTGGGCAATCCATTTTGGAAATGGGCTATCATTCTCCTGTAAAATATGGCGATGATGAGCATTTGCCCATGCTTGTCATGAATGGTCTGTTGGGTGAATTTGCACATTCGAAACTCTTTACAAATGTTCGTGAAAATGCTGGAATAGCCTATTCAGTCTCTAGTCAATTGGATTTGTTTAGTGGTCTGTTAAGGATGTATGCGGGTATTGATAGAGAAAATCGAAATCAGGCTAGAAAAATGATGAATTATCAATTGCTAGATCTGAAAAAGGGTAACTTTACAGATTTTGAACTTGAACAAACCAAGGAGATGATTCGACGATCTTTGTTGATGGCTCAAGATAATCAACAGGCCCTGGTTGAAAGAGCCTATTTGAATGCTCTATTGGGGAAATCAAGCTTTGATATTGATCGATTGGTGGCAAAATTAGAGAGTGTTGATAAAGAAGCTGTATGTAAAGCTGCCAACAGTTTGAAGTTACAAGCGATTTACTTTATGGAAGGAGTAGAATGACAAAGATTACTTTTGAAGAAAAATACTATCCTGCTGTAAAGGAAACAGTCTACAAAACACAATTGTCAAATGGATTGACAGTTTCTTTACTCCCTAAGCAAGATTTCAATGAGGTTTATGGGATTGTAACGGTTCAATTTGGTTCTGTAGATGCAACTTATACAAGCTTGGAAAAAGGTTTACGTCATCATCCAGCAGGAATTGCACATTTTCTTGAACATAAATTGTTTGAAAGAGAAAATTCTGAGGATATGATGGCAGCTTTTACTCGATTAGGTGCGGACAGTAATGCCTTTACAAGCTTTACTAAGACCAGCTATCTTTTTTCAACAATTGACCATCTATTAGAGAATTTAGATATGCTAAATGAGTTAGTCGGAGATGTTCATTTTACAGAAGAGTCTGTTTTGAGAGAACAGGATATTATCCAGCAAGAACGAGAAATGTATCAAGACGATCCAGACTCACGCTTGTTTTTTGCAACATTAGCCAACCTTTATCCTGATACTCCTCTAGCAACAGATATTGTTGGAAGTGAAAAATCAATTTCTGAGATTCAGGTTTCAAATTTAAAAGAGAACTTTACAGAGTTTTACAAACCTGTCAATATGTCATTGTTTTTAGTTGGAAATATTGATGTAAAAGTTGTAGAGGAATACTTTTCGAAAAAGGAAAAGAAGACTTTAGAACAGTTTACAGTTACAAAAGAGAAACTACCCTTGCAGCCTGTGAAGCAAACAGATAGTCTTCGGATGGAAGTTTCTTCACCCAAACTTGCTGTTGCGATTAGAGGTAATGGGCAAATAACAGAAGCTGAGTCTTATCATTACAATATTTTATTGAAATTACTATTTACGATGATGTTTGGTTGGACTTCTGATCGTTTTCAAAGGTTATATGAGTCTGGGAAGTTAGATGCGTCATTGTCACTTGAGGTTGAAGTCAACAGTCGCTTTCATTTTGTGATATTGACGATGGATACCAAAGAGCCTGTTTCTCTGTCGCATCAATTTCGTAAAGCGATTCGTCAGTTTAGTAGTGATACAGATATTACCGAGGAACATTTAGATCTTGTTAAGAGTGAGATGTTTGGGGAATTTTTCAGTAGCATGAACTCCTTGGAATTTATTGCAACTCAATACGATCCGATGGATCGCGGAGAAACAATTTTTGATTTTCCGAAAATTTTACAGGAAATTACTTTGGAGGATGTTCTTGAAGCTGGACATCGTTTGATTGATAATGGTGATCTAGTTGATTTTACAATCTTTCCAGCTTAAAAGATGACTAATACTAGAAAGAAGGAATGGTACGTATGAGAAAAAAAACAATTGGCGAGGTTCTACGTTTAGCTAGAATTAACCAGGGATTGAGTTTGGAAGAATTACAGGAAAAAACTGAAATTCAGTTGCATTTTCTAGAAGCCATGGAGGCTGATGATTTCGATTTACTTCCTAGTACCTTCTACGCTCGTTCTTTTTTAAGAAAATATGCCTGGGCAGTAGAGTTAGATGAAAGAATTGTTTTGGATGCCTATGATTCAGGTAGTATGATCACTTATGAAGAGGTAGATGTCGATGAAGAAGACTTGTCTGGTCGCAGACGATCAAATAAGAAAAAAACGTCTTATCTCCCCTTGTTTTATTTCGTCCTATTTGCTTTGTCAATTTTAATTTTTGTCACTTACTATGTTTGGAACTACATCCAAACTCAGCCAAGTCCTTCTTCAGCTAATTATAGCGTTGTGAGCTCAACTAGTTCCACAACCTCATCTAGTTCATCTTCTAGTAGTCAGACATCTAGCTCATCTTCTACTACGGAATCAACTATTACAGTGTCAGGCGAAGGAAACCGCATTGAAGCTCTCTATAAAACGAGTAAGGAAACAGCTACTGTTCAGCTGGCAGTTTCAGATACGACTAGCTGGGTTAGTGTTTCGGGAAGTGAGCTGGAGGGTGGTGTGACACTATCCGCAGACAATAAGAATGCAAAAACAACAGTTTCAACGAAAGATTCTGTAACTATTACTTTGGGTGTGGTAAAGGGAGTTACTGTGACTGTGGACAATCAAACGATTGATACTTCGAAGCTGACAACTCAGACTGGAACTGTAACACTTACATTTACTACAGATTAAGGAAAAATCAATGAAAAAAGAACAAATTCCTAATGTATTAACTATTGGTAGAATTCTCTTTATACCTCTCTTTATTCTTATTTTGACTTTGGGCCATTCACAGGGAAGTCATTTGCTGGCAGCGATCATCTTTGCAGTTGCTAGTATAACGGATTATCTTGATGGCTACCTTGCTCGTAAATGGAATGTAGTCAGCAACTTTGGAAAGTTTGCAGATCCGATGGCCGATAAGCTGTTGGTTATGTCAGCTTTTATCATGTTGATTGAGTTAGGTATGGCTCCAGCTTGGGTTGTTGCTATTATCATCTGTCGTGAACTTGCGGTGACAGGCTTGCGTTTGTTGCTTGTTGAGACGGGAGGAACAGTTCTAGCAGCAGCGATGCCAGGGAAAATCAAAACCTTTAGTCAGATGTTTGCTATTATCTTTTTACTCTTACATTGGAATTTAATTGGGCAACTGTTGCTTTATATCGCTTTGTTTTTCACTATCTACTCTGGTTATGATTATTTCAAGGGTAGCGCTCATGTATTCAAAGGGACATTTGGTTCAAGATGAAATCGATTATTGAAGTAAAAGATCTGTCTTTTCGTTATAAGGAAGACCAGGAACATTATGACGTTAATAATGTTTCGTTTCACGTGAAACGTGGAGAATGGCTTTCAATTGTAGGTCATAATGGGAGTGGAAAATCGACAACTATCCGTTTGATTGATGGCTTGCTTGAAGCAGAGTCTGGGGAAATCTGGATAGATGGGCAATTGTTGTCCTCTGAGAATGTTTGGGACTTACGCCGTCAAATTGGTATGGTTTTTCAAAATCCAGATAACCAATTTGTGGGTGCAACTGTTGAAGATGATGTCGCCTTTGGCTTAGAAAATCAGGGACTTCCTCGAGAAGAAATGAAGAAGAGAGTGGCTGAATCTTTGGAGTTAGTAGGTATGCTGGATTTTAAGAAGAGAGAACCAGCTCGCTTATCTGGTGGACAAAAACAGCGGGTGGCCATTGCAGGAGTTGTTGCCCTGAGGCCAGCTATTTTAATTCTGGATGAGGCTACAAGTATGTTGGATCCCGAGGGACGAAGAGAACTGATTCAGACAGTTCAAGAGATTCGAAAAGACCACCAGATGACAGTCGTCTCCATTACACATGACTTGGAAGAAGTTGCGATGAGTGACCGTGTCTTAGTCATGAAAAAAGGCCAAGTGGAGTCAACCAGCAGCCCAAGAGAACTTTTTTCTCGGGATGACCTTGACCAGATAGGGTTAGATGAGCCTTTTGCTAATCAATTGAGAGAATCTTTGAGAGAGACTGGTTATCAGTTGCCGGATGGTTATTTGACAGAAGGAGAACTAGAGGACAAGTTATGGGAATTACTCTAGAAAATGTGAGCTTTACCTATCAAGAGGGGACTCCCCTATCTTCATCAGCCTTGACTGATGTTTCTTTGACGATTGAGGATGGTTCCTATACAGCTTTAGTAGGGCACGCAGGTAGTGGGAAATCAACGATTTTACAGCTTTTAAATGGCCTATTGGTACCAAGTAAGGGTTTTGTTCGAGTTTTCGATACCGTCATTACCCCTACATCAACAAATAAAGAAATTCGTCAGATTCGAAAGCAAGTTGGTCTAGTGTTTCAATTTGCTGAAAATCAGATTTTCGAAGAGACTGTTTTGAAAGATGTTGCATTTGGACCGCAAAATTTTGGAGTTTCTGAGGAAGAGGCCAAGAAAATTGCGCGTGAAAAGTTAGCCTTGGTAAGCATTGATGAGTCACTTTTTGAGCGCAGTCCTTTTGAACTTTCGGGTGGCCAAATGAGACGCGTGGCTATAGCAGGTATGCTAGCCATGGAGCCAACTGTCTTAGTTTTGGATGAGCCGACAGCAGGGCTAGATCCTTTGGGCAGAAAAGAATTGATGACCCTGTTTAAAAAACTCCACCTTTCTGGAGTGACAATCGTTCTAGTAACGCATTTGATGGATGACGTAGCTACGTATGCTGATCAGGTCTACGTTATGGAAAAGGGGCGTTTAGTCAAAAGTGGCAAACCGAGTGATGTTTTCCAAGATGTAGCCTCTATGGAAAAAGTACAGTTAGGTGTGCCTAAAATCACAGCCTTTTGTAAACGTTTGGCAGATAGGGGTGTAGCTTTTAAAAAACTGCCAATCAAGATAGAGGAGTTTAAGGAGTCGCTAAATGGATAGTATGATTTTAGGGCGTTATATACCGGGGGATTCCATCATTCATCGTTTGGATCCACGTAGTAAATTGCTTGCCATGATTCTGCTGATTTTGATTGTATTTTGGGCCAATAATCCTCTCACCAATCTCATTTTGTTTATAGCGATAGGTATATTTATCGCATTATCGGGCGTTTCTCTCTCATTTTTCGTTCAGGGATTAAAATCCATGTTCTTCCTGATTGCTTTTACAACTCTTTTTCAGCTCTTTTTCATTTCAAGTGGAAATGTCCTATTTGAGTTTTCTTTTATAAGAATAACGGATTATGCTTTGCAACAAGCGGGAATCATTTTCTGTCGTTTTGTGTTGATTATTTTCTTTTCAACCTTGCTAACCTTAACGACCATGCCTTTGAGTCTGGCAGCTGCAGTTGAAGCTCTTTTAGCGCCGCTGAAACGCGTGAAAGTTCCCGTTCATGAAATTGGTCTGATGTTATCAATGAGTTTGCGTTTTGTTCCAACTTTGATGGATGACACGACGAGAATTATGAATGCTCAAAAAGCTCGTGGAGTTGATTTTGGCGAGGGAAGCATCGTTCAAAAAGTAAAGGCTATGATTCCAATTTTAATTCCTCTTTTTGCGACGAGCTTAAAGCGTGCAGATTCATTGGCAATAGCCATGGAAGCGCGTGGTTATCAGGGAGGAAAGGGTAGAAGTCAGTATAGACAGTTGAGATGGAGTCAAAAGGATACACTGGCAATTCTTGTGATTTTGGTACTGGGATGTTTCTTATTTTTCTTAAAATCTTAGCAGGTTTGTAGGATTGATAAGAAGCTCACTGTAGCAGATTTTTAGTATAAAGGTAGGAATATGAACCGTTTTAAAAAATCAAAATATCTAATCATCGTTTTTGTCACAGTTTTGGCAGTTTCTGTTCTATTAGTGACAACCTATTCAAGCGCTATTGTGACGAAACTAGGAGATGGGATTTCTTTAGTGGATAGAATTGTCCAAAAACCTTTTCAGTGGTTTGACGATTTCAAATCGGATTTGGACCATTTGACGCAGACTTATAATGAAAATGAAAGCTTAAAAAAGCAACTCTACAAACTAGAAGTGGAGTCTAATCAATCAGAAAGTTTAAAAAATGAAAATGAACAACTACGTCAGTTGCTGGATATGAAGTCAAAATTGCAGGCTACAAAAAACTTAGCAGCAGATGTGATTACGCGCTCACCGGTATTTTGGAAGCAAGAGTTAACGATAGATGCAGGACGTTCAAAGGGTGCTTCTGAAAATATGTTGGCAATTGCAAACGGGGGCTTGATTGGCAGTGTTTCAAAAGTGGAGGATCATTCAACAACGATCAACCTATTGACAAACACCGAAAATTCAGACAAAATTTCCGTTAAAATCTTGCATGGTTCTACTGAAATTTACGGAATTATCGTTGGTTATGACAAAGAAACCGAACTTCTTAAAATTAGTCAATTAAACAGTAACAACGACATTAGTGCCGGAGATAGGGTGACTACAGGGGGGCTTGGAAACTTTAATGTTAAGGATATTCCTGTTGGAGAGGTTGTTGCTACAACTCATAGCAGTGATTATCTAACACGAGAGGTAACAGTAAAGTTAAGTGCTGATACTAAAGATCTTCATGTGGTAGAGTTAGTGGGGAATTAGCAATGAGACTGTTAAAACAAGTTGGTATTTTCTTTTTACTTCCTTTTCTTGTGCTAATTGATGCACATATTGGTCAATTAGTAGAATCCTTTTATCCACATTTTCACTTAGCCAGTCATTTCCTGTTTTTATTTCTCTTGTTTGAGACAATTGAGGTATCAGAATACTTCTATCTAGCTTATTGCTGTATAGCAGGTTTGGTGTACGATATCTATTTTTTCCACTTGATAGGAATTGCGACACTTTTATTTATCTTGATAGGTGCCTCACTTCACAAGTTTAATAGTATAACTTTGTTGAACCGTTGGACGAGAATGTTAACAATAGTTGTGATGAGCTTCCTATTTGCTATGGGTAGTTATCTTCTGGCCCTTGCTATGGGACTGACAGTAGAAACAATGCCAGTTTTCATTGTCTACAGCCTTGTCCCATCAATGATTTTAAACTTTTTATGGATGCTTATTTTCCAATATATTTTTGAAAAATATTATCTATAAGAAAGAAATAAAAATGTAACAAAGGCGTAATATTTATTATGTCTTTTTTTGGTATACTAGTAATGTCTTAAATAGAAGGAGTATCTATACAATATGAAGAAAAAAATCTTAGCGTCACTTTTATTAAGTACAGTATTAGTGTCTCAAGTGGCAGTGTTAACAACTGTTCACGCTGAAACAACTGATGAAAAAATTGCTGCTCAAGATAGTAAGATTAGTGACTTGACAGCTCAACAAAAAGAAGCTCAAAAACAGGTAGATGAAATCCAAACGCAAGTTACAGCCATTCAAACACAGCAAACAAACTTGCAAGCTGAAAATGAAACACTACAAGCGGAATCTAAAAAACTTGAAGGAGAAATTACAGAGCTCTCTAAGAATATTGTTGCTCGTAATGAATCTTTGGAAAAACAAGCACGTAGCGCACAAACAAACGGTGCTGCAACTAGCTATATCAACACAATTGTAAATTCAAAATCAATTACAGAAGCTATTTCCCGTGTTGCGGCTATGAGCGAGATTGTATCGGCTAACAACAAAATGTTAGAGCAACAAAAAGCTGATAAAAAATCAATTTCAGAAAAACAAGTCGCAAATAATGAAGCAATCAATACTGTCATTGCGAACCAACAAACGCTTGCTGACGATGCACAAACATTGACAACAAAACAGGCGGAGTTAAAAGTTGCTGAGTTGAACCTTGCTGCAGAGAAAGCTACTGCAGAAGGCGAGAAAGCTACCTTGTTGGAACAAAAAGCAGCAGCGGAGACAGAAGCGAAAGCAGCAGCTGAAGCAGAGGCAGCTTATAAAGCACGTCAAACAAGTCAACAACAATCAGTTGTTGCTTCTGGAAACACAAGTTTCTCAGCTCAAGTGCAAGCAACATCTACATCAACGTCAGCATCAGCATCTGACGACGAGGACTCAAGCTACACTCCAGCACCTACTCCGACTCCTACTAGACAACGTCCAACATACAGTACAAATGCTTCAAGTTATCCAACTGGTGAATGTACTTGGGGAGCTAAAACATTAGCACCTTGGGCTGGAGATTACTGGGGTAACGGAGCACAGTGGGCTACAAGTGCAGCAGCTGCAGGTTTCCGTACTGGTTCTCAACCACAAGTTGGTGCGATTGCATGTTGGAATGATGGTGGCTATGGACACGTAGCGGTTGTTACAGCAGTTGATTCAACTACTCGTATTCAAGTGTCAGAATCAAACTATGGTGGAGATCGTACAATCGGTAACAAACGTGGATGGTTCAACCCAACTACAACATCTGAAGGTTATGTTACTTACATCTATCCAAACTAATGAATGAAACGAAGAGGCTCAGTTTGAGTCTCTTTTATTATTTTTAATCGAGAGCAAGACCGAAATCTATCAAAATCACTTGAAAATATCGCTAAAATGTGGTAGAATGAAACTTGTCGTGTAAACGATAATACTCATTCTTGATGAATTGTGAAACTGTTGCCCTCGGGTCGTTTTGCAAGTTGAAGTCGAGGAGAGGAAAAAAACAAAAAGGAGAAATACTCATGGCAGTAATTTCAATGAAACAACTTCTTGAGGCTGGTGTACACTTTGGTCACCAAACTCGTCGCTGGAACCCTAAGATGGCTAAGTACATCTTCACTGAGCGTAACGGAATCCACGTTATCGACTTGCAACAAACTGTAAAATACGCTGACCAAGCATACGACTTCATGCGTGATGCTGCAGCTAACGATGCAGTTGTATTGTTTGTTGGTACTAAGAAACAAGCTGCTGATGCTGTTAAGGAAGAAGCAGAACGTTCAGGTCAATACTACATCAACCACCGTTGGTTGGGTGGAACTCTTACTAACTGGGGAACTATCCAAAAACGTATTGCTCGTTTGAAAGAAATCAAACGCATGGAAGAAGAAGGAATCTTTGATGTTCTTCCTAAGAAAGAAGTTGCACTTCTTAACAAACAACGTGCACGTCTTGAAAAATTCTTGGGTGGTATCGAAGACATGCCTCGTATCCCAGATGTAATGTACGTAGTTGACCCACATAAAGAACAAATCGCTGTTAAAGAAGCTAAAAAATTGGGAATCCCAGTTGTAGCGATGGTTGACACAAACACTGATCCAGACGATATCGATGTAATCATCCCAGCTAACGATGACGCTATCCGCGCGGTTAAATTGATCACAGCTAAATTGGCTGACGCTATCATCGAAGGACGTCAAGGTGAAGATGCAGCAGCAGTTGAAGCAGAATTTGCAGCTTCAGAAGCTCAAGCTGACTCAATCGAAGAAATCGTTGAAGTTGTAGAAGGCGACAACGCTTAATTCATATAAATAGTAATTACCTAGGAGGGCGGGGCCTAGCCCAGCTCTCCTATTTTTAAAAAATATAGGAGAATCAAAATGGCAGAAATTACAGCTAAACTTGTTAAAGAGTTGCGTGAAAAATCTGGTGCTGGTGTTATGGACGCTAAGAAAGCATTGGTTGAAGTTGAAGGTGATATCGAAAAAGCAATCGAATTGCTTCGCGAAAAAGGTATGGCTAAGGCAGCTAAGAAAGCTGACCGTGTTGCAGCTGAAGGTTTGACTGGTGTATTTGTTAACGGTAACGTTGCAGCAGTAGTTGAAGTAAATGCTGAAACTGACTTCGTTGCGAAAAACGCTCAATTCGTTGAGTTGGTAAATGCAACAGCTAAAGTAATTGCTGAAGGTAAACCAGCTAATAACGAAGAAGCACTTGCTTTGACAATGCCTTCAGGTGAAACTCTTGAAGCAGCCTATGTATCTGCAACAGCTACAATCGGTGAAAAAATCTCATTCCGTCGTTTTGCTTTGCTTGAAAAAACAGATGCACAACACTTTGGAGCATACCAACACAATGGTGGACGTATCGGTGTTATCTCTGTCATTGAAGGTGGAGATGAGGCACTTGCTAAGCAAATCTCAATGCATATCGCTGCGATGAAACCAACAGTTCTTTCTTACAAAGAATTGGATGAGCAGTTCGTTAAAGATGAGTTGGCACAATTGAACCACGTGATTGACCAAGATAATGATAGCCGTGCAATGGTTGGTAAACCAGCTCTTCCACACTTGAAATATGGATCAAAAGCTCAATTGACTGATGAAGTGATTGCTCAAGCTGAAGAAGATATCAAAGCTGAATTGGTTGCAGAAGGCAAACCAGAAAAAATCTGGGACAAAATCATCCCAGGTAAAATGGATCGCTTCATGCTTGACAACACTAAAGTTGACCAAGCATACACACTTCTTGCACAAGTATACATCATGGATGACAGCAAGACGGTTGAAGCCTACCTTGATTCAGTTAACGCTTCAGTAGTTGAGTTCGCTCGCTTTGAAGTTGGTGAAGGTATCGAAAAAGCTGCAAATGATTTTGAAGCTGAAGTTGCAGCTACAATGGCAGCAGCTTTGAATAACTAAAGAATCTGAAACAAAATAGTTCTCAGCCACAAAAAAGCTAGAGGTTTCCAATTGAGAAACTCTAGCTTTTTAATTTTGACCCCTTTTCTTATTGTATTTTAAGAGGTTATTGGCCATGAGTATAAATACCATGTTAATTCTCACTTGACGCTTACCCCTCAGATTACATCTCTTGTAACTCAAACAAGCCTTTATCTGCTCCAAAACTTTGTTTTAGAGAATAGGCTCTATATGAGTATATAAAAGGCCCTTTAATAAGGGCTAAGTGCATTTAGGAGACTACACTTCAAATTCGTAGAGTGCTGTAGACAAATAACGTTCGCCGTTATCTGGTGCTAAAGCAAGGACTTTCTTACCTGTGCCTAATTTTTTGGCAACCTCAATTGCCCCGTAAATCGCTGCAGCTGAAGAAATCCCAACAAGGAAGCCTTCTTTTCCACCAATTTCACGTCCAAGTGCTAGAGCATCATCTGACGTTACGCGGACGATACCATCATAGGCCTTTGTATCAAGTGTATCAGGAATAAATCCAGCTGAGATACCTTGAATTTTGTGAGGTCCTGGTTTTTCACCAGACAAAATCGCAGATTCATCAGCTTCAACCGCAAAAACCTGAATGTTAGGATTGACAGCTTTTAGTGCATGTGAAACGCCAGAAATCGTTCCACCAGTACCGACACCACCCACAAAAGCATCTAGACCATCAGAACCGAAGGCAACTAGTATTTCAGCTCCTGTTGTTCTTTCGTGCACTTCTGGATTAGCTGGATTATTAAATTGGAGTGGAAGGAAGCCGTCACGTTCAGCAGCGATTTCCTGAGCTTTAGCAATAGCTCCTTTCATTCCTTCGCTACCAGGAGTGAGGACGAGTTCAGCACCATAGGCTTGGATAATCTTACGTCGTTCCACACTCATCGTTTCAGGCATGACGATAACAACTTTATATCCTTTAGCAGCACCAACCCATGAAAGACCGATACCAGTGTTTCCACTCGTTGCTTCAACAATAGTAGCACCTGGTTTTAGAATACCATCTTGTTCTGCTTTTTCAATCATGCTAAGGGCAATACGGTCTTTGACTGAAGATCCTGGGTTAAAGGCTTCTAGTTTAACATAGACGTCTGCAGCATCCTCTGGAACAATGTTGTTGAGTTTAACAATCGGTGTTTGTCCGATTAGTTCAGTAATATTATTATAAACAGCCATAGATATACCTCTTTGTATAAGATGATACTAGTATAACGCGCTCAAGGCTATTTGTAAAATATAGAAATCCTATCAAAGTGATAGGATTTTTTTATATCAAAGGTCTAAGCTATTAATTTTTAATCGATTGTGATAAGCCAATTCTAATAAATAGGTGTAAAGAGGGAGGATGTCTGTTTTTTTAGGAAATTCAAATTTATGGAAACTCAGATGCTCATTATGTGCTTTTAGAAAGACATTTTATAAATAAGTGATTGTAATCTCACTATCATCTATACCTGCTCTAGCAGTTTCCATTTTAAGGTTTACAATGTTCATCAAAAAGAGTGACTTAACAGATACCTTGCGACCAGTGGCATCTTGCTTATCTGTAAAGATGATACGAATATTTGTAAAGATGATTGAATCCCGAATAAGTTTATACCCACTTTGAATTTCTTCATTCTATATTGTCCATATTATCTGATAAGAGTCTCTTTGTTTTCCTAGCTAAAGTTTCCAGCAAGTTCTTGAATAAATTTCCCAAAAGCCATAAGTTCTCCTTCGTTTACACTAAGTTTACAGGAACTTCAACTTCTCGTAAACCTTGATCAGTTAAAGTGATTTTTCCATTAAAGAACTCAACGAGAGCAGCTTTGATATTTTCTTTCTCTTCCTTATCAACATAGATAATTGTAGCGATTTGATCTGTAAAGTTCGTCTCGAGTTCCATGAGTTTATGCTCCCTAAGGAAATTGCCATATTCTTGATACTGAGCATAAGACATCTGAATGGCTATGCCAGCCTGTTCTTTGATTTCAATAATGCCAATTTCTTTGACAGCCAAGGCCACACTACCTGCATAGGCACGGATCAAACCACCAGCTCCTAGCTTAATTCCCCCAAAGTAGCGTGTCACTACCACACAGATATTGGTAAGATTATGATTTTCTAAGACGCCCAGCATAGGGATTCCAGCAGTTCCACTAGGCTCTCCATCATCACTCGTGCGCTTGATTTCACTACGTTCCCCTACAATAAAAGCAGAGCAGTTATGGGTGGCTTTGTAGTGTTCTTTTTTGATGGAAGTAATGAAGTCACGAGCCTCTTCTTCACTATAAACACGCTTGATATGACAGATAAAGCGGGATTTTTTGATTTCTTCTTGGACCTGCCCATCTTCTCCAATTGTTCTAAATTCCATGATTTAATTGTACTAAAAAAAAATCTAAAGTGCTAGATTTTTACGAATATTAAAGTATGAAAGTAAATCCAAAGTACCTCGGTCGCTTGTTTACTGAGAAAGAATTAACTGAAGAAGAACGACAGGTAGCAGTGAAACTGCCAGCAATGAGAAAAGAGAAGAGGAAACTGTTTTGTCAACGTTGTAATAGTTCGATTCTAGAAGAATGGTATTTGCCTATCGGTGCTTACTATTGTCGAGAGTGCTTGCTGATGAAGCGAGTCAGGAGTGACCAAGATTTATACTATTTTCCGCAGGAAGATTTTCCTAAGCAAGACGTTCTCAAATGGCGTGGTCAATTAACTCCTTTCCAAGAGAAGGTGTCAGAGGGGTTGATTCGAGCAGTTAAAAAGAAAGAACCGACTTTAGTTCATGCTGTGACAGGAGCTGGAAAGACAGAGATGATCTATCAAGTTGTAGCCAAAGTGATTGATGATGGTGGTTCAGTTTGTTTGGCCAGTCCTCGAATTGATGTGTGTTTGGAACTGTATAAGCGACTGCAGAATGACTTTGCTTGTGAGATAGCACTGCTTCATGGCGAATCAGAGCCCTATTTTCGAACTCCCCTAGTAGTTGCAACGACTCATCAGTTATTAAAATTTTATCATGCTTTTGATTTGCTGATAGTGGATGAGGTAGATGCCTTTCCTTATGTTGACAACTCTATGCTTTACTATGCTGTAAAGAATAGTGTAAAGGAGGATGGAGTAAGGATATTCCTTACAGCAACTTCTACAGATGAGTTAGATAGGAAGGTTCGCACAGGAGAATTAAAACGATTAAGCTTGCCAAGACGGTTTCATGGAAATCCTTTAATTATTCCTAAACCAGTCTGGTTATCGGATTTTAATCGCCGTTTAGAGAAAAATCAATTGTCATCCAAGTTAAAGACCTATATTGAGAAACAGAGAAGAACAGGTTATCCTTTGCTGATTTTTGCATCAGAAATTAAAAAAGGGGAGCAGCTAAAAGAAATCTTACAGGAGCAATTTCCAAATGAGAAAATTGGATTTGTGTCTTCTGTAACAGAAGATCGATTAGAGCAGGTGCAAGCTTTTCGAGATGGAGAACTGACAATACTTATTAGTACGACAATCTTGGAACGAGGAGTTACTTTCCCTTGTGTGGATGTTTTCGTAGTAGAAGCTAATCATCGTCTCTTTACCAAGTCTAGTTTGATTCAGATTGGTGGTCGAGTTGGGCGTAGTATGGACAGACCAACTGGTGAGTTGCTCTTTTTTCATGATGGATTAAATACTTCCATCATGAAGGCAATCAAGGAAATCAAGCAGATGAACAAGGAGGCAGGATTATGAACTGTTTACTATGTGGCCAGACTATAAAGGGGGAGTTAACTTTTAGTAGCCTCTTCCTTTTGAAGCACGACTGCAGTTATCTTTGCTCAGCTTGTGCTTCTAGTTTTGAGAAGATTGGTGAGAAATATTGTCCAAGCTGTATGAAAATAGGTTTGTCAACTCAGTGTCAAGATTGTAAGCTTTGGTGTAAAGAAGGAGTTCACGTCGATCATAAGGCAATCTTTACCTATAATCAAGCTATGAAAGACTTTTTCAGTCTATATAAGTTTGATGGCGATTTTTTGCTTAGAAAAGTTTTTGCTTCCGTTCTTGCTGAGAAGCTGAAAAAGTATAGAGGTTATCAATTTGTGTTGATTCCCCTAAGTCCTGAAAGATTACTTGAGAGGGGATTTAACCAAGTTGAGGGTTTGGTCGAAGCGGCAGGTTTTTCTTTTAAAGATATATTAGGAAAAAGAGAAGAGAGTGCTAGTTCTTCGAAAAGCCGTTTGGAAAGGTTGGCTACTGAAATTCCATTTTTTATTAAAGATGGGATCTCACTTCCTAAGAAGATTTTGCTGATTGATGACATCTATACAACAGGGGCAACTGTGAATCGTGTAAAACGACTTTTGGAAGAAGCGGGTGCTTTGGAAGTTAAAACTTTTTCCCTTGTAAGATGAGGAAAAAATTTGCAAAATGAAAATGAAAGCGTTATAATATAGTTAGAAAAACAAAAATGTTTAGAAAGAAGGTACTTATATGATTAAATATAGTATCCGTGGTGAAAACCTAGAAGTAACAGAAGCAATTCGTGATTATGTAGTTTCTAAACTCGAAAAGATCGAAAAGTATTTCCAACCAGAGCAAGAGTTGGATGCACGTGTGAATTTGAAAGTTTACCGTGAGAAAACAGCAAAGGTTGAAGTAACAATTCCACTTGGATCTATTACTCTTCGTGCAGAAGATGTTTCTCAAGATATGTATGGTTCTATCGATCTTGTAACAGATAAAATTGAACGTCAGATTCGTAAAAATAAGACTAAAATCGAACGTAAGAATAAAAATAAAGTTGCGACAAGTCAACTCTTTACAGATGCTCTAGTTGAAGATGCAGATGTTGTGCAACCCAAAGTCGTTCGTTCAAAACAAATTGATTTGAAGCCAATGGATTTAGAAGAAGCGCTTCTTCAAATGGATTTATTGGGACATGATTTCTTTATCTATGTAGATGTAGAAGATCAAACAACTAATGTTTTGTATCGTCGAGAAGATGGTGAAGTTGGTTTGCTCGAAGTAAAAGAATCATAAAATTGAAATAACTAATAAGAGTGGTTTACTGATTTGTAAACCACTTTTTCTTGTGCCTATAAGTAAGTAGAAAAACGAGGAAATCCTTGATAAAACAGTCAGAATCAGCCCCTATAATCTGAACTTATAGGTGTGTTTATATTTATTAAGTAGACAAAAAATACCCTAAGGGATAGAATGGGGTTGTCAACAAATAGCGAATACAAAAATGTAAGCGCTCTTATAACAAATAAAGGAGTCATGACTATGGCAACAAAAGAAGAAATTTTACGCGAACTATATCCTGAGGACCTTTTTCACTATGCGGATGGTCTAACTTTGGGAGAAGCAGAGGTTTTACAAGAAACTCGCCGTTTGATTGAGAAACATCTCCGTCCAGTTATTAATGAATACTGGGAAAAACCTGATTTTCCTTTTGAAGAATTCTATGCTGTGGCTAAGGGCGCTCAAATTATGAACAATCCAAAATTGTTTGAGGGACGTGAAGGTAGCTGGAAACCATCTGAACTTTATATTGCTTTCTTGTATCTTGAACTTGCTCGCTTCGATGCTTCTATGGCAACATTCTACACCGTTCATGGCGGACTTTGCTACAACACAATTCTCTTGGGTGGTGATGAGCGTCAACAAAAAGAATTTCTTCCAAAACTAGCTGCATTTGATTGGCAAGGTTGCTTCGCTTTGACTGAACCTCTTTCAGGTTCTGATATTGCTGGAGGACTTGCAACTACTGCAGAACGTGTTGGAGACAAGTGGATTCTAAATGGTGAAAAACGCTGGATTGGTGGTTCAGATACTGCGGATGTCGTTCCTGTATTTGCTCGTGATGTTGCGGATGGCAAGGTGAAATGCTTTATCGTTCGTAAGGGAGCTCCTGGATATCATGCGGAACCAATCCCACATAAGATTGCTCTTCGTTGTGTCCGCAATGGCCATATTACTATGAAGAATGTAGAGGTTCCAGATTCAGATCGTTTGGTAAATATCAATAGTTTTGGTGATGTAGCCCGCATCTTGACCTTCACTCGTGCGGACGTTGCTCACATTGCTATGGGAGTGACTTGTGGATCTTATGTAGCAGCTCTTAAATATGCTAAAGATCGTGAACAGTTCAAACGTCCAATTGCCAAATTCCAAATTGTTCAAGAAAAATTGGCTCGTATGCAAGCAAATGCTGTAGCAGTTATTGCTTATTCAACTCGTATTGCTGAGATGCAAGAGAAAGGTAATGAATTGATGCTTAACTCTGCTCTTGCTAAGATGCACAATTCCTTGGTGATGCGCGAAACAGTTGCCCTTGCTCGTGAAACCTGCGGAGGTAATGGTATTACACTTGAGACAGACGTTGCTCGTTTCTTTGCAGATGCTGAATCAATCTATACCTATGAAGGTTCACACGAAGTGAATGCCTTGATTGTTGGTCGTGAGATTACTGGACTAGGTGCCTTTGTTTAATGTCAGAAGGGCGATTGAAGGATTTCTGTTCAATCGTCCTTGCTTCATGCACTGGATTTTTGTAAAATAAGAAGGAGAAAATAATGATATCTAAGGTGATGATTATTGGTTCTGGTCAAATGGGAAGCGGAATTGCTCAAGTATTTGCTCAGGCTGGTTTTACAGTTTACTTAAACGATATTAAAGAAGAATTTGTTCAAAGAGGCTTGAATAATATCACAAAACAATTGGAACGTTCAGTTGAAAAAGGACGGATGTCTGCGGATGAGAAGGATCAGGTATTAGCCAATTTGCTTCCATCTGTTTCATATGAAGATGCGAAACAAGTCCAATTGGTGATTGAAGCTGCAACTGAGAATCGTGAGATTAAGTTGAATATTTTCAAACAATTGGATGAATTGACAGATCCTAAAACTATCTTAGCATCAAACACATCCTCTTTGTCAATCACGGATATAGCTGCTGCTACTAAACATCAAGAGCGCGTGATTGGAATGCACTTCTTTAATCCTGCCCCAATCATGAAACTTGTAGAGGTTATTAAGGCCTTGCAGACTTCAGAAGAAGTGGTTCAGGCGGTTCGTGAACTGACAGTGAAAATTGGTAAAACACCAGTTGATGTTAAAGATTCTTATGGTTTTGTTGTGAACAGAATTTTGATTCCTATGATCAATGATTCCTATGATCAATGAAGCCATTTACATTTTAGGTGAAGGAGTGGCTAGTGCCGAAGAAATCGATGAAGCGATGAAACTTGGTGCAAATCATCCTATTGGACCTTTGGCTCTTGCTGACTTGATTGGGTTGGATGTTTGTTTGGCTATTATGGGCGTCCTAAACCAAGGGTTTGGTGATCAAAAATACCGTCCTGCCCCTCTTCTTAAGAAAATGGTCGAAGCAGGAAAATTGGGACGGAAGACAAAAGAAGGCTTCTTTACTTACTAGACACTGATGGAGGTAGTCATGAAAGACGTAGTTATTGTTTCGGCAGTGCGAACACCTTTAGGTTCCTTTGGCGGGAGCTTGAAGAATGTTTCTGCTGTTGATTTGGGATCTTTGGTCATTAAGAGCGCTTTGGAAAAAGCGAATATTAAACCAGAGCAGGTAGATGAGGTGATTATGGGGAATGTCCTAGGCGCAGGTTTAGGTCAAAACGTGGCTCGCCAAATGAGTATTCATGCGGGACTCCCTGAATTTACACCAGCCTTTACCATTAATAAGGTTTGTGGTTCCGGTTTGAAGGCAGTGCAGTTAGCTGCTCAAGCGATTCAGTGCGGAGATGCAGATATTGTCGTGGCTGGTGGTGCAGAAAACATGAGCCAGGCTCCATATGTTTTGCCAAGCTTCCGTTGGGGTGGCCGTATGGGAGATTCGAAAGTGGTAGATACCATGATTAAGGACGGTTTGTCTGATGCCTTTAACGAATACCATATGGGGATTACAGCTGAGAATGTGGCAGAAGAATATGGTATTAGCCGGGATGATCAAGATGCGCTTGCTTTGGAATCTCAAAAACGAGCAGTGGCGGCTATAGAATCTGGACGTTTTAAGGAAGAGATTGTTCCGGTGGTTATTCCTCAACGCAAAGGCAATCCTATCGTTTTTGATACAGATGAATATCCTAGAAAAGATGCTAGCTTAGAGAGTTTGTCTAAGCTAGGTTCTGTTTTCAAAAAAGACGGTTCTGTCACAGCGGGAAATGCTTCAGGAATCAATGACGGGGCAGCAGCTGTCTTGGTCATGAGTTCTGAAAAAGCTGAAGAATTAGGACTTTCAGTGATTGCCCGCATTCGTTCGTATGCAAGTGCAGGTTTGGATCCTAAGATTATGGGATGTGGACCGATTTATGCGACTCGCAAGGCTCTTGAAAAAGGCAATTTGACAGTTGAAGATCTCGACTTGATTGAGTCAAATGAAGCCTTTGCTGCCCAGGCTTGTGCAGTTGGTAAAACACTTGGTTTCAACACAGATATTGTCAACGTCAATGGTGGCGCCATTGCTCTTGGTCACCCAATTGGGGCTTCCGGTTGCCGTATCCTAGTAACGCTGCTACATGAGATGATGAAACGTGATGCTAAAACTGGCTTAGCAACTCTCTGTATCGGAGGAGGGATGGGGACAGCCCTTATCGTGGAACGTTAGGTGTTAGTGATCTGAACACGTGGGTAGGAGGGTGATGATTCCCTCCTCTTTTTGTGTCTGAAGTTAGAGAAATGAAGGGCTTGCATCTTTTAAAAGGTCGCTTTTTAAGGGCATTTGTGATATAATAATGCGCAAGAGGTTTAGAATGAAAAAAAATAATTTAACTCCGAATTCTGCGATTCTACTAGGGATTGTAACTTTCGGAACCTTAACAATGCTGATTATTTTTTCACAAAATAATGTTGTAACAATCAGTGTCTTGTTTTTATTTGTACTTCTTTATCTGCTTTTATTTGTCTGGCAAAAAAAACAGTATGAAAAGAGCGAAATTGAACAAATCCAATACGTAAATCATCAAGCTGAAAATAGCTTGAGTACTTTGCTTGATCAAATGCCGGTGGGAGTCCTGAAATTAGACTTATCTAGTGGCGAAGTGGAATGGTTTAATCCCTATGCTGAGCTGATTTTGACGAATGAAGAAGGGGAAATTGATGTTGAATTAATTCAAACCATCATCAAGGCTTCTGTTGGGAATCCTGGTTCGTATGCTACCTTGGGCGAAACACGGTATGCTGTTCATATGGACAAGGCTTCGGGTGTTTTGTATTTCTTTGATGTTTCTGGGGAGTACGAAGCGACTGTCGAATTGGTAACTAGTCGTCCAGTCATTGGGGTCATCTCAGTGGATAATTACGATGATTTGGAGGATGCGACGTCTGACTCTGATATCAGCCATATCAATAGCTTTGTAGCTAATTTTGTTTCAGAATTTGCTAGTAAGTATGCTATGTTTTCTCGCCGTGTGGGGATGGATCGTTTTTATTTATTCACAGATTACACAGTACTCGAGGAATTGATGAATGATAAATTCTCTGTTATTGATAGTTTCCGAGAAGAATCAAAACAGAGGCAACTGGCCCTAACCTTAAGTATGGGATTTTCTTATGGTGATGGAAATCATGAAGAGATAGGGAAAATTGCCTTGCTCAACTTGAACTTAGCAGAAGTTCGCGGTGGTGACCAGGTGGTGGTCAAGGAAAATAACGAAACCAAGAATCCTGTCTACTTTGGTGGAGGAACTGCTGCATCTATCAAACGTACTCGTACACGTACCAGAGCCATGATGACAGCCATTTCTGATAAGATTCGAAGTGTTGACCAAGTTTTTGTAGTCGGTCATAAAAATCTAGATATGGATGCTTTGGGCTCTGCTGTTGGTATGCAGTTGTTTGCAAGTAATATTATTGAGAACAGTTATGCTGTCTACGATGCAGACCATATGCCAGCAGATATCGAGCGTGCTATCCAGTTCTTAAAGAAGGAAGATACTACGAAACTCTTATCTCTTACAGATGCGATGAAGCTAGTTACAAACCGTTCATTATTGATTCTGGTGGATCATTCCAAGACGGCTTTAACCTTGTCAAAAGATTTTTATGATTTGTTCACTCAAACTATTGTTATTGACCATCATAGACGTGATCAGGATTTCCCTGAGAATGCAGTCATCACATATATTGAAAGTGGGGCAAGTAGTGCCAGTGAGTTGGTAACAGAATTGATTCAGTTCCAAAATTCTAAGAAAAATCGTTTGAGTCGTATGCAGGCTAGCGTACTGATGGCTGGAATGATGCTGGATACCAAGAATTTCACATCTCGCGTGACGAGTCGAACCTTTGATGTGGCTAGCTACCTGAGAACACGTGGAAGTGACAGTATTGCTATTCAGGAGATTGCTGCGACAGATTTTGAAGAGTATCGTGAGGTAAATGAACTCATTTTACAAGGTCGTAAGCTAGGTTCAGATATCTTGATTGCCCAAGCTAAGGACTCAACCACTTATGACACCGTTGTTATCAGTAAGGCTGCCGATGCTATGCTGGCTATGTCTGGCATTGAAGCCAGCTTCGTTCTAGCAAAAAATACACAAGGATTTATCTCTATTTCGGCTCGAAGTCGTAGTAAAATCAATGTCCAACGCATTATGGAAGAGTTGGGTGGCGGTGGTCACTTTAATCTAGCTGCCGCGCAAATTGAGGATATGAGTTTGTCGGAAGCAGGAGAAAAATTGACTCAACTAATCTTGGAAGAACTAAAGGAAAAGGAGAAAGAAGAATGAAAGTAATCTTTTTAGCAGATGTTAAAGGAAAAGGGAAGAAAGGCGAAATTAAGGAAGTACCAACTGGCTACGCTCAAAACTTCCTGATTAAAAAGAATTTGGCCAAGGAAGCGACTGCTCAAGCAGTGGGTGAGTTGCGTGGAAAACAAAAATCAGAAGAAAAGGCTCATGCAGAGATGATTGCTGAAGCAAAAGCCATCAAGGCCGAGCTAGAAGCAGAAGAAACTGTTGTAGAGTTTGTTGAAAAGGTTGGACCAGATGGCCGTACATTTGGCTCTATCACTAACAAGAAAATTGCAGAAGAATTGCAAAAGCAGTTTGGTATTAAGATTGACAAACGCAATATTCAAGTGCAAGCACCAATTCGAGCAGTAGGTTTGATTGATGTACCAGTGAAGATCTATCAAGATGTTACAAGTATAATCAATCTTCGTGTAAAAGAAGGTTAAGTTTACAACTTGTTGACAAGATTGTAAAAGGAAGGAAAGTCGGATGGCAGAAGTAGAGGAACTGCGAGTTCAACCTCAGGATATTTTGGCAGAACAATCTGTTTTGGGGGCTATTTTTATAGATGAGAGTAAGCTCGTTTTTGTCCGAGAATACATTGATTCTCGTGACTTCTTTAAGTATGCTCATCGGTTGATTTTCCAAGCGATGGTAGATTTGTCGGATCGTGGGGAAGCAATTGATGCGACTACAGTTCGGACGATTTTGGATAGCCAAGGCGATCTCCAAAATATTGGTGGCTTGTCCTATCTTGTTGAAATTGTTAACTCTGTACCAACTTCAGCTAATGCGGAATATTATGCTAAAATTGTAGCTGAAAAGGCTATGCTACGTCGCTTGATTTCCAAGTTGACAGAGTCTGTCAACCAAGCCTATGAAGCTTCTAAGCCTGCAGATGAAATCATCGCTCAAGCTGAAAAGGGGCTTATTGATGTTAGCGAAAACGCCAATCGTAGTGGGTTCAAGAACATCCGTGATATTTTAAATATCAACTTTGGGAACCTAGAAGTTCGGTCACAACAAACAACGGATATCACTGGTATTGCAACGGGCTACCGTGATTTGGACCATATGACGACAGGTCTCCATGAGGAGGAATTAATTATTCTAGCGGCGCGACCAGCAGTTGGTAAGACGGCCTTTGCTTTGAACATTGCTCAGAACATTGGGACTAAGTTGGACAAGACGGTTGCTATCTTTTCGCTAGAAATGGGTGCGGAAAGTCTAGTAGACCGTATGTTGGCGGCCGAAGGCTTGGTGGAATCCCATTCTATCCGTACAGGTCAATTGACTGATGAGGAGTGGCAAAAGTATACCATTGCTCAAGGGAACCTAGCCAACGCGAGTATCTATATCGATGATACGCCAGGGATTCGGATCACGGAAATTCGTTCGCGTTCACGTAAACTGGCTCAAGAAACAGGCAATCTAGGCTTGATTTTGATCGACTACCTACAGCTTATCACAGGTACTGGTCGTGAGAACCGTCAACAAGAAGTTTCTGAAATTTCTCGTCAGTTGAAAATTCTAGCTAAAGAGCTAAAGGTTCCAGTCATTGCTCTTAGTCAGTTATCTCGTGGAGTGGAACAGCGTCAGGATAAGAGACCAGTCTTGTCTGATATTCGTGAATCGGGTTCAATCGAGCAGGATGCAGATATCGTAGCCTTTCTATACCGTGACGACTACTACGATCGCGCGGGTGAAGAAGAGGAAGGAATTCCAAATAACAAGGTTGAGGTTATCATCGAGAAAAACCGTAGTGGAGCTCGTGGAACGGTGGAATTGATTTTCCAAAAAGAATACAATAAATTTTCAAGTATCTCAAAGAGGGAGGCATAAGATGTCAGATGCATTTACAGATGTAGCCAAGATGAAAAAAATCAAAGAAGAGATCAAGGCACATGAGGGACAAGTCGTTGAAATGACTTTGGAGAATGGCCGTAAGCGCCAAAAAAATAGATTGGGTAAGCTAATTGAGGTTTATCCTTCTCTATTTATCGTTGAATTTGGGGATGTTGAAGGAGACAAACAAGCCAATGTCTATGTTGAATCCTTCACCTACTCAGATATCTTGACAGAAAAGAACTTGATTCGCTATCTAGACCAAGAATCATAAAATGAAGTGAGCTTTGCTCACTTTTTTCTTTTTCTCCCGAATAGTATAAACGAGGGTAACCTCGGAAATTTATATTATTAAGGAGAATGAATGACGTTTTTAAAATCAGGAGTTAAGAAGAGTAGATGTACTCAGTTGAGTGTAGGGCTGGCTGCTTTGTTTGTTACAAGTACCTTTTTGTTTGGTGGAGAATCGGTTCAAGCCGATAGTGTAGCGCGTGGAGATGACTATCCGCTTCACTACAAAAATGGTAGTGTTGAAATCGATCAGTGGCGGATGTATTCTCGCCAGTGTACCTCTTTTGCGGCCTTTCGTTTGAGTAGTGTAAATGGCTTTGATATTCCTCCTGCCTACGGAAATGCAAATGAATGGGGACATCGTGCAAGGCGAGAAGGCTACAGTGTGGATACTAAACCAGAAGTTGGGGCTATTGCTTGGTCGACAGAAGGTTATTATGGGCACGTGGCCTGGGTATCAAATGTATCAGGGGATATGATTGAAATCGAAGAGTATAACTATGGTGTTCGAGAAAAGTATAACCGTCGAAAAGTCAAGGCTAGTTCGATGACAGGTTTTATTCATTTTAGGGATTTATCTGCTAACCATAGTGCGGGTGAGAATGCTCGTAGCTCAGAGCTTCCGTCTAGTGGGACAATAGTATTCACGGGGAAATCTCCTATTATGGACCAACCGTCAAGTACAGGACAGGTTATTGACTACTATTATGCTGGTGAGAGTGTAAGCTATGACCAGGTTATTGAAAAGGATGGTTATAAGTGGCTCGGTTATCTATCCTACAGTGGTGCTAGAAGATATGTGCAGTATGCAGAGTTAAGCAATACAGAGAAAGGCTGGAAAAAAGAAGGAGGGAGTTGGTATTACCGAGAGAATGGTAAGCTAGCGACAGGATGGAAAAAAGTTAACGGCAATTGGTATCATTTAAAAGAAAATGGGGCCATGTCAACTGGCTGGATTAAGGATGGCTTTCACTGGTATTATCTAAAGGCTTCGGGTGAGATGCAGACGGGATGGCTTAAAGACAAGGGAACTTGGTATTACTTAGAGGAATCTGGTCGGATGAAAGCTAGCCAATGGTTCCAAGTCTCGGGCAAACATTACTATGTTGATTCTTCGGGGGCCTTAGCTGTTAATAGAGTAGTTGATGGCTACAAACTCGACAGTGATGGGGTAAGAATAGGAAGTATTTCTTAAACATCATACAGGCTTTCTTCTTGGTCATAAAATTTTAAAATGGATATCGAATTAGTTGACGTCCTTTGAATAGTATAATATAATAACATTAAAAACTATAAAAGTGGCTTTGTCTAATGGACAAGAAGAAAGTTATTTTAACAAGTTTAGCAAGTGCAGCTGTATTGGGTGCTAGTGTACTCGTTTCACAGCCTTCAGTAGTTAAGGCAGATGAAGGGAAAGTAGAAGAGCAGGCAGTTGCTCCTGTACAACCACAAGCTGGAACAGAAGGGGAGAGCGTTGCTCACACTGAAAAGGGATCAGAAAACGCTAGTCCAGCTAATTCTGATACGACAAATCCAGCTAAGATGACCAAAGAAGAGTTGATGAAGGCTTTGGATGAACTTGAGGAACAGGCTATCAGTGATATTGAGGATAAGGAAGCGATTGAGGACAAAGAGGATGCAGCTGAAGCTGTGAAGGAATATATCGGTAAGATGTATATTTCAGATACTCTTGAGTCTGGAGAGCTCAGCTTAGACAATATCATCGCTGAATTACCAGAAGGTGCAGAAGATAAGGCAGTGGTAACAGGTCCTGAAGTTCAAACTAATAAAAAATTATCTACTGAGGAGAAGGCTCTACTAGACCAGGCTGAAAAAGATGCCAAAGAACAAGTGTCTCAAGCGACGGATGCTCTGGTTCAAGCCCTAGAATCTCTTGAAAATGCTGTAATTGAAGATATTAAAAAAGACGCTTCAATAACCGATAAAGAAGCGGCTATCAAAGAAGCCAAAGAAGAGATTGGTAAAGAAGATCTTTTGAAGGCTATCGCAGATGAGGATTTGGAGATTGGTGATGTTATTGTAGACTGGCCAGCAGATACGAGCGAGCACAAAACAGTAGCTGAACCTGTATCAGAATTCACAGATGAGGACCAAGCTAAGTTAGACGAAGCTGATAAAGAGGCTCAGGTTGATGCAGCAAAAGTTCGCTCAGATTTAATCGCTACCTTAGAAAAAATTGAAAAAGAGACAATCGACGACATCAACAAGGATGCCACTATCACTGATAAGGAAGCGGCGATTAAGGCAGCTAAAGAAGTGATTGGCAAGGACGGCATTTTGAAAGCTATCGAAGATGGAGATATCGAAGCCTCAGACTTGTTAGATGATTTCTTGGCAGAAGACAGCGATCAGGTGACACCGGCCGAAGCGCTGAGTCAAGAAGATTTCTCAAGCCAAGACCAAGCTAAACTCGCTGCAGCAGACAAGGAAGCAGCAGAAGAAAATAGTAATGCGAAAAAACTTGAGCTAAGTAAATTAGAAGAGCAAGTTGCTAAGATTAAAGTGCAATTATCAAGTTTGCAAGTTTCTGATGACAAGAATAGTCAAGTAAAAGACTTGCAACAAGCTTTAGCAGACTATGAGGATGCTATTAAGACTCTAAGTAGTGTCATGTCAGCTGTTCTTGAAATTGAAGACTTTAAAGGTGGGGTGAACGCAGTAGAAGCTGCAACTGCAGAGTTGCCAGAATACAACAAAGGTGTAAATGCGGTAGAAGCTGCTGTAAATGAACTCCCAGCCTATGCAGAAAGTGGCGCTCCAGTCGTAGCGAACGTTCCAGCTTACGGAGAAAGCGGTGCCCCAATAGTAAACAATGCTCTGCCTTATGCAGAAAGTGGCGCTCCAGTCGTAGCGAATGTTCCAGCTTACGGAGAAAGCGGTACACCAATAGTAAACAACACTCTGCCTTATGCAGAAAGTGGCGCCCCAGCCGTAGCAAATGTTCCAGTTTACGGAGAAAGTGGTACCCCAGTAGTAAATAATGCTCTGCCTTATGCAGAAAGTGGTGCTCCGGCAGTGGCCACTATTCCAGCCTATGCTGAAAAGATTGAACCTGCAGTAAATGAAGTTCCAGAATACACTGGCAGTGTAGCTCCTTTGGCTACAAACCCTACTCTTGGAACAGAACAAGATCGTACTTACAAAGCGCCTGCAGCAACGGATGAACAACTCCTTCCAAATACAGGAAGCAAAGATGCTTCAGCAGTCGCATCGCTAGGATTTGTTGGTCTCCTTCTTGGTTTGCTACCATTTGCAAAGAGAAAATTGAATAAATAAATCGCATGAAATCAATAAAAGAAAAGGATTTGAATGGTCCTTTTCTTTTTTATGGTGAAACAGGGATAAGTCCAAGTTTTTCAGCTCTTTCCGATGGTATTTTTCCTTGCTTTCCTTTATAATGGGTGTATGGACAAGAAAAAATTATTATTAATTGATGGATCTTCTGTTGCTTTTCGAGCTTTTTTTGCGCTCTATCAGCAGTTGGATCGTTTTAAAAATGCTAATGGCCTTCATACCAATGCAATCTATGGCTTTCAACTCATGTTGAATCATGTTTTGGAGCGAGTTGAACCCAGCCATGTTTTGGTAGCTTTTGATGCTGGTAAGACGACTTTTAGAACAGAGATGTATGCAGACTACAAGGGTGGCCGTGCTAAAACTCCAGATGAGTTTCGTGAGCAATTTCCCTTCATTCGTGAGTTGTTAAATCATCTTGGAATTCGCCATTATGAACTGCCCCAGTATGAAGCCGATGATATCATCGGAACTCTAGGCCGTTTGGCTGAGAAGGATTCTTTTGATGTGACAATCGTTAGCGGAGATAAGGATTTGATCCAGTTGACGGATGAGCATACGGTGGTAGAGATTTCCAAGAAAGGTGTGGCTGAGTTTGAGGCCTTTACACCAGATTACCTCATGGAAAAGATGGGCCTCACACCAGCTCAGTTCATTGATCTTAAGGCTCTTATGGGGGATAAGTCTGATAATATCCCTGGTGTTACTAAGATTGGTGAAAAGACGGGTATCAAACTCTTGCTGGAGCATGGTTCGCTTGAGGGTATTTATGAAAATATCGATGGGATGAAGGCTTCTAAGATGAAGGAAAATCTCATCAATGACAAGGAACAGGCCTTTTTATCGAAAACACTAGCGACCATTGAGACTCAGGCACCGATTGAGATTGGACTAGATGATTTGGTCTATAATGGCCCAGATGTGGAAAATCTTGGGAAATTCTACGATGAGATGGGCTTCAAACAGCTCAAACAAGCTTTAAATGTGTCATCAACGGATATGCCTGAAAGTTTAGATTTCACTATCGTTGACCACGTCAGTCAAGACATGCTGAGCGCAGGCTCTATCTTCCACTTTGAACTCTTTGGTGAGAACTACCATACAGATGACTTGGTTGGTTTTGCCTGGTCCTACGGGGATAAACTTTACGCCACAGACAAACTTGAGCTCTTGCAGGAGCCGTTTTTCAAGGAATTTTTAGAAAAAACACCTCTGAAAGTGTATGACTTTAAGAAAGCGAAGGTTCTTTTAAATCGCTTGGGTTTGAATCTGCAGACTCCTGCTTTTGACAGTCGTTTGGCAAAATACTTACTCTCAACAGTCGAGAACAATGAAATCTCAACTATTGCGAATCTCTATGGCCAGACTTATCTGGCTGATGATGAGACTTTCTACGGTAAGGGGGTCAAGAAAGCTATCCCTGAGAGAGAGAAATTCTTGGAGCATTTGGCTCGCAAGGTTGCTGTATTGGTTGAAACAGAGCCGGTTTTACTTGAAAAACTCAGTGAACATGGACAGTTAGATCTTCTCTATGACATGGAGCAACCTCTGGCTTTTGTCCTTGCTAAGATGGAAATCGCTGGGATCAAGGTCGAAAAAGAAACCCTGCTTGAGATGCAGGCTGAAAATGAGCTTGTTATTGAAAAACTTACTCAAGAGATTTACGAACTGGCTGGTGAGGAGTTTAATATCAATTCTCCTAAGCAGTTGGGTGTGCTTCTCTTTGAAAAGCTCGGCCTTCCTCTAGAATACACTAAGAAAACCAAGACAGGTTACTCGACGGCCGTGGATGTGCTAGAGCGTCTAGCTCCTATTGCTCCGATTGTTAAAAAAATCCTCGACTACCGTCAGATTGCTAAGATTCAATCCACTTACGTGGTTGGCTTGCAGGATTGGATTTTGGATGATGGCAAGATTCATACGCGCTATGTACAGGACTTGACTCAGACCGGACGTCTGTCTAGTGTAGATCCAAACTTGCAAAATATCCCTGTTCGTTTGGAACAAGGCCGTCTCATTCGTAAGGCTTTTGTCCCTGAGTGGGAGGATAGTGTCCTTCTCAGCTCCGACTATTCGCAGATTGAGTTGCGTGTCTTGGCACATATCTCTAAAGATGAGCACTTGATTAAGGCCTTTCAAGAGGGAGCAGATATCCATACCTCGACGGCCATGCGGGTTTTTGGAATTGAACGTCCTGAAGATGTGACTCCAAACGACCGTCGTAATGCCAAGGCGGTAAACTTTGGAGTGGTTTACGGGATTTCAGACTTTGGTTTGTCTAATAATCTGGGCATCAGCCGTAAGGAAGCAAAAGCCTACATTGACACTTACTTTGAACGCTTCCCAGGTATTAAAAACTACATGGATGAAGTGGTGCGTGAGGCGCGTGATAAGGGCTATGTAGAAACTCTCTTCAAGCGTCGTCGTGAGTTGCCAGATATCAATTCGCGTAACTTCAACATTCGTGGTTTTGCAGAGCGGACTGCCATCAATTCTCCTATCCAGGGTTCAGCAGCAGATATCCTCAAGATTGCTATGATTCAGCTAGACAAGGCTTTAGTAGCGGGCGGTTATCAGACCAAGATGCTGTTGCAAGTTCATGATGAAATCGTACTTGAAGTTCCGAAATCAGAACTAGCAGCCGTCAAAGATCTGGTGAAACAAACCATGGAAGAAGCCATCCAACTCAGTGTTCCCCTTATCGCAGATGAAAATGAAGGGGCAACCTGGTACGAGGCTAAATAAGAAAACTATGATAGAGTTTGAAGCAGTTGCCTTCAAACTCTTTTCAAGATTTTCTGTAAGCAGTTTCCTTGACTTTTCCTTGTATTTGCGTTACTATATGTTCATATAAGATATGGGAGTCTGTGTACAGTCTGAGAGGAAGTGTTAAACTTCGACCGCACCTGATCTGGGTAATGCCAGCGTAGGGAACGATACTTAGCCGAATTCTGCACCTTTTCCATATATGGAAGAGGTTTTCTTTTTGTCAAAAGGAAACCTGAGAAAAGGAGGTTTTTATGAAAGCAAGCATTGCCTTGCAAGTCTTGCCCCTATCACAGGGGATTGATCGAATTGCTATTATCGATCAGGTTATTGCTTATCTGCAAGCTCAGTCCGTGACCATGGTAGTGACACCATTTGAAACGGTCTTGGAAGGAGAGTTTGATGAGCTCATGCGCATTCTCAAAGAAGCGCTTGAAGTGGCAGGGCAGGAAGCAGATAATGTCTTTGCCAATGTCAAAATAAATGTAGGAGAGATTTTAAGCATCGATGAGAAACTTGAAAAGTATACTGAGACGTCACATTAGTCTATTTGGTTTTCTAGGAGTCTTGTCAATCTGGCAGTTAGCGGGAATATTCAAACTTTTACCCAAGTTTATCCTGCCAACCCCTTTTGAAATTCTCCAGGCCTTTGTTCGTGATAGAGAATTTCTCTGGCACCATAGCTGGGCGACCTTGAGAGTGGCTTTACTCGGACTAGTCTTAGGAGTCTTGATTGCTTGTATCATGGCTGTGCTTATGGACAGTCTGACTTGGCTCAATGACTTGATTTACCCTATGATGGTGGTTGTCCAGACCATTCCGACCATTGCTATAGCTCCTATCCTGGTCTTGTGGCTAGGCTATGGAATTTTGCCTAAGATTGTCTTGATAATCCTGACGACAACCTTCCCTATCATCGTCAGCATTTTGGATGGTTTTAGGCATTGTGACAAGGATATGCTGACCTTGTTTAGTCTGATGCGTGCAAATCCTTGGCAAATCCTGTGGCATTTTAAAATCCCGGTTAGCCTGCCTTACTTTTATGCAGGTCTGAGGGTCAGTGTCTCCTACGCCTTTATCACAACTGTGGTATCTGAGTGGTTGGGAGGCTTTGAAGGACTAGGTGTCTACATGATTCAGTCCAAGAAACTGTTTCAGTATGATACCATGTTTGCCATTATTATTCTGGTGTCGATTATCAGCCTTTTGGGTATGAAATTGGTTGATATTAGTGAAAAATATGTGATTAAATGGAAACGTACTTAAAATAGAGCGTTTTTGAAAAAGAAAAGAGGAAATGAAAATGAAGAAAACATGGGAAGTGTTTTTAACGCTTGTAACAGCTTTTGTAGCTGTCGTGCTTGTGGCTTGTGGTCAAGGGACTGCTTCTAAGGACAATAAAGAAGCAGAACTCAAGAAGATTGACTTTATCCTAGACTGGACGCCAAATACTAACCACACAGGGCTGTATGTTGCCAAGGAAAAAGGTTATTTCAAAGAAGCTGGAGTGGATGTTGATTTGAAATTGCCACCTGAAGAAAGCTCATCTGACTTGGTGATTAATGGCAAGGCGCCGTTTGCTATCTATTTCCAAGACTACATGGCTAAAAAATTGGAAAAAGGTGCAGGAATTACTGCCGTTGCCGCTATCGTTGAACATAATACATCAGGAATCATCTCACGTAAATCTGACAATGTCAACAGTCCAAAAGACTTGGTTGGGAAGAAATACGGAACTTGGAATGACCCGACTGAGCTTGCTATGTTGAAAACCTTGGTAGAATCACAAGGCGGAGACTTTGAGAAGGTCGAAAAAGTACCAAACAACGACTCAAACTCGATTACACCGATTGCAAATGGCGTTTTTGACACTGCTTGGATTTACTACGGTTGGGATGGTATTCTTGCCAAATCTCAAGGCGTAGATGCTAACTTCATGTATTTGAAAGACTATGTCAAGGAATTTGATTACTACTCACCCGTTATCATCGCAAACAACGACTATCTGAAAGACAACAAGGAAGAAGCTCGTAAAGTCATCCAAGCTATTAAAAAAGGCTACCAATATGCCATGGAACATCCAGAGGAAGCAGCCGATATCCTCATCAAGAACGCACCTGAACTCAAGGAAAAACGTGACTTTGTCATCGAATCGCAAAAATATTTGTCAAAAGAATACGCAAGTGACAAGGAAAAATGGGGACAATTTGATGCAGCTCGCTGGAATGCCTTCTACAAATGGGATAAAGAAAATGGTATCCTTAAAGAAGACTTGACAGATAAAGGCTTCACTAATGAATTTGTAAAATAATGACAGAAATTAGACTAGAACACGTAAGCTATGCCTACGATGATGAAAAGATTTTAGAGGATATTAACCTACAAGTGACTTCGGGTGAGGTGGTCTCTATTCTAGGTCCAAGTGGTGTAGGAAAGACAACCCTCTTTAACCTAATCGCTGGGATTTTAGAAGTCCAGTCTGGGCGAATTGTCCTTGACGGCGAGGAGAATCCTAAGGGGCGCGTGAGTTATATGTTGCAAAAGGATTTGCTTTTGGAGCACAAGACGGTGCTTGGCAATATCATCCTGCCTCTCTTGATTCAAAAGGTGGATAAGGCGGAGGCCATTGCCCGAGCGGATGAAATCCTTGCGACCTTTCAGCTGACAGCTGTACGGGATAAGTATCCTCATGAGCTCAGTGGAGGGATGCGCCAGCGTGTGGCCTTGCTTCGGACCTACCTTTTCGGGCACAAGCTCTTTCTCTTGGATGAGGCCTTTAGCGCCTTGGATGAGATGACCAAGATGGAACTCCACGCTTGGTATCTGGAGATTCACAAGCAGTTGCAACTGACGACCTTGATCATCACGCATAGTATTGAAGAGGTTCTCAATCTCAGCGATCGCATCTATATCTTGAAAAATCGTCCCGGGCAGATTGTTTCAGAAATTAAACTAGATTGGTCTGAAGATGAGGACAAGGAAGTACAAAAAATTGCTTATAAACGTCAAATATTAGCAGAATTAGGCTTAGATAAGTAGAAAAATAGGGAGTTGGTGAAGATTATCCTTTACCAGCGCCCTTTTTCTTTAAAAAATGAGAAAATTTCGGTATAATAGTCAATTATACCGAAATCATTCTATAATCGTTGATACATAAGGGTTTTATGTATCGCTTTTTTTATTTTGTGGACTTTTTTAAGAACTGTTTATTTTTTCGAGGGCAGTTTCAAAGAATGAGACTGCTCTTTTTTGGTTCTCTTTTGATAAATGGCTGTAAGTGTCCATAGTTACAGATATTTTTGCATGGCCAAGCCGTGTCTGTATTTCCTTGTATGGCAGGCCAGCATTAAGCAAGATACTAGCGTGAGTGTGTCGGAAAGCATGAAAGCCTAAATCAGTACAGTTAGCGCTTTTTAAGTGCTTATGTAGGCGATAATCAACCTTTCGAGTATTGACATAGTTGTCAAAGCTATCAGAGAATACTTTCTCATAGGTTAAGCCAATGTTTCTACCGTTTTCTGCTTGTCTTGCTCGGTAGAGACGAAGCATGAGCACTGTTTTATGATCGATATCTAGAACTCTATAGCTTGATTTTGTCTTAGGAGTGTTTACCTGGTTTAAAATGTTGAGTGTTTTGTTAATATCGATCGTTCCGTTCTGCAGGTCAATATCAGACCATTCCAGGGCCAGACATTCACGGATACGCAGTCCAGTAGCTAGGAGCATTTTATAAAGCACAGTATCATAGAAATTGACAAAGGTATTCTCCAGGTTATCGAGATAGGAGAGGAAGTTTTTAAGTTCCTGATCTTGAAAGTATTTAATTTCTTGCTTATCTCTGGTTATCTTTCTAGGAATGACAATATCACGAGCAGGGTTATTGTCTAATGCTTGAATAGAAACTCCATACTGTAGAATACGTTTATTTAAGGCATGAAGGTGATTGTATTCTTTATACCCCGTTCCGTCCTGATTATACTCATCCGCCCATTTATTTACCTGAGTTTGGATAATAACAGGGGTAAGTTTATCTAGTTTGTAAGTGCTAAATGAGGGCAAAAGATAGTTTTTTAAGCATCCTTTTATCTTTATCTGAGTATTTGTCTTTATTGTATGCTGATAGGTTTGCCAGAATAAGTCCACAAGTTCGCTATAGGTTGTTATATGTGAGCGTTGTTTCCGTGTCGAGCCGTTTTTCTCAAATTCTACCTTAGCCTGGGTGGCCTTGTTTCTGAGTTCTTTCTTTGTTCGTGCTGATATGGTAGTCTTAACCTTCTTACCAGTTACAGAATCAATGCCAAGATAGATACTGGAGCGGTAGACTGCTGATCCGTCTTTTTTCGTATGTTGTGTAATTTTCATGGTTTTAACTCCTTTTTCCATCAGCAGGCAAGCAATTAGAAAAGGTTTTGAGTTTATACCATGCGAGGAGCTACGAGAATGCCCCTATTTTCGATTTTAAGCAGTCAGACGGTAAATTGTACCAGAATAGGAAACAAGGCGGATATGGGGCTTATATGGGGAATAGAATAAGTGTACCAACTAAAAAGCTGATACACTTATTTTCTTGTTGTAACCCTGACCTATATAGAGATACAGGTATAGAGCAGTGTAACCCATAGGGTTTCTTTTACGATAAAAAAATGGTATCACTTTTTAGAAAATTTTACAAGTGTTTCTAAAAAAGTTTGAAACACTTTGATTGGTTTATTTATTTCTCTAGTTCTTGTTTTAATTCATCTAAAGGGTAGTTCATTTCATTGGCCAATAATTCTAAATCTTCTTTATAGTTTTCACAATGTTTTTTAATCGGATATGAGATATAAAAATCTAGATTTATTTTAGCCATTCCATTTTCAAAATAACTTAATATTTTGGATAATGTATAAAGGTCGCTTTGTCCTAATCCTCTACGATAGTGAGCTTCTGTTATATTTATTTTATTGTGAAAGGTTCTGTTATAACCGATTTTATGGATAGATGACTTAAAATTAAATATTCTTCCGCTATGAGCAGATCTATTTCTAAAGCTATTTACAACAGAAAGAGTATCTTTAAAAAGTGCTTTTAAATCATCTGTTACATCTGAAATCTCAATACCGTAGCAAATTGAAATAACTTTATCTTTTTGTGGGCCTTTCAAGAGTTTAAAGATATATTTTAGATTTCCAAAAGTACTTTCTTTTAATAAAATCCAAGGTGGAATATGACCATGATTGTTTCTGTAATGATTTAAAGGCTCTATATTTCTAGATAAAATATGATTAAGTTTATTAAGGAGTATAGCACGCTCGTTAGTTGGATGATCGTTGCTCCAGGTGGTATCTCCTTGTCTAAAATTTCTATAATATAAATACTGACGTTCTTCCACACCGAAGTCTTCAGCAAGTGTATAAGCTATGGCAGTTCTTAGTGATAATTCGATTTCTAATGAAGCTTGTATAACACCATTTCTAATACTTTTATCAAGTTCATATAGAGATGTTAGATGTTCAAAAGTGGCACCTAACTTATAACGTTCTTTCGTGTTATCGTCGTCTAACAAAAACATTTTGTATCCATTTACGATTTCGTAATAACCATAGCGCTTCAATACTTTTTTCGCTTTGTTTTCATCCAGAAAATCTAGCTTCCTAGACTTTAAAATATCTATCTGTTTTGTTTCATCTGCAAAAGGTTTCATTATTTTCTCTTTCTACAACGCAAAAGGGCCTCACAAAGTGAAGCCCTTTTGGTGTGATGCTAAGCGCATCTATTCATCGATTATGTTAATTATAAGGGCTTTTTTATATCTTGTCAAGTATTTTAGTTAAAAAAATTTTAAAAATTCCGATAGAATCCATTCCCCTTTTAGGGTTAGTAGTTTGGTTTATATAATCTTCTCAAAAACCATTGTGGCTTGAATACGGTCACCACCGCCTAAACCTTTGCTTCCACCATTGGCGGTGGTGATTGTATGCAGGCGATAACCTTTTGAAGCTTGTTTATTGATAACATCTTCTAATTCTGTAAGGTTTCCTGATCCAGTGCCGAAAAACTTTTCTTTCAAAGTTACCTGAAGGACAACGTAGTGTAGTCCATTTACTCCAGATGCGGTAGAAAAACTACCTTCTTGTTTTACAGTGTCAAAAAATCCCATGGGGGTTACTCCTTTTATTATGTTAGTAATTGATAAAAATTAGTCAATAATTTTTTTGTATTGTTCGAATTGTTCTTCTATTGCATCTTCCTTGTAAAGTATATTAGATCTTTTAATTAATCCTTCAGTTGGCATATAATTTAACTTTACAGAGTACATAGATTTAAGCTTTTCTACATCTGTTTCTGTGTACCTGTAATCGGAATTCAGTTCAGATAAATCTTGTAATTGATAAAAAATCATTTCTATTTGTTTATCAGATAAAACGATATCACTTAGTGTAATAAAGTCTAAAAATCTAACAAATGCTTCTTTGTTCATCTTCTCCATAACATTGTTATGGAAATTGATTTCATCTTCCGTAACATCATCAATATTGAACCCTAAAAGATATCCAACACTGACTCCGAATATATCCGCTAGTTGCTGGGCTTTTTCGGGTTTTATCTGGCTTTCTCCGTTTTCCCAACTTTGCAATGTTCTTAGAGGTATACCATTATCTTTAGCAAAAGCTACTTGCGTAATTTTATCTCGTTTTCTCAATTCCTTTAATCTATTCATTTATATCAACACCTTTCAAAGAGTATTATATCACGTTTTCAAAATCTAAACGCAAAAAATAAGCGGTATAATTCAAAATGTAACGCAGATATCTTGCGTTATAATTCGACACTTTTCAAATTATTCAACTGATATTTTCCAATAAAGGAGGTTTAGTACTATGAAAAATAACATGAGATTGTTATTAGCCAAGCAACGTAAGAAAACCGCTGATGTTGCAGAGGCTACAGGAATTTCAAAAAGCACTTTAACGGCTTTGTACTATGAACGTGCAAAGAATCCAAGTATTGATACGTTAAAAAAAGTATCTAGTTACTTGGGCGTTACACTGGATGAATTTCTAGATACGAAAGAATAGAAAGGAGCGAACCAATCGTAATACTACTCTACATTTATAGATTTCTCATGTGGTGCTTTACTACTGGGGATTGATAAAAGGATCTAGCTAAATATTCGCTTGCTTGCTATCTATAGCAGTATCAAGGGTTTGTAGGGGTTCATATTCTCCGATTTTACCCTACTTTAATGCTTTACCTTGGTACTGTTTTAGGTGGCAAGCACTGACAAAAGAAGAAAGGAGCGAACCAATGGAACTGGTTTACATGGACGGCAAGAAAGAGCCGTACACTACGAGCGAGATTATCGCTGAATGTGCTGAAGTACAGCACCATACTATTACACGCTTAGTCAGAGACAATAAAGCTGATTTTGAAGCGTTGGGAATACTTGGATTTAAAATCCATAAATTAGATAAGAGAGGGCAACCGAAAAAAATCTATCTTCTGAATGAGCAACAAGCTACCTTGCTGATCACTTATCTAAAGAATACTGAACCTGTACGGCAATTCAAAATGAACCTAGTCAAAGCATTCTTTGAAATGCGTGATGAACTTTCTAAACGCTATCTTCAAAGAGAACTGGAAAAGCCAAAGCGCAAGACCTTAACCGAAGCTATCAAATCATGGGAGAAAGCGCCCAAGCATGCCTATAGTACACTTACAAACTTACTGCTAAAGGGAGCGACTGGGAAAAACAAAGCCCAACTCATGCAAGAGCGAGAAAGTAAGAACGGTATTGATGGCTTGACCAGTGTAGAGCTGACAAACTACCAACGTTTGGAAGATATGGCAATAGCTATGATTAACTTGAATAGGGGGTATTCAGAAATTAAGGAATTAATTTTTAAAGCATAGGAGTATAGAAAATGGAAAATGAATTTAAGACAGTTACAAATGCCAAGGGGTTAGAAATTCCTAAGTATTCCAAGGATTTTAAAAAGCTAGTTGAGAAAGACAGACAACTAGCCGAATATCTTTGTATGAACTACGAGAACTTGTACAGTGAAGACCTGGGCGCATTTCTTGAAACGGTGGAGCAGGGATTCAGTTGGATTCTAGATCTTATCGAAAGTAAAGACTTGCTTTATAAACCAAAGTCAGGTAGTAATCATGCAAAAAGAAAATAAAAAAATCACTTGCTCAAATTTTGGCCAAGGCGAGCAAGCGACACAATTCAGAGTATAGAAATTTTTTCTATGATCTGATTATAACAAAAAATATCTATTCTATCAAATACCTAAAGAAAAACCGAAGAGCAGGCAAGCAATTAGAAAAGGTTTTGAAATCAAGCGCTGACAGGGTGATTCTAAGACCTTGTTTAGCTGAAAGATGGGTAATTACTCACGAAACACCGCTACAAGCGTTCGCCAACTTGGGGCAATCGCCCAGCGTTTGGAGTGGTGAAGCATACCATATAGAAAACAGGCAAGAAAAAGGACAAGGAAAGGCTAATGGAGAAAAATATGACTCTAGATAACATGACACAATCAGAATTTGACAACCGAATTACTGAAATTAAGGATAGAAATCCGAACCTCTTTCAGTTCATCATTGACTTTTTAGATGATAAAGTAACTCCAGAAGAGGTGTACGACTTTCTGAAGATGGAGCGAAGCTATCAAGTAAATTATATCAAGAATTATAAAGCGAGGGCATAGCATGAATGAACTAGAATTAAGCAATACGCAGTCTATTGTCTTTACTTTGCTACTGCTTGGCCTACTACTTTATCTAAATCACCGAGACCGCAAAAAAAGCGCCCGAATCGAGCGAGAAAGTGCACAGACGATAGAAACGACCAGCGAGGAGTTAAGCCCTTATTATGGGCGATATATTCAGCTTGCAGGGGTTAAGCCATGGGGGTACTAAGATGTTTGAAAAAATGATTGAAGATTTAAAGTCTAAGATTTTGGAAGCAGTGGAACGGTATTTAAAAAGCCATGATAAAGTACCTCAAAAAAGATTAGATTTGATTAGCAAGGTGGAACTAAAGGAAGAACTGGGCATAGGAGATAAAACCTTGATAAAATGGGAAGGTGCAGGACTACCACAGTATATACCGCCTATTGAAGATACTAGAAAAGCGTATTATAAAATCTCAGACGTTTTAAAGTTCCTGGGGGTAGATGATGGCAAAGACTAAAGTATATTTTTGGTTGAAAATTGATAAGAAATTTTTTGACAACCTATTTATTAAGCGACTAAAAAGTATGCCTGGTGGCTATACCATGACAGTGATCTATATGCGTATGATGTTAGAAAGTCTTGAAAGTGATTGTATTCTGTATTACGAAGGGTACTTTGAAACCTTAAAAGAAGAACTGGCCTTGAAATTAGATGTTTCTGAAGATGATATATCTATGACTATAGCTTATTTTACGCAATGTGGCCTGATTCAGATTGATGAAGATAAAAATGCCGAGTTAACACAAGCAAAAGCTTTGGTACAACAAGAAACAAACCACGCTGCATATATGAGAAGCTACCGCAAAGAGCAACAAGAGAAAGAAAATAATCTTACATTGTTATCTAATAATTTTACAACGTTATCTACATGTAAGACAGAGAAAGAGATAGATAAAGAGAAAGAATTAGAGCAAGATTTAAAGTTAGATATAAATAAAGAATATATAGTCGAGGGAACCTCGCCTAATGAGCAAAGCTCATCTTTCACTTTTCCTACTTGGCTTGAAGAAACAGCTATAAAAGATTTAGAGAAAACAAAACATAAAGAACTTTGGATTCCTATTGTTTATCTGAATCAAGTAGCTAATAAGCGGTATAAGTTTGTTGATAAGACAAAAAGGCTCTTACTAGCACGATTCAAAGAAGGCTATACACTTGAAGATTTTAAACAGGTGATAGATATTAAAACGGCAGAATGGAAGGATAGTCCTGAATTTTCTAAATATCTGAGACCAGAAACACTTTTCGGATCTAAGTTTGACGGTTATTTGAATCAAAAGCCTAAAATCATAAAAAGGAAGTCTGAAGATAACTTCCCAGACCTACCATTTTAGGAGTTGCAAAGATGAAGGAACAATTTAAAGAATTTAATAACAGAAAAATATTGGATAAAGTTTGCGATATTCACCAGGTAAATTATTGGGAAATTTCTGTACCAGTGTTAGGGGGTTCAGAAAGAAAACTACAAGCATTTTGCCCGGAGTGCGTGAAGGGAGAGATTAAACAGAAAGAGAAAGAACTATTACAGCAGTTCGAGGACAGGCAAGCTTACTTTAAAACTTATGATGTCTTAATGCGTGACAGTACGATTCCTAACGAGTTGAAGGGGGCAACATTTGAGAATTTCTTTGTTAAGACTACAGAGGAGCGTCAGATGTTAGAGTTTGTAAAGGGGCAAGCCCAGAAGTACCTTGCAGGTATGACAGGAAATACTTTAATTAGTGGTAGCACAGGAATTGGAAAAAGTCATTTATCTCTTGCATTGGCTAAAGAAATCAATGAGAGTTTCAGGGCGAAGCACGAGCCTAAGAGTGTTTTGTTTGTTAGCTTAACCGAGATTATCAAGCAGATAAAAGAAGGCTGGGCTTATGGAAGAAATGCAAACTTAACAGAGTATGAGGCGGTTAAAAAGCTAGTTGATGTTGATTTTCTAATCATCGATGACCTAGGGGCAAAAAATGGGACGGTAACACCTAAGAGCGATTGGGAACAGGATTTCTTGTTTGATATTATCAACAATCGAGAAACTACGATTTTCAACACGAACCTAGATAGTAGTGAACTGCGGACTGTATACAATGCTAGAAATTCAAGTAGAATTTTGAAAGGTTTAGAAGGGAACACTTTCAAGGATTTTACGATCAAAGATAAGAGATACACTATCAACACAGTGAGGGGAGAATATCAATGAATGATGATAAAATGCGATTTGCAACAGAAAAAGGCTTTGTTGTCTACGAAAAATGTGGTATAATAGAGATAGAAAAAATTCCAAGTTTTGGAGAAATTACTTTATTCTATTCAGATGGGAAATTTACCCATCTAGTCAAAAAAGAAACTAAAAAATAAGTCTATTGAGAACAACTCAGGGACATACCGTAAGCATATAATGCTAGTGGTATGTCCCTTTTTATTTGCATAGAAAGGGGGTGAGGAAGATGTCAGGAGATACTTCTTTAGGGTATGTAGTAGCCAATAAGTTTTCTATGGATCCAGATAAAAGACAGAAAATCTTTTCTCAGTGTAAAAAAGAAGATGAAAGCTTAGAACAACGGAAACAAGAAATACTAGAAAAATATGCTAACAAACAAGACAAATCAAAATCTAGAAAAAATGATTCTAAAGGCTCGGAGAGTCATAAAAGAAAAACTAAGAGCAAAGAATTTTAGAAAAAATTATAAACAAAAATCAGATATTAAAAGATGAAGGAGCAAAAAAATGACAACTAACTTAGTTAAACAAAAAGAAAATCTAGAAGCTTATATCCGAAGTACAGGTTATAACACTAGAGGAATGAACGTAGAAAATAATCATATACTCATTGAAAAACCAATCCTTGATAGTTACGAAGATGAACATCAACGTAAAGAATTGGTTGATCTAGTAAATGTTATTGAGACTCGTACCCGTGGTGGGAAGTATGAAGTAACTGACTTTGAATCTGATTCATTACAAGAAGTTAGTGAAAATTCGGTTGAGAGAACAGAAGCAGATAAAAAGAAAACTATCAGCGTTGATTACTTAGTTAAATTATTCAGTGGAAAACTTGATTTTTCACAGGAGCAATTAGATGATGGCCAATATAATTTAACGGATTTTCTTGGTAAGAAGATTATTAAATTAAAACGTAGAACACGAAATAGAGAGATTGGGAAAATTCTCCAAACTGCGAAAGTGCAGACTGCTACAAGTATGGATGACTTGAAATCTATTGTTTCTTTAATCAATCCAGAGCGCAATGTATCTATGGTTGTTAGTCAATCACTATTTAGTGTCTTAGAAAAAATGAAAGACACTTCAGGAAATTATCTTCTTAAAGTTGATAAAGAGACAGGGACAAGTGAAACATTCTTTGTAGATAACTTTTTAATTGTAGATGATACAACATTAGGGAATAAAGGTGACAAAAAAGGCTTTATCGGAGATCTAGAAAACTTTGTTACTTTGTTTGATCGCAAGAAAGATACACTTAGTTGGGTGAATGCGAATGACTATTTTGGGAAACGGTTGATTTTACATACCCGATTTGATGTAAAAAAAGTTGAAGAAGATTGTGGTTACTTTATTCAATGGAACTAGGAGGAAGAAATGGATATTAATCAAGTATTTGATACACTGGATGATTTAGATAATAAAAAAAGTAAGATTTATTCAGCACGAGAACAGTTAAGCGAAAAAAGGAAAAGCCTGTTAGGCAATCAAGCAGTTTCATTTGAGAACATAGATTCTTTTTTGTCAAATAACTTAGAATCTTTAGAGAAGTTGGAAAAGATGGAAAAAGCTATTAATTCTCTTCAGGAAAAATATAATAGAGATTTTTCAGAAGCTAAAGCAGTCATCTTTGAATACATTTTTAAAGAAACTAAGCAACGGATGGAAACTAAGAAGATCTATAAACAATACCGAAAGAAACTTAGACAAATTCTGGACGCATATGATGAAATTCAAGAACTAAAGAAGGATGTAGAAGAAATCCATACAGGTGTAGTCAGGGAAATAAGTCAGAAACATTCTCTATCGCTATATCGAACGGAAGTAAGTCCGCTTACTGTCCTACCATTCTTAAACCCTGATATTAGCGGGTGGATGAATTTTTCTAAGGAATATCGGGACATCAAAGTGTATTTAGAAAAATAGGGAACAAATTAAGTAAGGCTAGTGATATATGGCTCAAACAAAAGAAATATCGCTAGTCCTACTTTTATGCTTTACTAAGTTTCACATAACAAAGTAAGCATAAACTGAAAAGAAGTAATAGCTTGAAAGCAAGGTATATCAGGGGTTTACAGAATGGAGTGAGTTTCACAGAATGTAAGATATGAGAAACTGAGGGGATAAATTAAAGAAATTTCCCTTGAACTTGTCATACTGAAGAGTTGTCAAACTTAAAACAATGATACCTGGTAAGTGGAGTGTTGGAAGGCTTTTAGCGCTTTTTGTCAGTTTGACAGAATTTACAATTTGACAAATTGCAAGATAAAAAAATTTTTAAATTAAGTGGAGGTACTTGCCTATGTACGAGTTGAGTAACAGAGACCTGGACGGGATAGATATTGAGTTAGGACGATATAGAACGCTTGCTAATAAAATTTATTTGAGAAGACAGGAACTGATACATAATAAGAAACATAGCACTGAAGATTATACTGGTGGGAAAGGCAAGACAGTATCTAGTCCTACTGAAGCGACAATCATTAGAATTGAAGAAGACCAAACACTAAGATATTTAGAAGGCTTTAAACTAGTTGTAGATACCTTGATGGAAAACTTAATTGAAAGTGATCTAGTCATTTTTAAAATGAGATATTTAGAAGCTGGTGCGACTTGGGAAGACGTGGCAGAGAAACTAAATAAAACTACTCGTTATATAAATAGCCGTAGAAAGGTAATCGCTAAAAGATTTGTGGAATTGAAAGGATATTGACTCCCCCACCTTTTAAAAAATATTTCTGCCCAGTAGGGTACCGGTGAAGGGAACTTTTTCCAAGTCGGAGATGTTCAGAGAAAAAGGGGGTAAAAACTTATTGTTTTTAGAAAAAAGTATTAGTTTTTCTAAAATAGAATTGAGATGAAACTATTTTTCTGAAATAAGACCTATTTTTCAATTGATAAATGAATTGATTATGTCATTTATTTTTAAGATTTCTTCCAATAATAGTTTTTGATACTCTTTAAAATTTTTTGAGGAATGAAATTCAATCAGTTCTTCAAAGAATTTCGGGGGATTGGTAAATATTTGTAATGGGACATTTGAAATTTTATAATGAAATATATTATTTCTAAAATCTTGTCGGAAGTTAAAAACTTTTTCTTTGCGATCAAGGATATCAACAACTTCCTCCCGTTGGAAATCAGGAAATAAAGAGCTTTCCTTATTGAGAATCAAGCGTAAGGCTGTAATACTAACTAAATAGCATTGGCTTAGCGAGCGTGTAAAAAAGTAATTTTTTGATTTTAAGACACTTGGCATAATATGTACTACAAAATTATTCTGGCATAATATGTTAAATAAGAATAACTGAGTGCCCGTAGGCAGAACTCCTGTTAAAAAATTCCTTCTTTTAGATTCAAATAAGAAAAAATCACGTTGTTCAAAGTTTTCAATTTTAATATCCTGGATTGTAGGCTTCTTAATAGTTTTTTGATTTACTGAATTAATTAAAGTTCCTAAAGCTTTGCTAAATTCAAAAAATAAATCAGTAGCTCTTTTATCAAAATAGGAAATATCCTTTTTATCAGTTTTCGATAAAATACTTTCTAGGTAAATATGATATTGATTAGTGTTAGCGTATGGAATTTCGTTGAAGTAATATACCCCTAAATCATGTTGTCCAAAAATATTGATTACGAGTTTTTGAAATAAATTATAATTTTCTACCATTTGTGAATAAAAGCGTCTCTCTATTTCAAGTATCAGTTTGTTAGCCTTGCTAAATTTTTTATCAGAGTATTGCTTATAACTCACTCGGACACTAGATATTATTTTTTGAAATTCCTGTTCTCCAATATTTGGAAAATCACTATGAACATCTCTGGGTAAAAACTTTAGTATTCCATCACAGAGAGATGATACAAAAGGAAGGATACCTATTGATAGTTCTGGATAAACTGTCTTATCCAAACTTACAATATTTTCAAGCAGTTGCCTTACTTCAGCAACTTCATCAAGTAGGATTGAAAAAGAAATCATTTCTATCTTATCCATGTTAATCCTTTCAGAAAGTTATTGTTTATATTATAGTTATTGTAACATTATTATTGATAATTGATTAGATGAATAAAAAAGCACCTTCAAAGGTGCTAGTTCTTGCCTGCTGAACTCGTCAATATTACGCCCTTTTCAGGGCTCTTTTTTGTGGACTTTTTTAGGAACTTTCAAGAAAAACTAAGGCGTCCTAATGTTGTAGTATTTTTAAAGAAAGTCAGTATTTTCAAGGCTTTGACCTTAAAAATTTGACTTATAGAGTGTTAAATGATAGTATAGTCAAAGATAGTCAAGGTTCAAAGAAGGAGTTTGATTTACTATGAGATTTAAAAATACATCAGATCATATCGAAGCCTATATCAAGGCGATTTTAGACCAATCTGGTATCGTGGAATTGCAGCGGAGCCAGTTAGCTGATACCTTCCAGGTTGTGCCAAGTCAGATTAACTATGTCATCAAGACACGCTTTACGGAAAGTAGAGGTTACTTAGTTGAGAGTAAAAGAGGTGGTGGAGGCTACATTCGTATAGGGCGTATTGAATTTTCCAGTCATCATGAGATGCTCCGCGATTTGCTTTACTCGATTGGTGAGCGAGTTAGTCAGGAGATCTATGAGGATATTCTCCAGCTTTTGGTGGAGCAGGACTTAATGACCAAGCAGGAGATGACCTTGCTAACTTCAGTAGCAACGGATCGTGTCCTAGGGGAAGAATCCTCAGTTGTTCGTGCCAATATGCTCCGACAGCTATTGCAAGAGGTAGATAGAAAAGAGAAGTAAGATGAACTATTCAAAAGCATTGAATGAATGTATCGAAAGTGCCTACATGGTTGCGAGCCATTTTGGAGCCCATTACCTAGAGTCTTGGCATTTATTGATTGCCATGTCCAATCACAGTTACAGTGTGGCCGGTGCAACTCTAAATGATTATCCATACGAGATGGACCGTTTAGAAGAGGTTGCGTTAGAGCTGACTGAAACGGTCTATAGCCAAGACGAAACCTTTACAGAATTGCCCTTTTCCCATCGTTTAGAGGTTCTCTTTGCAGAAGCAGAGTATGTGGCCTCAGTGGTCCATGCAAAGGTGTTAGGGACAGAACATGTTCTCTATGCGATTTTGCATGACGGCAATGCCTTGGCGACTCGCATCTTGGAGAGAGCAGGTTTTTCTTATGAAGACCAGAAAGATCAGGTTAGAATTGCTGCTCTTCGTCGTAATCTAGAAGAGCGTGCTGGCTGGACTAGAGAAGATCTCAAGGCTTTGCGTCAACGTCATCGTACAGTAACTGACAAGCAAAATTCCATGGCCAATATGATGGGTATGCCTCAAGCTCAAAGTGGTGGCCTAGAGGACTACACGCATGACCTAACGGAGCAAGCGCGCTCTGGCAAGTTAGAGCCAGTTATCGGTCGAGACAAGGAAATCGCACGTATGATTCAAATCTTGAGCCGTAAAACCAAGAATAATCCTGTCTTGGTTGGAGATGCTGGTGTCGGGAAAACAGCTCTGGCACTTGGACTTGCTCAGCGTATTGCCAGTGGGGATGTACCTGCGGAAATGGCAAAGATGCGCGTTCTAGAGCTTGATTTGATGAATGTCGTTGCAGGGACACGTTTCCGTGGGGATTTTGAAGAGCGTATGAACAACATCATCAAGGATATCGAGGAAGACGGCAAAGTAATCCTCTTTATCGATGAACTCCACACCATCATGGGTTCTGGTAGCGGTATTGATTCGACTCTGGATGCAGCTAATATCTTGAAACCAGCCTTAGCGCGTGGAACTCTGAGAACGGTTGGTGCAACCACTCAGGAAGAATACCAAAAACACATCGAAAAAGACGCAGCTCTTTCTCGCCGTTTCGCCAAAGTGACGATCGAAGAGCCAAGCGTGGCCGACAGTATGACCATTTTACAGGGCTTGAAGGCTACCTATGAGAAACACCACCGTGTGCAAATCACAGATGAAGCGGTTGAAACAGCTGTCAAGATGGCGCATCGTTACTTGACTAGTCGTCACTTACCAGACTCTGCCATCGATCTATTGGATGAAGCGGCAGCAACAGTGCAAAACAAATCCAAGCATGTGAAAGCAGACGAATCCGACTTGAGTCCAGCTGACAAGGCCTTGATGGATGGCAAGTGGAAACAAGCTGCCCAGTTAATCGCAAAAGAGCAGGAAGTCCCTGTCTATAAAGACTTGGTAACAGAATCTGAAATTTTGACGACCTTGAGTCGCTTGTCAGGGATTCCAGTTCAAAAACTGACTCAGACTGATGCCAAGAAATATCTGAACTTGGAAACTGAGCTACACAAACGTGTCATCGGTCAAGATCAAGCTGTTTCAAGTATTAGCCGTGCGATTCGTCGCAATCAGTCAGGTATTCGCAGTCACAAGCGTCCAATTGGTTCCTTTATGTTCCTAGGGCCGACAGGAGTCGGTAAGACCGAATTGGCAAAGGCTCTGGCAGAAGTTCTCTTTGATGACGAATCAGCCCTTATCCGCTTTGATATGAGCGAGTATATGGAGAAATTCGCAGCTAGCCGTCTCAATGGAGCCCCTCCTGGCTATGTAGGCTACGAAGAAGGTGGGGAGTTGACCGAGAAGGTTCGCAACAAACCATACTCCGTTCTCCTCTTTGACGAGGTAGAAAAGGCCCACCCAGATATCTTTAATGTTCTCTTGCAGGTTCTGGACGACGGTGTTTTGACAGATAGCAAGGGACGCAAGGTGGATTTTTCAAATACCATTATCATCATGACGTCAAACCTTGGTGCGACGGCCCTTCGTGATGACAAGACGGTCGGCTTTGGCGCGAAAGACATTCGTTTTGACCAGGAAAATATGGAAAAACGCATCTTTGAAGAGTTGAAAAAAACTTATCGACCAGAGTTTATCAACCGTATTGATGAAAAGGTGGTCTTCCATAGCTTGGATAGCGAACACATGCAGGAAATCGTTAAGATCATGGTTAAACCATTGATTGCTAGCCTAGCAGAGAAAGGCATCGACTTAAAACTGCAAGCTTCAGCGTTGAAGTTACTGGCAAGCCAAGGTTATGATCCAGAAATGGGAGCCCGTCCACTTCGCAGAATACTGCAAACAGAGGTGGAAGACAAGTTGGCAGAACTCCTTCTTAAGGGGGAACTGGTAGCAGGCAAGACTCTCAAGATTGGTGTCAAAGCTGGTCAATTAAAATTTGATATTGCTTAAAAATGGAGAATCAGGAGCAATCCTGATTTTTTTGTATTTATTTTTATGAAACCAAAGGAAACAAGTTGACAATATGTAAATATTGGTTATAATAAGAATAGATATTAAGATTCGTATAGAATGAAAAAGAGCAGAGTTTCCTGAAATTTCCACCATTTCAACAGAGCCCTGTTTCTTTTTTTGCGTATGAAATGAAAATAATGTAAACCTAGCAAAAGAGTGAATTTTAGATAGGTTAAGAAGGGAAATAGATGAACATTTTAGTTGTAGATGATGAGGATATGATTAGAGAGGGGGTAGCTGCTTTTTTGAGAGAAGAAGGCTATCATGTTATTCTAGCAAAGGATGGGCAGGAGGCTTTGGAGAAATTTCATGAGTTCCCTATTCATCTGATGGTCTTGGATCTGATGTTACCGAAGCGGAGTGGATTTGAGGTGTTAAAAGAAATTAATGGAAATCATGATATTCCTGTAATCGTCTTAAGTGCACTCGGAGATGAGGAAACTCAGATGCAGGTATTTGACCTTTATGCTGATGATCATGTGACAAAACCATTTTCACTAGTGCTCCTAGTCAAACGGATTCAAGCCCTGCTTAGGCGTTACTATGTTGTGGAGGATATTTGGCATTATCAAGATGTGACAGTGGATTTCACATCCTACCAAGCTCGAGTCAAGAACGAGGAGGTTGCAATTAAGCCGAAAGAATTGTTGGTTTTAAAATGTTTGATCCAACATAAGAACCAGGTCTTGAGTAGAGAGCAGATACTCGAGTCTATCTCAAATGATTTTGCAGATTTGCCTCTTGATAGAGTAGTTGATGTTTACATTCGAAATCTTCGTAAGAAGTTGGATCTGGATTGCATTGTAACAGTGAAAAATGCCGGATACAAAATTAGCTTATGATAAAAAATCCTAAATTATTAACCAAATCATTTTTAAGAAGTTTTTCGCTTTTAGGTGCAATTGCTTTGGTCATCCACATTGCCATCTATCTGACCTTTCCTTTTTATTACATTCAGCAAGAGGGTGAGAAGTTTAATGAGAGTGCTACTATTATGAGCAGGTACTTAGAAGGTAAAAATTTTCATGAACTGCCTAGTTTGCTGGAGTCCTATTCGAAGTCTCTTCGCATCTCTGCCCATTTGAAAGATGATGTACTGGACAAGAGAATTTCCCTTGTGCACGATTTGGAAATAAAGGAAGGCAGCCCCACTAACTATATCGTAACGATTGACCGTCAGATTACGACAGCTGATGGTAAAAAGGTAACCATTCAATTTATTCAAGGTGTGGATATTTATAAAGAGGCAACACGGATTATGCTTCTCTATCTCCCTTATACCTTTCTAGCAACGCTTGTATTTGCTTTTCTCTTTTCCTACTTCTATACGAAACGTTTATTGGAGCCTCTCTTTTATATCTCAAAAGTTACAGGTAAGATGCAGGAGTTGGATCATGATATTCGCTTTGATGAAACGCGAAAGGATGAAGTTGGGGAAGTTGGAAAGCAAATCAATGATGTGTATGAAAACTTGCTGACAGTCATTGATGAATCTGAGAGAAGAAATGAACGGATCATCAGGTTGCAAAAGCAGAAAGTTTCTTTTGTTCGTGGAGCGTCACATGAGTTGAAAACCCCTTTAGCCAGTCTTCGAATTATTCTAGAGAATATGCAGTACAATATTGGGGATTATAAAGACCACCCTAAGTATATAGCAAAGAGTATCGATCAAATTGATCAAATGAGCCACTTGCTTGAAGAAGTCTTGGAGTCCTCTAAGTTCCAAGAGTGGACAGAGTGTAGCGAGACCTTGATAGTCCAGACTGTTTTGACGGATGTTTTATCTCGCTATCAGGAATTAGCACGCTCAAGAGGAATAGAAATTGAAAATCAATTGACAGATGCTACTAGGGTCATCATGAGTCTCAAGGCATTGGATAAGGTTTTGACAAACCTGATTAGTAATGCAATTAAATATTCAGATAAAAATGGGCGCGTAGTCCTATCCGAGCAAGATGGCTATCTTTCTATCAAAAATACCTGCCAACCTCTTAATCAAGAAGAGTTGAATCATTTGTTTGATATTTTTTACCACTCTCAAGTTGTTACAGACAAGTCTGAAGGGTCTGGTTTAGGACTCTATATCGTGAATAACATCCTAGAAAGTTATCAAATGTCTTATAGTTTTCTCCCTTATGAACAGGGAATGGAATTTAAAATTTGCTTGCAAGCAGATTAGTTGTATAAAGTAAAAGAACGGAAATCTCTCCGTTCTTTTTTGTTAAAGTTCACATAGGTTTAACATGAGAATATTATTTTAAATATAGAAAAAAGAAAGGATACTGGTATGGTATTAGCGATTATTTTAGTAACCTTCCTCGTTCGATTGATTTTTTTAAAACGTTCGATGGAGAATGAGAAACGAATCCTTAGCAATGGCGGGAAAGAATTTGGAGTTGAGAATACAAAACGACTAACGATGGCTCATATTGTCTTCTATCTCTCCTGCTTTGTTGAAGCAATGGTACATAAGACAAGGTTTGATGGCATGAGCATAGTTGGTTTAGTTTTGCTTATTTTTTCCATGTTGATGTTATTGCTGGTCATTCACTTGTTGGGAGATATTTGGACAGTTAAGCTAATGCTTGTCAATAATCACAAATATGTAGATCATCCTCTCTTTCGAATTGTGAAACATCCCAATTACTTTTTAAATATTCTTCCTGAGTTAGTTGGTTTAGCTTTGGTGAGTCATGCTTACGTAACTTTTATCTTTATTTTTCCTGTCTATGCGGTTATTCTTTATCAAAGAATAGCAGAAGAAGAGAAATTACTGCAAGAAGTTATCATTCCTAATGGAAGAATGAAAGGATAGCGAAAATAATATAGCAAATTTCATATACAATTCATATTGGCAGGATATACTGTAGTTAATTAAAATCGTGGAGGATATAGATATGTTTAAATCAAATCATGAACGAAGAATGCGTTATTCCATTCGTAAATTTAGTGTAGGAGTAGCTAGTGTACTAGTAGCTAGCTTCTTTATGGGGAGTGTTGCTCATGCTGGTGAGATGAACTCGAGTGCCCCCACAAATAGTGCTAAGGTCACTGAACAAACTTCATCTAAGGATAAGGCAGGAGAAAACAAAGAAACTTCTTCTGAAAATAATAAAAAAACAGAACTAGCTAGAGAAACTTTGAAAGATGCAAAAGAAAAATTAATAAAAGAGCTAGCGGAAAGTGACCTTCCTGTAGATAAAAAAGCAGCATATCAGCAGAAAATCGAACAGGCGAATGATACAGGAAGCTTGCTTTCGCTAGATAATGATTTTCACCTAGACTTACTAAAACACCATGAAAAGCAGCATATGGAACAAGAAAGGAAGGAAAAAGAAAATCAATCGAAAGATGAAAACAAGGGAGTTCCTCCGACTAAGGAGAGTTCGGAACAGTCTCACGATACTTCTACAAAAGAGAACACAGGTGCGGTCGCTGAAATTCAAAAACGTTTAAAAGAAGAAATCAGAAAGGGTACTCTACCAACTGAGCGGAAAGATTCCCTGATAAAAGAGATTGAGGGAGAAGATGACCGTGATAATCTAGAAACTTTGGAGAATAGTTATAGAGAGCTGGAAGATACTTTCAAAAAAATCAATGAAGAACTCGACCATCAAAAGAAATTGATTAGCGATATGGCAACTACAAAAGGTATCACCGAAGAGGATAAAAATTCTTTAGTAGGTGAAATCAATAAAATCAAAGAGCGAGTTGTAAATGATTTTAAGAACGAGTCGGATAAATCACTCCAAACGATTAAACAAGAAGTTATTGCTGATCTAGGTAAGTTATTCAAATCTTACAAAGCTTACGTTGAAAAAGAAATTCAAAACTTTGTCAATCAAAAAGTAGATGAGAAAATTAAAGAAAAAGGTTTAAGTACGAAAGAAGCTAAAGACGATGCAGATATCAAACAGCTTCGAGAACTAGAAAAAAACGCTCTTAACGAACTAGATCGTGCAACGAAGAACGAAGATGCTTTAAAGGCTAAAAATAACCTTATCGCAGAAATTGCAAAGCTCAAACCATCAGATAATTCAACCAAAGAAACGCCGAAACCTAGAGTACGAAGAAATTCTCCGGAAACAAAAGCTGAGGGCAGAGTGAAGGATTATGCTGAAGCTAATATTAATCTTTCTAAATATATGACTGACCTTTTAAATGGGGTTGAGAAGGATCTGAAGCCTGAAGATGAACCTAAATTCAAAGACTTAATTAATACAATCAGAGGGCTTGTCGATAAATATAGAGACGAATTGACTAACGCTATCACAGAGGACCAGTTGAATCAAATTCTAGAGAAAGCCAAAGGAGAATTGAATTCTACTGTAGAGAATTTCAAAAAAGGTTTAACGAAACCAACTGAGCCTCAAAGAAAGCATGATATGGAAGGCCATATTCCTCCAACTAAAGATGGGAAATCTCAGACACCGACTGAAGAAACGAAAGAGATAGAATCTTTGAAGAATAAGGCTAAGGAAGAGCTAAAAAAACTAGAGCAAGCTTTGGCTGAAGTGAATAACTATCCAGAGTTACCAGAAAATAACAGTGATTATAAGGTGCAGAAAAAAGATATTTGGGAGGATTCTAAAAAGATTGCTCCTGATAAAATAAAAGCATTTAGAGAACAGTTAGAAAAAGGTTCATACACTGCCAAAACTCTCCAAACGTTTATAGATGACTTTATCTATTATCAAATCCATGCACAAATCGAAAAGATGACAAGACAAGTCGCTTTGTATCGAGAAAAATACGCGAAAATTCCTAGTTTAGAAAAAGAATTTGAATCAGGTATCAAGCAAACATGGAATAAGAATTATGCTACCTTAGAAGGGAAATATCTAGCGGATTACTTTAAGGATGAATTTCTTCCATCCTTTAATAAGATTCAGCAGATTGTGGAACTTCAGAAGGCTATCAGTCAGCTTGAAGAAGAAATGAAGACGGTTCCAGATGGAGCTAAGTTAACAGGAGAAGCTGGTTCTGCTTATGAAAAGGTCAGAAATCGCGCAAGCGAAATCATTAAACAAGGGAAAGAGCTTCTAGAACAAGTAAATATTACAGAAAAGCAGCTAGATACTCAGATAGGAGAGCTTCAGAAGAGCTTATCTGAATTGAAGGTAGCGAAGGCCAACTTAGTGCCAAAGAAAGAAGATAAGAAAGAAATTCCAAAACCAGATATGCAACCAAGTCCTCAACCAGAGGGCAAAAAACCGCAAACACCGACACAACCTGGTATTGAGGATAAAAAGCCATCTACTCCAAAACCAGATATGCAACCAAGTCCTCAACCAGAGGGCAAAAAACCGCAAACACCGACACAACCTGGTACTGAGGATAAAAAGCCATCTACTCCAAAACCAGATATGCAACCAAGTCCTCAACCAGAAGGCAAAAAACCGCAAACACCGGCACACCCCGGTACTGAGGATAAAAAGCCATCTGCTCCAAAACCAGATATGCAACCAAGTCCTCAACCAGAAGGCAAGAAACCACACACGCCGGCACACCCCGGTACTGAAAATCAGAAGCCATCTACTCCAAAACCAGGTATGCAACCAAGTCCTCAACCAGAAGGCAAGAAACCACATACACCGGCACAACCAAAGACACATAAAATCTTTACAGCAGCAGATGGCAAGACGAAGGTCTCAGTAATATTTGATAAACCTACAGATGCTGATAAGTTACATCTCAAGGAAGTAACGACGAAAGAGTTGGCTGATAAAATTGCTCGTAAAACAGGAGGAGGAACAGTTCGTGTGTTTGACTTATCTCTTTCTAAAGGAGGCAAGGAAACTCATGTCAATGGAGAACGAACTGTTCGGCTCGCGCTTGGGCAGACTGGCTCAGATGTTCACGTCTATCACGTAAAGGAAAATGGCGACCTTGAGCGTATTCCTTCTAAAGTTGAAAATGGGCAAGTTGTCTTTAAAACGAACCACTTCAGTTTATTTGCGATTAAGACACTTTCTAAGAATCAAAATGTCACTACACCTAAGCAGACTAAGCCGTCTATCCAAGATAGTCAAACACAGATAGGAGAGAGCCAAACTGGAAAATTCCAGAATAAAGAAGTTAATCATAAACCATTGGCTACTGAAAATGAAACAGTGGCAAAAGGAAATTCTACATCAGCAACTGAGAAGAAATTACCATCTACAGGAGTGGCGTCTAATCTAGTTCTTGAGATCCTTGGTCTCCTTGGTTTGATTGGAACTTCATTCATCGCGATGAAAAGAAGAAAATAATGATTCAGTTTTTTAAAAATATCCACTTTCGATATTTAGCATTTGATTGGTTAACCATTGAAGATCCTAAAGATTTTACTTATAATTGGTATCTAATAATTATAAGTCATTTCATATAGAGATGAATCTAAGATATAAAAAGAGAAGGCTAGTGAACCGCAAAAGTTAGAGTTTTTATGTCCAACTTTTGAGGGGCAGTATAAAGATGGCCTTCTCTTTTTTTGTTACCTTTTTATAAAAAACGATAAAAAACTATTGACAAAACGAAAATATAGTATATAATAAAAACACAGAAAACAAAAATATTAAAAATTATAAAAAGATAAAACGTTTATGAAAAAGAAAACAGCAGTGGTATTTGGAACCTTCGCACCTCTCCATCAAGGGCATATCGATCTGATTCAGCGAGCGAAGCGCCAGTGTGACCAGGTCTGGGTAGTCGTTTCAGGCTACGAGGGAGATCGAGGTGAGCAGGTAGGTTTAAGTCTTCAAAAACGATTTCGCTATATCCGAGAGGCTTTTCGTGATGACGAGTTGACCTCTGTCTGCAAGCTGGATGAGAGCAACCTTCCTCGTTACCCTATGGGCTGGCAGGAGTGGTTGGACCAGATGTTAGCGGAGATTTCCTATGATGAAACCCAGCAAGAACTGACTTTTTTTGTAGGAGAAGAAGACTACCAGCAAGAGCTAGCTAAACGTGGATTTGGCACCGTCTTGCAAGAAAGAAAGTTTGGTATCTCAGCGACTATGATTCGAGAAAATCCAAGCAAATATTGGAAATACATCGCTCAACCCTTCCGTCGTCAGTTTACCAAGAAAGTCTTGATCATGGGAAGTGCCAGCAATGGGAAGACCACTCTGGCCAAGGATTTGGCAAGGTATTACGATGCGCCCGTTAGTCTGGAATACGCGCGTGAGTACCAGATCAAAAACAATGTCCGCGACGATGAATTGACTCCAAAGGATTATTATTATCTCCTTTTAGGGCAGTATGACCAGACCTCTAAGTTAATCGATAGCAATGCCAATCGAGGTCTAGTGATAGCCGATACCAACTCCTTGGTAACCAAGGGCTACTATGACTATTACATGGAGACTGAGGACCAAGGGGACTTATCAGGAGAAACCTTTGACAATCTCTTTGTTTCGATCTTGGCCAAGGAAAAATGGGACTTGATTCTCTTTGTGCAACCTATTGGCTCCTATGTCAATGACGGATTTAGAGATATGACCATGGCAGAAGACCACATTCGCTACAGTTTTTCCCAGCATTTGGACCAAATGAGGGAGCGATACTTAACCACCATTCCTTTAGTTTATCTAGCGGAGGATTATCTAGGCAATTATGAAGCAGCCAAAGTGGCTATCGATGCCATTTACCAAGCAGATTAGGAGAAAATTATGAAAACAGTAACTAAAAAAATCACACAATTTATCGAAAATTTTAAAAATGTCCATGCAGAAGCTCGCAAGATCGGTTTTGTAGGAATCATGCGTTTGCTATGGAAAGATCTCTTTGTCGGCCGTAGTCTTTTCCAGTGGTTGTATCTCATCGCCTTGTCAAGTGTTCCCTTGATCTTAGAGTTCACGCAAAATACAGAAAGCCATGACTGGTTGAGCTTGTTTGCATCCTGGACTGGGATTGTCTGTGTTATTTTAGTAGCAGAAGGTCGTGCAAGCAATTATCTCTTTGGGGCCATTAACTCAGCAATCTACTTGATCTTGGCTATGAATGCGACTTTTTATGGCGAAGTCTTGACGACTGTTTACTTCTTTGTCATGCAGCCGATTGGTCTCTATGCTTGGCTGTCCAATCGTATCAATGAACAGGAAAAGCCAGAAGAATCTCACTTTGAAGCTAAGAAATTATCTGTTCTTGACTGGCTCAAGTACTTGGCCTTGACTGCCATTATCTGGATTGGTATGGGCTTGGCTTACCAAAGTATCAATAGCGCTCGCCCTTTCCGTGATAGTGTTACAGATGCGACTAATGGTGTTGGACAGCTCTTGATGACACGTCTTTACCGCGAGCAATGGATTTTCTGGATTGCAACCAATCTCTTTAGTATCTATCTCTGGTGGGGTGAAAATATCCACATCCAAGGGATGTACTGGGTTTACACACTGAACAGTCTAGTGGGTTGGTACCAATGGACCAAGGCAGTTCGAAAGGAGGCATAAGATGGCAGACACAAAGATTCCAGCCGGGATGACGGAAAAAGAATATTATGAAATCCATGCCAGTCAGGAGGAGTTTTTAGACTGGTACCACAAGCAGGAACTCCCTCAATATGAAAAACCAAGTGTGACAGTGGATATGGTAGCCTACTGCTTTGTCGAAGGAAAGATCAAGCTCCTGCTGATCCGTCGCAAGGCCCACCCTTATCAGAACTGTTTAGCCTTAGTTGGAGGCTTTATGGACAAGGGAGAAGATGCTGCACATGCCTGTCAGCGCGAGGTGAGAGAAGAAGTCAATCTCGATCTACCTTTGGAAAAAATCGAGCAATTAATGACCGTATCAACCCCCGGGCGTGACCCCCGGGGCTGGACAGTGACCATTGCCCACTTGGTGTACCTGCCTAGTCGTGCCATAGACCTCGTTCAGGCTGGAGACGATGCTAAGGATGTCGTTTTCGTAGATGTCGATTTTCAGACAGGCAAATGCTACCTAGATGGGGTCGAGCTGGAGGAGCAAGCCTTCGCCTTTGACCATTATGCCATTATCCAAGAATCCATCAAACGAATTCAAGGCCGTCTCGATTGGAATCCAACCTTCCTCTATCTGCTGGAGGAGGAGTTCACTGTCTACGAGGGGACTGAACTGGTCAATCTCATCAACCCTGGTCACCCAATCGTCAGCAATAACTTTCTCGTAAAATACGGAGAATATGTAGAAGAAGTTGGACTCAAACGAGTACCCAAAAAGAAACCAAGAAAAACCTATCGATTGAAATAAAAAACGAGGCCGGGAACTTTTCCCGACCTTTTTATTTATCATCATTTTTTATGAATGGCTATCTTTCTTAGGATTACTCAACATGTGAGTAAAGATGTCTTTATATCGATACTTGAGATAGTTCTCATGTAAAAATAACAAAGCGATATAAACAATCAAAAAGATTGCAGTCAGATAGAAGACATCAAATGCAGTTCGCGCATAGTAAGTGGCTGATTGATAAGAGCCAATAGCTCCCAAAATCAACCAAGGAAGATACTTGTAATACTTATTTAGCATAAGAGTGCACCTCCTATATTCTATTTCAATGTTATTATATTCCTTTATCTAATACAATGCAAGCGATTACACAAAGGTGATGTAAAAATAGGACTCTAATTTTAAAAATTTTCTATTTTTTCGTTTCAATTACGAATAGAAATAGTAGAGAGAAATTGTTTAAAATAGTTTCTCTAAATAGTTGACAGATTCAAGGTATAATGTTACGATTATATTACAAAAAGATTTCTTAACATTTCAAAAATGTTACAAAGGAGTAGAAAAATGAAAAAGAAAACCTATATCAAATTGATGGCAGCGACTGTATTGGCTTCTACCTTGCTACTGGGAGCTTGTGGAAATAAAAACGAATCCACTCAAACCAGTAGCTCTGCAAAAACAAGTCAATCATCAAGTTCTAAAGCAGCTTCTTCTAGCAAAGAAAGTAAGACTCAAAAATCTTCAAGCTCAGCTTCATCTGAAAAGGCTCAGGCATCTTCTGGTCAGTCTTCTACAACGGCAGATCAGTCACAAGCGAAACCGGCACCTGAATCAAGACAAGAACAAGCAGCTCCTAGTCAACAAGCTCCATCTCAGGCACCTTCAACTCAGCAAGGTTCTCAAGCCCAGTCTAACCAGTCAGGCTATGACCCAACAACTGACCGCCAACTTCAAGACAAGCAAGCAGAACACAACAAACGCTACAAGGGTGTTTTAACCATGGTTGATGGTGATTTCTCAGCAGCCGCAGGCAATTGGAAGGGAGCAAATGGCGAAACTATTACGGTTTCATCAGGGGGCCAATTTACAGTAGAAACTGCAGATGGAAAGAAAGAAAACTATTCTATCAGAGGCTACTCTTACACACTTGATGATGGCAAGTATAATGCTAAAATCGGAGGAGGAAAAATCATCCAAATTACAACAGGTGCGGATGGTAAAGTTTCAAGCGTTGCCTTGATTCAATAATAAAATTTTGTGTTTTGACTCTTACTAGAAATCGTTCTGTAAAAGAGTGAGTCAACTGTTTTTCACTTAGTTTCTCCAAGAGAAAGTGGTATAATAAAAAAATCAAAGGAAAACGAGTGATAATACATGGCGGATAAATTAATCTTACCTCAAAACACACGACTGATGGGAGTATTTCTTGGATTTGTAGGTGGTTCTTTGGATGTGTTTTGCCATATTCAATACCATAGTTTGGTAGCGACACAGACAGGGAATATTCTCCTACTGATATCTGATTGGCACGACTCAAATGTCATCAATACGATGCTACGGTTCTGCTCCATTATTTTCTTTTCTCTAGGATTTCTGTTTGCATTGCACATGAAAGAATACCGTAAAACGGCCTACTGGCGGGTTAAGATGCTACTCCCTTTATTTATTGGAACTCTTATTCTACCTTTCTTTTCACGATTTCCTCTATTAGAAGTTCCTTTCATCGCTTTTGGAACAGGAATGATGATGCTAACATTTACGGGCAGTTTGATTGAAGATCATCCCTATGTCATTTTTATGACGTCTGGAAATTACCGAAAGATGTTGACCGCTTTGTATCGCATTGCTAGAAGAGAAGGAAATATCCAAGAATACCGTCGTCAGGCCTTAAATTATGGGATTGTTGTGGGAAGTTTCATAGTGGGCGCAATCAGCTTGGCTGTATTGATGCATTTTCTTCATGAATGGTCTATATGGATTGTCAGCCTCAATTTGTTTTTGATTATGTCCTATTATATAGCTAGAGTGAAGCAATTAGATTTACAAGATGAAAATATATAAAAACGGCAAGACTCATTTTTGAGCTTTGCCGTTTTTGTGAGTTGTAGATGTGAGACTATGCTTTGTCTAGTTGCAAGAGGGCCTCAATCTCTGCAAGAGTGCTAGCTTGTGAAATAGCTCCACGAAGTTTGGCTGCGCCAGATGTACCACGAAGGTAGTGAGGAGCGAGGCCACGGAATTCACGGACTGCAATTTTTTCTCCTTTGAGGCTAATCAAGCGTTTTAAGTGTTCGTAGGCGATTTTCATCTTATCCTCAAAGGTCAAATCAGGAAGGATTTCTCCTGTTTCAAAGTAGTGGTTGATTTGATTGAAGAGGTAGGGATTTCCCATGGCTGCTCGGCCAATCATAACTGCGTCAGCACCAACTTCTTCGATGCGTTGTTTAGCATCTTGAACTGTACGGATGTCACCGTTGGCGATAAATGGAATCTTGGTCAAAGCTTGAGCGACCTTGTGAAGGGTCTCAAGGTCTGCGTGGCCAGTATACATTTGTTCGCGGGTACGGCCATGCATGGCAAGGGCAGAGACACCTGCAGCTTCAGCGGCGAGGGCATTCTCCACGGCCAGGGATGGATCAGACCAACCTGTACGCATCTTGACAGTGAGGGGGATATCAAGGACAGATTGGACCTTGTTGATAATAGAGTAGATCTTGTCTGGATCCTTGAGCCACATAGCACCAGCTTCGTTCTTCACGATTTTGTTAACTGGGCAGCCCATGTTGATATCGACGATATCGGTCTTGGTGTTTTCTTGGATGAATTCTGCTGCGCGTGCGAGGCTGTCTTCATCGCTACCAAAGAGTTGGATAGAAACGGGATTTTCGCCTTCATCGATGTGAAGCATATGCAGGGTTTTTTCGTTGTTGTATTGGATTCCCTTGTCAGAGACCATTTCCATGACAACGAGTCCAGCTCCGAGCTCTTTTGCGATGGTACGAAAGGCTGAGTTGGTCACGCCAGCCATAGGCGCTAAAATGGTACGATTGGGAATCTCAACATTGCCAATCATAAAGGGTGTATTAAGATTTGTCACGAATGAGTTCCTCCAGGTCGTTTTCATCAAAGTTGTAAGTTGTTTGGCAGAATTGGCAAGTGATTTCTGCCCCGTGGTCTTCCTCTTTCATTTCCTCTAAGTCTGAGCTTGGAAGGCTGGCAAGAGCGTTCATAAAACGGTCTTTGCTGCAGTCGCATTGGAAACGAATTTCTTCTTCAGATAGGCGTTTGTAGGATTCGTCACCGTAGATGGCCTTGAGGAGAGATTCGATATGGTCTTCGCTTTCCAGAAGTGTTGAGATAGCTGGCATTTCTTGGATGCGTTTCTCAAAGCGAGCAATCTCTTCTTCCTTGGCTCCTGGCAAAACTTGGAGAAGAAAACCTCCGGCAACTTCGACCTTGTCGTCTTTGTCTAAAAGAACATTGAGGCCAACTGCTGAAGGGGTTTGTTGGCTTTCTGTCAGGTAGTATGCCAAGTCTTCACCGATTTCCCCAGAGATGAGAGGAGTCATAGAGTTGTAAGGATTTCCAGTACCATAGTCTGTGATAACGAGAAATTGACCATTGCCGACAAAAGGTCCGACTAGGACTTCACCCGTTGCAGTTTTTTTGATATCTACACCGGGGTTTTGAACGTAGCCTTTGACATTTCCCTTGGTATCTGCGACAGTGATGATGGCACCGAGAGAGCTCGTTCCAAGAACTTTTACAGTAATCTTGGTATCTCCTTTTTCATTGGCTGCGAGAATCTGGCTAGCGATAAGGGTGCGACCAAGTGCAACAGTTGAACTGGCTTGAGTTTGATGTTTTTCTTGAGCAGTGCGGACGGTTTCCGTGCTATCAAGGACAAAAGCACGAAAGGCTCCGCTTTCTGATATAGTTTTAATAATCTTATCCATACCTTCTATTTTAGCATAAAAATGCCCAAAGGGGGAGCCGTGTGTTTGCTGTTTCTGTGGGATAATGACGAGGAAATCAGCTTTGAATTCAAAAGCAACTATTTTTGAAAGGGCTTGAGATGGGAAGCTCAGGCTCTTTTTCATTGAGTATAACTTCTTAGTGCTAGCCAACAACGATAATAATAATTCCTTCAAAGAATAGGAACAATAAAGGCAGTAGTTTTTGATTTTTCATGTGAAATACCTCATTTTTATTTTTTTCTATTTTATGCTAAAATGTTAAAAATCAAAAATTATTCCCATATATGCTTATTGGAGGTGTATAATGAAAAAATTTGGAGAAATTTTTAAAATGTTTCGAGAATCTAGAGGATTACGACTAAAAGATGTTGCAAAGGCTGGTATATCAGTGTCCCAACTATCTCGATTTGAAAAAGGAGAGACAGATTTAACCATTTCAAAATTTACGGCTATTTTAGATGAAATTAACATGCCTATTGATGAATTTATGTATGCTGTTCATGATTTTCATCGTGATGAACTGAACGAACTCTTATCAAAGGTTAGGCACTTTGTATCAAATCACGATGTTGATGGGTTGAAAAAATTACTTTATTCTCAGATGGAGTCAGATCCTAAACAGGAGAAATTTCATAAGTTTAATATCATTTTATTAAAAATTCGTTTACAAGATTTATCGGGAGAAGCTTATTATTCTAGTGATGATTTATCTTATCTAACTGATTATCTCTTTAGTATAGAATATTGGGGATACTATGAATTATTAATTTTTTCAAATACTCTAGATGTCCTAAAACATGATGTTTTCATGGTTTTGGCTAGAGAGATGTCTAGACGTTCAGACTTTTATAAAGAAATTCCTAATAACAGAAGATTGATTTCGTCTATGTTATTAAACGGCTACATTACATGTATTGAAAGAGGAAAATTTCTTGATGCTTTGTATTTTGAAAAGCGACTAAACCAATGCTTTTTCACTGAAACTGAAATTTATGAGCGATTGGTATTCCAGTATGCCCAATATCTATATCGCTATAAAAAAGAGACGGATTGCAAAGCAATTATTGAAATGAGGAAGTGTATTGGAGCAATGAAATTAGCGGGAAGTAACCACTTAGCAAAGACTTATGAAAGGCACTTAGAAAAAATTTTAGCAAGTAAAAAGTAATACGCAGATATGGGAAAGGAAGTATCTCGAAATAATATTTTGGTAGAATTGTCTTTAGAAATTTCAATTACGGTTGTTTTATCAGTTCATTGTATTTGAGCGATAGGATTTTTCGAAGTTGTCTCCATAATTATGAATTTTGAGGTATTTAATATGCAAGTTCTATCTCCATATATTTTAAGAAAGAAAAGTGAAACAGGAGAATTATTTTTCAATAGTAAAAATAATCATTCTTAATAAACAGCATCATATATAGGTTAATTAAATTATTGTATAGTCCCAGTTGGAGTTAATTTGTTTATAACTTTTAGACCGAGGCTTTTATATCTATTCTCTTTCTTTTAGATAGGCATATTTATGAAATTTCTAAAATACATTAAAACTAATATTTTTATCTATTTTTTAATAGGAGTACTTTTGAATAGCGGGATGGCTCTAATAAAGCCATTGTTATTGGATAAGTTATTGAATACTCGTGAAGAGCAACTTACAATTGGTACAATTTCATACTTTGTTTTATATGGCCTGTGTCTGCACCTATTTTTTTATAGCACAATGTTGCTAGCAAATTTTGTCAGTAATAATCTGCAGCGTCATCTGCAAATTCGGTTAAAAGATCAGCTTATTAGGAAACTATTTTTGAAAGAAAACGTTGTATATGATGAAAAAGTTTCAATTGTTACACAAGATATGGAACTGCTCTATAATCGCTTCTTTTTACCCTTGGATATGATAGTTGGAAGAGTTTTTATACTTTGTACAACGATTGTTTTTATTTTGGTGCAAAATTTTTGGCTTGGTCTTGTTTTTATCGTGTTCTCTTTTCTTCGACCATTACCTCAATGGATAATGAATAATCGTTTAATGAAAAGTGGTGCAAATTTTTCGGAAATGCAAAAAGCTTTTCATCTATCTGTAGGAGATTTTTTTAAGGGAGCAGATACGATATATTTTTATGGCGCTAGTAAAGAAAACTTTGCTGAGATGAGAAAAAACAACGAGTGTTACGAGAATGCTCGTTGGAAAAATGAATGGACTAGCAATGTCGTTTATTTTTTCAATGGCCCTTTAGAATTCCTTAGTCAGGTACTACCTCTTGCACTTGGCCTTTTATTACAAAAGAGTGGTATAGAGTTAACAACAGCTAGTTTGGTCTCTATGTATATAGCTACAATGAATCTTAGCGGACCTATTCAAAGAATTATGTATAGCATATCTGATATACAGCGATCGCAAACAGTGAAAGAAAAAATATTTTCATTATTGGAAGAATCTTGTTTAGAAACATCATATCCGATAGTCAAATCTTTAGCTGAGCTAGTTTTGGAGGGCGTTTCAAAACAGTTTGGAGAGCAAGTGCTCTTTTATGATTTGTCACTTAGATTAACTAAGCCAAGTAAAGTTTTAATAAAGGGAGCTAGTGGTACCGGAAAGTCAACTCTCCTACAATTGGTAGCAGGAAAGATAAGTCCGAATAGTGGTAGAATTATCGTACGTGATAAAACAGGCCGAGAATTTACTCATTATCAAGGGAATGTCGCTTATATTTCTCAGAATCCATTTTTCAGACATGGGACAATCCGAGAAAATTTAACATTAGGACAGGAGATTTCAGATAAAGAATTACTCTGTTGCTTAGAACAAGTTGGCTTAACGAATGAAATCACCAATATTTTAGATTATCAACTGATAAATAATGGAGAAAACATTTCAGGTGGACAACGTTTACGACTTGAATTAGTTCGCTGTCTACTTCGAAAAAAAGACATTGTGTTGGCGGATGAGGTTACATCATCCTTAGACAAGGATAATGCATATCAAGTGCGCCAATTACTTTTGCAGTTGCCCATCATTTTGATTGAAGTTGCTCATCATATTGATTCAGAAACGGTTTATAATCAAGTAATTGATTTGGGAAAATATAGAATAAAATAAATAGACTTGTTCGGCAACCCACCAGCCATCAAGAACACAGTATTTAACTTGATCAGTGAAATCCTTGGAATTTTTGTTCTGGTGTTGACAATCTTTGCTTAGGGGCTCTATGACCTTCAGTTGCAGTGGGAACTTTGACTGTTGGCATCGGGCTTTCACTAGGTGGGACAACTGGTTATGCCTTGAACCCAGCTCGTGACCTTGGACCTCATATCATGCACTGCATCTTACCGATTCCAAATAAGGGAGACGGAGACTGGTCTTATTCTTGGATGCCTATTATGGGACCTATCTTCAGCGCGGCCTTAGCAGTCCTTGTGTTTTCACTAGTCTAAGATAAAAGAGCAATTTGCAACAGAGTTTGAGATGGAATTCTCAGGCTCTTTTTTGATGGTAAAAACATTAACATTTTAATTTATCTTAAAATAACCTAAAACGAACTTTTAAGTTATGGTAAACAGTTGAAAAAAAGGTTGATAAAGTGGTAAAATGTTAGGAAGATAAGTTACTAATAGTGCGTATTTGTAGTCGATAGAAATGATATATTAATGGATAGCTTATGAAAAAACAACGAAATCTACATGTATTCTTAGGCCGAACGGCCCTATATTTTGTAATCTTGCTTGGCCTGCTTTATTTTTTTAGTTACCTTGGGCAGGGACAAGGTGGCTTTATTTATAATGAGTTCTAGTTTAAAGGAGAAAAGGAACAGTGTCTAATAAACCGATAAAAGATATGATTGAAACGATTGAGCACTTTGCTCAAATACAACCAACATATCCTGTCTATAATGTTTTAGGTCAAGAGCATACTTATGGTGATCTGAAGGCTGATTCAGATGGTTTAGCTGCAGCTATCGATCGACTTGGCTTGCCTGAGAAATCACCAGTCGTCGTTTTTGGTGGTCAGGAATATGAGATGTTGGCTACCTTTGTAGCACTGACTAAGTCAGGTCATGCCTACATTCCAATTGACAGCCATTCGGCCTTGGAACGAGTTTCTGCTATCGTAGAAGTTGCAGAGCCAAGTTTGATTATTGCCATCTCAGATTTTCCATTGGAGCAAGTCTTTACGCCAATGTTGACTTTAGCTCAGGTTCAAGAAGCCTTTGCTCAGGGGGATAGCTATGAGATGACGCATCCAGTCAAGGGAGATGATAATTACTACATCATCTTTACTTCTGGTACGACCGGTAAGCCTAAGGGGGTGCAGATTTCCCATGACAATCTCCTCAGCTTTACCAACTGGATGATTACAGATAAAGAGTTTGCGACGCCAAGTCGTCCACAAATGCTGGCTCAGCCCCCTTATTCTTTTGACCTATCTGTCATGTACTGGACACCGACCTTGGCACTGGGTGGTACACTTTTCGCTCTTCCATCTGCCATTACTCAGGACTTCAAAAAACTCTTTGCGACGATTTTTTCATTGCCAATCGCTATCTGGACATCAACGCCTTCCTTTGCAGATATGGCCATGTTGTCAGAAGACTTCAATAGCGAGAAAATGCCAGGGATCACGCATTTCTACTTTGATGGTGAAGAATTAACGGTTAAAACAGCTCAAAAACTGCGCGAACGATTCCCAAATGCCCGTATTATCAATGCTTACGGTCCAACAGAAGCGACAGTAGCCCTATCAGCTGTTGCTGTAACAGAAGAGATGTTGACGACTCTCAAACGCCTTCCAATCGGCTATACCAAGGCTGATTCTCCAACCTTTGTCATTGATGAGGAAGGTAAGAAACTGCCAAATGGTGAACAGGGAGAAATCATTGTTTCTGGACCAGCTGTTTCAAAAGGCTATATGAACAATCCTGAAAAAACGGCGGAAGCCTTCTTTGAGTTTGAAGGCCTTCCGGCCTACCATACAGGAGATGTAGGAACTATGACAGATGAGGGCTTGCTTCTCTATGGTGGACGCATGGACTTCCAGATTAAGTTTAATGGTTATCGCATTGAGCTTGAAGATGTCTCTCAAAACCTCAACAAGTCTCGCTTTATCGAATCTGCTGTTGCTGTCCCACGTTATAACAAGGACCACAAGGTACAAAATCTACTGGCCTATGTCATCCTAAAAGACGGTGTCCGTCAGCAGTTTGAGCGTGATATCGATATTACCAAGGCTATTAAGGAAGATCTAGCAGATATCATGATGTCCTATATGATGCCTTCTAAGTTTCTTTATCGAGATAGTTTGCCGCTAACGCCTAATGGTAAAATTGATATCAAGGGCTTGATTAACGAGGTAAACAGCCGATGATGGAGCTTTATAAACAGCTACCTCATTTGGAACCTTATGGTGATCTTCAGTACTTTTTATACGTAATTGCTGCGACTTTACCTATCTTTATTGGTCTTTTTTTCAAGAAACGTTTTGCCTTGTATGAGGTGCTTGTTAGTCTCTTCTTTATCGTCACCATGTTGGTCGGTGGAAAGACGAATCAAATAAGCGCTTTGATCCTTTATGTTATCTGGCAAGTACTGCTTGTATCTTTCTACAAAAGGTACAGGAAAAAGCGGGATAGTAAATGGATATTTTACCTGGTTAGCTTTCTATCTCTATTGCCAATCGTCTTTGTGAAAGTATCTCCTGCTATTCATGGACCTCAATCTTTGTTTGGCTTTTTAGGGATTTCTTACTTAACCTTTCGTGCAGTTGGGGTTATCGTTGAGTTGAGAGACGGTGTCATCAAGGATTTAACGATTTGGCAATTCTTACGTTTTCTTCTCTTTATGCCGACTTTCTCAAGTGGTCCTATTGATCGTTTCAAACGCTTCAATGCAAATTACGAGACCATTCCTGAGCGGGATGAGCTGATGGATATGCTAGAAGAGGCTGTCAAATATATCATGCTTGGCTTCCTCTACAAGTTTATCTTGGCTCACATTTTGGGAGAGACATTATTGCCTCCGCTGAAAAATTTGGCCTTGCAGACAGGTGGTTTCTTTAACCATTATGCTCTTGCAGTTATGTATACCTTCGGTTTAGAATTGTTCTTTGACTTTGCGGGCTACTCTATGTTTGCCTTAGCCATCTCCAATTTGATGGGGATTCATAGTCCTATCAACTTTAACAAGCCCTTTTTGTCAAGGGATTTAAAAGAGTTTTGGAATCGCTGGCACATGAGTCTGTCTTTCTGGTTTCGTGACTTTGTCTTTATGCGGATGGTTATGGTCATGACCAGAAAGAAGATCTTTAAAAATCGCAATGTGACCTCAAGTGTAGCCTATATCCTCAATATGCTGATTATGGGGTTTTGGCATGGTGTGACCTGGTACTACATCGCCTATGGACTTTTTCATGGGATTGGACTGGTTATCAATGATGCTTGGGTTCGTAAGAAAAAGGCGCTCAATAAAGAACGGAAAAAAGCTGGGAAGGGTTCCTTACCTGAGAATCGCTGGATTCAGTTGCTTGGCATGGTTGTCACCTTCCATGTTGTGATGGTTTCATTCTTAATCTTTTCTGGATTTTTGAATGATTTATGGTTTAAAAAATAAAAGGATATAAAAAATGGATATCAAATCAGAAGTTATTGAAATTATTGATGAGTTGTTTATGGAAGATGTTTCTGACATGATGGATGAAGATCTTTTTGATGCCGGTGTCTTGGATAGCATGGGAACGGTTGAATTGATTGTTGAGATTGAAAACCGTTTTGACATTCGTGTTCCAGTGACGGAGTTCGGTCGTGATGACTGGAATACGGCTAATAAAATCGTAGCAGGTATCACGGAGTTAAAGAATGCTTAAACGCTTGTGGCTGATCTTCGGTCCTATCTTCATTGCTGGATTTTTGGTTCTTCTACTCATCTTTTTTTATCCAAGTACAACAAGCCATAATCTGACGGAGGAGAAGTACTCGGCGGCTTCTGTTAGTACAGAGAGCTTTAAAGAGAGAAGCCAAAAAGTGAGGGCCCTTACGGATCCAAATATGCGTTTTATTCCTTTTCTAGGGTCAAGTGAATGGGTTCGGTTTGATAGTATGCATCCTGCTGTTTTAGCAGAAAAATACAATCGTCCCTATCGTCCTTATTTTCTAGGTCAGGCAGGAGCAACCTCTCTCATCCAATATTTTGGATTACAACAAATCTTGCCGGAAATAGAGAACAATCAGGCGGTATTCGTTATTTCACCTCAGTGGTTTACGCAATCAGACGTTGATTCTTCAGCTTTTCAGAGTTATTTTAATAGTGACCAGTTGACAGCTTTTTTGGAAAATCAATCTGGTGACACTGCGACTCAGCATGCAGCTATTCGTTTGTTAAAACAGAATCCGGGTGTGGCATTGAGAGGAATTGTTCAAAAGCTATCGAAAGGCGAGGAATTGTCAGAGATTGATCGAGCTACTATTGATATCTTTGCACGATTCAACGAAAAACAATCCTCTCTCTTTGGACAATTTTCTATTCGAGGAAAACTCAAATACAAGGAACATGTGGAAAATTATTTAAAAGATCTTCCAGATCAGTTTTCGTATGATGAGTTGGAGAAAATCGCTCGTAAGGATGCAGAGGCAAATACGACCAATAATGATATGGGGATGGAAAATCAGTTTTATAATACTCGGGTGAAAAAAGATCTAAAAAAATGGGAGGGGTCTCAAAAGAATTACAGCTTCCTCAAGTCAACGGAGTACAATGATCTACAGTTGGTACTCAATCAATTTGCAAAATCGAAGGTCAATGTGCTCTTTGTCATTCAACCGGTCAATAAGAAATGGATGGAATACACAGGCCTTAGCGAAGAGATGTACCAGCATGCTGTGGAAAAAATTCGTTACCAGCTAGAAAGTCAGGGATTCACCAATATTGCCGACTTTTCAAAAAATGGAGGGGACCCTTATTTTGTTAAGGATACCATTCATATAGGTTGGTTGGGTTGGTTGGCTTTTGATAAGGTTGCCAATCCCTTCTTGACGGATCCAAAACCAGCTCCAGACTACAAGGTGAATGACCGCTTCTTTAGTGAGGACTGGGCAAGCTATGATGGGAACATCAAAGATTTCCAATAAAATCAGATAAAAGTTTGGGATTTGAACCCAAGCTTTTTTTGTTTAAATAGCGAATGTTTTAGATGAAAATAAGTCAAAAGTTTCAAATTTTCTAGAAATATCGTATAATATAAAGGAAAAAAGAAAAGAAAAGGATTTCAAAATGAATAAACGTTCTTTGTTACCTGTCTTATCGACAGCTCTATTAGCCCCAGCCTTCTTAGCTGGACAAGTCTATGCTGAGGAAGCAACAACTCCTGCAGAAAGTTCAGCTGTTATAGTGACTCCTGCTACGTCGGCTACTCCAGCTCCTGTTGAGAGCCCTGCGGTACCGGCAACTTCGGCAACTTCAGAAGCAGTTGTACCTGCAGAAGCTCCGGCAGTTCCTGTTGAATCTACTAAAAACGAAGAAAAGGACACCGTTATCTTACACACCAATGATGTTCATGGTCGTATTGTAGAGGAAAAGGGAGTAATTGGAGATGCCAAGTTAGCGACTGTCATTGAGCAGGAGCGTGCGAAATCAAATCAAAATACTCTGGTTGTTGACGCGGGAGACGCTTTCCAAGGTTTGCCGATTTCCAACTCTACTAATGGTGAAGCGCGTGCTGAAATTCTCAATCAGATGCAGTATGATGCCATGGCAGTAGGAAACCATGAGTTTGACTTTGGTCTTGATGAAGTTAAAAAATACAAGGAAATCTTGAAATTCCCATTACTTAGTTCAAATACCTATGTCAATGGAGCTCGTCTTTTTGAAGCTTCTACAATCGTTGATAAAGATAAGACTGTGGAAGGTGATGAATTTGTTGTAATCGGTGTGACAACACCTGAAACTGCTACAAAAACCCACCCTAAAAACATTAAAGGGGTAACTTTTACAGATCCAATCTCTGAAGTCAATAAGGTCATCGAAGAAGTTCAAGCCAAGGCTCGTGCAGAAGGTAAGGACTACAAACACTATGTTGTGCTCGCTCACTTGGGTGTAGATACTACAACTCCAGTCGAGTGGCGTGGTTCAACCTTGGCAGAAGCTCTCTCTAAAAATCCTCGTCTCAAAGGCAAACGTGTGACAGTTATTGATGGGCATTCTCATACAGTAGCTTCCACTACTTATGGCGACAATGTTACCTATAACCAAACAGGAAGTTACCTTCATAATGTTGGGAAGGTTATCTACAAATCACGTCAGCTTTTGGGCAATCCTACGTTGATTGTAGCTGCTGACGCCAAGAAACTGGCTGCCAATCCAAAAGTTGAAAAACTAGTCAAAGATATTAAACAAAAATACGACGCTGAAAATGCTGTTGAAGTCGTTTCAAACAGCCCTGTAGAACTCAACGGTGATCGTGAAAATGTTCGAGTCCGTGAAACCAACCTCGGAAACGTCGTAGCAGACTCTCTCTATCAGTATGGTCAAACAGGATTTAGCCATCCGACAGACATCGCGGTGACAAATGGTGGTGGCTTGCGTGAAACCATTGCAAAAGGGAAACCGATTACGAAAGGAAATGTCATTGCCGTTCTTCCGTTTGGGAATACCATCTCACAAATCCAAGTGACTGGGCAACAAGTCTTGGATATGTTTGAAAAATCACTCGGATCTATCTTGCAGGTCGATAAGGATGGCAAGAAGGTCTTGGATGAGAACGGGCAACCATTGTTAGAGCCAAGTGGAGGCTTCTTGCAAGTTTCAGGTGTGAAGGTCTACTATGATACTAACCTACCATCAGGCAAACGTGTCTTGGCCATCCAGGTTAAAAACCGTGCAACTGGTCGTTATGAACTACTGGACCTCGCAAAAACGTACTACCTTGCAACTAATGATTTCTTAGCTGCGGGTGGTGATGGATACACTATGTTAGGTGGTGCGCGTGAAGAAGGTCCTTCTATGGACGCAGCCTTTGAAGAGTATCTGAAAACTGCTGATTTGACCCAGTATGAAAAGATCAATCCGAACTCACGGATGATTTCTGTGGATTCTACAACCTTTAGTCTGCCGGTAGAAACGCCTCAAACGAATGCGGCTGCTAACGATGCGACTACAAATGTACCACTTACTTATGAGGTGGCAGATCAATTTAGCAAGAAGGCAGTTGTCTCAGAAAAAGCTCTTCCAAATACAGGAAGCGAGCAGTCCATCTTCTTGCTCTTGATGGGAATGGTAGCTGGTTTGGCAGGTATCTTATCGAGCCGAAAACCAAAGCTAAAATAGGTTAAATTTCCCATCTAGAAGAGTCTAGGGAAACGTTTTTACGCCTTTTTCCCTTGACTCTTTTTTGGTTTATGATATAATTAACCAGTAAAGAATCGGTGGCTATCTAAGTTTTTTTACGGAAAAGATAGCTAGGGAAGGAGTAACACATGATACAGCTTGCACAGGAAATCGATAACTTTTTAAACGAGGTGATCTTGAGATCTGAGAACCAGCATGAAATTCTGATTGGGCATTGCACGAGTGACGTTGCCCTGACCAACACTCAGGAACACATCCTCATGCTCTTGTCAGAAGAATCCCTAACCAACTCAGAGTTGGCCCGTCGCCTTAATGTCAGTCAGGCGGCAGTGACCAAGGCTATCAAGTCTTTGGTCAAAGAGGGCATGTTAGAGACATCTAGAGATCCAAAGGATGCGCGTGTGATCTCTTATCAACTGACAGAGCTAGCTCGACCGGTGGCAGAGGAACACCACCATCATCATGAACACACGCTCTTAGCCTATGAACAAGTGGCAAGTCAGTTTACTCCAAATGAACAAGAAGTTATCCAGCGGTTTTTAACTGCTTTAGTAGGAGAAATCAAATAATGCGGTATATTACAGTAGAGGACTTGTCTTTCTATTATGACAAGGAACCTGTCCTCGAGCATATCAACTATAGTGTTGATAGTGGGGAGTTTGTCACCCTGACTGGTGAAAATGGGGCTGCCAAGACGACGCTTATCAAGGCGAGCCTAGGCATCTTGCAGCCAAGATTTGGCAAGGTAACCATTTCAAAGACAAATACTCATGGGAAAAAGCTAAGGATAGCTTATCTTCCCCAGCAGATAGCTAGTTTTAATGCTGGTTTTCCAAGTACAGTTTATGAATTTGTCAAGTCGGGTCGCTATCCGCGAAAGGGCTGGTTCCGTCGGTTGAATGCTCACGATGAGGAGCATATCAAGGCTAGTCTAGATTCAGTTGGTATGTGGGAACACCGTGACAAACGAATTGGTTCCCTCTCGGGAGGGCAAAAGCAACGAGCAGTGATTGCCCGGATGTTTGCTTCTGACCCAGATATTTTTGTCCTGGATGAGCCGACAACAGGGATGGATGCAGGGAGCAAAAATGAATTTTACGAACTCATGCACCACAGTGCCCACCATCATGGCAAGGCTGTTTTGATGATTACCCATGACCCTGAGGAGGTCAAGGACTATGCGGATCGCAATATTCATCTAGTGCGCAATCAAGACTCGCCGTGGCGTTGTTTCAACGTTCACGAAAGCGACCAGGAGGTGGACCATGCTTAGTTTGTTATCTTATGACTTCATGCAGCGTGCCTTCTTGGCGGTCATTGCCATGAGTCTCTTTTCTCCAGTTCTTGGGACCTTCCTTATCTTACGCCGTCAGAGTTTGATGAGTGATACCCTCAGCCACGTCTCGCTTTCGGGTGTAGCCTTTGGTCTGGTACTAGGGATTTCTCCGACTATTTCCACTATTGCCATTGTCTTGATTGCGGCAGTCTTTCTGGAGTATCTCCGTACGGTTTACAAGAGCTTTATGGAAATCGGGACAGCTATCCTCATGTCGACAGGTTTGGCTGTTTCTCTGATTGTCATGAGCAAGGGTAAAAGCTCGAGTTCTATGAGTTTGGACCAGTATCTTTTTGGTTCAATCGTGACTATCAGCGAAGAGCAGGTTATTTCCCTCTTTGTTATTGCGGCGGTTGTTTTGATTTTGACCTTCCTCTTCCTTCGTCCGATGTACATTTTGACCTTTGATGAGGATACGGCCTTTGTGGATGGCTTGCCAGTTCGTACCATGTCCATTCTTTTTAACATGGTGACGGGGGTGGCCATTGCACTTATGATTCCTGCTGCGGGAGCTCTTCTGGTATCGACCATTATGGTCTTGCCAGCTAGTATTGCCCTGCGTCTGGGGAAAAACTTTAAATCGGTTATGCTGCTTGCCAGTGCTATTGGATTTTTGGGAATGGTGGCAGGACTTTACATTTCCTACTATGCAGAAACACCTGCAAGTGCAAGTATTACTATTATTTTTGTAACTGTTTTCTTGCTAATTAGTTTAGTAAGACGTTTTATCAAATAGGAGAAGAACATGAAAAAAATTAGCTTATTGCTAGCCAGTCTATGTGCCTTGTTTTTAGTGGCTTGTTCCAATCAAAAGCAGGCAGATGGCAAACTAAATATCGTAACAACTTTTTACCCTGTCTATGAATTTACCAAGCAAGTCGCAGGAGATACTGCTAATGTAGAACTCCTTATCGGTGCTGGTACAGAACCCCATGAATATGAACCTTCTGCCAAGGCAGTTGCCAAAATCCAAGACGCAGATACCTTCGTTTATGAAAATGAAAACATGGAAACATGGGTCCCTAAATTGCTAGATACTTTGGATAAGAAAAAGGTGAAAACCATCAAGGCGACAGGCGATATGTTGCTTTTGCCAGGTGGCGAGGAAGAAGAGGGAGACCATGACCATGGAGAAGAAGGTCATCACCATGAGTTTGACCCCCATGTTTGGTTATCACCAGTTCGTGCCATTAAACTTGTAGAGCATATCCGTGACAGCTTGTCAGCAGATTATCCTGATAAAAAAGAAACCTTTGAGAAGAATGCTGCTGCCTATATCGAAAAATTGCAAGCCTTGGATAAGGCTTATGCAGAAGGCTTGTCTCAAGCTAAACAAAAGAGCTTCGTAACGCAACACGCAGCCTTTAACTACCTTGCCTTGGACTATGGACTCAAGCAAGTATCCATCTCAGGTCTCTCTCCAGATGCAGAGCCATCAGCTGCTCGTCTTGCAGAATTGACAGAGTATATCAAGAAAAACAAGATTTCTTATATCTACTTTGAAGAAAATGCTTCACAAGCCCTAGCCAATACACTCTCAAAAGAGGCAGGCGTCAAAACAGATGTCCTCAATCCTTTAGAAAGTCTGACTGAAGAGGACACCAAGGATGGAGAAAATTACATCTCTATCATGGAGAAAAACCTCAAGGCTTTGAAACAGACAACGGACCAAGAAGGACCAGAAATCGAGCCAGAGAAGGAAGAAAATACCAAGACAGTTCAAAATGGTTACTTTGAGGATGCAGATGTCAAGGACCGTACCTTGAGTGACTATACTGGTAACTGGCAGTCAGTTTATCCTTTCCTTGAGGATGGAACCTTTGATCAAGTCTTTGACTACAAGGCTAAGTTGACTGGTAAGATGACCAAGGATGAGTATAAGGCTTACTATAGAAAAGGCTATCAGACAGATGTGACCAAAATCAACATCACGGATAACACTATGGAATTTGTTCAAGGTGGCCAAAGCAAGAAGTTCACCTACAAGTATGTCGGCAAGAAAATCTTGACTTATAAGAAAGGCAATCGTGGCGTGCGCTTCCTCTTTGAAGCGACAGATGCGGACGCTGGACAGTTCAAGTATGTTCAGTTTAGTGACCACAATATCGCCCCAGTCAAGGCAGAACATTTCCATATCTTCTTTGGAGGTACTAGCCAAGAAGCCCTCTTTGAAGAGATGGAAAACTGGCCAACCTACTACCCAGATAACCTATCTGGTCAAGAAATCGCCCAAGAAATGTTGGCGCATTGATGCAAGAGAAAATCCCGCAAATCTGCGGGATTTTTTGCTAGAAACGATTATCTGAGTAGGTTGTGGGCGCTATAGTACTACAGCTGTGCTGTTCACAATGTGATAAAGAAGTCATTATCTACTGACAGATTCTAACTAGCTGGCGAATGCAAAAGCTACCATTGTACAAATTATAGAATCTTTTCAGGGGATTTAGGAAGGAATCTTAGTCATATTGACGCTGCTATCGCTTTTTGTTATAGTCAAGGAGAGAGCAGTCTGGAACAATAGTTTATTCACAGTCTGTGGATAAGTCTAGAGGGAAATGATATATAATCCAGGGCGATGAAGCATCCTGATAATAGTTCCGTACATTAGTAACTTGCTAGAGAGCTAGCAGAAACCCTAGTACAGGGCTGTTTGACAAAGGTGTGTTTAGGGTGACAGGTGAGCTAGGGACTGAAAAAACTAGTTTTTAGGAATGTTTTCTTATCCACAATCTGTGGATAACTTTGTGAACAAGAGAAAGAGATGTGAGATGATGACGAAAATAAAACCGCATGGACCATTACCAAGCCAAGCCCAGCTAGCTTATTTAGAGGATGAACTAGCTGCCTTTATCCATTTTGGTCCCAATACCTTTTATGACCAAGAATGGGGAAGTGGGCAAGAGGATCCTATGCGTTTTAACCCTACCAAGTTGGATGCGCGTGAATGGGTTCGGGTACTCAAAGAAACAGGTTTTAAAAAGCTGATTTTGGTGGTGAAGCACCACGATGGCTTTGTCCTCTATCCGACAGCTCATATAGATTATTCAGTTAAGGCGAGCCCTTGGAGGAATGGAAAGGGGGACTTACTACTTGAGGTTTCCAAAGCTGTAACTGAGTTTGACATGGATTTGGGAGTGTATTTGTCTCCTTGGGATGCTCACAGTCCCCTTTATCACGTGGACCGAGAAGCGGACTACAATGCCTATTATCTGGCTCAATTGAAGGAAATCTTATCAAATCCTGCCTATGGAAATGCCGGTAAGTTCGCTGAGGTGTGGATGGATGGTGCTCGAGGCGAAGGGGCCCAGAAGGTCAACTATGAGTTTGAGACTTGGTTTGAAACCATTCGTGACTTGCAAGGCGATTGTTTGATTTTCTCAACTGAAGGGACCAGTATCCGCTGGATTGGAAATGAACGAGGCTATGCAGGGGATCCCTTGTGGCAAAAGGTCAAACCAGACCAGTTAGGAACAGAGGCGGAATTAGATTATCTACAGCACGGAGACCCCTTTGGGACGCTATTTTCAATCGGTGAGGCAGATGTTTCTCTTCGGCCGGGCTGGTTTTACCATGAGGATCAGGACCCCAAGTCTCTCGAGGAATTGGTCGAAATCTACTTTCACTCGGTGGGTCGGGGTACACCTCTCTTACTCAATATTCCGCCAAACCAAGATGGACTCTTTGACGAAAAGGATATCCGGCGACTGTATGAATTTGCTGCCTACCGTGACACACTCTATAGGGAAGATTTAGCTCTGGGAGCCAAGGTATCTGGCCCTGCTCTATCACCAGACTTTGCTTGTCATCATCTGACAGATGGACTGGAGGCTAGTTCTTGGGCAAGTGATGCAGAGTTGCCAATCCAATTAGAGCTCGATTTAGGATCACCTAAAAATTTTGATGTGATTGAGTTAAGAGAAGATTTGAAGTTGGGGCAACGCATCGCTGCTTTCCATGTTCAGGTAGAGTTGGATGGTGCCTGGCAGGAGTTTGGCTCTGGTTATACTGTTGGCTACAAACGTCTCTTACGAGGATCAGTCGTTGAGGCGCAGAAGATACGCGTGACCATTACAGAGGCACAGGCTTTGCCTTTGTTGACCAAGATTTCACTCTATAAAACACCTACCTTGTCGAGAAAAGAAGCTGTTCAACAGCTAGAGTTTTCAGAAAAAAGTCTAGTTGTGATTAAGGGAGAAAATGTCCACTTTACAGTTAAGCGAAGAGAATCTAGCAGTCCTTTAGAAGCTAAGATTTCGATTCAACCAGGGACGGGTGTGCATGGTGTCGCTTATCGGGACGAGATTCAAGTCCTTGAGTTTCAAGTTGGCGAGACTGAAAAAAAGCTAACGCTACCAACCTTGTATTTTGCAGGAGATAAAACCTTGGACTTTTATCTGAATCTGACGGTAGATGGGCAGCTGGTTGACCAGCTTCAGGTCCAAGTTTCATAAAAGAAGAACCTTTGCGCGATGCAAAGGTTCTTTTGGTTAGGAGTGATTTGGTAGCCAGCTGAGGGTGAAGGTCAGTTGCTCAGCTTTCAAGAGGTCTTGGTGTTGAATGCTAGATACTATAGTCTTGTCCAATCGGCATTCTTTGACAAAGTTGAAATGGCTGTGGTTTTGCTCGGCATAGATATCCAGCCATTTATCTTCCTTAGCTAGGTAGATACGGAGGTGGTCAAAGAGAGGGACTCCGAGATCATAGCTGGGCTTGCCCGGACAGGTCGGATAAAAACCGAGAGCCGACCAGATGTACCAAGCCGAGAGGCTGCCATTATCCTCATCACCAGGATAGGCTTGCCAGCTTGGGTGAAAGGCTTTCTGACGGAACGTCTTGATGAGTAGAGCAGTGTAGTCTGGGTAGTTGCTGTAGCGAAAGAGATATGGAATGTGGAAGCTAGGCTGGTTAGAGATGGCGACTTGTCCAAAGGGAGCTGTTGCCATCTCGCTCATTTCATGAATCTCGTAACCATAGCCGGTGGTTTCAAAGAGAGGAGCGTCCTGACAGGCTTTCAAAAGATAATTGCTGAAGGCTTCTTTTCCACCCATAAGCTGGATTAAGCCTGGGATGTCGTGGAGGACGCCTAAGGTCGCTTGAATGGCAGAGCATTCGGCGTAGTCGCGTCCCCAACTATAAGGAGAGAAGTCAGGGCGGAAGTTGCCTTGGCTATCTCGCGCACGCATGTAGCCCGTCACAGTGTCAAATAGATGGCGGTAATTTTGTGACGAAGTTCTATAAGTTTCCGCGATGTCATTCTGACCAAGCTTTTCGGCACAGTTGGCGATACAAAAGTCACTATAGGCATAGTCTAGGGTGTGGCTGACGCTTTCGTGGTGGTCGGTAGAGAGGTAGCCCAGTTCTTGGTATTGGGCTAGTCCGTGGCGGCCATTGATGCCTAGAGGGTCGGACTTAGTGGCTGTTTCAAGCATGGCTTTGAGGAGTTCTTCTTCTAGGTCAGGGGCCATGTCCTTGCAGGCGCTGTCTGCGATAATGCCATCTAAAAGGGTACCGGGCATCATGCCACGTTCATCTGGAGCTAGCCACTTTGGAAGGAATCCAGTATCGCGGTAGCTATTGAGAAAGCCTTCTAAAAAGAGACGATAGTGTTCCGGTATAATAAGGGCAAAGAGGGGAAAGGTGGTGCGGAAGGTATCCCAGAAGCCATTGTTGCTAAAGAGGACGCCGGGTTTGACAGTACCAGTAGCCAGATCCATGTGGATGGCTTGCCCTGATTCATCAACCTCATAAAAAGTCTGAGGAAATAGGAAGAGTCTATAGAGGCAGTGGTCAAAGAAGGCTCTGTCAGCTTCTCCTGTCTCTAGTATGTCAAAACGATGGAGGAGATTTTCCCAGTCTGCTTGTGCATTTGCTTTACAGCTATCAAAGTCCGTTTGAGGTAGATTAAGCAGAGCTTGAGAAGGCGAGATGAAAGAAGTTGCTAGCTGGATTTCAGCATGACTATCTGTCAGGTCAATTCGCCAGTCTCCCTCTTCTTGTGTGATAGCAAGAATATCCGTATTCATTTGTAAAGCAGTAAACAGTATCAGCGGATTTTTGTTGGTCTCTGTTTTTCCCTCTTGACGCAGGGCAAGAGTCCGCTTATCTATTTGTTCTACTGCCAGTTCATCTGCTGCGTGAAGATAGAGGGAGAGGGCTTTGCCTTGCTTTTGCTCCAAACGAATAGAAGCGCCATAGCAAGTCGGTGTAAGCTGGGTTTCAATCTGATAGCGCAGGGAGAAAATCTTCAGATAATGAGGTTGGAAAGAGGCCTTATCCCTATCATAGGAAGACTGACGATGGAAGAGGCTGTCTCCCCCAAGCTGGTCGGTGACAGGTGTCAGAAGGAGACATGAGTAGTCCCCGATCCAAGGGCTGGGCTGGTGGGTTAAGCGAATCCCCTGAAAGATGGGCAGATGCGGATCGAAAAACCAAGCTCCCTCCTGGTCACTGGTCTGGGGCACAAAGTAATTCATCCCCAAAGGCACGCCTGTGTATGGTAGGGTATTTCCCCGAGAGAAGGCATGCTTGCTAGCAGTCCCAAAGCGGGTATCGATAGTTTCAAGTAGTGGTTTCATAGTCTTTCCTTTAGCTTTTTTTCTACATTATATCAGAAAAATGAGACCTTTAGATATGGGGTTCGAAAGTAAGCAATTTTGTAGAAAAATGACTATCATTTGTGTATGTATTTTCTGTCTCAAAAACTATATACTGAACATGAAACTTGTTTGAAAGAGGAAACTGCATGATGATTTATTCGAAAGAAATTGTTAGAAAATGGTTAGACGAAGTAGCGGAGCGGGCTAAGGACCATCCGGAGTGGGTGGCTGTCTTCGAGCGTTGCTATACAGACACCTTGGACAATACGGTCGAGATTCTAGAAGATGGTTCAACTTTTGTCTTAACTGGGGATATTCCTGCTATGTGGCTTCGGGATTCGACAGCCCAACTTAGACCCTACCTTCATGTGGCTAAAAGAGATCCTCTCCTGCGTCAGACCATTGCAGGTTTGGTTAAGCGTCAGATGACCTTGGTGCTCAAGGATCCTTATGCCAATTCCTTTAACATTGAGGAAAACTGGAGGGGCCACCACGAGACTGACCATACCGACCTTAATGGCTGGATTTGGGAACGCAAGTACGAGGTGGACTCGCTTTGCTATCCTTTGCAGCTGGCTTATCTCCTTTGGAAAGAGACTGGCGAGACCAGTCAGTTTGATGAGACTTTTGTCACAGCGACCAAGGAAATTCTTCATCTCTGGACAGTGGAACAAGACCACAAGAACTCTCCTTATCGTTTTGTTAGGGATACGGACCGTAAGGAAGACACCTTAGTAAATGATGGCTTTGGACCTGATTTTGCAGTGACTGGTATGACCTGGTCAGCCTTCCGTCCAAGTGATGACTGCTGTCAGTATAGCTATTTGATTCCGTCCAATATGTTTGCTGTAGTTGTCTTGGGTTATGTCCAAGAAATCTTTGCAGAACTGGATCTAGCTGATAGCCAAAACATCGTGGCAGACGCTAAACGCCTGCAAGCTGAAATCCAAGAAGGCATCGAAAATTACGCCTACACAACCAACAGCAAGGGTGAAAAGATTTACGCCTTTGAAGTGGATGGTTTAGGGAATGCTAGCATCATGGATGATCCAAACGTACCAAGTTTGTTGGCTGCGCCTTATCTGGGCTACTGCGACATTGACGATGAGGTTTACCAAGCAACTCGTCGGACCATTCTGAGCCCTGAAAATCCATACTTCTACCAAGGAGAATACGCTAGCGGTCTCGGAAGTTCTCATACCTTCTATCGCTATATCTGGCCAATCGCCCTTTCTATCCAAGGTTTGACAACAAGAGATAAGGCGGAGAAGAAATTCTTGCTCGATCAGCTCGTTGCCTGCGATGGTGGTACAGGTGTTATGCACGAAAGCTTCCACGTGGACGACCCAACTCTCTACTCTCGTGAATGGTTCTCATGGGCCAACATGATGTTCTGTGAGTTAGTCTTGGATTACTTGGGTATCCGTTAATACTCTTCGAAAATCTCTTCAAACCACGTCAGCTTCGCCTTGCCGTAGGTATGGTTACTGACTTCATCAGTTCTATCCACAACCTCAAAGCAGTGCTTTGAGCAGACTGCGGCTAGCTTCCTAGTTTGCTCTTTGATTTTCATTGAGTATAAGGAGCGCGCTTTAGTTTCACCGATTCGTGTCAGAATCACACCTTTACATTTAAAACGTTAAAATTTAAATTTAGAATGAGGTTTTACTTCATGGAAAATGTTGTCGTACATATTATCTCACATAGTCACTGGGACCGTGAGTGGTATCTACCTTTTGAAAGCCACCGGATGCAGTTGGTGGAATTATTTGACAATCTTTTTGATCTTTTTGAAAATGATCCTGAGTTCAAGAGCTTCCACTTGGATGGACAAACCATTGTCCTGGATGACTACTTGGAAATTCGCCCTGAAAATCGCGACAAAGTCCAAGGTTACATCGACGAAGGCAAACTCAAAATTGGTCCTTTTTACATCTTGCAGGATGATTACTTGATTTCAAGTGAAGCCAACGTCCGCAATACCTTGATTGGTCAAGCAGAATGTGCAAAATGGGGTAAATCCACTCAGATTGGTTACTTCCCAGATACCTTTGGAAATATGGGACAAGCTCCCCAAATCCTTCAAAAATCAGGTATTCACGTGGCAGCCTTTGGGCGTGGTGTCAAGCCGATTGGATTTGACAACCAAGTCCTCGAAGATGAGCAGTTTACTTCCCAGTTTTCAGAAATGTACTGGCAGGGTGCAGACGGAAGTCGTGTTCTCGGTATCCTCTTTGCCAACTGGTATAGTAATGGGAATGAAATCCCAGTTGATAAGGACGAAGCCTTGGCCTTTTGGAAACAAAAATTGTCAGACGTGCGTGACTATGCTTCGACCAACGAATGGTTGATGATGAACGGCTGTGATCACCAGCCTGTACAGCGAAACCTGAGCGAAGCTATTCGTGTGGCCAATGAACTCTTCCCAGATGTAACCTTTGTGCATAGTTCCTTTGATGACTATGTCCATGCAGTAGAAAGTGCTCTACCAGAGCAGTTATCAACGGTTACAGGTGAGTTGACAAGTCAGGAAACAGATGGCTGGTACACGCTTGCCAACACTTCTTCATCACGCATTTACCTCAAACAAGCCTTCCAAGAAAATAGCAACTTGCTAGAACAAGTGGTGGAACCATTAACTGTCATCACTGGTAGCCACAACCATAAGGACCAGTTGACCTATGCTTGGAAAGTCCTTCTACAAAATGCGCCACATGACAGTATCTGTGGCTGTAGCGTGGACGAGGTTCACCGTGAGATGGAGACACGTTTTGCCAAGGTTAACCAAGTTGGAAACTTTGTTAAGACCAACCTTCTCAACGAGTGGAAGGGTAAAATCGCAACCCACGAAGCGCAAAGCGACCACCTCTTTACCGTTATCAACACAGGCTTGCATGACAAGGTTGACACTGTCAGCACCGTGATTGATGTGGCGACTTGTGATTTCAAAGAATTTCACCCAACAGAAGGCTATAAGAAGATGGCAGCCTTGACCTTGCCAAGCTACCGTGTCGAAGACTTGGAAGGACATGCTGTAGAAGCGAAAATCGAAGATCTGGGAGCTAATTTTGAGTATGATTTACCAAAAGACAAGTTCCGTCAGGCTCGTATCGCTCGACAATTGCGCGTGACAGTACCTGTTCATCTGGCACCACTTTCTTGGACAACCTTCCAATTGCTCGAAGGAGAACAAGAACACCGTGACGGTATTTACCAAAATGGAGTAATTGATACGCCATTTGTAACGGTCAGTGTGGATGAGAATATCACAGTCTACGACAAGACAACTCATGAAGCTTATGAAGATGTTCTTCGTTTTGAAGACCGTGGTGACATTGGAAATGAGTATATCTATTTCCAACCAAAAGGAACAGAGCCTATCTACGCAGAACTCAAAGGCTGTGAAGTCTTGGAAAATACAGCTCGTTTTGCCAAGATCTTGCTCAAGCATGAATTGACAATTCCAGTAAGTGCAGACGAAAAACTGGATGCGGAACAAAGAGGAATCATCGAGTTTATGACGCGTGAAGCTGGGCGTTCAGAAGAATTGACAACCCTTCCTCTGGAAACAGAGATGACCGTCTTTGTTGACAATCCACAAATCCGCTTTAAGACTCGCTTTACCAACACCGCTAAGGACCACCGTATCCGTCTCTTGGTTAAGACTCATAACACTCGTCCAAGCAATGACTCTGAAAGCATCTATGAGGTGGTGACAAGACCAAACAAACCAGCGGCTTCATGGGAAAATCCTGAAAATCCTCAACACCAACAAGCCTTTGTCAGTCTATATGATGATGAAAAAGGGGTGACAGTGGTCAATAAAGGATTGCACGAGTATGAAATCCTTGGAGACGACACCATTGCAGTGACCATTCTTCGTGCCTCAGGTGAGCTAGGTGACTGGGGTTACTTCCCAACACCAGAGGCTCAGTGCTTGCGCGAGTTTGAAGTCGAGTTTGCACTTGAATGCCACCAAGTAGGGGAACGCTTCTCCGCTTTCCGTCGTGCCAAAGCCTTCCAAACACCATTCACTAGTCTTCAAGTTGCTAAACAAGAAGGAAGTGTGGCAGCGACTGGCAGCCTCTTGAGCCATGCAGCACTCAGCTTACCACAAGTCTGCCCGACAGCCTTTAAAGTTGCTGAAAATGAAGAAGGATATGTCCTCCGTTACTACAATATGAGTCAAGAAAATGTGCGTGTATCAGAACACCAACAAACCATTTTGGATTTGCTTGAGCGACCATATCCCGTTCATTCAGGACTCTTAGCACCACAAGAAATTCGCACAGAATTGATCAAAAAAGAAGACATTTAACAGTTTTGAAGTGTTTGATAACTAATACTATGAGATAGAAAGGAGGGGCGAAAGAGTAAGGACTAACTGCTGATTCGCCCCTTTTTACGGTAAAGAACAATGACCATTGCAACCATTGATATCGGAGGGACTGGGATTAAGTTTGCCAGTCTGACTCCTGATGGAAAAATACTAGATAAGACAAGTACACCGACACCAGAAACCCTAGAAGATTTACTGGCATGGCTAGACCAACGCTTGTCAGAACAAGATTATAGTGGGATCGCCATGAGCGTTCCAGGCGCGGTTAATCAAGAAACAGGTGTGATTGAGGGAATTAGTGCCGTGCCTTACATCCATGGCTTTTCTTGGTATGAAGCTCTTGCACATCATCAACTCCCTGTCCATCTAGAAAATGATGCCAACTGTGTTGGACTTAGTGAACTGCTAGCACATCCAGAGATTGAAAATGCAGCCTGTGTCGTGATTGGGACTGGAATCGGTGGTGCCATGATTATCAATGGTAAGCTTCACCGAGGTCGCCACGGCTTGGGGGGAGAGTTTGGCTACATGACAACCATTGCACCTGCTGAAAAACTCAACAACTGGTCGCAACTAGCGTCAACTGGAAATATGGTGCGCTACGTGATTGAAAAATCTGGTCAGACTGACTGGGACGGACGCAAGATTTACCAAGAGGCCGCAGCTGGCAATGCTCTTTGTCAAGAAGCGATTGAGCGCATGAATCGTAATCTGGCGCAAGGTCTGCTCAATATTCAGTATCTCATCGATCCGGACGTCATTAGTCTGGGAGGCTCTATCAGCCAAAATACAGACTTTATCCAAGGCGTCAAAAAAGCTGTCGATGAATTTGTCGAAAGCTACGAAGAATATACCATCACTCCAGTGATTCAAGCCTGCACCTATCACGCAGATGCCAATCTTTACGGTGCCCTTGTCAACTGGCTACAGGAGGAAAACCAATGGTAAGATTTACAGGACTTAGTCCCAAACAAGCGCAAGCTATTGAGGTTTTAAAAAGTCACATTTCCCTACCAGATGTGGAAGTGGCAGTCACTCAGTCTGATCAAGCCTCTATTTCTATCAAGGGTGAGGGAGGGCACTATCAACTGACTTATCGCAAACCTCACCAACTCTATCGTGCCTTGTCCTTATTGGCAACAGCTCTAGTAGAAGGTGATAAAGTGGCGATTGAGGAGCAGGCGGCTTATGAAGAGTTGGCCTACATGGCAGACTGTTCCCGCAATGCAGTTTTGAATGTGGCTTCTGCTAAGCAGATGATTGAAGTCTTGGCTCTCATGGGTTACTCGACCTTCGAGCTCTACATGGAAGACACCTACCAGATTGAGGGGCAGCCTTATTTTGGTTATTTCCGTGGGGCTTATTCAGCTGAAGAGTTACAGGAAATCGAAGCCTATGCCCAGCAGTTTGATATGACCTTTGTGCCTTGTATCCAGACCTTGGCCCACTTGTCAGCCTTTGTCAAATGGGGTGTCAAGGAAGTGCAGGAGCTCCGTGATGTGGAGGACATTCTCCTTATTGGTGAAGAAAAGGTTTATGATTTGATTGATGGCATGTTTGCCACTCTATCTAAACTGCAGACTCGCAAGGTCAATATCGGGATGGATGAAGCCCACTTGGTTGGTTTGGGACGCTACCTCATCTTGAACGGTGTTGTAGACCGTAGTCTCCTCATGTGTCAACACTTGGAGCGCGTGCTGGATATTGCAGACAAGCATGGTTTCCATTGTCAGATGTGGAGTGATATGTTCTTTAAACTCATGTCAGCGGATGGCCAGTACGATCGTGACGTGGAGATTCCAGAGGAAACTCGTGTCTACCTAGATCGTCTCAAAGACCGTGTAACCTTGGTTTACTGGGATTATTATCAGGATAGCGAGGAAAAATACAACCGCAATTTCCGCAACCACCACAAGATTAGCCAGGATATCGCCTTTGCAGGTGGAGCTTGGAAGTGGATTGGTTTCACACCCAACAACCATTTCAGCCGTCTTATTGCTCTTGAAGCCAATAAAGCCTGTCGTGCTAATCAGATCAAAGAAGTCATCGTGACGGGTTGGGGGGACAATGGTGGTGAGACAGCTCAATTTTCTATCCTGCCAAGCTTGCAAATCTGGGCAGAACTCAGCTACCGCAATGACTTAGACCGTTTGTCTACTCATTTCCAGACCAATACAGGTCTATCAGTTGAGGATTTCATGAAGATTGACCTAGCTAACCTCTTGCCAGATCTGCCAGGCAATATCAGTGGTATCAATCCCAACCGCTATGTCTTTTATCAGGATGTTCTCTGCCCTATTCTTGATAGACACATGACACCTGAACAGGACAAGCCACACTTCGCTCAGGCTGCTGAGACGCTTGCTGAAATCAAAGAAAAAGCTGGCGCCTACTCTTATCTCTTTGAAACTCAGGCCCAGTTGAACCAGATTTTAAGTAGTAAAGTGGATGTGGGACGACGCATTCGTCAGGCCTACCAAGCGGGTGATAAAGAAAATCTGAAAGAAATCGCAAGACAAGAATTACCAAAACTCAGAAGTGAGATTGAACACTTCCATGCTCTCTTTAGCCACCAATGGTTGAAAGAAAATAAGGTCTTTGGCATGGATACAGTCGATATCCGTATGGGCGGACTCTTGCAACGCATCAAACGAGCAGAAAGCCGCATCGAAGCTTATCTGGCAGGACAGATTGACCGCATCGACGAGCTAGAAGTTGAAATCCTTCCATTTAACGATTTTTATGGAGACAAGGACTTTGCAGCCACAACAGCCAACCAGTGGCATACCATTGCGACAGCTTCGACGATTTATACGACTTAGGCATTCATCACAAACAGTTAAGCATCTCCTTTTAAATACATGGAGATGTTTTTTGATTTGGAGATAGGGAAGGAGTATAATGAAGGTAGAAAGATAGTTTGGAGGTATGACCATGAAAAAGTTACTACTGGTCCTAGGTGCTAGTATGCTAGTCTTATCTGCCTGCCACAGAGCGACAGAGGACGGCGTAACTAGTCCGTCGACAGCGAGGGAGCAACAAACCAAGGAAACAACCAACTATTTTCACTATTTAGCAGATTCCTATCAAAAGGCTCTTTCGCACGAAAAAGAATCCAAGGATACAAGTGTTCAGTCACCTATGGCTGCTACAGTTGCAGCCGTGGAAGAACTCCAGTTATCTAATCCGACTGATCAAGCCTTGATTATGAAGAACTACTCAGATTTTCAGAAGCTAATCCAATACAACACCGAAAAGTGGGAAGAAGAGTTTGCAAGTTGGGCTTCTTCTATGGGGCAATCCTATCATAGACTAGAGCATAGAAACTTTGATGAAAAGAATGATCTCATCAAAAAATTAGAAGCAACAACTGTCTCTCAGAAAAGTGTCAAATGGAATGTTTTTGGAGTATCGAGTGACAATGCCTATGATTACTTGGTTTTGGATACCTACTATGACAATCAGGACAAACATTTCTACCTATTTACACTGAAGGATGGGCAAGCACAGGTCTTGTATACCGATAAGACACTGGAAACTATCCCTACTGCAAATTTTGAAGAGACTGAGAATACAGATTTAGCGCGACGTTTTAAGGAATTTCTATTAAAAACAAGTGTAACTACAGAGAGCGAGCCAGATACAGATAATAGTTCTTTAATAGACAAGATAAAAACAGCCATGGAATCCTATTCGGATAGTAAAGGTGAAAGATTTAAGTCAACTAACTTAGCAACATATGGTCACTACTATGGACTAGCAGTGCCAGACCAGATAATGCAATTTGGACAAGTAGATGGGGTGAATTATACTTTTAAATGGTATGGGTATAGTGCAGGTTCAGGTTCTGGGCGGTTTGAAATCCTAGCTTGCTATGTGAATGAAGCAGAGACAGAGGTGATTCTCTTTGGCTACAAGGATGGCAATCTTGCTCTTTTACACACCGAAGGAAGACCAGAGATTGAGAAAAATGAATCAGGGGATATCATAAATGCCCAGGTTCATTTTGTCGAGTTTCATCACCCAATATTAGAACAAGTTTTCAATTAGTAAAGAGGAAATACATTTATCGTATGCAGAGTGTTTCTCGTGAAACCTATTTCTTATAAAAAACTTCTCCACAAAAAATAATTTGTGGAGTTTTTTCTATAATTAGTAGTTTAACCTAGCCATCAATTAGGAGTATACTAATAATGTAATCGTTATCAAACCTAAAAATTCGATGAAATCAGTTTTTAGGAATAAAAGGGAGGAAATTATGAAAAAGTTTTCAAAGACCTTGAGAGATAACTGGATCTTTCTCTTGATGGTTTTACCAGGGGCACTCTGGTTGATTCTATTCTTTTACATTCCAGTATTTGGGAATGTGGTCGCCTTTAAAGACTACCATATGACCAGTAATGGTTTCATAGATAGTATTGTGAATAGTAAATGGGTCGGGTTAGATAATTTCAGATTCTTGTTCAGTTCAAAAGATGCCTTTATCATCACTCGAAATACCGTTCTCTACAATCTCGGCTTTATCTTTATCGGTTTGATTGTATCAGTAGGGATTGCCATCATCCTCAGCGAGCTCCGCTCTAAGAGAATGGTTAAGATTTTCCAAACGTCTATGTTGTTCCCTTACTTCCTGTCATGGGTTATCATCAGTTTCTTTACAGATGCCTTCCTAAACATTGACAAAGGGGTCTTTAACCATTTCCTAACATCCATTGGCATGAAGGAAGTCAACTTCTACGCTGACTTAGGCATTTGGCCATACCTTCTCCTTTTCCTTGGTATTTGGAAAGGCTTTGGATATAGCAGTGTCATGTACTATGCGACAATCATGGGAATTGACCCAACCTACTACGAAGCAGCAACAGTGGACGGGGCTAGCAAGTGGCAACGCATTCGCAACGTAACCATTCCTCAGTTGACTCCACTTGTAACAGTCTTGACCATCCTTGCAGTCGGAAATATCTTCCGTGCAGACTTTGGTCTCTTCTATCAAATCCCCCACAATGCTGGTCAGCTTTACAATGTAACCAACGTTTTGGACGTATATGTCTTTAATGGTTTGACTCAGACAGCAGATATCGGTATGGCTTCAGCAGCCGGCCTTTACCAATCAGTAGTCGGTTTGATTCTGGTTATCCTATCAAACTTGCTTGCAAGACGAGTCGATCCAAACTCAGCTTTGTTCTAGAAAGGAGGAGAATATGGCAAAAAAGAAAATTAAAAAAGAAAAAATCGATAATGTTGGCATTCACTCCTTCAGTAAGAAAGCAGATATCTTCTTTAGTATCATCTCTGGTTTGATTGCTCTTTCTTGTATCTTGCCCTTTATCTTCGTTATCATCATTTCGGTGACAGACGAAAAGAGCATCCTCCAGTATGGATATAGTTTTTTCCCTTCGAAGTTTGGTGTAGATGGATTCCAGTTCCTAGCTCAGTTTAAAGATAAGATCCTCCAAGCACTCTTTATCTCAGTTTTTGTAACTGTAGTCGGAACAGTGACCAACGTCTTCATCACAACCACTTATGCCTACGCCATCTCACGTACAACCTTTAAGTACCGCAGATTCTTTACGATCTTCGCTCTTCTTAGTATGTTGTTCAATGCTGGTTTGGTACCAGGCTATATTGTGGTCACTCGCCTGCTTCAACTTGGTGATACCGTTTGGGCCTTGATTGTTCCAATGCTTCTCTCACCATTCAACATCATTTTGATGCGTTCCTTCTTCAAGAAGACCATTCCAGAAGCCATTCTCGAATCTGCTCGTATCGATGGTGCCAGTGAAGCTCGGATCTTCTTCCAGATCTGTTTGCCATTGTCACTTCCAGGTATCGCAACCATCACGCTTTTGACAGCTCTTGGTTTCTGGAATGACTGGTTCAACGCCCTTCTTTACATCAAGAGTGACAACTTGTATCCATTGCAATATTTGCTCATGCAAATCCAACAAAATATGGACTACATTGCAAAAGCAGTCGGCCTATCTGGCCAACTGGGAGTTGCTCTACCGAAAGAAACAGGTCGTATGGCCATGGTTGTCGTTGCAACCCTTCCAATCGCGATTCTATATCCATTCTTCCAACGCTACTTTGTTAAAGGGTTGACAATCGGTGGTGTGAAAGAATAGCACTTGCTGAGAAACACCGTTTCTCTCTTCCCAACTTCATCTTAGTGACTGAAGTAAAAATCATTAAATCGTTTATAAGTTTAAAAACAAAAAAAGGAGTTTTTATCATGAAAAACTGGAAAAAATATGCTTTTGCATCTGCTAGCGTAGTCGCTTTGGCTGCTGGTCTTGCTGCTTGTGGAAACCTTACAGGTAACAACAAAAAAGCTGCAGATACTACTTCAGGTGAAAAACCTGTAATCAAAATGTACCAAATCGGTGACAAACCAGATAACTTGGATGAATTGCTAGAAAATGCAAACAAAATCATCGAAGAAAAAGTCGGTGCTAAATTGGATATCCAATACCTTGGATGGGGTGACTATGATAAGAAAATGTCTGTTATCACATCATCTGGTGAAAACTATGATATCGCATTTGCGTCTAACTATGTCGTAAATGCTCAAAAAGGTGCTTATGCTGACTTGACTGAATTGTATAAAAAAGAAGGAGCAGAGCTTTACAAAGCACTTGACCCAGCTTACATCAAAGGGAACACTGTAAACGGTAAGATCTATGCAGTACCAGTTGCAGCTAACGTTGCATCATCTCAAAACTTTGCCTTCAACGGAACTCTTCTTGAAAAATATGGTATTGACATTTCAGGTGTCACTTCATACGAAACACTTGAACCAGTCTTGAAACAAATCAAAGAAAAAGCTCCAGATGTAGTACCATTTGCGGTTACGAAGAACTTTATCCCATCTGACAACTTTGACTACCCAGTACCAAACGGACTTCCATTTGTTATCGACCTTGAAGGAGACACTACTAAGATCGTAAACCGTTACGAAGTGCCTCGTTTCAAAGAACACTTGAAGACTCTTCACAAATTCTATGAAGCTGGATACATTCCAAAAGACGTAGCAACAAGCGACACTTCATTTGACCTTCAACAAGATACTTGGTTTGTTCGTGAAGAAACAGTAGGACCAGCTGACTACGGTAACAGCTTGCTCTCACGTGTTGCGAACAAAGATATCCAAATCAAACCAATCACTAACTTTATCAAGAAAAACCAAACAACACAAGTTGCCAACTTTGTTATCTCAAACAACTCTAAGAACAAAGAAAAATCAATGGAAGTGTTGAACCTCTTGAACACGAACCCAGAACTCTTGAACGGTCTTGTTTACGGCCCAGAAGGCAAGAACTGGGAAAAAATTGAAGGTAAAGAAAACCGTGTACGCGTCCTTGATGGATATAAAGGAAACACTCACATGTCAGGTTGGAACACTGGTAACAACTGGATCCTTTACATTAACGAAAACGTTACAGACCAACAAATTGCAGATTCTAAGAAACAATTGGCAGAAGCTAAAGAATCTCCAGCACTTGGATTTATCTTTAACACTGACAGTGTGAAATCTGAAATTTCAGCAATCTCTAACACAATGCAACAATTCGATACAGCTATCAACACTGGTACTGTAGATCCAGATAAAGCTATTCCAGAATTGATGGAAAAATTGAAATCTGAAGGTGCCTATGAAAAAGTATTGAACGAAATGCAAAAACAATACGACGAATTCTTGAAAAACAAAAAATCATAAGAACGATTGATTTCGTGTATTCATTCCTAATTCCTAAAAATGTGATCACTGCCTTCCCTAGTTCTCTAGGGGAGGTAGTGATTTTTAGGATGTAAAAATGAAAACAGTGGTTCTGAGGGTTTATGCGATGTGATACACATACATCTATAGGGGATTTATTATGAAAAAATATCGCCTTCTTTTCAAAATGAGTGCTGTCTTCTCTTACCTATTTTTTGTATTTGGTCTTTCTCAGCTGACGCTTATTGTCCAAAACTATTGGCAATTTTCTTCCCAGATTGGCAATTTCTTCTGGATTCAAAATATCTTGAGTTTGCTATTTATCGGAGTCATGATTTGGATTCTGGTTAAGACAGGCCATGGTTATCTCTTTCGCATTCCAAGAGAAAAATGGCTTTGGTATTCGATTTTGACAGTATTAGTGGTAGTGCTCCAGATCTCTTTTAACGTTCAGACAGCTAAACATGTCCAGTCAACTGCTGAAGGTTGGGCTGTATTGATTGGTTATAGTGGGACTAACTTTGCAGAGCTAAGTATCTATATAGCCCTGTTCTTTCTGGTTCCACTGATGGAAGAATTGATCTATAGGGGTTTGTTGCAACATGCTTTCTTTAAACATTCGCGATTTGGCCTTGATTTGCTTCTTCCTTCCATTTTGTTCGCTCTTCCTCATTTTTCAAGTCTGCCTAGTCTGTTAGATATTTTTGTTTTTACAACATCTGGAATCATCTTTGCTGGTTTGACCCGCTATACCAAGAGCATTTATCCATCCTATGCGGTGCATGTGATCAATAATATTGTAGCGACCTTGCCATTTTTGCTGACTTTTTTACACAGGGTGTTTGGGTAAAATACTGGCACGAGAGTTAGGGATTATAGTGTTTCAATTTATAAGCGAATTTCAGGAGGGAAATGAGTATGACACCATTAAAATGGTTTACTGGAGGAAGTGAAAGACGTTGTGAAGCCATGACCATCATTGATTATCTATTGGAAGATATAAAGGATGCGCCTCAACTTACTCCCTTGAAAAATCAGTTAGTGATTTATAAAAAACGATTAGAGGATGATGGAACCTCTACTCCATTTATTCTGAGCCAAATGAATGTTGACATCTCACGTGTGTTGATTGATAACAAGCTAAGTTTGTCAGAAAGTCAAGCTAGGCATATCAAAAAATTGAGAGAATTATCTGCGATTCGCTATGGTTACTGATGAAGTGCAGGGATAAATTCCTTTCTACAATTTCCGGTCAAATAAATTGCATTCGTTTTCCCAAGTGGGTATACTAGTATAGTTGAATGAAAAATTCTGAAAATTTAAGAATAGAAAAGAGAACAAATCTTATGGCAAAAGATATTCGTGTCTTACTTTACTACCTTTATACTCCAATTGAAAACGCAGAGCAATTTGCTGCAGACCACTTGGCTTTCTGTAAATCAATCGGTCTCAAAGGCCGTATCCTAGTCGCTGACGAGGGAATTAACGGGACTGTTTCAGGTGACTACGAAACAACTCAAAAATACATGGACTACGTTCACAGCCTCCCAGGCATGGAAGACCTCTGGTTCAAGATTGACGAAGAAAGTGAACAAGCTTTCAAGAAGATGTTTGTTCGCTACAAGAAAGAAATTGTTCACCTTGGTTTGGAAGACAATGACTTCGACAATGATATCAACCCACTTGAAACAACAGGTGCTTACTTGTCTCCAAAAGAGTTCAAAGAAGCCCTTCTTGACGAAGATACAGTGGTCCTTGACACACGTAACGATTATGAGTACGACCTAGGACACTTCCGTGGGGCTATCCGCCCAGACATCCGCAACTTCCGTGAGTTGCCACAATGGGTCCGTGACAACAAGGAAAAATTCATGGACAAGCGTGTCGTGGTTTACTGTACAGGTGGGGTTCGCTGTGAGAAATTCTCAGGCTGGATGGTCCGTGAAGGCTACAAAGATGTTGGTCAATTGCACGGAGGAATCGCAACTTACGGTAAAGACCCAGAAGTCCAAGGCGAGCTTTGGGATGGGAAAATGTACGTCTTTGACGAGCGTATCGCAGTCGATGTCAACCATGTCAACCCAACCATCGTAGGGAAAGACTGGTTTGATGGAACACCTTGTGAACGCTATGTCAACTGTGGAAATCCCTTCTGTAACCGTCGTATCTTGACATCAGAAGAAAATGAAGACAAGTACCTTCGTGGATGCTCACACGAGTGCCGTGTTCACCCACGCAACCGCTATGTTTCAGAAAATGAATTGACACAAGCAGAAGTAATCGAGCGCCTAGCAGCTATCGGTGAAAGCTTGGATCAAGTCGCTACTGTATAACATCAAACAGTCCTTAGGGGCTGTTTTTCTATGCTTTATATCTAAAAAACTAAAGTTTGTTTCTGTATCTTTCAGGAAAATAGGGTATACTTTTTGTAAACGATTTCAAAGGAGGCCGGTTATGGCAAAAACATTTTTTATTCCAAACAAACAGAGCATTTTAGGAGAACAGGAAATTTTGACTGCCAAGTCCATCCTGGCCTTGGTGGAGGGCTTGGAGTCACACAGTTATGATGCGGTCTATCTCCGTCAGCCACTCAATCGTCTCGAGTATATCGAGTGTGGGATTGTTGGTCAGTCGCAATTTCTCTTCAAGGTGAACTATGCGGATAGCCGAAAAGGCTATCAAGTGGTGATTCCAGACTTCCTTACTAGAGCGGACTGGGAGGTTGTAGAAGCTCTCCTCCAAGCCCTATCGAGCAAGTTGGGGCAAGTGGTAGAAGGGCTAGAAGGGTTTGAATTTGAAGCTTATTTCCGACAAATAGTTCAGAATTATCTAGCTGACAAAGCGGCTCGTCTAGTATACTGCCAAGGGCTCTTGTCCCCTATCTATCTCAACAAGGAATACCTCGAGAGCTTTTTGGCTGAGGATGGATTGGCACGTTTTGAAGAGCTGGTCAAGAAGGTTCAAGGCTCTGATGCCTACCTTGCCAGTGTGAAATTTTACCCAGACGCCCAAGGTAAGGTGTAGGGTATCTATCACTTAGCCCAGGGAGTCAAGACGATTTTGCCAAAGGAACCCTTTGTACCAGCTCCTTATACCGAGCAGCTGGCAGGCAAGGAGCTTGTTTGGGAGATTGACCTAGTGAAGATTTCTGGTGATGGGTCCAAAGCCAAAGACTATGAAGCCATCGCTCGCTTGGATTATACAAGATTCCTAGAGTCGCTACCAACAGCATTTTACCATCAACTAGATGCCAATCAACTAGAAGTACAAGCCATTTTGGGAAAAGATTTTGAAGAATTGGCAAGCATCGAATAGGCCTTGTTTAAAAAAGAGTAAGCATAAAAATCCCTGTCATTAACAAATGGCAGGGATTTTGGTTAGAAGAATGTCAGGATGCGAAGGTAGTCAACTGTCAGCGCGAGCTCTGCAATGAAGAAGGGTAAGAGAATAGCACCATCAAGTAAGACAGCTAGTAAGAATCGATAAAATGGGTCCAGGCTACAGGTCTTACTTGGCTTGCTAATCACAAAGAGATTTGCAAGGGCAAAGATGGTCATGCTTAGAAGAGTGAGGATGCCAGCAAATCGTAAGCCACCAAAGAGTGCAAAGAAACTTGCTAGAGCTGTTAGGACAAGAGGGATAGCAAAGAGTCGGCTGTAACGATCGCAAGCTTCTTGGAATGTGAAGTCGCTCTCCTGATCCAGCACACGTCGGACAGTAAAGCCTCCCAGAATGATGGAAAAGTAAAATAGAGCGCTAGCGACCAGGATAGAAAGTCCAGCAAAGAGATCCAAAGGTGGGAGCCGGTTGGGAGAACTATTAGCAATAGAAATCATATAGCCATAGTAGAGGCGCTTGATATGATAGATACTAAAGAAAAGGTTGAACGAGGACAGCAGGGTGAGCAGGCCAAAGACACTGTAACGATGCTTTTGGTCCGTAGTCTTGCAGGCAGTTGGTTCTTGGATAGCATCCAGCAGCCAAGTCCAAAATAGTGCGATTTCTTCTTTTAATCGGGCAGTTTTACGAGGGTCAATATCTGGGATATAGGGGCTTTCTAAAGCTTTGCTGAGGATAATTTTCTCTTTTGCAGGTTTTTCTTGCTTGTGTTCCTCTTCAGCTTTCCCTTCTCCCTCTTCCTCGGTTTGGGTTTCCTCAGTCATTTCGGGAGCTTCCTCCTCATGCCTTTCCGACTCTTTAGGTGAGATAGGAGTTTCTTGGCTTGCTTGTGGTTCAGTCTCCACAGTTTTCGAAGTCTCTGGTTGGTCGGACTGGATTTCCGATTTCGTCTGAGCTGATTTCTTCTTAAGATCGGCGCTTTCAAACCATTCTTGTGTCATGGTGGAACCTCCTTTTTAATGGTCGTTTTCTATCTTTAGACTAGCAGATGAAAGCGTTTTTGTCAATGATTTCTAGGTGGAGCAGAGTATTCTTCCTTAGGTAGGTAGATATCCTGATTGGCTTTTATAATGAGCAGGTCCTTGACATCTGCTTTGTCTGTCTTGTAGGGGTTGGTAAGTTCATTCTCTCTTTGTCGAGGGTGTTCTCTTTGTGCATTATGATAAATACCACCATGCTGGGAAGAAATGTTTAAATTGATACGATCGAATTCTGCCTTAGAAAGAAAGAGTCTTAAGTCGTTATGAGAGTCTAGCTCAACCTTACCATGAACCTGGATATTTTCAGCATAGATGTGTTCCCCTTCTGTCTTGACTTGGCTATCTGTCAGTTCTGTTTTAAAGATATTGATGATATTGGGCGTTGTGAATTTGCTGTTTTTGATACGACTTCCTTCAATTCGGAGGAGATAGCCGTTTGTATTGAGGGCTGCATTTTCAAGGCTAGCATTTATGATAGTGGTCTGTCCACGATTGGCTGAGACATTGATAGCTTTCAGAGTTCTTCCTTTAGGGAGAGAGAGAATGACTTCGTCAAAACGGTGAGAATAACTGCTGGCAATACGAAGTAGGCCTTCGATTCCTGAACCTAGAAAGCGATGTTGGGAGGCTTGTTTGTCAGTGACGCTCAGTGTTTTGTCACTCATACCAGTAGTCAGATCGTGACGACCAGACACGGAAGGATGATAGGTGATGTGGATCTTGTCATCTACAGACTCTGTGATGGTTAGGCTATGTTCCTCAAGGGCTAAATCAAGTTTTTCCACTTCATTTCCAAAGGTCACTTCTTCGATACGATTGTCATAGACGGGGTCTTTTGACATGGCAAGTAAACTTTGAATACCATTGGACTGGGCCCCTACAATGATCATGATAAAACCAAGGATTGTAGAAACCACACCAAAGATGAGAAATCCTTTTGTCAATTTACGCATGTCTGTCACCTCTCTTTCCTTTTTTAAGAATCCATTGTGCCAAGCGGACGACCAGGAGGCCAAAGAAACGGGCTACATAGGAGATACCCAGTAGAACAAGAGAAGAAGCACCGATAGAAAGCAAACCGGCCCCAAAAATCAAGATAAAGGCAGATTTGGCTTCGACTAGGACGCTAAAGCTCTCTACGATAAAGACTCCGCCCAGCAGGATACCCGTCACAGAAACGGTGAAAAAAGCTAGAATGACGAAGACAGCCGCGATAAAAATACCGATGATGGCCATGAGGATGCCGATCCCGACCGGAATTCCGATAGGAGCTACTAGCAGGGCCAGGAGGGCAATGTGTAGCAGTTGGCGGTCATTCTTTTGAGCAGGGGCTTCATTGACTTTTTTATCGAGAAGATCAGAGAGGACATCATGAGCTGCTTCTTTTGGTGTTCCTAGACTGGCAATGAGTTCCTCTTCGCCCTCTGAACCTGCATCGTCAAATAGTTCCTTAAAGTAGTCCATAGCTTCGATGCGGTCAGCTTCAGGCAGTTTATGGAGATAGGTTTCTAACTGAGTCAGATAGTCAGTTCTTGTCATGGCGGATACTCCCTTCTATGATGCCGTTGACGGTGTCGGTATAGAGCGTCCACTCTTCCTTTAGAGTAACGAGCTGCTCTACGCCCCGATTGGTCAAGGAGTAGTATTTGCGCATACGCCCCTGAAACTCTCTAGAGTAGGTGGTCAGAAAGCCACTAGCTTCCAATTTTTTGAGAATGGGATAGAGCGTAGATTCTTTGATATTGGCGATGAGTTTAATGGTTTGACTAATCTCATAACCATAAGAATCCCCCTGCTCCAGTACAGCCAAGATGAGAAACTCGATCAAGGCAGAGGATGTTGGGAAGTACATGGGAAACCTCCTTTATATTATATAAAAATTTTATATATACTCTTTTCAAATATATTGTATCTCAAGTTGAAAGCCCTGTCAAGAAATATGTGTAAAAATTTTACATATAAAAAACTCCTAGTATAAACTAGAAGTTTAGAGGATTTTATCAGCCCGATCCACCATAAAGAGTGAGACGGTCATGATGATATCGATGACTAGAAGGGCAAGGACAGCTGGGATCCAAGATTGGAAAAGTTCAAAACTGTAACCAAACAAGGTAGGACCAAAAGCTGCTAAGATGTAGCCCCCTGTTTGCGCTAGTCCTGATAGCTGAGCCGTCTTTTCAGGCGAACTGGTTTTAAGAGAGAAGCAAACCATGAGGTAGGGGAAGAGGGCGCTGCAGGCCGTTCCAATCAAGAGGTGGACGACTAACCAGTAGAGGAAACTGCTACTTGGATACAAGAGCATGGCAATTCCTGTCATCCCAGCGATAGAGATAATTGTTAGCATGATTCGACGGTGGCCGTCTGACAGATGAGTCGTCAGACTTGGAACAGTCATTGAAAAAGGAATGCTGATCAGCGAGAAGATAGAAGCGAGGAGGGCCGCATCTTTATTAGAAAGACCAGCACTAATAGCAATCGTTGGCAGCCAGGTCATGCTCGTATAAAAGAGCAAGGACTGAAGACCACCAAAGATAATGATGGCCCAGACATCTTTACTTTTTAGAATGTTTTCTTTGACTTGCTTTTCTTTTTGGCCTTCTAGGTAGTGGTTGTGATGATGATTTGGCAACCAGACTAGCAGAGTGACCAGACAGAGAAAACTAAGAACGAGGATGAGGCCCTTCCAAGAACTAGCTTGGGCGATAGGGACCGAAAGATAAGAAGCGATGGCAGTTGAAACCCCCATGGCGGTGACATAGAGCGTTGTTAGGAGACTGATCTTTTGAGGCTGATTTGCCTGGATTATACTTGGGAGGAGTACATTGAAAATGGCGATACTTGCTCCGATGATCAGAGTTCCTAGATAGAGAAGGGGAAGATTGAAGATACGAATGGCAGAGCCAACAGTTAAGAGGAGAAGACAGTAAGTAAAGAGATGTTCTAACCCGATCTTTTGTGCCAAGCGGCTTGCAAAAGCAGAGAAAAGAGCAAACATCAAGAGAGGGAGACTGGTTAAAATTCCAAGAGAGCTAACCTCCACTCCTAATCCCTGAGCGATATCTCCTAAAATAGTTGGAAGAGCAGTGAAGGGAGATCGTAAAACAGTCCCGATTAAGACAATTCCTAGAACAAAAAAGAGTGATTGTTTTTTCATAAAAACCTCGATAGGATGATTTTAATAACAGCTTATTTTAAGGTTTTTTCCTTATAATGTCAAGTAATGACAGCTAAGAAAGTTCGATTGATTTAAGCGAGAATAGAGTGAAAGGAGATACATTTCTTTACTAGAATTTTCCTTGATTTGATATAAAAATAGGAAAGTGAGAAAATTTGTGATAAAATAGTGGAAGGAAATCTATATATTGGAGAAAAACGGTGCCTGAAAAGCAAAAAATCAGCGTCTTGATGTCGGTCTATGTAAAGGAAAACCCGACGTTTTTGAGAGATGCTATCAAAAGTGTTCAAAATCAAACCTTGAAACCGAGTGAACTTGTTCTTGTTGAGGATGGCCCCCTCACGCCTGAGCTCTATCAGGTGCTAGATGAAGTGGAAGCTCAGTCAGACATTCCAGTGAAACGGTGCCCCTTAGAGCAAAATCAAGGTTTAGGCTTGGCTCTTCGTTACGGTGTTTTGCAGTGCCAGCATGACATTATTGCCCGCATGGATACGGATGATTTAGCCGTTCCGGATCGTTTTGAGAAACAGCTTCAACTAATGGAGAAAGAAAATCTCGATCTCTTAGGTGGGCAGATTGCAGAGTTTATTGATAATCCAGATGAGATTGTGTCTTATCGTCGTGTTCCAACTCAGCACGCAGACATTGTGGCTTATCAGAGAATGAGAAGCGCTTTTAACCATATGACAGTCATGTTCAAAAAGGACATGGTCCTCAAAGCGGGCAACTACGAAGACGGGCTTTACATGGAGGATGATCTCCTTTGGCTCAATATGATTACGGCAGGTGCCAAGATTGGCAACCTAGATCAAATCTTGTGTAAGGTTCGTGTAGGTGCAGGGATGTTTGAGCGTCGAGGTGGCTTGCGTTACCTTAAATTCTACCGTCAAGCTCGCAAACGGATGCTGGAGCGAGGGCAAATTTCTTACAGGGAATATGCTAAAAGTATATTCATTCAGGCAATTGTTGCACTTTGTCCAGGCTTTGTACGTCAGTTTATCTTTGTCAAACTTTTAAGAAAGAGCAAGTAAGACCTGATAGATTGAACGATTCGGGTTATCATAACAATAGTATCATCTGACTCTTTTAAGGGGGAGTAAATTCCTATGAATAAAAAACTAACAGATTACGTGATTGATCTGGTTGAAATTTTAAATAAACAGCAAAAACAAGTATTTTGGGGGATATTTGATATTCTGAGTATGGTGGTTTCCATCATCGTATCTTATATCTTGTTTTATGGCCTTATAAATCCTGCGCCTGTGGACTATGTGATCTACACTCTTTTAGCCTTCCTTCTCTATCAAATCATAATTGCATTTTGGGGGCTGAATGCTAGTATTAGTCGCTACAGTAAGATTACGGATTTTATGAAAATCTTTTTTGGAGTGACTCTCAGCAGTGTTCTTTCTTATGGAATCTGCTATGCCTTTCTTCCATTATTTTCTATCCGTTTCATCGTGCTCTTCATTTTGTTGAGTACCTTCCTCATCTTGCTTCCTCGCATCACCTGGCAGTTGATTTATTCTAAACGTAAAAAGGGTAGTGGAGATGGAGAGCATCGCCGTACCTTCTTGATTGGTGCGGGAGATGGTGGCGCCCTCTTTATGAATAGCTACCAACATCCAACCAGTGAGCTTGAGATAGTGGGGATTTTGGACAATGATGAAAAGAAAAAAGGGCAAAAACTAGGTGGAATCCCAGTTCTAGGCTCTTATGACAATCTACCTGAATTGGCCAAACGTCACCAAATCGAGCGTGTTATCGTAGCAATCCCTTCGCTTGATCCATCAGAGTATGAACGTATCTTGCAGATGTGTAATAAACTAGGTGTCAAATGTTACAAGATGCCTAAAGTTGAGACAGTTGTTCAAGGTTTACATCAATCAGGTAGTGGTTTCCAAAAAATTGATATCACAGACCTTTTGGGCCGTCAGGAAATTCGCCTTGACGAATCACGTCTGGGGGCAGAAATTACAGGTAAGACCATCTTGGTGACAGGAGCTGGTGGTTCGATTGGTTCTGAAATTTGTCGCCAGATTAGCCGCTTCAACCCAGAGCGTATCGTCTTGCTTGGACATGGTGAAAATTCAATCTACCTTATTTATCATGAGTTGATTCGTACATTCCAAGGGATTGATTATGTTCCTGTCATTGCAGATATTCAGGATTATGATCGTCTTTTACAAGTGTTTGAACAGTACAAACCAGCTATCATCTACCATGCTGCAGCCCACAAACATGTTCCAATGATGGAGCGCAATCCAAAAGAAGCCTTCAAGAACAATATCCTCGGGACCTACAATGTTGCCAAGGCTGTTGATGAGGCCAAAGTACCTAAGATGGTCATGATTTCGACTGACAAGGCGGTCAATCCACCGAATGTTATGGGTGCTACTAAGCGCGTGGCAGAGTTGATTGTCACTGGCTTTAACCAACGTAGTAAATCAACCTACTGTGCAGTTCGTTTTGGGAATGTTCTTGGTAGCCGTGGTAGTGTGATTCCTGTCTTTGAACGTCAGATTGCTGAAGGCGGTCCTGTAACGGTGACAGACTTCCGTATGACACGTTACTTCATGACTATTCCAGAGGCTAGCCGTCTGGTCATCCATGCTGGGGCTTATGCCAAGGACGGAGAAGTCTTTATCCTTGATATGGGCAAACCCGTTAAGATCTACGACTTGGCTAAGAAAATGGTCCTTCTAAGCGGGCACACGGAAAGTGAAATTCCAATCGTTGAAGTCGGTATTCGCCCAGGCGAAAAACTCTATGAAGAACTCTTGGTTTCGACCGAATTGGTTGATAACCAAGTCATGGATAAGATTTTCGTTGGTAAGGTTAACGTCATGCCTCTAGAAGCCATCGATCAAAAGATTGAAGAATTCCGTTCACTCAGTGGAGATGAGCTCAAAGAAGCGATTATTTCCTTTGCAAATGAGACAACCCACGTTGAGTAAGATCGCCCAACTAATTATAAATAAAAGGCCAAGATTCTGTTTGTACAGGACCTTGGCCTTTTTACTCTGTAATTTCAAATCGTTGTATTATTTATAGTTGCTTAATGATATCATCAATGGTACGGGCAATCCAGTCAGGTTGATAGCTTAGTAAATCAGCCTCTTCTCCAAATCCCCAAGTAACAGCGAACTTTTTAATGCTAGTTTCTTGGGCTCCAATCATATCAAACTTGGTGTCCCCGATGATGAGGACTTGGTCTGCAGGGAGTCGATGCGTCTGTAAGGCGTAACGGATGACATCAGCCTTGTGAGGCGTTTCAGGACTAGAGCCGTAAATGCCATCAAAGAAATGATGGATTCCCAGATTTTTAGTCATATCATGAGCAGTAGGAGTATTCTTTGTTGTAGTGATGTAGAGAGGGTAGTTTTGTGAAAGTTCTTGGAGTAATTCCGTTATTCGGGGGAAGAGTTGGGCTTCGTGGATGCCTTTTCTCTTGTAGTAAGAACGATAGATTTGAACGGCTTCCGAGATTTGTTCCTTGGGAAGACAAGTTGCAAAACTACTTTCAAGGGGCGGTCCCATAAAACCACGAATGGTTTTGGCATCAGGACTCGGAACTCCTAGTTGTTCAAAGGTATAGGTAAAGGCATTGTGGATCCCGAGGGAACTGTCAACTAGAGTTCCGTCTAGATCAAAAAAGATTGCTGAGATAGAGGGCATAGTTTCTCCTAATAGATAAGCTTATTCTCCGAAGATTTCTTTTTGTAGGCGACGACCAGTAGGAGTGGCAGCGAGTCCACCCTCAGCCGTTTCACGAAAGGCAGTTGGAAGGCTCGATCCGACTTGGTACATGGCATCGATGACTTCGTCAACAGGAATTTTAGACTCGATACCTGCCAAGGCCATATCAGCCGCGATAAAGGCAAAGCTAGCCCCCATGGCATTGCGTTTGACACAGGGAACTTCAACCAAACCAGCGACGGGATCGCAGATGAGACCTAGCATATTTTTAATGACAAAGGCAATGGCTTGGCTAGCCTGATAGGGGCTTCCACCTGCAGCCAAGGTCAAGGCTGCGGCACTCATGGCAGAGGCAGAGCCAACTTCGGCCTGACAGCCACCTTCAGCACCTGAGATAGAGGCATTGTTTGCGATAACTAATCCAAAGGCACCAGCAGCAAAGAGGAAATCTAGCTGTTCTTCGTGGCTAAGGTCTAATTTTTGGATAGCAGCAGTGAGAACGGCTGGCAGACAGCCAGCACTTCCTGCGGTTGGAGTAGCACAGACCAAACCCATTTTCGCATTGTGTTCATTGACCGCGATGGCATTACGGGCTGCTGATAGGATAGTAAAGTCCGACAAGGCCTTGCCACTTTTGAGATGGCGGTCTAGTTTGGCCGCGTCTCCACCCGTTAGGCCACTACGAGATTTGTTTTCACTGAGACCGAGCTCGACAGAGGCTTTCATGACTTCTAGATTGCGTTCCATGAGGAGGAGAACTTCTGGGCGTTCTCGACCGGTTAATTGATATTCGGTCGCAATCATGAGTTCTGCGACATTTCCTTGGAAGTCTAGATCCGCCTGCTCGACCAATTCTTTGATAGAATAAAACATGTTTCCTCCTACTTAAAGAAATTGACATTGTGGAGATGAGGGATTTTTCGGATTTCTTTAATCGCCTCTTCGCAACTTCGACTATCGACTTCGATAATCATGATGGCTTTTTCTCCAGCTTTTTCTCGAGTCACATTCATCTGCGCGATGTTGATATCGAAACGAGAGAGGGCTTCAGTAACATGGGCAATCATACCTGGAACATCCTGATGCACGATGATAATGGTTGGTGTGTTCATGTTGAGAGAGACAGCAAAGCCGTTAAGTTCCGTAACTTGGATATTTCCCCCACCGATGGAAATTCCTGTCACACTGATGGACTTGTGTTCATTTTTCACAGTAATTTTAGTGGTGTTAGGGTGAGGAGCGTTGCTGTCTTTCTGAATGGTCCAGACAATCTTGATACCGCGTTTATGGGCAATCTCAAGGCTATTTGGAATGTCGGGATTGTCCGTATCCATACCTAAAATACCAGCGACGAGAGCAAGATCCGTTCCATGACCACGGTAGGTCTTGGCAAATGAATTAAATAATTGGAATTCGACTTCTGTCGGCGTATCGTCAAAGATGGAGGAGACGATTTTTCCAATACGAACAGCTCCAGCTGTGTGGCTACTTGATGGGCCAATCATGACTGGTCCGATAATATCAAAGACAGATTGAAAACGAAGTGATTGCATCTGTTTCCCCTTATAAAGATTCTTATAACTATTATATCAAAGAATGGACCTCTGCGCTTGTTTCCCTTATCAAAAGCTCAAAATGATTAAAGATGGTATAAAATAAGGTCTTTTGTGACAAAAGCCTCCTTAAAACGGTAAATATAAAACATTTTTGTAATATTTCTACATATAACCGTTAAACAACGGTAACATTTAAAAGGTATCATAGATATATTCAATGGAAGGAGAATTTTTAGATATGTCATTAACAACTAAAAAAATCAAAACAACTATCGCAGGAGTAGCAGCTTTGCTTGCTTTCTTTGCCCCGGCTCTTGCCTCTGCGCAAGAAACTGTAACTTACACTGTTAAATCAGGTGATACTCTTTCAGAAATCGCTGAGAAGTACAACACAACTGCTGAAAAATTGGCAGCAAAAAACAACATCAAAGATATCCACCTTATCTATGTTGACCAAGTTTTGGTCATCGAAGGGACAGCTTCTACTGCAGCTCCAGCAGCAACAACGGAAGAAACAGCTCCAGTAGCTACAGAAACAGTTGAAGAAGCTCCAGCTGCAACTACAACTTATGAAGCACCAGCAGCAGAAAGCAACACTGTCGCAACATCTACTGTAAGTGGTTCTGAAGCAGAAGCTAAAGAATGGATCGCTCAAAAAGAATCAGGTGGTAGCTACACAGCTACAAACGGCCAATACATCGGACGTTACCAATTGACAGATTCATACTTGAACGGTGACTACTCAGCTGAAAACCAAGAACGTGTAGCAGATGCCTACGTTGCAGGACGTTACGGTTCATGGACAGCTGCCAAGAACTTCTGGCTTAACAACGGTTGGTATTAAGAATACAAGAGTCCTTTAGGGCTCTTTTTTTGTTTCTCTAGAACAAAAAGTATAACGCTCTTCTCAGTAATGCTCTGTTTGTATAATTTCGACTAAATTCTTCAAATTGTTTTAAAACTCAAATAGTATAAATAAGCTTATTATATGTAAAAATATATCATATAATAAGCTTTTTCTTGATTTAAATGAAATAAAATACAGTTTTTTCTTGACAAACGAGAAAGAGAATAGTATTATTTATACAATAATAAAGTATAAAAATAAGAGGAGGTTTTCTATGAATAAAGTAAAGAAGGTGCTGATGGCGATGTTTAGTTTGCTTATGTTTCCCTTATTGTTTGCTTGTAGTAACAGTCAGTCCCAAGGTGTTGAAGCCATTAAAGCTAAAGGAAAATTGGTGGTGGCCCTAAATCCAGAGTTTGCTCCATTTGAATACCAGAAATTGGTCGATGGAAAAAATCAGATTGTAGGTTCAGATGTTGAGCTAGCCAAAGCCATCGCAAAGGAACTAGGTGTAGAAGTGGAGTTCTCTCCAATGAGTTTTGACAATGTACTAGCTAGTCTTGATTCAGGTAAGGCCGATCTTGCCATATCAGGTGTTTCTAAAACGGAAGAGAGAAGTCAAGTTTACGATTTTTCGATTCCCTACTACACTTCAAAAAATAAGGTTATCGTAAGAAAATCTGAATTAACGAATTACCAATCTGTGAAGGATTTGGCTCAGAAAAAGGTTGGAGCGCAGAAAGGTTCTATCCAGGAAACTCTGGCTAAAGAAACCTTGCAGGATTCTTCTCTTGTTTCACTTCCTAAAAATGGAAATTTGATAACAGATTTGAAATCAGGGCAACTAGATGCGGTTATCTTTGAAGAACCAGTGGCGAAAGGATTTGTAGAGAATAATCCAGACCTAGCCATCGCTGAGTTTGATTTTGACAATGACAAAGAAGATTCCTACGCTGTTGCGATGAAAAAAGACAGTAAAGAATTAAAAGAGGCGGTTGACAAAACCATCCAGAAGTTGAAGGATTCTGGGGAGTTGGACAAATTGATTGACGATGCTTTTAAAGCCTCTATCGAAAAATAGAAAGAAGGAAGAGTAATGAGTAAGGAAAAAGTTATTTTAGCCTATTCAGGTGGATTGGATACATCAGTTGCTATTACATGGTTAAAAAAAGACTATGATGTGATCGCTGTTTGTATGGATGTGGGTGAAGGAAAAGATTTGGAGTTCATCCACGATAAAGCTCTCAAGGTTGGAGCTGTTGAGTCTTATGTCATTGATGTTAAGGAAGAATTTGCTAATGACTATGTATTAGTGGCCCTTCAGGCTCATGCTTACTACGAACAGAAGTATCCCTTGGTATCTGCTCTGAGTCGCCCTCTTATTTCAAAAAAACTCGTTGAAATAGCTCATCAGACGGGGGCAACCACAATTGCCCATGGTTGTACAGGCAAGGGAAACGATCAAGTTCGGTTTGAAGTCTCTATTGCAGCTTTGGATCCCAATTTAAAAGTAGTTGCGCCTGTTCGTGAGTGGAAATGGTCTCGTGAAGAAGAAATCCAATATGCCAAAGAAAATGGCGTCCCAGTTCCTGCTGACCTTGACAATCCTTACTCTGTCGATCAAAATCTTTGGGGACGTGCAAATGAATGTGGTGTTTTGGAAAACCCTTGGAACCAAGCACCAGAAGAAGCATTTGGAATCACATCTTCGCCAGAAGAGGCGCCAGACAGTCCTGAATTTATTGACATTGAGTTTAGCTGCGGGGTGCCCATCTCCCTCAATGGTGAGAAGATGAAAGTGGCTGCTTTGATTCAAAAGCTCAATGAAATTGCGGGCAAACATGGTGTCGGTCGTATTGACCATGTGGAAAATCGTTTAGTTGGTATTAAGTCAAGAGAGATTTATGAGTGCCCAGGTGCTGTAACTTTATTGGCAGCTCATAAGGAGATTGAGGACTTGACTCTTGTGAGAGAGGTGGCTCATTTCAAACCCATTATCGAAAATGAGTTGTCCAATCTCATCTATAATGCCTTGTGGTTTATCCCAGCAACTCAGGCTTTGATTGCCTATATCAAGGAGACACAGAAAGTTGTCAATGGAACTGCAAAAGTTAAACTCTATAAGGGGAACGCCCAGGTAGTGGCTCGGAAATCTCCAAATTCTCTTTACGATGAAAATTTGGCGACTTATACTAGTGCGGATAGCTTTGACCAAGATGCGGCTGTGGGATTTATCAAGCTTTGGGGGCTTCCGACTAAGGTTTATTCAGAAGTTCAGAAAAATGTTGAGTAGTGACGCGATAGAAAGGGACGACAGGATATGTCGAAAAATACAAAATTATGGGGTGGTCGATTTGAAGGTACTGTGGAAGATTGGGTAGAACAGTTCGGTGCGAGTATTTCCTTTGACCACCAGCTGGCAAAATTTGATTTGATGGGTTCCCTAGCTCATGTTCAAATGCTAGGACAGACTGGCATTTTGAGCTTGGAAGAGGCAGAGCAGATCCAAGATGGTCTGAAAGCTTTGTTGCGAGATTTAGAGGCAGGAGAGCTTCATTTTGATATTGCAAATGAAGATATTCATATGAATATGGAAGTGTTGCTGACAGAGAAAATCGGTCCTCTGGCTGGGAAACTACATACGGCTCGTTCTCGGAATGACCAAGTCGCAACGGATATGCACTTATATCTAAAGGAGCAGCTTGGGCATGTCTTGGATAAGTTGGCGAATCTGAACAGTGTTTTGCTGGATTTGGCTGAAAAACATGTGGAAACCATCATGCCAGGCTATACTCATTTACAGCACGCCCAACCGATTAGTTTTGCCCATCATCTCATGGCTTATTACAATATGTTTCAAAGGGATAGCGAGCGCTTTGCATTTAACTTGAAACATACGGACCTATCTCCCTTGGGTGCGGCTGCTTTGGCGGGGACAACTTTTCCAATCAATCGTCAATTATCGAGTGATTTATTGGGCTTCCAACAACCCTATACCAATTCCTTGGACGCAGTGAGTGACCGTGATTTTATCTTGGAATTTCTGTCAAACGCCAGCATTTTGATGATGCATATGAGTCGTTTTTGTGAAGAAATCATCAATTGGTGTAGTTTTGAGTATCAGTACATTAGCTTGTCTGATAGCTTTTCAACGGGTTCGTCTATCATGCCCCAGAAGAAAAATCCTGATATGGCCGAATTGATTCGAGGGAAGACAGGACGGGTTTACGGGCACTTACTTGGACTATTGACCGTCATGAAGTCTTTGCCTCTGGCTTACAATAAGGATTTGCAAGAGGACAAGGAAAGCATGTTTGATACAGTAGAAACGATTTTGAATTCTCTGGATGTGTTGGCAGGTATGCTATCAAGCATGCAGGTTAATAAGGCCAAAATGCAGCAAACCACAGAGAATGATTTTTCGAATGCGACCGAACTGGCAGATTATTTGGCTGAAAAAGGCCTCCCTTTTAGAGAAGCGCATGAAATAGTAGGGAAATTGGTTCTAGACTCTATCAAGCATGGTAAAAATATCCAAGATTGGGATTTGGAGGAGTTGCAAGCCTACCATCCCTTGATTGAAGAGGACGTTTATATCTACTTGCACCCAGAAACCGCTGTTCAGAGACGGAATTTCTTAGGAGGAACCGGCTTTGAGCAAGTGAAATACCAGATAGAACAAGCGAAGAAAGAACTTAAAGGGGAAAATTGATTCGTTTGCGAAGAAGGAAGAGAGGTTGAGATGATTTATCAGCCTCTTTCTTGTCTTCTCCAACCAAGCATGTTATAATGAATACTGCTCAAGCGACCTTCAATCGTTGAAGCACACACGACCTTCAATCGTGAATTAGTCATTTCGTTTATCTTTTATTACGTCGTTAACTCGTCTTGCCTAACTCAAGTTATGCCTGCGACTCGTTGCCTAGTCCTAAAAGCAAACGAAAAGACTATACTCAAAGAAATTCTATTGAAAGTCATAATGAATAGAATTTTGAAGGGTATGAATAAACGAATAGATGGGAGACTTACCATGAGTGATAACTCTAAAACACGTGTTGTCGTGGGGATGAGTGGTGGTGTTGATTCGTCGGTGACGGCTCTCTTGCTCAAGGAGCAGGGTTACGATGTGATCGGCATCTTCATGAAGAACTGGGACGACACAGATGAAAACGGCGTCTGTACGGCGACCGAAGATTACAAGGATGTGGCTGCGGTGGCAGACCAGATCGGCATTCCCTACTACTCTGTCAATTTTGAAAAAGAGTACTGGGACCGCGTTTTCGAGTATTTCCTAGCGGAATACCGTGCAGGACGCACGCCAAATCCAGATGTTATGTGCAACAAGGAAATCAAGTTCAAGGCCTTTTTGGACTATGCCATGACCTTGGGGGCAGACTATGTAGCGACTGGGCACTATGCTCGAGTAGCGCGTGATGAGGATGGCATTGTTCACATGCTTCGTGGCGTGGACAATGGCAAGGACCAAACCTATTTCCTCAGTCAACTTTCGCAAGAACAACTCCAAAAAACCATGTTCCCATTGGGACATTTGGAAAAGCCTGAAGTTCGCAGACTAGCAGAAGAAGCAGGCCTTGCGACTGCTAAGAAGAAAGACTCGACAGGAATTTGCTTTATCGGAGAAAAGAACTTTAAAAACTTTCTCAGCAACTACCTGCCAGCTCAGCCTGGTCGCATGATGACTGTGGATGGTCGCGATATGGGTGAGCATGCAGGACTTATGTACTATACGATTGGTCAGCGTGGCGGTCTCGGTATCGGTGGGCAACACGGTGGTGACAATGCACCTTGGTTCGTTGTCGGAAAAGACCTGAGCAAGAATATTCTCTATGTAGGACAAGGATTCTACCATGATTCGCTCATGTCAACCAGCCTTGAGGCTAGTCAAGTTCACTTTACTCGTGACATGCCAGAGGAGTTTACGCTCGAATGTACGGCTAAATTCCGCTACCGTCAGCCTGATTCTAAGGTGACCGTCCATGTCAAAGGAGACAAGGCAGAGGTTATCTTTGCAGAACCGCAACGCGCCATCACACCAGGTCAGGCAGTTGTCTTTTACGACGGGGAAGAGTGTCTAGGTGGTGGTTTGATTGACAATGCTTACCTCGATGGACAAGTTTGTCAGTACATTTAGATTGACAAATTTTCTCAATTTGCTACAATAATAAAAGCAATAGAAATGATGGTCAAAGCTCATGGATGTTGCAGGCTTTTTTGTCCTGCACTTCTTTGGAGTTTTGACTGTTTTTGTGTCGTTTAAAGGAAAGGACAAGAATGATTCAACAAGATTTTCGGACAAAAGTGGAAAATACAGTTTTTGGCGTTCGGGCGACAGCCTTGATTCTCCAAAATGGCAAGCTCTTAGTTACCAAAGATAAGGGCAAGCATTACACTATCGGCGGTGCGATTCAAGTCAATGAAAGCACGGAAGAAGCGGTAGTCCGTGAAGTGAGGGAAGAACTGGCTGTCGAAGCTCAAGCTGGGCAACTAGCTTTTGTTGTTGAAAATCGTTTTGAAGAAGATGGTGTCTATTGGCACAACATCGAGTTTCATTATCTGGTGGACTTGCTTGAGGATGCCCCATTGACCATGCAGGAAGATGAGAAAAGGCAGCCTTGTGAGTGGATTGATTTGGATCAGCTTAAGGGTATCAATCTAGTTCCAGCCTTTTTGAAAACAGCCCTGCCAGATTGGGACGGCCAACTAAGACACATTCATCTTGAGGAATAGGAGAGAAACATGACATATAATTTTACTGAAGAATACGATATTATTGTAATCGGTGCGGGACACGCTGGGGTAGAAGCATCCCTAGCAGCTAGCCGTATGGGATGTAAGGTCTTGCTTGCTACCATCAACATTGAAATGCTGGCTTTCATGCCTTGCAATCCCTCTATCGGTGGTTCTGCCAAGGGAATTGTCGTGCGTGAAGTTGATGCACTTGGTGGTGAAATGGCCAAAACCATTGACAAGACTTACATCCAGATGAAGATGCTCAACACAGGGAAGGGGCCAGCTGTTCGTGCCCTTCGTGCGCAGGCTGACAAGGAGCTTTACTCTAAGGAAATGCGCAAGACAGTTGAAAATCAAGAAAATCTGACTCTTCGTCAAACCATGATTGATGAGATTTTGGTCGAAGATGGAAAGGTTGTCGGTGTACGTACAGCGACCCATCAAGAGTATGCTGCAAAGGCCGTTATCGTGACGACAGGAACAGCCCTCCGTGGGGAAATTATCATTGGAGACCTCAAGTACTCATCAGGTCCTAACCACAGCTTGGCTTCTATTAACCTTGCTGATAATCTCAAGGAACTGGGCCTCGAAATTGGTCGTTTCAAGACAGGGACACCTCCACGTGTCAAGGCTTCTTCTATCAATTATGATGTGACCGAAATTCAGCCAGGAGACGAAGCGCCAAATCACTTCTCCTACACTTCACGTGATGAGGATTATGTTAAGGATCAAGTGCCATGCTGGTTGACCTACACCAATGGTACCAGTCATGAGATTATCCAAAACAACCTCCACCGTGCGCCTATGTTTACAGGTGTGGTCAAGGGAGTGGGTCCTCGTTACTGTCCGTCGATTGAAGACAAGATTGTGCGCTTTGCAGACAAGGAACGTCACCAACTCTTCCTTGAGCCAGAAGGGCGCAATACTGAGGAAGTCTATGTTCAAGGACTTTCAACCAGTCTGCCTGAGGATGTCCAGCGTGAGCTGGTTCATTCTATCAAAGGTTTGGAAAATGCAGAGATGATGCGAACAGGTTATGCCATCGAGTACGATATGGTCTTGCCACACCAGTTGCGTGCGACTCTGGAAACCAAGAAAATCTCCGGACTTTTCACTGCTGGTCAGACAAATGGAACGTCAGGTTACGAAGAAGCTGCTGGTCAAGGGATTATCGCTGGGATCAATGCAGCTCTGAAAATCCAAGGCAAGCCTGAGTTGATTTTGAAGCGTAGTGACGGTTATATTGGGGTTATGATTGATGACTTAGTGACCAAGGGAACCATTGAACCCTACCGTCTCTTGACCAGTCGTGCTGAATACCGTCTCATCCTCCGTCATGACAATGCCGATATGCGTTTGACAGAGATGGGACGCGAGATTGGACTTGTGGATAATGAACGTTGGGCTCGCTTTGAAATCAAGAAAAATCAATTTGACAATGAGATGAAACGCCTCGACAGTATCAAACTCAAGCCAGTCAAGGAAACCAATGCCAAGGTTGAGGCGATGGGCTTCAAGCCGTTGACCGATGCAGTGACAGCCAAGGAATTCCTTCGCCGTCCAGAAGTTTCTTACCAAGATGTGGTGGCCTTCATCGGGCCAGCTGCTGAGGACTTAGATGACAAGATTATCGAATTGATTGAAACAGAAATCAAGTACGAAGGCTATATTTCCAAAGCCATGGACCAGGTTGCCAAGATGAAACGCATGGAAGAAAAACGTATTCCAGCTAATATTGATTGGGATGATATTGATTCTATCGCGACAGAAGCCCGTCAGAAGTTTAAACTGATCAATCCAGAAACCATCGGTCAAGCCAGCCGTATTTCGGGAGTAAACCCAGCAGATATTTCTATTTTGATGGTATATTTGGAAGGTAAAAATCGTAGTATTTCTAAAAATCAAGAAAAGAAAGCATAGAAAAAACAGCTCCGAAGACGGGGCTGTTTTATAATTTATTCTTCATCTGGTGTGAGGATCATCGGGATGATGATCGGTTCACGTTCTGTATTTTCATAGAGGAATGGTCGAATGGCGTTAACAATGGCACCATTGACAGATTGCACGCTGGCGTCCTTATTTTTCAGTGCGATACGAATTGCATTGAAGAGGATGCGTTGGCTTTGGCGAATCAAGTCACCAGACTCTCTCATGTAGACAAAGCCTCGGCTGAGGATATCTGGACCAGACAGAATCATCTGTGATTTGAAGTCAACAGTTGCGACTGCTAGAACGACACCGTCTTCAGATAGATCACGACGGTCTTTGAGGACAGCAGCACCGATTTCACCGATACGATTTCCATCGACATAGATGTCTTGAGCATTGAAATGACCTGCGATACGAGCTGAGTCAGCAGTAAGGGCAAGGACATCACCATTGCTCATGATAAAGATATTGTCCTTCTCGACACCAGTATCTACCGCTAGTCCAGCATGGACTTTTTGCATGCGGTATTCACCGTGGACAGGCATGAAGTATTTTGGCTTAATCAAGCGGAGCATAAGTTTTTGCTCTTGCTGACCACCGTGTCCAGATGTATGGATATTGTTCACTTTACCGTGGATAACTTCGACACCAGCTTCAGAAATGATGTTAATCAACTTGTTGACGCTAGTAGTGTTTCCAGGGATTGGGCTAGAAGAGAAGATAACCGTATCACCGGGTTGGAGTTGTACCTGACGGTGGGTTCCGTTGGCGATACGAGAGAGGGCTGCCATCGGCTCGCCCTGACTACCTGTACAGAGGATCAGAACCTCGCCTGCAGGGTAATCTTTGATTTCATTTGGCTCGATAAAGGTTCCCTTAGGAGCTTTGATGTAGCCAAGCTCGATTCCGTTGACAATGGCCTTTTCCATAGAACGACCAAAGACCGCAATCTTGCGTCCAGTCTTAACAGCGGCTTCAGTTGCTTGCTGGAGACGGAAGATATTTGAGGCAAAGGATGCAAAGATGATACGTCCTTCAATGCCTTGGATAATCTTCATGATGGACTGGCCAACGACTTTTTCAGAGTTGGTAAAGGTTGGAATTTCTGCATTTGTCGAGTCAGACAGGAGACAGAGTACACCTTCTTCACCAAGCGCAGCCATACGGTGCAAATCTGCTGGTTCACCAACTGGTGTTAAGTCAAACTTGAAGTCACCCGTACAGACAATTTTACCTTGAGGTGTATGAATAACAATCCCCAAAGGCTCTGGAATAGAGTGAGTCGTTCTAAAGAAAGTTGCCTTGAGATTTTTAAAGGTCAACTCAGTGTTGTGGTTGATTTCGTAAAGTTTGGCGTTGCGTAGGAGGCCGTGTTCTTCGAGTTTCCCACGGATCAAAGCCAAGGCAAGTGGTCCAGCATAGATAGGGACATTTGCTTGCTTGAGCAGGAATGGAATCCCACCTATGTGGTCCTCGTGTCCGTGGGTAATCAAAACAGCCTTGACGCGGTCGATATTGTCTACGATATAAGAGTAATCAGGAATGACGTAGTCGATACCCAGCAAGTCATCTTCTGGGAATTTAATCCCAGCATCGACGATGATAATCTCGTCTTGGTATTCAATCCCGTAAGTGTTTTTCCCGATTTCTCCCAGACCACCGATGGCAAAAACGCCGACTTCTTCAGGTTTAAGAGTGTAGGCCATATTAGAACTCCGTAATTTCGAAGGCGCCAGTTTCTTTTTCGTAATCTAGCAATTTGTCAGACAAGAGTTCGATATACTCGATGTTGTACTCTGGGCGATTTTCTTCGACAAGTTGGCGAGCAGCGATACGACCCTCAAGTTCTGAGCTGGCATCGATGTCTAGATAAAGTGCGCGTGTAGTTTCACGGCGTGGGCTACGTTCTTTTGTTTCTTGATAAAAAACTTTGTAAATCATATAGTTCCTTTCTATTTACAGGTCAGCTTATTCCAAACTTTTAGCATAGATTTGCTTGATTTCATTCCATTTTGTGTCTAGATTGACCTTGATTCGTTACAATTATTTCAATTATACCACAAAATGAAAAATTAGTAAAAGACGGAAATGGAGAAAGTCGGGAGGGGAAGAAGGAGAAAAAAGACAGGTAGAATTTGGTCGGAGAGCGCTTAGGTGTTATAATTAAAGGGGAATCTAAAGAGATAGTAGATTTAAGAAAGAATATAGTTCTAGTTTCATTAATCAATCGTTGGAGTAGATGGTTGGGACAGAATGATATCTTTGAAAAAAGAAAAAGCTCTTGAGAAATCTCAAGAGCAACCAAAAAGGCTGAGACAAAATTAAGGGATTTTTCTGAGCAAGCTCAAGGGGCAGCACCATTACCTGAAGTGATTGAATCACAACCTTTGAAAGACTTGTCACCAAGTCAGACCAAATCTCAACCTTTACCCTATTTTATCATCTATGAGGCTAAGAAGTCAATCTATAAGTAAAATGATGTAGAAATAGCAAGATGGAGTGGATTGCTTACTAAAAGGTAAAGAAAAGCCCCTGACCGAAGTCAAGAGCCATCTAACACTGGGGGCGAATTGTTCAATCGCAATTTCAGTTCTTTAGAAACCAAAGTTTCAGGGATAGCACTGCAACCCGAAGAGTCAACAACTCAACCTGATTTTCCTACCAGTGTTTGGTTTTATCTTAACATTGACATACCAACATTGTCAACAGTTTATATAAAAATAGGAATACCAAAAGGAGGATTAAGAATGTTTAGTTTGTTTGAATTTGCAGTAGGGGTTCGCCTCTTGATGTTTGTAGTCTTTGTAGCTTGTGTCTATGGTGGGAATGCCCTGTTTGTGCATCTGGAACACCGCAAAACAAAATTCCTTTGGAAGCTCGCTTTTGTGACGCTTTATTCAATTTTTCTCCTCCTTGTCACCTATGTTGTCTGGCTCGTTTTCTACTTTGGTTTAAATGCTTAAAGTCAATTATTCATCTAAATATACAGAAAGTCCACCTCGTCTTGATAGATGGGATGGATTTTTCTATTTTTAGGTGCTATCTTTATTGTTATGACGATGATTTCTAACGTCGAAAATCGAGTTGAAACATAAATGCATGATCCAAATTTTTTACGAAGAACCTTTCAATTTCCTTGTTCACTTTTCTATTCAAAAAAGCTACAACTTTTTTGAATTTTTTGTGTAGAGTTGCTTGTCTAAGTGGTAGGCCTTTTTGTTTGGAAACAAAGAAAATTCCCATGCGCTGGCTTTTGTAGTATAATAGTAAACAGACAAAAAGATAGGAATGTGTTATGAAAGTATTAGCTTTTGATACGTCTAGCAAGGCTCTTTCTCTAGCCATTTTAGAGGACAAGCAGGTTCTTGCCGAGACTATGATTAATATCAAGAAAAACCACAGTATTACCCTCATGCCTGCCATTGATTTTTTGATGGCAAGTCTGGATTGGACACCCAAGGATTTGGATCGAATCGTGGTGGCTGAAGGACCAGGTAGCTACACAGGTTTGCGAATTGCGGTAGCAACTGCCAAGACCTTGTCTCACACCCTGAACATTGAGTTAGTTGGCATGTCTAGCCTCTTGGCTCTGGTACCACGCCAACAAGAAGGCTTATTTGTTCCCCTGATGGATGCACGTCGCAACAATGTTTATGCAGGGTTTTATGAAAATGCCAAACCTGTCATACCAGAAGCACACCTGTCCTTTGCGGAAGTGCTTGAAAAAGTCACGGATGCTGAACAGGTGACCTTTGTTGGAGAAGTTGGAGCCTTTGTGGAGCAGATCCAAGAGCGTTTACCACAGGCTAACTATCAGGAAACCTTGCCAAATGCAGCTAATCTTGCTCTTTGGGCATGGGACAAGGAAGCAGACTCCTTGCACGACTTTGTGCCAAATTACCTCAAGCGTGTTGAAGCCGAGGAAAACTGGCTCAAGAACCATACCGAGTCTGGCGAGTCCTACATTAAACGCCTATGATAGAAATCAAAAGAATCCAAAGACAGCCTGGCCTGGCTCAATCTATCTATGCTGTCATGGCAGCTGTTTACCCATTCAGTCCTTGGACGCTGGAACAAATCCAAGCAGACCTGTCCCAAGACCAGACCTGGTATGCTCTAGCTTATGATGGGACAGAAGTGATTGGCTTTCTAGCCGTGCAGGAGAATCTCTTTGAGGCAGAAGTCCTGCAAATCGCTGTCAAAGGAGCCTATCAGGGTCAGGGAATCGCGTCAGCCTTGTTTGCAACATTGCCGACAGATAAGGAGATTTTCCTCGAAGTCAGAAAGTCAAACCAACGAGCGCAAGCATTTTACAAGAAAGAAAAGATGGCGGTCATCGCTGAGCGAAAGGCCTACTACCATGACCCAGTCGAGGACGCCATCATCATGAAGAGAGAAATAGATGAAGGATAGATATATTTTAGCATTTGAGACATCCTGTGATGAGACCAGTGTCGCCGTACTGAAAAACGACGATGAGCTCTTGTCCAATGTCATTGCGAGTCAAATTGAGAGTCACAAACGTTTTGGAGGTGTAGTGCCAGAAGTGGCTAGTCGCCACCATGTCGAAGTTATCACAGCCTGCATCGAGGAGGCGCTAGCAGAAGCAGGGATTACCGAAGAGGATGTAACAGCTGTGGCGGTTACCTACGGACCAGGCTTGGTTGGAGCACTGCTAGTTGGTTTATCAGCTGCCAAGGCCTTTGCTTGGGCTCATGGACTTCCGCTTATCCCTGTGAACCATATGGCGGGCCACCTCATGGCAGCTCAGAGCGTAGAGCCTTTGGAGTTTCCCTTGCTAGCCCTCTTGGTCAGCGGTGGGCACACGGAGTTGGTCTATGTTTCTGAGGCTGGGGATTATAAGATTGTTGGAGAAACGCGGGATGATGCGGTTGGTGAGGCCTATGATAAGGTCGGTCGCGTCATGGGATTGACCTATCCAGCAGGTCGCGAAATTGATGAGCTAGCTCATCAGGGGCAGGATCTTTATGATTTCCCTCGTGCTATGATTAAGGAGGACAATCTAGAGTTTTCATTCTCAGGTTTGAAGTCTGCCTTTATCAATCTTCACCACAATGCCGAGCAAAAGGGAGAAAGCTTGTCCAAGGAAGACCTGTCAGCGTCCTTCCAAGCAGCAGTCATGGATATTCTTATGGCCAAAACCAAGAAAGCCATAGAAAAATATCCTGTTAAAACCCTAGTCGTAGCCGGTGGCGTGGCAGCCAATAAAGGTCTCAGAGAACGATTGGCAGACGAAATCACAGATGTCAAGGTCATCATCCCGCCTCTGCGCCTTTGTGGAGACAATGCAGGTATGATTGCTTATGCCAGCGTCAGCGAGTGGAACAAAGAAAATTTTGCAGGCTTGGACCTCAACGCCAAACCAAGCCTCGCCTTTGATACCATAGAATAAAGAGTCAGCTTGAGGCTGGCTTTTTAACCACAAGAAATGTCAGAATATTTTGACAAAGCTGTAAGAATGATGATATAATATGTAAAAATTAGGAGGTGGTCAGATGATTGAGAGAATGGAATTGGGAGAATTTTACAAGGAATTGCGCCTGGCAAGAAAACTCAAGCAGTTAGATGTGGCTTGTGAGGGCCTGACAGCATCCCAATTATCCAAGTTTGAACTGGGACAGTCTATGCTGTCTGCAGATAAGCTGATTCTAGCTATCCAAGCGATAAATGTGACCTTTGATGAGTTTGGACACAAGCTTAACAACTATCAAGAATCACCACATATGCGAATTGGTCGAAAGGTTGTGGATCGTTTTGCCCATCAAGATATAGCAGGCTTAGAGCAATTATTAGAGGAGGTCGAGCAAGAACAGATGGCGCAGACCTATCGTCGTTTGAACGCTATTGTGATTAAAGATGCCATTCATTCCTTGGATAAAAACTATCTGCTAGAAGAGGAAGATAGCGAGTTTTTAACTACTTATCTCTATGCTATCGAGTCTTGGACCTGGTTTGAACTCTATATTTTTTGCAATACCATGCCCTTCTTGAGCAACCAAGATCTAATCTTTTTATCAACCTCTTTACTTGAAAAATCAAAGGAATTTAAAGAGTTAGTACACAATCGATTGTATATGAAACAAGGGCTGTTAAATATCATCTCAGAGCTCATGGAGCGCAAACTTTTTTCTTATATCCCAATCTTTGAAGCCGAGCTGGAGAGTATGCTCCGTCCATACGATGTTTTTGAGAAATTATTGTGGCAGTTTTTAAAGAAGATGAGCATTTTCCTTCAAACCAAAGGAAGCAATCAAAAAGAGATTGAAGACTTTATCCAATCTCTACAAATATTAGAGAATCCTCAATTAACAGCTCTTTTTGAACTACGCTTACAGCAATATAAAGAGCTTATCGATTAATCCACTATCGCAAATGAGAGATTTCTATGAGAAAAAATGTCAAATATGCGATTTACTAAAATAGGGCATTTTTCGTGTTATACTGTCTTTATTTCATAGTATAGGAGAAAATAAAATGAAAAAGATAATCTCACGCTACTACTTGTTTATAGCTATTCTACTTGTCGTTGCTGACCAGTTCTTCATTCGTTTGCTTTTACATAGCGACCTTGCTGCTGGTCTATCTGACTTTGCCTATTATTTGTCGGATATGATGTTGAATTTTCTTGTGGTTCTGCTTGCTATTATTGTTATGGTTTGGTCAGGGAAATGGCAGAAAATTAATAGTAGAAAATTTAAGGGATCCTATCTTTTTTATTCCTTTTTAGCTCTTCTTGCTTTTGTTATTTGGAATTTCGTCACATTTTATCTTTTCCCATCTACCAAAAATGAAATTGCTTATCAACTGGATGTTCCTACTTTTACGGGAGCAACGGCATTTTTGATGTATTTTTTCTATCCTGTGATTGCAGGTCCCATTTTTGAAGAGATAATCTATCGTGGGTTGGTGATGACCGCTCTGGAAAAAGGAAAGAAATGGGGGCTGGATGTGCTCGGTTCGGCTGCTTTGTTTGGAATCTTGCACATTAGTAACCACGGTTGGGTCTTGACAGACTTTTTCGTATATATGGGTGGCGGTCTCATATTTGCAGTCTTATTTAGAGTGACAAAGTCCATTTATTGGCCTATTGGGCTGCACATAGTCTACAATGGCATTGGTCAAATTTTACCGTTGCTGTAATTTTAGGTGCTCAGCAATATCGGTCTATCCTTGGGGAGAACTTCCCATTTGAACTCAAAAAGGAGTTGCGATGAAAGTATTTATTCAAAATAGAGATTTTAGGCAATTAACCATCAACCAGTGGATTTCAACGGTTGGGGATACGATTTTTTATCTTGCTTTTTTGAATTATGTGGCAGACGCTTCGTTTGCCCCCTTGGCAATTTTACTCATTACGATTTCAGAGACTGTTCCTCAAGTTCTGCAAATCTTTATGGGAGTTTTGGCTGACTTTCAACACCATCGTGTTCTAAAGTATACGGTTATTAGTTTTGTCAAATTTGTACTTTATTCTATAGTTGCACTTTCGCTTTCAGGGCAGTCCTTTTCCTTATGGCTCGTATTCTTTATCTGTTTAATGAATCTCTTGTCGGATACATTGAGTTACTTTTCAGGAGCCATGCTAACTCCTATTTTTATAAGAATCATTGGGAAAGAACATCTGACAGAAGCCATTGGCTTTAAACAATCAACAGTTAGTTTAGTTCGGACAATCAGTAACATTCTAGGAGGGATTTTACTAGGAATTCTTTCCATTCAGTTTATTTCCTTGCTAAACGCTCTGACGTTTCTGATAGCATTTGTAGGTATTCTTCTCATAAAAAATGATCTTTTGAAAGTTGAAAAAACAATTAGCTATCAAGAAGGTCTTTCTATAAAATCGTTTTGCCAGCATTTGTTCCAATCATCGAAATTAATCTGGAATATGGATAGAGTGATCTTCATTTTGTTTATCGTCTCTATCAGCCAAGCTGTGATCAATGTCACTGTTCCTATTTCGACTCTTTTTTTAAGAAACCAACCGTTTTTGAATTTACAAACTGGTCAATCACTCGCTTTGTTATCAACACTAGAATTGTTAGCACTTATTGTCGGAAGTCTTGTAAGTGGCTATCTGAAAAATACGATTTCTATAAAAACAGCTCTATACGCTTCGGTCGTCATCCAGTTACTCCTTCTAGTAGGATTTGCCACAGTTCATTTTGGTTTGATTTTGCTTTTCAGCTCCTTGGATGCCTTCATCGCAGGGTTGCTCTCTCCTAGATTGCAAGAACTCGTCTTTAAACAAATACCTGAGGAGTCAATGGGAGCGGTTCAATCCTCTATTGGTGCTATTACGGTTGTTTTACCAAGTCTATTCACAATCGTTTTCGTAACGATTGCTACAAGTTTTGGGACCCTAGCGGTCAGCTTTATTCTATTGCTATTACTCCTAACCGCATTTGTCATGCTCTTGAATATTCGTGAGAGCATTTAGTAGGGAACTTTGATTTAATTTTTGTTCATACGATAAGGCTGGCGCTCCAGTCTTTTTCTTATCTCCAATATCTAATAATAGTCCTTGCTCAATTCCTTGTTACCTTAAATGAAAAAGTAATTTTAAAATCAACCACGGAATCCGACTCTATCAAAGTTTGTCAATCCTAGCCTTTTTTTTGTATAGTAGAAATATGAAATTTACAAAAATAATCAGTAGTTTGCTTGCTCTTGGAGCTTTACTCATGCTTTTATCAGCTTGCCAGAATATCAAAAAGACACAACTGGTCTTGTTTGAATCTATTTCTTTCGGCATGTCTCCTAAATCTTTTGAAGAAGTATTGGGAAAGGCTAGCGAGGTAGAGGAAGAAAAGGAAACAGCCTATCGCGATACCTGGCGTGCAGAAGACCCGTATTTCTATAAAACAGGTCGCCTTTTCTATCACTATGAGCAGATTACTTTGAAAGGCTATACTGGTCGAGCAACCTTTACATTTTCAAAATCGCATCGTTTGGAAGAAGCGACAGTCCATATTCCTGTAACTTCAAAGGTGGAGCAGAAAGTAGTGCTTAACAATCTATCCCAGACTGTAAAAAAAGAACTGGAAGAACTCCCAGATTACCAGTCCATGACAACTGATACAGTAGGCCTCTATGATGACGGTTATCGCTACAAGGTAAAGTGGAAGGGACAACAGTGGGAACTCTGGGTGGATGTCTATCCAACAGAAAATAAATATGCTACAGACACAGAAACCGATAAGTATACTATCCGAGTGGATCAATTTCTCATGTATCCATGATGCTTCCTCTTCAGCACTTTTTCTGGCAATAGGTTTCGAATCCGAAACTTTTTTCTCTTCTTTGAATATGTTATAATAGTCCGTGCTGTGGCTGTGATGATGAACAGCCTCAATTGGAGAGAATACGAGGAGAAGGATGAAAGAAAAAGGATTTTGGGAAGGTGTTCAGGCGGCCATGCCGACTGCACTGGGCTATGTCAGCATTGGTCTGGCTTGTGGGATTATTGGTGCGCCCTATGTGACACCTGTTGAGATGGGCTTGATGAGCCTCTTTGTTTATGCTGGGAGCGCCCAGTTTGCCATGTTGGCCTTGATTGCAGTACAAGCGCCTGTGGCAGCTATTGCTATGACGGTCTTTTTGATCAACTTGCGACTCTTTTTGCTGAGCTTGCATGCATCGACCTATTTCCGTCATACTAGTCTCTGGCAAAATATCGGCATGTCCAGTCTCCTGACAGATGAGACCTACGGGGTTTTGATGGGAGAATTGGCCCATACAGACAGGGTCCATCCCATGTGGATGCACGGGAACAATCTCAATAGTTATGTAGCCTGGTTTATTGGGACAGTTGCGGGGACAGCTTTAGGTGGCCTTCTTCCAAATCCTGAGGTCTTTGGATTAGACTTTGCCCTTGTCGGGATGTTTATCGGGATTTTTACTTCACAATTTCAGATTATGCAAAGACGGGTTCCTGTACGGGATCTGCTACTAATCCTAGCCGTTGTTGCGGTGTCCTTCTTTTTGCTCTTGACAGTAGTGTCTCAGTCGCTAGCTGTTTTGTTTGCGGCCTTACTAGGTTGTACCATGGGGGTGGTCTTAGATGGTCAGTAAGTATATTTTAATGGCAATCCTCTTTTCTGGATTGGTGACTTGGATTCCCCGCATGATTCCCTTCATCTTGGTCAAGTATAAGGGCTTGCCTGCTATCGTCGAGCGATTTTTGAAGTTTTTGCCTGTTTCCATTATCTTTGCCTTGATTCTTTCAAGCGTAGTGACAGGTAAAGTTGGTAGCCTTCCTCAAATCAAATGGCTGGACTTTTTAGCAGTCTTTCCAACGGCTTGGGTAGCCTTTCGCTACCGCAATCTAGTGGGTACGGTTCTTTTTGGAGTAGTCTTGGTTGCAGTCTTGCGTCTGGTCTTTTAGTCAGCCATAAGAAAAACCTATCACCGAGATAGAAATCATATAATGGCGAAAAAAAATATTTTCTGTTAAGATAGTACAGTATTCTATTTTGGAGGAAATGACATGAAAAAAATCGTTAAATATTCATTGCTTGCCGCTCTAGGACTTGTTGCCGCAGGTGTACTAGCAGCTTGCTCAGGTGGAGATAAGAAAGAAGGAGAGGCAGCTGGTAAGAAAGAAATTATCGTTGCAACCAATGCTTCACCAAAACCATTCAACTATGAAGAAAATGGCGAGTTGACTGGTTATGAGATTGAAGTAGTCCGTGCTATCTTTAAAGACTCTGACAAATACGATGTCAAGTTTGAAAAGACAGAGTGGTCAGGTGTCTTTGCAGGTCTTGATAGCGACCGTTATCAAATGGCTGTGAACAATATCAGCTATACCAAAGAACGCGCTGAAAAATACCTTTATGCAGCGCCAACTGCTAAAAACCCTAACGTTCTCGTTGTGAAGAAAGACGACGACAGCATCAAGTCGCTTGATGATATCGGAGGCAAGTCTACTGAGGTTGTTCAAGGGACAACATCAGCTAAACAGCTAGAAGATTATAACAAACAACACGCAGATAATCCAACAGTCCTTAACTACACTAAAGCGGACTTCCAACAAATCATGTCTCGTTTGAGCGATGGTCAGTTTGACTACAAGATCTTTGATAAGATCGGTGTTGAAACAGTTATCAAGAACCAAGGTTTGGACAACTTGAAAGTCATTGAACTTCCAAGCGATCAACAACCTTACGTTTACCCACTTCTTGCGAAAGGTCAAGACGAGTTGAAATCATTTGTAGACAAACGTATCCAAGAGCTCTACAAAGACGGAACTCTTGAAAAATTGTCTAAACAGTTCTTCGGAGATACTTACCTCCCAGCAGAAGCTGATATTAAATAGTCGTATGAAATCATCCGGTCTGAGAAAGGCGGATGATTTCTCAATTTTTAGGTATATAGTTTCAAACTATATGTCTGCCTATCTAATAACAATTTGCTAAATCAAATAAAGTATGAGATACTATTACGGTATTATTTTTAAAGGAGATAGAATCATGAAAATTAAAAAATGGCTCGGTGTAGCAGCGCTTGCTACAGTCGCAGGTTTGGCTCTTGCAGCTTGCGGAAACTCAGAAAAGAAAGCAGACAATGCAACAACTATCAAAATCGCAACAGTTAACCGTAGCGGTTCTGAAGAAGCACGTTGGGATAAAGTCCAAGAATTGGTTGAAAAAGATGGAATTAAATTGGAATTCACAGAATTCACGGATTATTCACAACCAAACAAGGCAACTGCTGATGGTGAAGTAGACTTGAATGCTTTCCAACACTACAACTTCTTGAATAACTGGAACAAAGAAAACGGGAAAGACCTTGTAGCGATTGCAGATACCTACATCTCACCAATCCGCCTTTACTCAGGTAAAAATGGGGAAGAAAACAAGTACACCAAAGTGGAAGAAATCCCAGATAACGGTGAAATCGCCGTACCAAACGATGCAACAAACGAAAGCCGTGCACTTTACTTGCTTCAATCAGCTGGTTTGATCAAATTGGATGTTTCTGGAACTGCTCTTGCAACAGTTGCTAACATCACAGAAAATCCAAAGAACTTGAAGATTACTGAATTGGATGCTAGCCAAACAGCACGTTCATTGTCATCAGTTGATGCTGCTGTTGTAAACAATACCTTCGTTACAGAAGCAAAATTGGACTACAAGAAAGCGCTCTTCAAAGAACAAGCTGATGAAAACTCAAAACAATGGTACAACATCATCGTTGCGAAAAAATATTGGGAATCATCACCTAAGGCTGCTGCCATCAAGAAAGTGATCGCAGCTTACCACACTGATGAAGTGAAAAAAGTTATCGAAGAAACATCAGACGGTTTGGACCAACCAGTTTGGTAATAAGACACAGGGAGGTGGGAGAGAGTTTCCACCTCTTGCTTTTGTATAGAGCATGGATTGTAAAGAAGACTATAGGTTCATAGAAAGGTAGAGAGAATATGGTTTTTCCTAGCGAACAAGAACAGATTGAAAAATTTGAAAAGGATCATGTGGCCCAGCATTATTTTGAAGTCTTGCGCACCTTAATTTCCAAGAAATCAGTCTTTGCCCAGCAGGTTGGACTCAAGGAAGTCGCAAACTATCTGGGTGAGATTTTCAAGCGAGTAGGGGCTGAAGTGGAGATTGATGAGACTTACACGGCGCCCTTTGTCATGGCACATTTCAAGAGTTCGCGTCCGGATGCCAAGACCTTGATTTTCTATAACCACTATGACACCGTGCCAGCGGATGGCGACCAGGTGTGGACAGAGGATCCTTTTACCCTTTCTGTGCGAAATGGCTTTATGTATGGACGTGGTGTTGATGATGACAAGGGGCATATCACAGCACGTTTGAGTGCTTTGAGAAAATATATGCAGCATCATGATGATCTGCCTGTCAATATCAGCTTTATCATGGAAGGGGCAGAGGAGTCTGCTTCCATGGATCTAGATAAGTATTTAGAGAAACACGCAGATAAACTTCGTGGGGCGGATTTACTAGTCTGGGAACAAGGGACCAAGAACGCCTTGGAACAGCTGGAAATCTCTGGCGGAAACAAGGGGATTGTGACTTTTGATGCCAAGGTAAAAAGCGCTGATGTGGATATCCACTCGAGTTATGGTGGGGTTGTGGAATCAGCTCCTTGGTATCTTATCCAGGCCTTAAGTAGCCTACGTGCAGCAGATGGGCGTATCTTGGTAGAAGGCTTGTACGAAGAAGTACAAGAGCCAAATGAACGAGAACTAGCCTTGGTAGATACCTACGCCCAACGCAATCCTGAGGAAATTAGTCGCATTTATGGCTTGGAATTGCCTCTCTTACAAGAGGAACGTGCAGCCTTTCTAAAACGGTTCTTTTTCGAGCCGGCCCTTAATATCGAAGGGATTCAGTCAGGTTATCAAGGGCAAGGAGTTAAAACGATTTTGCCAGCAGAAGCCAGTGCTAAGCTAGAGGTTCGTTTGGTTCCTGGCTTAGAACCGCATGCTGTTCTGGAAAAAATTCGGAAACAGCTAGACAAAAATGGCTTTGATAAGGTAGAATTATACTATACCTTGGGAGAGATGAGCTATCGAAGCGATATGAGCGCGCCAGCCATTCTCAACGTAATCGAGTTGGCCAAGAAATTCTATCCACAGGGCGTTTCAGTCTTGCCGACAACAGCGGGGACAGGGCCTATGCATACGGTCTTTGATGCCCTAGAGGTGCCAATGGTAGCCTTCGGTCTAGGAAATGCCAATAGCCGAGACCACGGTGGAGATGAAAATGTGCGAATCGTAGATTACTACACCCACATTGAATTAGTAGAGGAGCTGATTAGAAGCTATGAGTAGAGATATTATCAAGTTAGATCAGATCGATGTGACTTTTCACCAGAAGAAGAGAACTATCACAGCGGTCAAGGATGTGACCATTCACATTCAAGAAGGGGACATCTACGGAATCGTTGGATATTCTGGAGCAGGGAAATCCACTCTTGTACGGGTGATTAACCTCTTGCAAAAGCCATCTGCTGGGAAAATTACCATTGATAACGACGTCATTTTTGATGGCAAGGTGACCTTGACGGCAGAGCAGTTGCGTCGCAAGCGTCAGGATATTGGGATGATTTTCCAGCATTTCAACCTGATGAGTCAAAAGACAGCAGAGGAAAATGTAGCCTTTGCCCTCAAACACTCTGAACTCAGCAAGGAAGAAAAGAAAGCCAAAGTAGCTAAGTTGTTGGATTTGGTTGGGTTGGCGGATCGTGCTGAAAACTACCCTTCACAACTATCAGGAGGGCAAAAACAGCGTGTGGCCATTGCGCGTGCCTTGGCAAATGATCCAAAAATCTTGATTTCAGATGAGTCAACGTCTGCCCTCGACCCTAAGACAACTAAGCAGATTTTAGCTTTGTTGCAAGATTTAAACCAAAAATTAGGTTTGACCGTTGTTTTGATTACGCATGAGATGCAGATTGTCAAAGACATTGCCAACCGTGTGGCAGTTATGCAGGATGGCTGTTTGATTGAAGAGGGTAGTGTCCTTGAAATCTTCTCAGACCCTAAACAACCTTTGACCCAGGACTTTATCTCAACTGCCACAGGTATTGACGAAGCCATGGTCAAGATTGAGAAGCAAGAAATCGTAGAGCATTTATCTGAGAACAGTATCTTAGTGCAGCTCAAGTATGCAGGGGCTTCGACAGACGAACCACTTTTGAATGAATTGTACAAGCATTACCAAGTAACGGCTAATATCCTTTATGGAAATATCGAAATCCTCGATGGCACTCCTGTTGGAGACTTGGTTGTGGTCTTGTCAGGTGAAAAAGCAGCGCTAGCAGGTGCTCAAGAAGCCATCCGTCAGGTTGGTGTACAGTTAAAAGTATTGAAGGGAGGACAGTAAAATGACAGAGTTGATTCAAACTTATCTACCAAATGTCTATAAGATGGGCTGGGCTGGTCAGGCAGGCTGGGGAACGGCTATCTACCTAACTCTTTATATGACAGTTCTTTCCTTCATCATCGGAGGGTTCTTGGGGCTGGTGGCAGGTCTCTTCCTCGTCTTGACAGCGCCAGGCGGTGTCTTGGAAAATAAGGTTATCTTTTGGATTTTAGACAAGATCACCTCCATCTTCCGTGCGGTTCCTTTCATCATCCTCTTGGCAATCATGTCGCCGCTCTCCCACTTGATCGTCAAGACTAGTATAGGGCCAAATGCAGCCCTTGTCCCCCTTTCTTTTGCGGTCTTTGCCTTCTTTGCCCGTCAGGTGCAGGTGGTCTTGGCTGAGCTAGATGGTGGTGTCATTGAGGCTGCTCAAGCGAGCGGAGCGACCTTCTGGGACATCGTGGGTGTTTACCTATCAGAAGGTTTGCCAGATTTGATTCGTGTGACGACTGTGACCTTGATTTCCCTTGTTGGGGAAACAGCTATGGCGGGAGCAGTTGGTGCAGGTGGTATCGGTAACGTGGCCATTGCCTATGGGTTTAACCGCTACAATCACGATGTGACCATCTTGGCGACTATCATCATTATCTTGATTATCTTTACGATCCAGTTCTTGGGAGATTTCTTGACCAAGAAATTAAGTCATAAATAATGGAAGGAGCCCAACGGGACTCCTTTTTGTTTTCTCACCGAAATGCAAGAAGAGTAAAGCTTCTTTTTAGAAATATGCTATAATAAAGAAAGGTCCCTCAATTAGCAAATCAAAAAGTTTGCTGTCGAAGGGATGATAATATAAAGGAGTTTGGCTGGTATGAATTATTTCGAGGGGAATGATTTCTTCCTTCTCTTGTTTGCAGTTTTACTGATTGGTTTTGTGGTAAACTTTTTTGAAAAACGTAAGGACTACTATATTTTAACGCTCTCCCTCTTATTTACAGGAGCTATCTATGGTAAGAGTCGAGCGATGATGGTCTATTTGCTTGCCTTTATTGTTTATCAATATTTTCTGGTTTTTCTAGCACAGAGGATAGAGGCAAAGCGGCTGAAACCACTGGTTTTCCTTTCCATTCTTCCTTTGGTAATCAATAAAGTCTTTGCCCTGACTTCTCTGCATTTGTTGGCCTTTATTGGAATTTCTTACATGTCCTTTAAGACCATTCAGATCATGCTAGAAATATCGGATGGCTTGATCAAAGAAAAAATCAGTGTAAAAGATTACTTACAGTTTTTGCTCTTTTTCCCAACAGTTAGTGCTGGTCCGATTGATCGGAGTAGGAGATTTTTAAAAGAGATAAACGAGGTCATGCCCCGAAAAGAGTATCTAGAGTTAGCAGGGGACGGTGTGTATCGTATCGTTCTAGGCCTTCTTTACAAGGTTGTTTTATCAACCTATGTTTACCAGATGTTACTTGCTCTAAATAATACTGGCACAGTCGTTTACTCAATCAAGTATATGTACCTCTATACCTTGTATCTGTTCTTTGACTTTGCAGGCTACAGTCTAATGGCCGTTGGAAGTAGTAATATTCTAGGTATTCAGACACCGATGAACTTTAACAAACCTTTCTTGAGTGTTGATATCAAGGATTTTTGGACCAGATGGCATATCACCTTGTCGACCTGGTTGAGAGATTTTGTATTTTCAAGAGTATTGATGCAGGTTATCAGGAAAAAATGGTTCAAAAATAGACTACACAATGCAACCTATGCCTATATGGTCAATATGTTGGTCATGGGTTTTTGGCATGGTCTTAGTGTAAGCTACATTGTCTATGGTTTTTACCATGGTGTCTTGATGGCTGGATTTGAAGTGTATCAAAAGAAAAGCAATTTTTATAAGAAAAATAAAAACAAAAACTGGTATAAGCTACTAAGTTGGTTTGTGACCATGCATTTGGTTATGGTTGGTTTCTTTATCTTTTCAGGTGAACCCTATAAAATCTTACTGACGATTTTAAAGAGATAAGAGATTGAAAAGAAATCGGCTAGATCGAAGGGATAGGATAAAACGAGATGATTAAATTAAAAGCATTTTTACTATCGCTTGTGCTCGTAATTGCGACGCTTGCCCTTTTAAATGTGACATATGTCAAGAAGATTGATGATTATTATAAAGTCAAGGATAACAGTATTCGTTATAGCACCTCGTATGAAAAATATAAAAGTAGAGATATTTTAACAAGCAATATTACTCCCAATACACTGGTTTTATTGGGGTCATCCGAGTTGGTTGCGACAAAGGATGAAGATTATCATCCCAATAGAATTTTTAATTACAACGATTTCAATATCATGCAGATTGGAACTAGCTATTCTCAAAATATCATTCAAGCCTCTACTTTAGCCTCTATTGAAGGATCTATGAGTAAGCGAAAAGTGGCTATAGTAGAGTCGGTTCAGTGGTTTGAAAAAGATGGGACTCATCAAGATGCTTTTTTGAACAAGGCTTCTCAGGAACATATTTTCCACATGCTAGATAATGACAAGATTAGTAAGGAAACGAAAGAAAAACTAATCAATCGCATTATCGAGATTACCAAGGGGAACAAGCAACAAAATGACATCTACAAAAAATACAAAAGTTATTTCATAGATGGAAAAGGAACCATTGTTGATAAAAAACTACTAGAGTTAGATAACGCGATGTATTCCTTTAAGCTCAAACGAAAATTTTATGAAAATCATGAGAAATCAGATTATCCCTCATCAGGAGATAAAACCCCAGACTATGATTGGCAGAAGATGACGGATCAGTTTGTGGAAGAGGTCAAAAAGAAAACAGACAATAACGACTATGCTGTTGATAATAACTACTACAATACTTACTTAAAAGATCGCTATGCATCACTGAAAGATTCCAATAAAGATTTGAGCTATCTGGAGTCACCGGAGTATTCAGATATGGAACTTTTCTTGACAGTTGCTAAGGAATTGGGAATTGAAGTTGAGGTTATTATTTTCCCAGTAAACGGGAAATGGAACGACTACACAGGAGTTTCAAGAGAGATGCGAGAAAAAACTTATAAAAAAATAGAAGATGTCGCAAAAAGCCATGGTGCAACCGTATTAAACTATGGAAACAGAGAGTATGATGATTACTTTTTATTTGACGTGATGCACGTTGGAGTGAAAGGATGGATGGAAGTTGAAAAAGAACTTTACAAATTTGCAGACCAAGCTAACTAACACACATCGTTTAATCTTGTGGACACTATTTTTCTATACGGTTATCTTGAGCATCGTGATTTACTGTTTTGTGACCGATTTTTCGAATATTCAAGAATTTATCTATAGTGAATTCTAAGATTGTATACAAAAAGGCCCTGGAACTAGGCATTGCTAGTCTTCAGGGCTTTTAGCTTATAGTTTATCGGCAATTTTTTGACTTAGAAATTGCCCAATCAAAGCACCCATCAAGGCGCCTAGGAGGATACTTACGACAAAGAGAAGGATTTTGTCCAACTCTGGAGCGACCATGATACGGTCGATGTATTCTTGGGATTTCCCACGCGCGAGTAAGGTGGCCACGTAAGCTTTGGGACTGATCCACATGAGGAGGATAGGGCCACTTGTGCTGAAAGCAAAGACAAGGAAGGAGAGGGTGTTTTTGATTCGATCTTTATAGTTGCCGAGACGAGCGATAGCATCTGCTGCAAGACCACAGATGATACCTGGAAGAAAGGCACCAGCACCATGTTTGCTAGCTAGGAAAAAAAGTGCCATAAAAAGACCTAGAGTGGTAATAGCGCCAAAACGAGGGACCTTCGTCAAAAGAAGCATGTAGACACTGCCACCGACAAGGGCAGAAAAGGCAGGTGCGTAGAACATATTGCCTGTCTGGTCGACCAGGTGTCCTAGGAAGACTCCAATCCCCACACAGAGAAAGTAGAGGACGGCGGCTAAGAGGGTGGTTAAGATATTTTTCTTCATGAGAATCTCCTTGATGCGAATTAACAAAACCAATTGTATCACGCTTTTTGAGGATTGTAAATGGGAGTTCTATATTTTTGAAAACGTTTGAAATATGATATAATAGTTACATCGTTAGTTTAAGGAGAGTAGCATGGGAAAATTTCTAGAATTCGTCTTTAATCGTATCTTTTTGGGAATGATGGCGACGGCTTATTTCTGGCTATTAACACTAGCAGGAGGAGTGGTCTTTGGTTTGGCCCCAGCTAGTACTACCCTGATGAGTTTGTATGCGGAGCATGGTTATACCTATCGAGCCTACCATTTGAAGGAAGCTTGGGAATTGTATAAGAGCAATTTTGTCAAGAGCAACCTGGCTTTCTATAGCTTTGTGTTTGTGGATCTTGTCCTAGTTTATGGTTTGTATCTTCTAGTTCAATTGCCCCACCAGACGATTTTCCACCTTTTGGCGACCTTTCTCAATGTCCTTATAGTTGCTCTTGTCTTTCTAGCCTATACTGTTTCCTTGAAACTTCAGGTGTACTTTGATTTATCCTACCAAAATACCTTGAAACTGTCCCTTATCGGGATTTTTATGAGCCTACCTGCGATTGCCAAGGTTTTACTCGGGTCCGCTCTCCTTGTAGGAGTTAGTTATTATATGCCTGCCTTGCTCTTTTTTGTAGGAATTGGAATGTGGCATTTCTTTATCAGTGATATGTTGGAACCTATTTATGAAAGTATCCATGAAAAATTGGCGACAAAATAGAATGAAGCAGTTTTGGCTTCACTCTCTTTTACGGATTTATAGTTTGGTTATGATTGTGATCATTGCCAGTTTTGCGATTATGCTCTCGTATGCTGACTGGGATTCACGTGAGAAAGAAGCCCAACGGGTTGCAGAACGTGTGACTACTCGGACGGTGAGCGAAGTGGAATATTATCACAGAGAATCAACTCAACTTGCTCAGTCTTTGGTTGAAAATCAAGCCCGCATTGAAGGGATTTACAAGTATTTCAGTCTTAGCACCCCAGACTATTTCTACTGGCAATTAGAGCGTAAAACTTCGCCTTATATTTCTGTTTCCCTGTATGAAAATATTGATAATATCTATGTTCGGAATGATTTTGTGACTGGAGTGGCTATTGTCCTTCAGGACTATAAGGAAGTGTATGTTTCGACTAGAGAAAAACGCAGCGGAGAGAAAATCCCTGCGGAGGATTTTAAGCCGACAGCCAATAGTTTTGCCATTCCTGTTTCCGATCCTGTGTCTGACAAAGATTTAGGAGTGATCTATATCTCCTTATCGCCAAATGTTCTCCATGGAGCTATTGACAATACAAGGGGCCATATCCCGATGGCTGTAACAGTAACTTCTCCTTTTGAGACCGAGATGTTCCATATTGGGGAGAAGGTATCAGCCGAGAGGGAAAACTGGTTTGTAGGTGTCACCTCTCATGGTTATCAGGTTCGAGCTGCTGTTCCTAAAAATTTTGTTCTTACAGGAACTTTGACGAGTTCAGCTATCATTATTGGGCTAAGTATCCTCTTTATCATCATTTTGTATGTGACCCTTAGACAGACTTTCTCAAATTACCAAAAACAAGTCGTAGACCTAGTAGATTCGATAGAGGTGATTGCTCAAGGAGAAGAAGGCCTTCGAATCGATACCTCTGAAAAAGACCAAGAGTTGCTTCTCATTGCAGAAACAACCAATGATATGTTGGATCGTCTGGAAAAAAATATCCACGATATCTATCAGCTAGAGCTCAGTCAAAAGGATGCCAATATGCGAGCTCTACAAGCTCAAATCAATCCTCACTTTATGTACAATACTCTGGAGTTTTTACGGATGTATGCCGTCATGGCAAGTCAGGATGAACTGGCAGATATTATCTATGAATTTAGTAGCTTGTTACGCAACAATATCTCCGACGAGCGGGAAACCACGTTGAAGCAAGAGTTGGAATTTTGCCGAAAATATAGCTATCTCTGTATGGTGCGTTATCCTAAATCCATTGCCTATGGTTTCAAGATTGCACCAGAATTGGAAGAAATGAGAATTCCAAAATTTACACTCCAACCATTAGTAGAAAACTACTTTGCCCATGGTGTTGACCATCGCAGAACAGATAATGTCATCAGTATCAAAGCCTTGAAGGGCCAAGGATTCGTTGAAATCCTAGTAGTAGATAATGGTCGAGGAATGCCCGCTGAGAAACTAGCTAGCTTGCAAGAAAAATTAGCTCAACGAAGTTTTGAACACGAAGCAAGCTATAGTGGAGAGCGGCAGTCAATTGGAATAGTCAATGTACACGAACGCTTTGTTCTCTACTTTGGGGATCGCTACCAAATCAGTGTAGAGTCAGCTGAACAAGAAGGTGTTCGTTACCATATCACTATCCAGGATGAATAGAAAGGGTAGAAATGTATAAAGTTTTATTAGTAGACGATGAGTACATGGTGACAGAGGGGCTCAAGCGATTAATCCCCTTTGAAAAATGGGATATGCAAGTCGTCGCAACAGCAAGTCACGCAGATGATGCTTTGGACTATATTAAGAAAAATCCAGTAGATGTGGTCATTTCCGATGTCAACATGCCAGATAAGACCGGACTTGAGATGATTAGGGAAATGAAAGAGCTACTTCCAGATACCTGTTATATCTTGCTCTCAGGTTATCAGGAGTTTGACTACGTCAAAAAAGCCATGAACCTTAGTGTCGTGGATTATTTGGTCAAGCCAGTAGACAAGGTGGAGTTGGGCAATTTATTAGAAAAGATTGCGCAGCAGCTTCAGGAAAAGGTGGAACAATGTCAGACCCTCAGTCAAGAATTGGATGAGACAGGATTTACGAACTACCTGTCAGGTAAAGACAGCTGGTGGATTGGTCTATCCAAGGAAAAGCAGGGCTCTTTTACCATTCCTTACTATGTTTTGGGACAAGACTGGCAGATTTTCATCTCTGATCAACCGCTAGATGGCATCGTCGTAACCCCATTTGAAGCACCCTACCAGCAGTCCTTTGAGAATTGGAAGATTAATGCTGAAAAAGCCCTCTTCTACGGTTCAGTTAATTTAGAAAAATCCGAGAGTTTGTTTGCTTATTATGAGCCGATTTATCGGGTGATTATCCAAGGGAATATCAATCAAATCATCGAAGAATTAACCCTGCTAGAGAAGGTCGTCTTGGAAAATAGCCCGCGCGTGGCCATCACGAAGCAGCTCTTCACCCAGTTTGTCATGGATGTCTTTCATTTGTTTGAACACCTAAAAGCAGATGATATGACCGAGATAGTCAAAGCTATCCATGCCATTAACACCTTTGAAGAATTGGTTGCCTATATCAAAGAAACTTTGACCAAGTTTTTTGGCCAGTACCGCATGAATGAAAATGTGGTGAGCGTTCTGGAGGTGATTGGGCGTGATTATCAGAAAGAGCTCTCACTTAAGGATATTAGCAAGGATCTCTTTATCAATCCTGTCTATCTCGGTCAGCTGATCAAGAGGGAAACCAACTCAACCTTTGCGGAGTTGCTCAATAAACAGCGAATTAAGGCAGCGCAGCAACTCTTACTTTCGACCAGTGATAGCATCGAAGATATTTGCTATGCAGTTGGCTATAGTAATGTTGGATATTTCTACAAGGTTTTCCGTAAATTGTGCGGAAAATCACCGAAAGCTTATCGAAAACAAGTTGAAACCAGCTTGTAAAAGTTGTATTCCTGTACAAAAAATGCTATAATGTTCAAAATATCTTATGGAGGAAAACATGAAAAAGAATCCTATTTATCTTTGGGTTTTGTTAGTCCTATCAGCCCTCATTTCGGCTATGTCATTATTTGGAATCTTGAGTCCATTGCCAAGTAAAGATGCTCTTCGTGCTAGCCTGGCGAATAGTGGGACGCTTACTGCCCAGCAATTAGAAGACACGGTCAACTATACTTATAAAGTGTCAGAATCCTCTCACTCTATTTTTAATATGTCGTTGATTATTTTATCTGCAATTTTAGTTGTAGTAGCCTTTGTATTTCTCGTACGTAAAAATGTGCAACTTGCAAACTATACTTATATTGGCTATGTTTTACTAGCTATTGTTGGTTTGGTTTATAGCTATATGAACGTTCAAGATGCAGTTCAATTAATCAAAGATAGTGCCCTTGGCTTAGGAATGGGAGCATTAGCAAAGGGGACGAATATTTTGTTCATCATCATCAATGTTCTCTTTTTAGCCTTAGTCTTTTACAAGATGTGGCGCCAACAAAAGGACTTGGCTGAGGAAGTTGAAGCAGAAGAAGCTGCCTAAGTATTGACAAAAAAGAACTATCAAGTTACAATTTTGGTAGTTCTTTTTATATCGTAAACATAAAAATCGAGGTCAACATGAAAAAAATATCCCTAGTGTATATCAGTTTGAGTGGGAATACAGAGAGTTTTGTAACCCGACTCAAGGACTATCTCCTATCTCAGTATGAGGGAATTGAGGTCCAAAAAATCCATATCAAGGATTTGGTCAAGGAAGGCCAAGAATTCTTTGAAATGGAACATCCCTATGTCGCTTTCTTGCCGACCTATCTGGAAGGTGGAAATGGTGTCGATAACGGCGATGTTGAGATTCTAACGACTCCAGTGGGCGACTTTATTGCCTATGGAGACAATGCTAGTAAGTGTTTTGGGGTAGTGGGATCTGGTAATCGCAATTTTAACAATCAATACTGCCTGACAGCCAAGCAGTATAGCCAGCGCTTTGGCTTCCCGGTCTTAGCAGATTTTGAAATGCGTGGTATGCTGGGAGATATTAAAAAGGTCGCAGCAATCATTGCAGATTTGTATGAGTTAGAAACAGAAAAATAAAGTAGTACTGAGGGGCAGTTGAGATTTTCAACTGCTTTTGAGTATGCAAAAAGCACCCTGTAAGGGTGCCATTTTATAAACTATCCTGCTTTTCCGATGGCAAGTGCATAGATAAAGAAAATAGCAAAGCCAAAGAGGAAAATCAATCCTGCGATAGCGAGGAGTTTTAGCCAAGAAGGAAGATTTTTATTCTCACGTGTCACCAATACATAGTTCAAAAGAGCGAAGAATGGTGTTGTCAGGAAAGAACCGATCATGGCAAAGCGAAGCATGGTTGAAACTTGTCCAGCAAAGAATTTAATAATTACGATACCAATGATAGCGGTAATGGTCATCCAGATGTTCAAAGATTTGCGAGTATCCTCTTTTTGACGAATCAAGAGTCGTAGCGATTCCTGATTGACACGAGAGTAGCCATCGATAACGGTGATGACCGTTCCAAAGATACAAAGAAAGGCGATAAAGGTAATCAAATAACGGGACCATTCTCCAAGAACAGAGGCATACATACCAACAAATTGAGAAATGTACTTGGCTGAAGCGGCTTCAACTGCCTGTCCTGTAGGATATTGAATAAGTGCTCCAAGTGCCACGAAGAATACAGCTAGAATAGCAGTTCCAATGTAACCAACGTTAAAGTCGAAAAGGGCGTCCGCTGTATTAAAGTTGACGGTCTTTTTCTTTTCAGCAGACCAGAGTGAGTTGATGGCTGAAATTTCAATAGGGGCAGGCATCCATCCTAAGAGGGAAACGATGAAAGGGAGCGCCGCCATTTGCCAAGGTGTCTTTTCGACAAAATCAGAGCTGTATTCAGGATGCTTAATTGCTGCAATGATAACTGCAAGAACAGTTGCAATAGTCAAAGCTGACATGATCCATTTTGCCATACCATCCAACAGTTTGTAGCCACCAAAGAGTAGCATGGCCCAAATGACTGCAACAAGGATGAGGGACCATTGAGTGATGCTAAGACCGATCATTGGAAAAGCGCTAGCGATGATGGCAGAGCAAAGGATAGCGACCCCGGCTGTGTTGACCATAGCAGAAAAGACATTGAGGATAAAGAAAATCCAGAGATAGAACTTGCCTTTTTCGGCGTAGCCTTCGACCAAGGTTTTACCAGTATCGGCAGTATATTCTGCACCAAAACGGAAAAATGGATATTTAAAAACATTGGCCAAGATAACCAATAGGAGTAGTGACCAACCATAAGAACCACCAGCTTGAGTAGAGGATACAATGTGAGAACCTCCAACGGCAGCAGAAGCCATCAGGATTCCTGGCCCCATTGCCTTTAGTTTGCTTGCCCAGGTTGACTGGTTTGATAACGTAACTTGTGACATAATAAACGCTCCTATTTTTGAATTTTCAGAATAATCTGAATAGATAGCTACTATTCTACAAAAATCTTAGAAGAAATGCAAGACCATTTTGAAAAATATAGAAAATTACAGAAAACTTTACATGAATTAATGAAATTTCTCCAAGGAGAATATGGTAAGCCTAAAAAATCCGAGAAGAAAGCTTCTCGGATTTTGATTATTTCAATTGATCTGTGACGTCTTTTGAGAGCAACATTCCCAGATGGTAAGTTTTATTGATATGTGCAATGACATCATTGATATTTTCAGTCGTGTGAATTTTCTCTTTGACGTCAGACCTAAATGTCTCGTCCTTCAAGAGTTGCTCTTGGTAGAGTCTTTGAAGTCTTTCCTTCTCGTACTTATTGAGCAGAAAAAGGAAAACCAAGCTAAGTACAACGAGGATATAAGCATATTGGCTCATAAGGAATCTCCCAGTGTGATAAATAGTAAAAGTGAATAAATTGTTTCATTGAACAGCTGCAAGGCCGAACAAAATATAAATGTTATTTTGCTCAATCGTTCGGATTGCTTTCAAGTAATTTAAAAGATTACGACATGAGCCTAACCAAATCGATATTATTTGGTTAGGTGAATTAGTGAAGCAGTTAGCTAGTCCGCATATAAGCGGCTAGCGTCTAGCAATTAGGAGCTTTAGTTCCAATAACTTTAAGATTACGACGTTTTAGGACATAAATCGATCATATTTATGTCCTAAAACTAGTGAAGCGCCTAGCCAAAGTCCGAATAGGATTTGGCGTTAGTTACTTAGATTGCTCTGCAATCAAGTAACTTTGGCGATTTACATCTTCTCCGGCGCTTCTACTCCGAGCAAACGAAGAGCTTCTTTGAGGACCACTGCGGTTGCGTAGCTGAGGGCCAGACGACTGTCGCGCTCAGGACTTTCATCTAGGATACGTGTATGTGCATAATATTTGTTAAATGCTTGAGCAAGACTAATCGCAAATTTCGCAATGATAGAAGGTTCAAAATTATCTGCTGCACGATTGATAATACGTGGGAAGTCTTGGAGTAGTTTAATGATTTCCCAGCTTTCAGAATCATTCAGGCTGTAATTGCCAGCTGTATCTGGTTTGAAATCGGCTTTGCGCAAGATAGATTGGATACGAGCGTAGGCGTATTGAACGTAAGGTCCAGTTTCTCCTTCAAAGGATACCATAGCTTCAAGGTCGAAGTCATATCCATTTGTACGGTCGGTCTTAAGATCATAGAACTTGATAGCCCCAACTCCAACAGCGTGGGCAACCTGGTCTTTGTTTTCTAACTCAGGATTTTTCGCTTCGATTTGGGCCTTGGCACGACTAACAGCCTCAGCGATAGTCGGTTCTAGCAAGATGACATTTCCTTTACGAGTAGAGAGTTTTTTCCCTTCTTTTGTTACCAATCCAAACGGAACATGGACAATGTCTTGGCTCCAATCGTAGCCCATCTCTTGTAGTACTGCCTTGAGTTGTTTGAAGTGGGCAGATTGTTCTTGACCAACAACATAGATGGATTTTGCAAATTGGTATTCGTTTTTACGGTAAAGGGCTGCAGCCAAGTCACGTGTGATATAGAGAGTTGCACCGTCAGATTTTTTGATAAGGGCTGGATGTTCAATTCCATATTTCTCAAGATTGACAACTTGGGCTCCTTCTGACTCAACAAGAAGACCTTTTTCAGCGAGAATGTCTACAACAGCATCCATCTTATCATTGTAAAAGGCTTCTCCGTTGTAGCTGTCAAATTCAACTTGTAATTCATTGTAAAGGCGGTTGAATTCCACTAAACTTTCATCACGGAACCATTGCCAGAGAGCGAGGGCTTCCTCATCTCCATTTTCCAGTTTACGGAACCATTCGCGTGCTTCTTCATCCAAGCTAGGATCTTTTTCAGCTTCAGCATTGATGCGAACGTAGAGTTTAAGAAGTTCATCGATTGGATGTGCTTTAACGGCTTCCTCATTTCCCCATTTCTTGTAGGCAACGATCAACATTCCAAACTGTTTGCCCCAGTCTCCTAGGTGGTTGACCTTGACTGTTTGATAGCCGATCTTTTGGAAAATATGTGACAAGCTATCTCCGATAACTGTTGAACGCAAGTGCCCAATAGAGAATGGTTTTGCGATATTGGGACTAGACATATCGATAACGACATTTTCTTGCTTGCCAATGGTTTGGTCAGCATAGTGATCTTTTTCAGTGATAACATCCTGTAATACCTGAGCCGAAATAGCACTTTTATCAAGGAAAAAGTTGACGTAAGGTCCTGTAGCAACAACCTTTTCAAAGGCTTGACTATTGATTTTTTCAGCAATATCTGCTGCAATCATTTGAGGAGCTTTACGCTCGACTTTTGCTAGAGAAAAGGCAGGGAAGGCGATGTCTCCCATTTCTGAGTTTTTAGGTGTTTCCAGTAAATTTAAAATAGCCTCTTGGTCCAGGCTATCAATGACGCTAGCCAACTCGCTAGCAATCAATTCTTTTGTATTCATAAGGACTCCTTTTTGGACTTTTCTACTATTTTATCACAATTTACTACATTTTTTGAGAAAGAAAAGAATTTTTTTGAATTATCTAGTTTTTTTGGTATAATATAGTTATAGAATAAATGTAAAACTTGTTATAAATATTCACTTAAGAGGATAATATGAGAAAAAGAGAACGGCATCAATTGATTAAAAAGATGATCACCGAAGAAAAACTTGGGACACAAAAAGAGATTCAAGATCGTTTAGAAGCTCGTAATGTTTATGTGACACAAACGACTTTGTCGCGTGATTTGCGTGAAATCGGCTTGACCAAGGTTAAGAAAAATGATATGGTGTATTATGTACTAGCAAATGAGACAGATAAGATTGATTTAGTTGAGTTTTTGTCTCATCATTTAGAAGGAGTTGCAAGAGCAGAGTTTACCTTGGTACTTCATACCAAACTTGGGGAAGCTGCAGTCTTAGCAAACATTGTAGATGCAAACAAGGATGAATGGATTTTAGGAACGGTTGCTGGTGCTAATACCTTATTGGTTATTTGTCGAGACCAGCACGTTGCCAAGCTGATGGAAGATCGTTTGCTAGATTTGATGAAAGATAAATAAGGTCTTGGGAGTTGCTCTCAAGACTTATTTTTAGCAAGGAGAGACGGAAAATGGCAACAGAAAAACTATCACCCGGCATGCAACAGTATGTGGATATTAAGAAACAATACCCAGATGCTTTTTTGCTTTTTCGGATGGGTGATTTTTACGAGTTGTTCTATGAAGATGCAATTAATGCAGCGCAAATTTTAGAAATTTCCTTAACGAGTCGGAATAAAAATGCAGAAAATCCGATACCCATGGCGGGTGTCCCCTATCATTCTGCCCAGCAGTATATCGATGTTCTGATTGAGCAGGGCTATAAAGTTGCCATAGCCGAGCAGATGGAAGATCCCAAACAAGCGGTTGGTGTTGTCAAGCGAGAGGTGGTCCAGGTCATCACACCTGGAACGGTCGTCGATAGCAGTAAGCCGGATAGTCAGAATAATTTCTTGGTTGCCGTAGATCGCGATGGCAATCAATTTGGCTTAGCATATATGGATCTGGTGACGGGTGATTTCTATGTGACGGGGCTATTGGATTTCACGTTGGTTTGTGGGGAAATTCGCAATCTCAAGGCTCGTGAAGTGGTGCTGGGTTATGACTTGTCTGAGGAAGAAGAACAAATCCTCAGCCGTCAGATGAATCTGGTGCTTTCTTCTGAGAAGGAAGGCTTTGAGGACCTTCATTTACTAGATCCACGACTGGCAGATGTGGAGCAAGCAGCAGCTAGTAAGCTGCTCCAGTATGTTCACCGGACCCAGATGCGGGAATTGAACCACCTCAAACCAGTTATCCGCTATGAAATCAAAGATTTCTTACAGATGGACTATGCGACCAAGGCTAGTCTGGATTTGGTTGAGAATGCCCGTTCAGGTAAGAAGCAAGGCAGTCTTTTCTGGCTTTTGGATGAAACCAAAACGGCTATGGGTATGCGGCTCTTGCGTTCTTGGATTCATCGTCCTTTGATTAATAAGGAGCGAATCGTCCAACGTCAAGACGTGGTGCAGGTCTTTCTTGACCACTTCTTTGAGCGTAGTGATTTGACAGACAGCCTCAAGGGTGTTTATGATATCGAACGCTTGGCTAGTCGGGTTTCTTTTGGTAAGACCAATCCCAAGGATCTTTTGCAATTGGCGACCACCTTGTCTAGTGTACCACGGATTCGTGCGATTTTAGGAGGCATGGAGCAACCTGCCCTAGCCTATCTCATCACACAGTTGGATGCCATCCCTGAGTTGGAGAGCTTGATTAGTGCTGCCATTGCTCCTGAAGCTCCTCACGTGATTACGGAGGGTGGCATTATCCGAACTGGATTTGATGAGACCTTAGACAAGTACCGTCGTGTGCTCAGAGAAGGAACTAGCTGGATTGCTGAGATTGAGGCTAAGGAGAGAGAAAACTCTGGCATCAGCACGCTTAAGATTGACTACAATAAAAAGGACGGTTACTATTTCCATGTGACCAATTCGCAACTGGGAAATGTGCCAGCCCACTTTTTCCGCAAGGCGACACTGAAAAACTCGGAACGCTTTGGTACCGAAGAATTAGCCCGTATCGAGGGGGATATGCTGGAGGCGCGTGAGAAGTCAGCCAACCTAGAATATGAAATCTTTATGCGCATCCGTGAGGAAGTCAGCAAGTACATCCAGCGTTTGCAGGCTTTAGCCCAAGGAATTGCTACAGTTGATGTCTTGCAAAGTCTGGCGGTTGTGGCTGAAACCCAGCATTTGATTCGACCTGAGTTTGGAGACGATTCACAAATTGATATCCAGAAAGGGCGCCATGCAGTCGTCGAAAAGATCATGGGAGCTCAGACCTATATTCCTAATACGATTCAGATGGCAGAAGATACGAGTATTCAGCTAATCACAGGGCCAAACATGAGTGGGAAGTCTACCTACATGCGTCAGCTAGCCATAACAGCGGTTATGGCCCAGCTAGGCTCGTATGTGCCGGCAGAAAGCGCCCATTTGCCTATCTTCGATGCTATCTTTACCCGTATCGGAGCAGCAGATGACTTGGTTTCAGGTCAATCAACCTTTATGGTGGAGATGATGGAGGCCAACAATGCCATTTCGCACGCGACTAAGAATTCACTCATTCTCTTCGATGAGTTAGGTCGAGGAACTGCGACTTATGACGGGATGGCTCTTGCCCAATCCATCATCGAATACATCCATGAGTATATCGGAGCCAAAACCCTCTTTGCGACTCACTATCACGAGTTGACCAGTCTGGGGTCTAGCCTGGAACACTTGGTCAATGTTCACGTGGCAACCTTAGAACAGGATGGACAAGTCACCTTCCTTCACAAGATTGAACCAGGTCCAGCTGACAAATCCTACGGTATCCATGTTGCTAAGATTGCTGGTTTACCAGCAGAACTTTTAGCAAGGGCGGATAAGATATTAACTCAACTGGAGAGTCAAGGGACGGAAAGTCCTGCTCCCATGAGACAAACGAGTACTGTCACAGAGCAGATGTCACTCTTTGATGCGCCTGAAGAGCATCCTATTCTAGCGGAATTAGCTAAACTGGATATTTACAACATGACACCTATGCAGGCTATGAATGTCTTAGTCGAGCTCAAACAAAAGTTATAAAAAGAGTCCCACTCATGCATTTGTGAGTGGGCTTTTTCTCTATTACTTTTTATGAGCCAAGAGTTGATTGATGTGGTCTACTTTTTTTGCTTCTCTTTTATAGAGAATAATCCAGATGATGAGGTAGACGATCGCAAACTCTGGAATGAGCTGGAGATAGAAGGTCCAGTGGAAGGGGAACCAACCAGCCAGAGTTGCTAGTGGAACAAAGCCAGCCAGCATGAGGAAGAAATGGGAAAGTGTGGCACGGAGCAGGCTCCAGTCACGGCTGAATAAACGACCACCAAAGCTAAAGAGAACTCCGATAGCTGACCAGATAATCGTGCAGTAGAGCAAGACCAGAGCGCCGTGAATCTGATGTTGAACCATCGCTTGGCCGATGAGGGACTCGGGACTCAGTGGTGCATAGGTATTTGGGGCATAAATGAGTGAAAAAAGGATAGAGAGGATGAGGCCGATAAGTACACCAGCGGCTGCATCGTGAAAGATTTGTTTTTTCATAGTTCTACTTTCTCCTTGATGGGTTTTAGGTAGCGGCGTGAAGAGTAGGTGAAACTTTCGTTTTTTAAGAAAATTTCAACCAGACCGTTAGGCGTGAGCTTGAGATGAGAGATGGAGTCGATATTGACGATTTCAGATTGGGAAATTTGGATAAAAGTGGTCGGCAGAATTTCAAGAACCTGATAGAGCCGCAAATCAACGCTGTAGGTCTGACTGGCAGTTTCTGCTAGAACCTTTCGATTCTCTATATAGAAGCGCTGAATCTTGCCAATTTCAACTAGATAGACCTGATCATCAATCTTTCCTTTGATCGTTTCTTTTTGGCCAAGATTTTCAGCGAACTTGATGACTTTTTGGACTTTTTTGGTTTCTTGAGGTGCTTGGACAATCAGCTTTTCTTCCTCGTAAAACTCGCTAATCTGTAGTTCTACTTTCATAAATTTTTCTCCTTACATTTCATACAAAATTGTGATCACTTCCTGTACACCTTTATTAAACACTATTTTACGACCCATGGCAAGGGACTTTGTCTATGTGGAGGGATTTGGAGTCTATGTGGCGCTTGATTTTTCAGTCCTATCTGAAATGTGGTATAATAGCACTAATCAATTTCTAGGAAAATAGATACAGAAAGGGGCTGAAAGATGTCTCATATTATTGAATTGCCAGAGGTGCTGGCAAACCAGATAGCGGCAGGAGAGGTTATCGAACGTCCTGCTAGTGTGGTCAAAGAGTTGGTAGAAAATGCCATTGACGCGGGTTCTAGCCAGATTATCATTGAGATCGAGGAAGCTGGTCTCAAGAAGATTCAAATCACCGATAATGGTCATGGAATTGCCCACGATGAGGTGGAATTGGCCTTGCGTCGACATGCGACTAGTAAGATAAAAAATCAAGCAGACCTCTTTCGGATTCGGACGCTCGGATTTCGAGGTGAAGCCCTGCCCTCTATCGCTTCTGTCAGTGTCTTGACTTTGTTGACGGCTGTGGATGGTGCGAGTCATGGGACTAAGCTAATCGCGCGTGGGGGAGAGGTTGAGGAAGTCATCCCAGCGACTAGTCCTGTAGGAACCAAGGTTTGTGTGGAGGACCTCTTTTTCAACACACCTGCCCGTCTCAAGTATATGAAGAGCCAGCAAGCGGAATTGTCTCATATCATCGATATTGTCAACCGTCTGGGTTTGGCTCATCCTGAAATTTCTTTTAGTTTAATCAGTGATGGCAAGGAAATGACACGAACAGCTGGAACTGGTCAACTGCGTCAAGCCATCGCAGGAATTTATGGCTTGGCGAGTGCCAAGAAGATGATTGCCATTGAGAATTCGGATCTAGATTTCGAAATTTCGGGTTTTGTATCTTTGCCTGAGTTAACCCGAGCTAATCGCAACTATATCAGCCTCTTCATCAATGGCCGTTATATCAAGAACTTCTTACTTAATCGCGCTATTCTTGACGGCTATGGCAGTAAACTTATGGTGGGCCGTTTTCCACTGGCTGTCATTCACATCCATATCGATCCTTATCTGGCTGATGTCAATGTGCATCCAACAAAGCAAGAGGTGCGAATTTCTAAGGAAAGAGAACTAATGGCGCTGCTTTCAGAGGCCATTTCTAATAGTCTCAAAGAGCAAGCCTTGATTCCAGATGCTTTGGAAAATCTTGCCAAGTCGACCGTGCGTAATCGTCAAAAGGTAGAGCAGACCATTCTCCCACTCAAAGAAAATACGCTTTACTATGAAAAAGCAGAACTCTCAAAACCCAGCCGAGCTGAGGTGGCTGATTATCAAGTAGAATTGACTGATGAAGGACAGGACTTAACCTTGTTTGCCAAGGAAACCTTGGACCAGCTAACCAAGCCCGCAAAACTGCATTTTGCAGAGAGAAAGCCTACTAACTACGACCAACTAGACCATCCAGAGTTAGATCTTGCTAGCCTCGATAAGGCTTATGATAAGCTGGAGCGAGAAGAAGCATCCAGCTTCCCAGAGTTGGAGTTTTTCGGACAAATGCACGGGACTTATCTCTTTGCCCAAGGGCGAGATGGGCTCTACATCATAGACCAGCACGCGGCTCAGGAACGAGTTAAGTACGAGGAATACCGTGAAAGCATCGGCAATGTTGACCAGAGTCAGCAACAACTCCTAGTGCCCTACATCTTTGAATTCCCAGCAGATGATGCCCTTCGTCTCAGGGAAAGAATGCCTCTCTTAGAGGAAGTGGGTGTCTTTTTAGCAGAGTACGGAGAAAATCAATTCATCCTGCGTGAACATCCTATTTGGATGGCAGAGGAAGAAATCGAGTCTGGTATTTATGAAATGTGTGATATGCTCCTCTTGACCAAGGAAGTTTCGATCAAGAAATACCGAGCAGAGCTGGCTATCATGATGTCCTGCAAGCGGTCTATCAAGGCCAACCATCGTATCGATGACCACTCAGCCAGACAGCTCCTTTATCAGCTCTCTCAATGTGACAATCCCTATAACTGTCCCCACGGACGTCCTGTTTTGGTGCATTTCACCAAGTCGGATATGGAAAAAATGTTCCGACGCATTCAGGAAAATCATACGAGTCTTCGTGAGTTGGGGAAATATTAAGAACACAAAAGCCTTTGTTCCTTTTGAACAAGGCTTTTTAGTTTATGTGACTATTAGTCCGTCTCGCTCCGTGAGGTACGAGACAAATAAACCACCCGCTATGCGGGTGCGCGTTGAAGGTTATACCAAAAAACTCCAAACGCGATACAATAAAGGTGTTCAAGCCAATTGTAAAGCGAAAGGAGAAAAAATATGGCACAAAAGGCACATAGTTTATCACACACAAAGTGGATGTGTAAATATCACATTGTGTTCACCCCTAAGTATAGACGAAAAATCATTTATAATCAATATCGAAGTAGTTTGGGAGAAATATTCCACCGATTATGTAGTTATAAAGGTGTAGAGATTATCGAAGGACACTTAATGCCTGATCATGTACATATGTTAGTAAGTATTCCACCAAGGATAAGTGTTTCAAGTTTCATGGGTTATTTAAAAGGCAAAAGTGCACTCATGATGTCTGATAAACACGCCAACCTTAAGTACAAGTTTGGCAACCGGCATTTTTGGGCAGAAGGTTACTACGTGAGTACAGTAGGACTTAATGAAGCCACAATTAAGAAATATATTCAGGAGCAGGAAAAGCATGATATAGCACTAGATAAATTAAGTGTAAAAGAATATGAGGATCCCTTTAGGGATAGTGGTAAGTAGTACCAAAGTCTCTTTAAGAGGCAAGCGGCGAGTCAAGAGCAATGAGGCTTGAACAACGTGAAAGCCAGCGTCTTTAGGCGCTGGCTGGTGATTTGGGCTTATAGCCCTGGTGCAAACCACCCGTTAGACGGGTGGTTATGA
>AORU01000003.1 GCA_000344275.1 Streptococcus oralis subsp. tigurinus AZ_3a | reverse complement strand
GGCTAAATTATCTACTTTAATGCCATATGATAAAGTAACTCAGGTGATCCAATTGACTTATCACATCTCTATCACAAAGCCAATTGTAGTAAAAGCTGTAAAAATTTGTGAGAAGTTATTGGAGGAAAGAGAAGGCTATCGATATTATGAAGAGAATAAAGAAGTTAGCAAAAGAAAAGCCCAGGTTATTTATATTGAGGGTGATGGTGTGATGGTTAAAGCACGTGACACACAAAAGGATAATAAACATTATGATTCATCCCATTTTGTAGTCCATACGGGAAGCCAGAAAGTTGGCAGCAATCGATTTGAACTCCAGGACAAAAAAGAATTTATTGGCCTTGACAACCGCTTAGTGAGGGAGCAGGTGATCGATTATCTGTTCAATAATTACGAAATTACGAATCAGACTTTATTGATTACGAACTCTGATGGAGGTCATGGATATACACCCTATGTTTTCAAAGAGATTGCGAAGGTTCTGCGAATTAAACGCCACGAACATTTCTGGGATGAGTACCATGTAAATAAGGAGTTGAAGAATTATCTAAAATTTTACTCTGAGGATCTATTAGAGAGAGCTTTCCAGGCGATTAAGCAACATGATAAGCAGTTAATGAGAACTGTCCTAGATACGACCGAAAGTTATATCGAGACAGAAGAAGAACAAGAATTGTTTGAGAAGTTCAAGAGTAAAATATTGAGAAATTTCCAATATACCAAACCAGCCGAACAGAGAGGATTCAGTCATGCAGGAATCGGGATAATGGAGAGTCAGCATCGTAAGGTCACTTATAGAATGAAAAAAAGAGGAATGTATTGGACTCTTGCTGGAGCTGAAACGATGAGTCGGATAATTGTTTTGAATTATGAGGATTCCTTGAGAGAATTAATCTTCGGCACCTGGAGAGAAGATTATGAAAAATTTATTTCTTTAGAGGAAGTTTCTGCTTATACCATTAAAAAGAGAATGAGTAAAACGGATAAAGAAAATACATCTAGATATCAATGTTACCCTGATAGCAAAAGATTATCCTACTTCCGAAAACAATAGAAGTACATAACAAAGTATATAAAAAGTTATATAACAATAACCTTTGTAAAAAAAGGTCTTTTTGTGCTACAATCAAGCATAAAATGCTTGCGCGGTATGTGAAAATGTGTTATAATTTACTTAAATTAATCGAATAAAAAAGACGAAAAGTGCGCAAACACTTCTCGCCTTACCGAGTAAGAACTCGTCCTTCTTACTCAGTCTTTAATTAATGATACCTAATAAGTGTATCAATGTCAAGACTGGGCAAGAAATTTGTTCAGTCTTTTTTTAAACTCGGTGATGTTCTCCTAAAAAATATATGGAATTGGGCATTCTAAAAAATTCTACCGCATACAAAGCGCATTCATTACTTGAAAAAAGTCGCTATCATATGGTATAATGGACTGTATTAAAAATTTTAAGGAGAAATGACAGAATGTCTGTATCATTTGAAAACAAAGAAACAAACCGTGGTGTCTTGACTTTCACTATCTCTCAAGACCAAATCAAACCAGAATTGGACCGTGTATTTAACTCAGTAAAGAAAACTCTTAACGTTCCAGGTTTCCGTAAAGGTCACCTTCCACGCCCTATCTTCGACCAAAAATTTGGTGAAGAAGCTCTTTATCAAGATGCAATGAACGCTCTTTTGCCAAACGCTTATGAAGCTGCAGTAAAAGAAGCTGGTCTTGAAGTCGTTGCACAACCAAAAATTGATGTGACTTCAATGGAAAAAGGTCAAGACTGGATCATCACTGCTGAAGTCGTGACAAAACCTGAAGTTAAATTGGGTGACTACAAAAACCTTGAAGTATCAGTGGATGTAGAAAAAGAAGTGACAGACGCTGACGTTGAAGAACGTATCGAACGCGAACGCAACAACTTGGCTGAATTGGTTATCAAAGAAGGCGCTGCTGAAAATGGCGACACTGTTGTGATTGACTTTGTTGGTTCTATCGACGGTGTTGAATTTGACGGTGGAAAAGGTGAAAACTTCTCACTTGGACTTGGATCAGGTCAATTTATCCCTGGTTTTGAAGACCAATTGGTTGGACACTCAGCTGGCGAAACTGTTGATGTTGTCGTAACATTCCCAGAAGACTACCAAGCAGAAGACCTTGTAGGTAAAGAAGCTAAATTCGTGACAACTATCCACGAAGTAAAAGCAAAAGAAGTTCCAGCTCTTGACGATGAACTTGCAAAAGACATCGACGAAGAAGTGGAAACTCTTGATGAATTGAAAGAAAAATACCGCAAAGAATTGACTGCTGCGAAAGAAGAAGCATACAAAGATGCCCTTGAAGGTGCAGCAATTGATAAAGCTGTAGAAAACGCTGAAATCGTAGAACTTCCAGAAGAAATGATCCACGAAGAAGTTCACCGTTCAGTAAATGAATTCCTTGGAAACTTGCAACGCCAAGGGATCAACCCTGACATGTACTTCCAAATCACTGGAACTACTCAAGAAGACCTTCACAAACAATACGAAGCAGAAGCTGAGTCACGTACGAAGACTAACCTTGTTATCGAAGCAGTTGCCAAAGCTGAAGGATTTGATGCTTCAGAAGAAGAAATCCAAAAAGAAATTGAGCAATTGGCAGCAGACTACAACATGGAAGTTGCACAAGTACAAAACTTGCTTTCAGCTGACATGTTGAAACACGATATCACTATCAAAAAAGCTGTTGAATTGATTACAAGCACAGCAACAGTAAAATAATCTCAAAAGAGAAAAATCCCACCTTCCTAGGTGGGTTTTCTGTTGCACTATTTTCCAAAAATCTCTTTTAAGTCTGCGTCTGTAATCCCAATCATGGCTGGAATACTAGACCAGTTTTCCTCGGTGAGGATGTAGGATTGTTCAGAGTCACTTGGTGTGGCAGTTTCAGAGAAGGCTTGTTTGCTTTCTTCAATATTATTTTCAATTAAATCACTGAAGCGTTCAATTAGATAGGTCTTGCGAGCAGTCCCAATATGCTTAACTGCATAGTCAAAGGCCTGTAATTCACCAAGAAGGATGAGCTTGCTCTTGGCTCGTGTGATAGCTGTGTAGATGAGATTTCGCTCCAGCATGCGCTTGCTAGTACTGGTGATGGGCAGGATGACAACGGGAAACTCACTTCCCTGAGACTTATGGATGCTCATGGCATAGGCCAGTCGAATCTTGTACCATTCGTTTCGTGGGTAGACGACTTCATTGCCATCAAAATCAATGATAATCTCGTCTTGTTTGGACTCGGTGTATTTTCCAGGAATCAGGTCTGTGATGTAGCCTAGGTCTCCGTTAAAGACATTGACTTCGGCGTCGTTGACTAGGTGAATGACCTTGTCCCTTGTTCGATAGTGACACTGAGTTGCTTCAAAGCTAACTTGCCCCTTTTGCTGAGGATTGAGCAGGTCTTGCATGAGTTGGTTGATGGCATCAATACCAGCAGTTCCTCGATACATAGGCGCTAGCACCTGAATATCACGAGCCGGAATGCCACTTCTGAGGGCAGCACCAAGAATTTTCTCAATGGTAGCTGGGATATGGCCGCTAGCGATTTCAAAGTAGGAACGGTCAGCCTTTTTCTGGGTAAAGTCAGCTGGCAGGATGCCTTGTCGAATTTGACTAGCCAAGGTAACGATAGTTGATTCTTCGCTCTGACGGTAAATCCGTTCCAAGCGAGTCTGCGGAATCAGGGGTATCTGGAGCAGGTCAGCAAGGACTTGTCCGGGACTAACAGAAGGTAGCTGGTCGCTATCACCTACGATGAGGATTTTACTGTTAGAGGAGATGTTGGAGAAAAGTTGGTTGGCTAGCCAAGTGTCCACCATAGAAAACTCATCCACGATAATAAAGTCGGCATCCAGATAATCTTCCAGATGACTGGTATCATCGTCGCCTGTCATTCCCAAATGACGGTGTATAGTAGCGCTAGGCAAACCTGTCAATTCATTCATGCGCCGAGCCGCTCGACCAGTTGGAGCAGCAAGAAGGATAGGTAAGTTGCTTTTTTTCCTGAGGTCAAGCCCTTCTAAGAGGGCATAAACAGCGATAATCCCATTGATAACAGTCGTCTTACCAGTACCAGGTCCACCTGTTAGGATAAAGACCTTGTTCTGGATAGCGTCACAGATTGCCTGTTTTTGAATGTCATCGTATTGGATAGCTAATTCTTGCTCGACAGTAGCGATATGCTTGTGAATGGTTTCCAAATCCTGACTTTTCTGCTTTTCTTTTTCAAGGATACGAACCAAGTGACTGCGAATGCCTTCTTCAGCGAAAAAGAGGCTGTTATCAAAGATTTTGGTATCAATCTGCTGAACCTTGTCTTCTTCGATCAAATGAGATAATTCTTGAGCGACTTGGCTGGGGTCCAGTTCCACGGGACGGGAAGATTCGAGGAGAGTCAGGGTTTGTTCCAGCAAATCTCGGGCTTCCATATAGGTATCGCCCGTATCCATACATCCCTGAAAAAGACTGTGGACAAGGCCAGCACGGAAGCGTTCAGGAGCTTGACTTTCGATGCCTAGTTCGGCAGCCAATTGGTCAGCAATAGTAAACCCCAAACCCTTGATATCCTCAACCAGCTGATAGGGATAGTTTTCGACAATATCCAGCGTTTCTTCCTTGTAAAAGTCTTGAATCTGAAAGGCCAGTTTATTGGGAATGCCGTAGTTGGCAAGTTTAGCCAAGACCATTTCTGTCCCATAGTTGAGACGGAGGGTGGAAACAAAAGCCTCACGGTTTTTGGCAGAGAGTCCTGAGATGCCTTCTAGCTTTTCAGGATGTTCCAGAATTTCGTCAATGGTATTTTCACCATAGCTATCAACGATTTTTTGGGCCGTTTTGAGACCAATCCCCTTGAAATGACTGCTAGAAAAGTACTTGACTAGTCCTTTTCTAGTTGGTTTTGCGCGTTCATAACGGCTGATCTGAAGCTGTTCCCCATACTTGGAGTGCTGAACGATTTGCCCCCAAAAAGTGTAGTCTTCCCCTTCAATCACGTCCGCCATGGTTCCTGTAACGATGATTTCAAAATCGTCAAAGTCCTCCGCATCGGTATCTTCGATATCTAGGAGGAGAATGCGATAAAAATTACTGGGATTTTCAAAAATAATGCGTTCAATGGTGCCTGAAAAATAAACTTCCATAGGTTTCCTTTACATGAGTTCGTGAGAATTGGCCCCTCCCCTTAGCTTCTTTAAACAAGCTAGGAGACTAAAAGGCCTTCTTTTCGCAATAGAAAAAGAGACTGAGACTTAGCATTCTCGGCCTCTTCCTTATCTTAAAATGTTCCGATACGGTTAAGTGGCCAGAAACGGAATTTTGCTTCGCCCTTGATATCGCTGGCCTTGAAGGTACCGACATGGCGGCTGTCGCTAGAGACTAGACGATCGTCACCAAGGAGAAGGTACTCACCTTGAGGGACAGTAAAGCTGAAGCTGGTATTGGAATTGACATCGACCGTAAAGGCTTGTGCTTTTTGAGCAAGTTCTCTAAAGTAAACTCCCTTATTGCCTTCAAATCCTTTTCCAGTATAGGTGTTTTGCAACTTTTCTGTTTTGAACAAGTTGAGGTACTCAGCTAGGTAGGGTTCATCTGTTTCTTCACCGTTGATAAAGAGTTTGTCATTTTCATAGCGGATGGTATCTCCAGGCATGCCGATAACCCTTTTGACAATGTCTTTATTTCCGTCTTCCTCATGCGCAACCACGATGTCGAAGCGGTCAATTGGGAGGTGTTTAACAACGAAGAGAACTTCTCCGTCAGCTAGGGTAGGGTCCATAGAGTGTCCTTCCACACGGACATTGCTCCAAAGAAAGATACGGCTAAGACCGACCAGTGCGATAATCAGGAAGAAAACTCCCCATTCTTTTAGAAATGTTTTAAACGAATTCATAACTCACCTTTCTAGAAGTGATTTGGCTTTTTCAGTGTTTTTAAAATGCAGTTTGGCGCAGAAATGAAGTCCCTTCATGCCATAGGATTGAAGGATTTTGCTAGCGACCTTATCAGATGCAGTTCCAGCGCCACTTGGCAGTTGATAGCCCAGTTCTCGTCCAAGATTTTCCAAATTTTCGAGGAAGAGATCCCGCGCGATGATGGAGCTAACTGCAACAGCCAGGTATTTGCCCTCGGCTTTTTCTTCCAAAGTGATCTTGTTTGGAAAACGGTTGGCTTCTTGCGCCAAGTACTTGTCATAGTTTTTAGGGCTTGTAAAAGCATCAATCACGATTTTTTCTGGCTGGACTCCTTTTGGGAGGAGGAGAAAGATAGCCTGGTTGTGAAGAGCAACTTTTACAGAAACAGCATTGTAACGCTCTCCGATAACGTCGTTGTACTTGCTCGGTGAGAGGAGGAGCGCTTGGTGCTGGATTTTTTCCTTGAGGATAGGGGCAATCTGACGAATCTTTTGGTCAGTAAGGGTTTTTGAATCCCCCACCCCGAGTTTTCGCAAGAAGTCATGCTGGTCAGGTGTCACGAAGGAAGCCACGACAGCCAGTCCACCAAAGTAGGAACCATTTCCCACCTCATCAGTCCCAATCATAGGAAAATCTTGTCCACTGGTTTCCTCTACAACTTGATAGCCAAAGAAACTGGCGTAGTGCTCAGCAGCTTCGCCCTGCAGGAGGACTTTCCCAGAAGTATAGATGGAAACCGTTGCCTGAGGCAGTCGCAAAAAATAGCGAATATAGGGATTTTTACTAGGACTGAGAGCCTTCTGATACTGACTTAAAAAGCTCTGAATTTCCTGTTCACTTGGTGTGAGTGTGATACTTGCCATAGTCTCTATTGTACCACAAAAGCAGGAGAATTGGTGAAAACTGACAAAATTAGCGAAATTTGGTATAATATCGTGAGGTGAATTTTTATGGCAAATCTAAATCGATATAAGTTTACGTTCGGGAAAAAGACATTAACCTTAACAACCGAGCATGACAATCTCTTTATGGAGGAAATTGCCAAGGTTGCGACTGAAAAATACCAAGCAATTAAAGAACAAATGCCTGGGGCGGATGATGAAACCATTGCGCTTCTTTTGGCGGTCAATTGTCTGTCTACACAACTCAACCGTGAGATTGAATTTGATGACAAGGAGCAAGAGTTGTTAGAACTCCGCCACAAGTTGATTGCTGTCAAACAAGAACAGAGCAAGATTGAGGACTCCCTATGATTTCAATCCTACTCTTATTGGTTCTGGCTTGGGGCTTTTACATTGGCTACCGTAGAGGTTTGGTTCTGCAAGTTTATTATTTCCTCGCCGCAGTAATTTCAGCCTTTGTTGCGGGACAGTTTTATAGATCACTGGGCGACCACTTCCACTTGCTTGTCCCCTATGCCAATCCTCAGGAAGGACAGGGAACCTTTTTCTTCCCTTCAGACCAGCTTTTTCATCTAGACAAGGTCTTTTATGCGGGTCTCGCCTATCTTCTAGTTTTTGGGATTTGTTATAGTTTCGGACGTTTTATCGGTTTGTTCCTGCACTTGATTCCAACTAAAAAGCTCGATGTCAAATGGTTGCGTATCGGATCAGGCCTTTTGTCTCTATTGGTAACCTTATTTGTCTTGCAAATGGCTCTGATCATCCTTGCAACGGTGCCTCTGGCAGTCATTCAAAATTCACTCGAAAAAAGTATAGTAGCCAAACATATCATCCAAAGTGTCCCTTTTACGACAAACCTTATCAAACAACTCTGGGTGACAAATTTAATCGGATAAAAAGGGCGGGATTTTTCCTAGCCCTTTGTTTACAGATTGGACGACTAGGTCAAAACCTCTAGTTGCTATAATCTTGTAAACCAGCATACAAGGAAAAAATATGAATACAAAAATACTAGAAACCTTAGAATTTAATAAAATCAAGGCCTTGTTTGAACCGCATCTCTTGACAGAACAAGGATTAGAGGAGCTAAAAGGCTTGGCTCCAACTGCCAAGGTGGATAAGATCAAACAAGCCTTTACAGAGATGGAGGAAATGCAAGCCCTATTTGTGGAGCAGCCTCACTTTACCATCCTAGCGACGCGTGAGATATCAGCGGTTTGTAAGCGTCTGGAGATGGGAGCAGACCTCAATATCGAGGAGTTCCTGCTCCTCAAACGGGTCTTGCTGGCTAGCAGAGAGTTGCAAGGTTTTTATACCAATCTCGAAAACGTACGTTTGGAGCAGTTGGCGAGATGGTTTGAAAAACTACATGATTTCCCACACTTGCAAGGCAGTCTCCAAGCTCTAAATGATGCAGGATTTATCGAAAATTTTGCCAGTGAAGAGCTAGCACGCATCCGTCGGAAAATCCATGATAGCGAGAGTCAAGTTCGAGATGTCTTACAAGACTTGCTCAAGCAAAAAGCGCAGATGTTGACGGAAGGCATAATCGCTAGCCGAAATGGCCGTCAAGTCTTACCAGTCAAGAACACCTATCGCAATAAGATTGCAGGTGTTGTCCATGATATTTCTGCTAGTGGAAACACGGTCTATATCGAGCCACGGGAGGTGGTCAAGCTGAGCGAAGAAATCGCCAGTCTGCGAGCAGACGAACGCTATGAGATGATTCGTATCCTACAGGAGCTCTCAGAACGGGTCCGTCCTCATGCTGCAGAGATTGCTAATGACGCTTGGATTATCGGCCATCTGGATCTGATTCGTGCCAAGGTACGTTTCATCCAAGAAAGACAAGCAGTTGTTCCTCAACTTTCAGAGAACCAAGAGATTCAGCTTCTTCATGTTCGCCATCCTTTGGTCAAAAATGCTGTCGCGAACGATATACACTTTGGTAAGGAATTAACAGCCATTGTCATTACAGGTCCCAATACTGGTGGGAAGACCATCATGCTCAAAACCCTGGGCTTGACTCAACTCATGGCCCAGTCAGGCTTGCCCATTTTAGCTGATAAAGGAAGCCGTGTTGGTATTTTCGAAGAAATCTTCGCAGATATCGGGGATGAGCAGTCTATCGAACAAAGCTTGTCTACCTTCTCCAGCCACATGACCAATATCGTAGATATTCTTGGCAAGGTCAATCAGCACTCGCTCTTATTGCTAGATGAGCTCGGGGCTGGTACCGATCCGCAGGAGGGAGCAGCGCTTGCTATGGCTATTCTGGAGGATCTTCGTCTGCGTCAGGTCAAGACTATGGCTACGACCCACTATCCAGAACTCAAGGCTTATGGTATTGAGACAGCCTTTGTGCAAAATGCCAGCATGGAGTTTGATACAGCAAGTCTGCGTCCGACCTATCGCTTTATGCAGGGAGTTCCTGGCCGAAGCAATGCCTTTGAAATTGCCAAACGTCTGGGCTTGTCAGATGTCATTGTCGGGGATGCCAGTCAGCAGGTCAACCAAGATAATGATGTCAACCGTATCATTGAACAATTGGAAGAGCAAACGCTTGAAAGTCGCAAACGCTTGGACAATATCTGTGAGGTGGAGCAAGAAAACCTCAAGATGAACCGAGCACTCAAAAAACTCTATAACGAACTCAATCGTGAAAAGGAAACTGAGCTCAACAAGGCGCGTGAACAGGCTGCCGAGATTGTGGAACTTGCTCTAAATGAGAGTGACCAGATTCTCAAGAACCTCCACAGTAAGTCTCAACTCAAACCCCATGAAATCATTGAAGCCAAGGCTGAGCTGAAAAAACTGGCTCCTGAAAAAGTTGACTTGTCTAAAAACAAGGTCCTTCAAAAAGCCAAGAAAAAACGAGCTCCAAAGGTGGGAGATGATATTGTGGTACTCAGTTATGGACAACGTGGAACCTTGACCAATCAGCTTAAGGACGGCCGTTGGGAAGCCCAAGTCGGTTTGATCAAGATGACCTTGGAAGAGAAAGAATTTGACCTTGTTCAGGCTCAGCAAGAAGCCCCAGTCAAGAAAAAACAAGTCAATGTCGTCAAACGAGCTTCTGGTCGTGGTCCGCAAGCGAGACTGGATCTCCGAGGTAAACGGTACGAAGAGGCTATGAATGAGCTGGACGCCTTTATCGACCAAGCCCTGCTCAATAACATGGCGCAAGTCGACATCATCCATGGTATCGGTACGGGAGTCATCCGTGAGGGCGTCACCAAATACCTACAAAGAAACAAGCATGTTAAGAGTTTCGGCTATGCTCCACAGAATGCTGGCGGTAGTGGCGCAACCATTGTGACCTTTAAAGGATAGAGAGAAGAAGGATTCGCTCTTTCTGAAAAAAAGAAATGAAAGGTCAAAAATTTTCATAGAATATATTGACAAAGGCTAACTTTTCTTGTAAAATAATAAAAAATAAAATACCAACACCGAATGAAGTTTAATAGAAGTGGAGAAAGGTTTGTTTTCCATGACTGTAAATGGACGGAACTCTGGAGAGACCGTAAAGGCACCGAAGGGGCAAGGCAGGCAACTGCTCAAACTCTCAGGTAAAAGGACAGAGCTAGGATAGACCGCTTTTAGGCATTTATCTAAGCATTCCAGAGTACATGTATCTTGCATGTGCTCTTTCTTTTGGGGTTGAAAAGATAGGAGAAGGATATGTTAGAATTGCTTAAAGCGCTTGATGCTTTCGTTTGGGGGCCTCCCCTCTTGATCTTATTGGTCGGAACGGGTATCTATTTGACCATCCGACTAGGCCTTTTGCAGGTGGCTCGTCTCCCTAAGGCCTTTCAGTTAATCTTTACCAAGGATAAGGGGCACGGCGATGTGTCGAGCTTTGCTGCTCTCTGTACGGCTCTAGCCGCCACCGTTGGTACGGGAAATATCATCGGAGTCGCGACAGCCATTAAGGTTGGGGGACCAGGGGCCCTCTTTTGGATGTGGATGGCAGCCTTTTTTGGGATGGCGACCAAGTATGCCGAAGGCTTGCTGGCCATCAAATACCGTACTAAGGATGCAAATGGAGCTGTAGCTGGAGGACCCATGCATTACATCCTTTTGGGGATGGGAGAAAAGTGGCGTCCACTTGCTATCTTCTTTGTCCTAGCGGGTGTATTGGTAGCCCTTTTAGGTATTGGTACCTTTACCCAAGTCAATTCGATTACAGAATCCATTCAAAATACAGCCCAAGTTGATCCAGCTATCACAGCTCTGATTTTATCCATTTTTGTAGGGGTTGCTGTCTTTGGGGGCCTCAAATCCATATCAAAAGTTTCGACAGCAGTGGTTCCTTTTATGGCTATTGTCTATATTTTAGGAACTCTTACGGTTATTCTCTTTAATATCGAGAAAATCCCAGCCACACTTGCCCTGATCTTTACTTCAGCCTTTAGTCCAGCTGCTGCGGTAGGTGGTTTTGCAGGTGCCAGCATTCGGATGGCTATCCAAAATGGTGTGGCGCGAGGAGTCTTCTCTAACGAATCTGGCCTTGGTTCAGCTCCCATTGCAGCGGCTGCGGCGAAGACAAATGAGCCTGTCGAGCAAGGCTTGATTTCCATGACAGGAACCTTTATTGATACCCTCATTATCTGTACGTTGACTGGTTTAACAATCTTGGTAACTGGGGTTTGGAGTGGTGATTTGAATGGAGTTGCCTTGACCCAGTCAGCCTTTTCAACAGTTTTTTCACACTTTGGACCTGCCCTCTTGACCATCTTCCTTGTACTCTTTGCCTTTACGACGATTCTCGGATGGAACTACTACGGAGAGCGCTGTTTTGAGTTTCTCTTTGGTGTTCGTTTTATCTGGCTTTACCGTGTAGTCTTTGTAGTCATGGTCTTGTTGGGAGGATTTATCGAGTTGGATATGGTTTGGATTATCGCAGACATTGTCAATGCCTTGATGGCTCTACCAAACTTGATTGCCCTCTTAGTCTTGTCGCCAGTCGTCATTGCTGAGACTAAACAGTATTTTAAACACTAACCCAATCACACTTTTAGTGTGATTTTTTTCATTTCATAGACATTTCCTATCAAGGCGATTGAAAATATATATTATCCAAGGGGAAAATTCTATGATAGACTAAATGACAATAAAATGAAAAGAGGTTTCTTATGACAACATTTACCATCCACACAGTAGAATCAGCACCAGCAGAAGTAAAAGAAGTTCTTGAAACAGTACAAAAAGACAACAATGGCTATATTCCCAACCTAATCGGTCTCTTGGCTAATGCTCCTACCGCGCTTGAAGCCTACCGAACTGTCGGAGCCATCAACCGTCGCAATAGCTTAACATCAGTGGAGCGCGAAGTAGTGCAAATCACAGCTGCTGTAACCAATGGTTGTGCTTTCTGCGTGGCTGGTCATACTGCCTTTTCAATCAAACAAATCCAGATGAATGATGATCTTCTCCAAGCCCTTCGCAACCGCACTCCGATTGAAACAGATCCAAAACTAGATACTCTAGCTAAGTTTACCTTGGCGGTCATCAATACCAAAGGGCGCGTGGGAGATGAAGCCTTGGCTGAATTTTTGGAAGCTGGCTACACACAACAAAATGCCTTGGATGTGGTTCTCGGTGTTAGTCTTGCCAGTCTTTGCAACTATGTCAACAACCTAGCCAATACGCCTATTAACCCAGAATTGCAACCGTATGCTTAGTTCGAATCATAGAGAAAAAATGAAGGCTAATTCATCCAGTCTTCATTTTTCTGTGCTATTTTAAGCGCTTTTATGCTATACTAATAATAACATGATTATTGGAGGCTCGAATGAAAAAGCTCCCCTTGGTATTTTCTGGCTGTTTATTAGGTTTAGCAGGTGCAGGAAATCTGATTGCAGATACTTGGCCAGTTCTGTCGCATTTATTGAGTCTGATTGGTCTAGTGTTGTGGATTTTCTTTCTGATTCTTCATCTTTTTAATTGGGAAGGAACCAAGAAAGAATTGACCAAGCCCCCTCTTTTATCTGGGATGGCCACCTTTCCCATGGCTGGGATGATTTTATCGACTTATGTCTTCCCTGCTCTTCCTTTGGTAGCACAAGGGCTCTGGTGGTTTTCCTTTTTTTTGGATTTGACTTTGATCGCATCAAATTTGCCTGTCCAGGTCGGAAGGTCAATGCGACTCCAAGCTGGACGGTGCTCTATGTGGGGATAGCAGTAGCGGCCTTGACCTATCCTCTGGTAGGCATTATTGAGATTGCCTATGCGACCTTGAGTTTTGGTTTTGTCTTTACCTTCTATCTCTATCCCCTTATTTATAGGGATTTAAAGCAAGATCCACTCCCAGTGGCCTTGCTTGGACAAGAAGGAATCTACTGTGCTCCCTTTTCTCTACTCTTGGCTTCCCTAGTTCGAGTTGGAGGAGCAAGCCTACCGACTTGGCTCTTGATCGTCATGATTTTGGCATCTCAATCCTTCTTTTTCTTTGTTTTAACTCGCCTGCCTAATATTTTAAAACAAGGCTTTCAACCAGCCTTCTCAGCCCTCACTTTTCCAACCATTATCACAGCTACTTCGCTCAAGATGGCTCAAGGAATTTTGAAACTTCCATTTCTGGATTATCTGGTGTTTGCTGAAACTGTTATATGCCTCACTATTTTATTCTTTGTATTAGGTGCGTATCTGATTTGGTTACGAAAAAAGGTCTAGCTGGAAATAGCTAGGCCTTTTTTCGTAAGTGTCCGTACACTTACTGTGCTTACTACAAAAGTCAAGTAAGCATTAAGCATTTTACTAAAATTGTAAATATATTATATCATAAAATTCAAGAGAAATGAGAAAACACGATTGACAAAATGTCAGTAAGGTGGTATGCTGTACAACAGGAGGGATAAAATGCGAGATGTAAAAGAACCGGAAATACGACGTGCTGAAATTATGGATGCTGCAATGCTACTCTTTATAGAACAAGGATATACTAATACAACAACTCAGGATATTGTTGACAAAGTAAATATATCAAGAGGCTTGCTGTACTATCACTTTAAGAATAAAGAAGATATCTTATATTGTCTGGTAGAACAATATTCAGATAAATTATTGAAGAATATTCATGCTATTGTTTATGATGAAGATAAAACCGCCATTGAAAAAATTAGAGCTTTTATAGATGCCACAATTATATCTTCGGAAAATATTTCAGCAGAGGGAACTGAGTTACAAAAGACGGTTGATCTTGAAGAAAATCGTTATATGTTAGATAAGTTATCCCATAAGCTCATCGAAAAACTGACCATATATTTTGAGAGGATAATAAATCAAGGCATATTAGAAAAAGTATTTTTTGTAAAATATCCATCAGAAACAGCAGAATTCCTGATGACAGCCTATGTTTTTGTTTCCAATAACATAGGTATAAAAACTTCAAAGAAGGAACCCGTCAAAGATTACTTGGATGCATTTAAGATAATGCTAGAACAAAACCTAAATACAGAGGAACTCTTTAGATATTAAAAAGAGATGGAATTTCTGTCAAGAGAACTATGTGCCGATAGCTAAATAAAAACAAGCTATCGGTATTATTTCAAAGTATAACTGACAAATTGTCAATGAAGGTAAAAGTATGTTAGAGATAAAGAATTTTAGTAAATGTTATGGGGATAAAAAGGTTGTGGATAACCTATCTATTTCAGTACAACCTGGAGATATTTATGGTTTTATTGGGGCAAATGGTGCAGGGAAAACGACAACGATAAAGGCAGTTGTCGGTATCCACGATTTTGAATATGGAAGTATAGATATTAACGGTCATTCTATTAAAGAAGAGCCTGTTATTTGTAAAAAAATGATGGCGTATATTCCAGATAATCCAGATTTGTATGAACATATGACAGGACTTCAATATATTAATTTTATTGCTGACCTGTTTGAAATTCCTACTAAAATACGCAGGGAAAGGATCCAAAAATATGGTGATTTATTTGATATGACTGACCATCTTTCGGGGATTATTTCTTCGTATTCACATGGCATGAAGCAACGAACAGCTATTATTTCTGCACTGGTACATTCTCCTAAACTGTTGATTCTAGATGAACCCTTTGTTGGGCTGGATCCCAAAGCAACTTTCCTATTAAAGAAAATTATGCATGAGTGTGTTTCAGATGGAGGCGCTATTTTCTTTTCAACCCATGTATTGGATGTTGCAGAAAAATTATGTAATAAGATTGCCATTATCAAAAATGGAAAGTTAGTTGCAAGTGGTAATACAGGAGATGTCAAAGGTGATGAATCATTGGAGGCATTTTTCATGGAGGTGCAGGAAGATGAGTAACATTTGGATACTAATTAAAGCACAATTGATAAATTTCTTTCCGATTAACGAGGTTAGAGAGACGGGAAATAAAAAACAAAGTTCAATGGCTATTGCGAGTTTTGGCAAAATAACTCTTGCGTTATTTTGCTTTGTTTATAATATACTAACAGCTAAAACATTGGTACAAGTCGGACAGTATAATTTGATACCAGCATATATGGTCTCTGTCTCAAGTTTTTCAATATTATTTTTAACAGTATTTTATTCGAATGGCATTTTATTTGGAAGTCGAGATATGGAAATTCTCTTATCTTTACCTGTTAAAAGTTCGGATATTATCACCAGCAAGTTCATGTTTATGTACTTATTGAATTTTTTAATAGGATTGATGTTTATGCTCCCGGGTGGAATTGTATGGATCTTGAACGGAAGTTTAAACGTCTTACAGATTGTACTGTATTTTACTTCTATCATCTTTGCTCCCTTGATACCTATGTGTATAGCAGCATGTATGGGAATCATTGTTGTGACTATTTCATCTTATTTTAAGAGGAAAAATGTTATTGCTATAATCTTTTCATTTGCAATGATAGGTATAATTGGATATATTGCAGTGTTAGCTATGAAATCAGGTAATGAAGATGGCATTGAGATTATGCTTTCTAAGCAAATTACCGAACTGTACCCAATATCTGGGTTATTCATGCAACATATATATATTGGAGTGGGATTATTTATTGCTTTTTCAACAGCAGTTTTTTATATATTTGTAAAAATTGTTTCGATGAAGTATGGATTACTTAATGCTCTTGCTAGAACAACCTCAAGATATTCTGATAACAAAAAATCTTATAATAGAAAATCAATATTTTTTGCCTTGTATAAAAAAGAAATGGGACAATTTTTAAGCTCGTACATGGCGGTCTTGAATACAGGACTTGGTGTAATACTTTTATGTGTTTTTAGTATATTTTTGTTTTTTAATTCTGTAGAACAAATAGGAGAGTCTTCCGGAATCGAAAATATAAATGAATATCTCTCAAATTTTGCTCCATTGTTTATCGCATCCATGCTCTCGCTCAGTTGCCCAGCAGCTTCGGCGATATCTTTAGAAGGAAAAAACATTTGGATTTTGCAAAGCTCTCCTGTTAAGGTAAAAATGATCTTAAATTCTAAGATAGCTGTAAACCTAACACTTCATTTAATTGGGTATATGATTTCCATATTTGCATTTGCTCTAAAACTTGATATGAGCTTTATTCAAGTTATTAACCTAATAACTGTTCCTATATGTTACTCCCTTTTTATAACGGTAACCGGAATTTCATTAAATAAAAAACATCCTAATTATGATTGGGACAGTGAGATGATAGTTGTTAAACAAAGTCTTCCTGTTATTGTGACTGGAATCATTGGCATGATTGCGCTTATTATGCCTATTTTGCTTAATTGGGTGTTTAATCTTACGATTACATTTATTTTGCAGGTAGTATCAGTAATTTTACTGGCCATTTCGTTTGGAGTTTATATAAAAATGAGCAAGTTAAATTTTATCTAGTTAAAGAAGGAAAATAAGATGAAAAATAGACTGTTAAAAGATATTTTGGTGTTATTGGTAATGATGATCATCCTAGTTATTATTTGTAGTTTTCTCCCACAGGAAGTTCCTATTCATTTCAATGCAAAAGGTGTCCCAGATATGTTTACAAATAAAGACTATCTTCTATGTGCTACAATTATTCCCTACTCTGCATATTGGAAATTTATTAGGGGGAAGAAAAATAAAAAGATTAAGTGAATATGTATCCATATTTACAAATAGCATCTGTGATAAGAGCAACTATTTTAAGAGGTAAGTATGTACCAGGGGAACAGGTACCAATCATAAGGACTTTAGCAGAGAGGGAAGAATGTAATTCTGCAACCGTTCAAAAATTATTAAAAGTTCTTGAAAAACAGGGGTTGATTGTCAGTCGTGGAAGTAAAGGATATTTTGTTACTGAAAGTGAGAAGAAAATAATTGAGTTAAGAAATCAGCATTTGAACAGGCTTATAAAAATATTGTTTGAAAAACTATATGCCTTAGGATTTTCGGATTCTGAGATTATTAAACTATTTGATAGAATAGAAACTTAAAAAGTGAATAAAAATCAATTATGTGTTAAGAAGATAGAGATATTGACTATTTAGATTATTGATAAAATGGATGAAATGAATATGGAAGAATCGAAACATCTAATGTTAGAAATACCAAAGAAACATAATATTCCTCTTTTCAATAATCTCCATAGTAGATTATTATTTCAGATGCAAGCTGAAACACGCAAGTGTAGCTAAAGAAGTATTCTAATTCTTACGTTTTAGAGGACGCAGGTGGACAGAAAAAGGCTCCACAATATCCATAAGGGATTTATCCACTACAAATATTATAGTGCCTATAATCTCTATTAACTCTTGCTTTTTCACTTTCAGAATAAGGAACCTGACAAATTCTTCGGACTCATTGAGGACAATCTAAAGCAGGTTCATCCTCTTTTTCAGACTGTCTTTAAAACTTTCCTCAAGGACAAAGAGAAAATCGTCAACGCCCTTCAACTACCCTATTCCAACGCAAACTTGGAAGCAACGAATAATCTCATTAAACTTATCAAGCGCAATGCCTTTGGTTTTCGGAACTTTGAAAACTTCAAAAAACGGATTTTCATCGCTCTGAACATCAAAAAAGAAAGGACGAATTCGTCCTTTCTCGATCTTAGCTTTTCTTCAACCCACTACAGTTGACAAAGAGGCATTCTTTATAGTTTGATAACTTCAGCGCCACCCATGTATGGACGAAGAGCTTCTGGAATGGTTACAGAACCATCTTCATTTTGGTAGTTTTCAAGAATAGCAGCCACTGTACGTCCAACTGCAAGTCCAGAACCGTTCAAGGTATGAAGAAGTTTGACCTTGCCATCGACTTCATCGCGGTAGCGGATTTGGGCACGACGGGCTTGGAAATCTTCTGTATTTGAACAGCTTGAGATTTCACGATAGGTATTTTGGGCTGGAATCCAAACTTCCAAGTCGTAAGTCTTAGCAGCTGAGAAGCCCATGTCTCCAGTAGAGAGTGCAACGACACGGTACGGAAGGTTGAGTTTTTGAAGGATGTTTTCAGCGTTGGCTGTCATTTTTTCTAATTCTTCATAAGATTCTTCTGGTTTGGCAAATTTGACCATTTCAACCTTGTGGAATTGGTGAAGACGAATCAAACCACGAGTATCACGACCGGCAGAACCAGCCTCAGAACGGAATGATGGACTCATAGCGGTAAAGTAGATTGGTAGGTCTTTACCGTCAAGGATTTCATCACGGTAGTAGTTTGTTAGAGGAACTTCAGCTGTAGGAATGAGGACATAATTAGTGTCTTTCAATTCAAAAGTATCTTCCTTGAATTTTGGATATTGACCAGTACCAAACATAGAGTCATGGTTAACCATGTAAGGCGTGATGACTTCAGTATAGCCCTCTTTTCCATGCTCATCCAACATAAAGTTGTAGATAGCACGTTCCAAACGAGCACCAAGGCCCTTATAGAAGAGGAAGCGAGCACCAGTAACTTTTGCTCCACGTTCCCAGTCAAGGATACCAAGGTCTTCACCAAGATCCCAGTGAGCTTTTGGTTCAAAGTCAAACTCGCGTGGAGTTCCCCAACGACGGACTTCCACATTGTCATCTTCGTCGGCTCCGATAGGAACACTGTCAGCAGGGATATTTGGAAGAGTAGTGGTAAATTCTGTCAATTTAGCATCAATGTCCGCCAGTTCAGCATCCAAGGCTTTGATTTCAGCAGATAGGGTTTGCATCGCAGCAATCTTGTCATCGGCATTTTCCTTATTGCGCTTAGATTGGGCAATCTCAGCAGAAACCGTGTTGCGTTCTGCCTTAAGGTTTTCAACCTTGACCAAGATGTCACGACGTTTAGCATCGATTTCTTTCATCTCGTTTAAGACAGCAGGATCTACACCACGTGTAGCCAATTTTTCTGCGACAGCATCAAAGTCTGTACGAATACGTTTGATATCTAACATAAGAACTCCTTTATGAAAAAAACACACCTGACAAAGCGTTGGAGTGGCAGGGCCACGGTTCCATCCAACTTCACAGGTGTGCACTTGATTGTGTATGTAATTGTTACTAACGGTAGAATTTCACCTATCCCTCCTATCTGCTCGCAGCACCCGCAGACTTTCTGAAAGAAGAAGATAACCTACTTATCCGTTGCTATGATTATACTAAAGTTTCTACTTTTTTGCAAATAGATTTTTAAATTTTTGACCAATGGTCTGAAGCAAAGTCGGAAGCTTGACGACCTTGTCATTGCCCAGTTTTTCGCGAGCAATTTTGAGAATGGCACCTGAGTCTTTTGAAGCAAAGAGGAATTTTCCTTGATCAGTAAAGACTTCGAAGTGGCGACTGATTTTGCGATCACTTACGTTGGCTCCAATTTGCTGAATGCTGGACCAGGGGATTTGGATATATTGTTCGACATTGACATCAGGATAAAACTCTAAGGCTTGATCCCCAACTAGAAATTTTCCGACTTTTCCAGAGATGGAAAGATAGGATGTTCCAGTGGTTTGTAGGTCAATGACTTTATTGAGTGATTGGGCCATGATTAATCTTCCTTACTTTCATCGAAAAAGGCGTGGTAGAGAGCCTTGATAGCTGCCTTTTCTTGCTCTTTATTGACAACAAACATGATGGAAACTTCACTTGAGCCTTGGGACATCATCTGGATGTTGATTTTGTTTTCAGATAGAGCGCGTGTTGCAGTAGCAGTTACCCCGATATGGCTCTTCATCTTTTCTCCGACAATCATAATGATGGAAAGGTCATGTTCGATTTCAGCATGGTCCACTTCGGCTTTTTGAACTAACTGACGCAGAATTTCTTCCTCCTTGATAGGAGTCAATTCACGGGAACGAAGGATGATTGAAAGATCGTCGATACCTGTTGGCATATGTTCCCAACCAATGTTAAGATCTTCAAGGATTTGAAGAATCTTACGACCGAATCCAACCTCGCGGTTCATGAGGTATTTTGACATGTTGATGCTGACGAATCCAGAATCACCAGCGATCCCAACGACTGGGAATTTATCGCTACTGTGTTTTAGAACGATACGAGTTCCTGGGTGGTCAGGGTTGTTGGTATTCTTGATAACAAGAGGAATTTTTCCGCGGTAGGCAGGAAGAAGGGCTTCGTCATGAAGGACAGAAAATCCAGCGTAAGCCAACTCACGCATTTCACGGTAGGTTAATTCAGGAATGGAGTGTGGTTGATGGATAATACCAGGGTGGGCAGCAAAGATACCATCTACGTCTGTAAAGTTTTCATAGAGATCAGCCTTGACTCCAGCTGCGATAATAGAACCAGTAATATCTGAACCTCCACGTGAGAAGGTACAGATTTGATTTTCCTTAGTTACGCCAAAGAAACCAGGGATGACAAGGACTTCGTTGCTATCAGCCAAGCCTTCAATCTTGTCATAACTAGATGGGATGATACGTGCGTTTCCTGGTTCACTTGTGACAACAATCCCAGCTTCTCTTGGGTGAACATAACGTGCATCAATACCGTTTTGGTTGAAGTAGGCTGCAATGAGTTTGGCATTGTTATTTTCTCCAGCTGCTAAGAAAGTATCGTAGAGAAATTCATTGTCTTCTATAGGAAGAGTTGCCAAGGCCCGAATGCTTTTAGAAATCTTTTCTAAAACGGCAGGTTTTAGGCCTAGTTCACTAACCATAGCGGCATAACGGTCAATGATCCAGCTTTGGCTAGCACTGATGTCATTTCCAGCCACATAGTCGCGATAGTATTTAATCAAGGCATCGGTTACTTTAGTATCTTCAGCATTGCGTTTTCCGGGTGCAGAAACGACTACAAAACGGCGTTCTTTATCACTTTTAACGATGTTTAAAACTTTTTCTAACTGACCAGCAGAGGCAAGCGAACTTCCACCAAATTTTACAACCTTCATAAAGACTCCTCAAGTAAGTATTTTATACGATTATAGCAGAAAGAGGGGCATTTTTCAATGAAGAAAATAGCTCCCTATTACAATAGAAGTAAATGCTAACTTATTCTGAAAAGCGACAACAGTTTAAAAGTAAGAGAGTCAAATTTCACTCACACTCATAAATGATGGGGAAATAATCAGCTGAGACACTTTCCCTTAGTTTTTCCTTGCCTCTTTATCCAAAAAAAGATATACTTTGAAAATAAAATAATTTCATTGTCTTACAAAAGAAAAGGAGAAGCTATGAATCATATCTTATATCAGATCGTAGATGATCTTGCTATTATTACTTTGAATCGTCCAGAAGTGGCAAATGGTTTCCATATTCCAATGTGTGAGGAGATTTTAGAATCTCTGACTCTGGCAGAAGAGGATCCAGCTGTGCATTTTATCTTGATTAATGCCAAGGGAAAGGTCTTCTCCGTTGGGGGAGATTTGGTAGAGATGAAGCGAGCAGTGGATGAGGATGATATTCCATCATTGACGAAAATCGCAGAGTTGGTCAATACGATTTCTTATAAAATCAAGCAAATTGCTAAACCCGTATTGATAGAGGTTGATGGAGCTGTTGCAGGTGCCGCAGCCAATATGGCTGTAGCAGCAGATTTCTGTCTTGCAACGGATAAGGCTAAGTTTATCCAAGCCTTTGTCGGCGTTGGTTTGGCTCCGGATGCAGGAGGGATTCATCTCTTGAGCCGCAGTATTGGTGTGACGCGTGCTGCTCAATTAGCTATGACAGGTGAGGCTCTGACCGCAGAAAAAGCTTTAGAATGGGGGCTGGTTTACCGCCTCTGTGAAGCTGATAAACTTGAAAAGACGAGAGAACAGCTTCTTAAAAAATTGAGACGTGGATCAGTTAATTCTTATGCTGCTATCAAGAAGTTGGTCTGGGAGAGCCAATTCAAAGATTGGCAGGATTATGCTACTTTAGAACTGAAGCTACAGGAATCCTTGGCCCAAACGGAGGATTTCAAGGAGGGAGTTCGGGCACATTCGGAGAGAAGAAGACCGAAATTTATAGGAAAATAAGAAAATACTTGCACCATTCTTTGAAGTTTGATATAATTCTTTTGTCAAATGTTTTGATTGTGAAAGTTTTTTGAAAAGGAGGGAAAAGAGATTGGACTACCAACGAATTAATGAATATTTAACATCTATATTTAACAATGTCCTCGTTATTGAGGAAGTTAGCTTGAGGGGTAGTCGTTTCAAGGATATCTCCATCAAAGAAGTCCATACAATCGATGTAATTGGAAAATTCCCAGACGTGACGCCAAGTCAAGTGTCGAAAGAGTTGATGGTGACTCTTGGGACCGTTACGACGAGTTTGAATAATCTCGAACGCAAGGGTTACATTGAACGCATTCGCTCAGAGCAGGATCGTCGTGTGGTGCATCTGCATTTGACAAAGAAGGGGCGCTTGGTTCATAGACTACATAAACGTTTCCACAAGGCCATGGTCGAAAATATTATCGAAGGTATGAGCAAGGAAGAAACTGAAGTCATGAGCAAAGGTTTGACTAAACTTTATCAATTTTTGGAGGATTTGAAATAATGGCTTTTGCAAAAATAAGCCAGGTTGCTCATTATGTGCCAGAGCAAGTGGTTACAAATCATGATTTGGCTCAGATTATGGATACCAATGATGAGTGGATTTCAAGTCGGACGGGAATACGACAAAGGCATATTTCAAGAACAGAATCTACTAGTGATTTGGCTACAGAAGTTGCTAAGAAACTGATGGCAAAAGCTGGAATCACAGGGGAAGAGTTGGATTTTATCATCCTAGCTACCATTACTCCAGATTCGATGATGCCCTCTACAGCTGCTCGTGTCCAAGCTAATATTGGTGCCAATAAGGCCTTTGCTTTTGACCTAACAGCTGCTTGTAGTGGATTTGTATTTGCCTTGTCAACTGCTGAAAAGTTTATCGCTTCTGGTCGCTTTCAAAAAGGCTTGGTGATTGGTAGTGAAACCCTCTCTAAGGCAGTCGATTGGTCAGACCGATCAACAGCTGTTTTGTTTGGAGATGGTGCTGGTGGTGTCTTGCTAGAAGCTAGCGAGCAAGAGCATTTCTTGGCTGAGAGTCTCAACAGTGATGGGAGTCGTAGTGAGTGTCTGACCTATGGACATTCAGGCTTACATTCTCCATTTTCAGATCAAGAAAATGCAGATTCATTTTTGAAGATGGACGGACGCGCAGTCTTTGATTTTGCCATTCGAGATGTAGCCAAGTCTATCAAGCAGACTATTGACGAATCTCCTGTAGAGGCAAGAGACTTGGATTATCTGCTACTTCATCAGGCTAATGACCGTATTTTGGATAAGATGGCTAGAAAAATCGGTGTCGACCGAGCTAAACTTCCAGCTAATATGATGGAGTATGGAAATACTAGTGCAGCAAGTATCCCGATTTTACTTTCAGAGTGTGTTGAACAAGGCCTCATCCGTTTAGACAGTAGCCAGACTGTTTTGCTATCAGGCTTCGGTGGAGGTTTGACCTGGGGCACGCTCATTCTTACAATTTAGGTAATCATGTGGTGAACACATTGTTATAAAAAACTATTTATTTTAAAGGAGTCCTATCATGGCAGTATTTGAAAAAGTACAAGAAATTATCGTTGAAGAACTTGGAAAAGACGCATCAGAAGTAACACTTGAATCAACTTTTGATGATTTGGACGCAGATTCATTGGACTTGTTCCAAGTAATCTCAGAAATCGAAGATGCTTTTGATATCCAAATCGAAGCAGAAGATGACTTGAAAACAGTTGGTGACTTGGTTGCCTACGTTGAAGAGCAAACAAAATAAGCAGAATATAAATAGAAGGAGTAGGGAAACCCGCTCCCTCTTGTTTAGGTAATAGTTTGAAATTCAAATGATAAACTTATCGAACTATTACGTAAGCAAGGAATGATGGAGGCACTATGAAAACACGTATTACAGAATTATTGAACATTGATTATCCTATTTTTCAAGGAGGAATGGCCTGGGTTGCTGATGGCGACTTGGCTGGTGCGGTATCAAAAGCTGGTGGTCTAGGGATCATCGGTGGTGGAAATGCACCTAAAGAGGTCGTAAAAGCTAATATCGATAAAATCAAATCACTTACGGATAAACCCTTTGGTGTCAACATCATGCTCTTGTCACCTTTTGTAGAAGACATCGTTGATCTCGTGATTGAAGAAGGGGTTAAGGTGGTTACAACTGGTGCTGGAAATCCAAGTAAATACATGAACCGTTTTCATGATGCAGGAATTACAGTTATTCCTGTTGTTCCAAGTGTTGCTTTGGCAAAACGCATGGAAAAAATTGGTGCGGATGCCGTCATTGCAGAAGGGATGGAAGCTGGTGGACACATTGGTAAATTAACAACTATGACCTTGGTTCGCCAAGTTGCTGCAGCTGTTTCAATTCCAGTTATTGCTGCTGGTGGTATTGCAGATGGTGAGGGGGCAGCGGCTGGATTTATGCTTGGTGCAGAAGCTGTTCAAGTAGGAACTCGTTTTGTAGTTGCCAAAGAGTCTAATGCTCATCCAAACTATAAAGCTAAAATTTTAAAAGCTCGTGATATTGATACAACGATTTCAGCACAACATTTTGGACACGCAGTTCGTGCCATTAAAAACCAGTTGACTCGTGATTTCGAACAAGCTGAAAAGGATGCCTTTAAACAAGAAAATCCAGATTTGGAAATCTTTGAGCAAATGGGTGCAGGAGCTTTAGCTAAAGCTGTTGTCCATGGTGATGTGGATGGCGGTTCAGTGATGGCCGGCCAGATTGCAGGTTTGATTTCTAAAGAAGAAACTGTTGAAGAAATCTTAAAAGATATCTACTACGGTGCAGCTGAAAAAATTCAAGAAGAAGCTGTTCGTTGGGCAGGAGTTACAAGAAATGACTAAAACAGCCTTTCTATTTGCGGGCCAAGGTGCTCAGTATCTAGGAATGGGACGTGATCTCTATGATCGCTACCCTATCGTCAAGGAAACAATTGACCAAGCCAGTCAGGTTTTGGGTTATGACCTTCGTGACTTGATTGACAATGATGAAGCAAAGTTAAATCAGACTCGTTACACGCAACCAGCTATTCTAGCTACATCCGTTGCTATTTACCGATTATTGAAAGAAAAAGGCTATCAGCCAGACATGGTGGCAGGACTGTCCCTCGGAGAATATTCTGCTCTTGTAGCAAGTGGTGCCTTGGACTTTGAGGATGCAGTTGCCTTGGTTGCTAAACGTGGTGCTTATATGGAAGAGGCTGCACCTGCAGGCTCTGGGAAGATGGTTGCCGTTCTTAATACTCCAGTTGAAGTGATTGAGGAAGCTTGTGAAACAGCCTCTAAAGTTGGAGTAGTGACTCCAGCCAACTACAACATCCCAAGCCAAATCGTCATCGGTGGTGAGGTAGCTGCGGTTGACCGTGCAGTTGAACTCTTGCAGGAAGCAGGAGAAAAACGATTGATTCCCTTAAATGTATCTGGTCCTTTCCATACAGCCCTTCTTGAGCCAGCCAGTCAGCAACTAGCTGGTGCTCTTGAGGAAGTGAGTTTCTCTGATTTTACTTGCCCACTAGTCGGCAATACGGAAGCTGCTGTTATGGGAAAAGGTCGAATCCAAGAGCTCTTGACGCGTCAGGTAAAAGAACCTGTTCGTTTTTATGAAAGTATTGCTGTGATGCAGGGTGCTGGTGTGACCAACTTTATTGAAATTGGTCCTGGTAAGGTCCTATCAGGCTTTGTCAAAAAAATCGATAAAACTACTCAGCTAGCTAACGTTGAAGACCAAGCAAGCTTGGATGCTTTTCTAGGAAACTAATGGTTCCTTCTCCCAGAAAATACAACAGGAAATAGGAGAATAGAATGCAACTTACAAACAAAAATGTCTTTGTAACAGGTTCAAGTCGTGGTATCGGACTTGCCATTGCTCACAAATTTGCCAAACTAGGTGCGAATGTTGTTTTGAATAGTCGTGGAGCAATCTCAGAAGAATTGCTGGCTGAGTTTTCAAACTACGGCGTCAAAGTGGTACCAATCTCAGGTGATGTTTCAGACTTTGCAGATGCCAAACGTATGGTAAATCAAGCAATTGCAGAACTCGGTTCTGTTGATGTCTTGGTCAACAATGCTGGAATCACTCAAGATACGCTTATGCTCAAGATGACAGAAGAAGATTTTGAAAAGGTGATTAAGATCAACTTGACAGGTGCCTTCAACATGACGCAAGCAGTCTTGAAACAGATGATAAAGGCACGTGAAGGTGCGATCATCAACATGTCTAGTGTGGTCGGTTTGATGGGAAATATTGGGCAGGCCAACTATGCAGCTTCTAAAGCGGGTTTGATTGGTTTTACCAAGTCAGTAGCACGTGAAGTTGCCAATCGCAATGTACGCGTAAATGCTCTTGCACCAGGGATGATCGAATCGGATATGACTGCTGTTTTGTCTGATAAGGTCAAGGAAGCGACATTGGCCCAAATCCCAATGAAGCGTTTTGGACAAGCAGAACATATCGCAGATGCTACAGTGTTCCTGGCTGGACAGGATTATTTGACTGGACAAGTTCTCGCTGTTGATGGCGGACTTAGCATGTAAAAAATAAGGAAAGATATAGGTAAGACAGATGAAACTAAATCGAGTTGTAGTAACAGGTTATGGATTGACCTCTCCTATTGGAAATACTCCAGAAGAATTTTGGAACAGTTTGCAAACTGGGAAGATTGGAATTGGAGAAATCACTAAGTTTGATCACAGCGAATTTGCTGTGCACAATGCGGCAGAAGTTCAAGACTTCCCCTTTGATAAATACTTTGTCAAAAAAGATACCAACCGTTTTGATAACTATTCTTTGTATGCCTTGTACGCAGCTCAAGAAGCGGTGACAAATGCTAATCTTGATGTAGAAGCAATCGATAAAGATCGCTTTGGTGTCATCGTGGCTTCTGGTATTGGGGGAATTAAAGAAATCGAAGACCAAGTTATCCGTCTTCACGAAAAAGGCCCAAAACGTGTTAAGCCATTGACACTTCCAAAAGCCTTGCCAAATATGGCTTCGGGAAATGTTGCCATGCGCTTTGGAGCAAACGGTGTCTGTAAATCAATCAATACAGCCTGTGCCTCATCAAATGATGCTATTGGCGATGCCTTCCGTTCCATCAAGTTTGGTTTCCAAGATGTCATGTTAGTAGGTGGATCAGAATCATCTATCACTCCTTTTGCCATCGCTGGTTTCCAAGCATTGACTGCCCTATCAACTACAGAAGATCCAACTCGTGCTTCTATTCCGTTTGACAAAGACCGTAATGGTTTTGTGATGGGAGAAGGTTCAGGAATGCTGGTTCTTGAAAGTCTTGAACATGCTGAAAAACGTGGAGCAACTATCTTGGCTGAAGTAGTTGGTTATGGAAATACCTGTGATGCCTATCATATGACTTCACCTCATCCAGAAGGCCAAGGTGCAATCAAGGCAATTAAATTAGCTTTGGAAGAGGCAGAGATTTCTCCAGAACAAGTGGCTTATGTCAATGTCCATGGAACTTCAACTCCTGCTAATGAAAAAGGAGAAAGTAGTGCCATTGTAGCTGTTCTTGGTAAAGAAGTACCAGTATCTTCAACCAAGTCCTTTACAGGACACTTACTTGGTGCTGCAGGGGCAGTAGAAGCCATCGCTACAATTGAAGCCATGCGTCATAACTTTGTACCAATGACAGCTGGGACAAGTGAGTTGTCAGATTATATCGAAGCGAATGTCGTTTATGGACAAGGCTTGGAGCAAGAAATCCCTTATGCTATTTCAAACACTTTTGGTTTTGGTGGACACAATGCGGTTCTTGCTTTCAAACGTTGGGAGAATAAATAATTATGAATTTAAATGAGATCAAGGACTTGATGGCTCAATTTGACCAATCAAGTTTGAGAGAATTTTCTTATAAAAATGGAACGGACGAATTGCAGTTTAGTAAGAATGAAGCAAGAATGGCTTCTGAAGCACCAGCTCAAGTTGCTCCAGTGCCAACTGCAGTAGCTGCAAGTCCAGTAGTTTCTGCCCCTTCAACTCCAGTAGAGAGTTCTGTGGAAGAAGCTCCAGCACCAGCTGAAACGACGGTTGCTTCAGAGGGTGATGTTGTTGAGAGCCCACTTGTAGGGGTGGCTTACTTGGCCGCTGGACCAGATAAACCTGCCTTTGTCACAGTTGGAGACAGTGTTAAAAAAGGTCAGACTTTGGTGATCATCGAAGCCATGAAGGTCATGAATGAGATTCCAGCGCCTAAGGATGGTGTGGTGACAGAAATTCTCGTTTCAAATGAAGAAATGGTTGAGTTTGGTAAAGGATTGGTACGTATCAAATGATCGATATTCAAGGAATCAAAGAAGCTCTACCTCATCGCTACCCCATGCTCCTAGTGGATCGTGTCTTGGAAGTGAGCGAGGATACCATTGTTGCCATTAAAAATGTCACCATCAACGAACCTTTCTTTAATGGTCATTTTCCTCAATACCCAGTCATGCCAGGTGTTCTTATCATGGAGGCCTTGGCTCAGACTGCTGGTGTCTTGGAATTGTCCAAACCTGAAAATAAAGGGAAACTGGTCTTCTATGCTGGCATGGACAAGGTTAAGTTCAAGAAGCAAGTTGTACCAGGTGATCAATTAGTCATGACGGCTACTTTTGTTAAACGTCGTGGTACGATCGCTGTGGTTGAAGCAAAGGCTGAAGTAGATGGTAAGCTTGCAGCGAGTGGTACTCTTACCTTTGCAATTGGAAACTAAGGAGGATCTCCATGTTTCGTAAAATTTTGATTGCCAACCGTGGTGAGATTGCGGTTCGCATTATTCGAGCTGCGCGTGAATTGGGCATTGCGACCGTAGTAGTTTATTCAACTGCTGATAAGGAAGCTCTTCACACACTCCTAGCGGATGAAGCTATCTGTATCGGACCTGGTAAGGCGACAGAATCTTATCTCAATATCAACGCTATTTTGTCTGCTGCAGTCTTGACAGAAGCAGAAGCCATCCACCCAGGTTTTGGTTTTCTTAGCGAAAACTCCAAGTTTGCCACGATGTGTGATGAAGTGGGGATTAAGTTCATCGGTCCTTCTGGGGCTGTAATGGATACCATGGGAGATAAGATCAATGCGCGTGAGCAAATGATCAAGGCTGGGGTTCCAGTTATCCCAGGATCTGATGGTGAAGTTCACACGGCTGAAGAGGCGCTTGCAGTTGCAGAAAAAATTGGCTATCCAGTCATGCTTAAGGCATCGGCAGGTGGTGGTGGAAAAGGGATTCGTAAGGTTGAAAAGGCAGAAGACTTGATCGCAGCCTTTGAGACAGCATCCAGTGAAGCCAAGGCCAATTTTGGAAATGGCGCTATGTATCTTGAGCGTGTGATTTATCCAGCTCGCCATATCGAAGTTCAGATCCTTGCGGACCAAGAGGGTCATGTTGTCCATCTTGGTGAACGGGACTGTTCACTCCAACGGAATAACCAAAAGGTCTTAGAAGAAAGTCCGTCCATTGCGATTGGCAAAACCCTTCGTCATGAAATCGGTGCTGCAGCCGTTCGTGCAGCAGAGTCTGTAGGCTATGAAAATGCAGGTACGATTGAATTTCTTCTCGATGAAGCGAGTGGCAATTTCTACTTCATGGAAATGAATACTCGTGTGCAAGTTGAACACCCAGTCACAGAGTTTGTTTCAGGTGTCGATATCGTGAAGGAACAGATTCGCATTGCTGCCGGGCAACCTTTACCTTTCAAACAAGAAGATATTGTCCTACGAGGTCATGCTATCGAGTGCCGGATCAATGCAGAAAATCCAGCATTTAACTTTGCTCCAAGCCCAGGTAAAATTACCAATCTCTATCTACCAAGTGGTGGAGTTGGCTTGCGCGTGGACTCAGCAGTTTATCCAGGTTATACCATTCCCCCTTACTATGATAGTATGATTGCTAAAATCATTGTTCATGGGGAGAATCGTTTTGATGCTCTTATGAAGATGCAACGGGCACTTTATGAACTTGATATTGAAGGAGTGCAAACCAATGCAGACTTCCAGTTGGATCTGATTTCAGACCGCCGAGTTATCGCTGGTGACTACGATACTTCCTTCTTGATGGAAACTTTCTTGCCACAATACCAAGAAAAAGAATAGACTTTCAAACAGTATGAGAACTAAAAGGGGGAATTATGGCTCTATTTAGTAAAAAGGATAAGTATATTCGGATTAATCCTAACCGGTCCGTAAGGCAGAAACCACAAGCCAAGCCTGAGGTTCCGGATGAACTCTTCTCCCAGTGTCCTGGTTGTAAACACACCATTTATCAAAAGGATCTTGGGAGCGAACGAATTTGTCCCCATTGTAGCTATACTTTCCGTATTTCAGCTCAGAAACGCTTGGATTTGACGATTGATTCCGGTAGCTTTGTGGAGATGTTTACAGGTATTGAAACTCAAGATCCATTAAACTTTCCTGGCTATCAGAAAAAACTTGCAACAATTCGTGAAAAGACAGGTTTGGATGAAGCAGTACTAACTGGTACAGCTAGCATCAAGGGACAAAAAGTTGCCCTTGGGATCATGGATTCAAACTTTATCATGGCTTCTATGGGAACCGTTGTGGGTGAAAAAATCACGCGCTTGTTTGAGTATGCAACGGTAGAAAACTTGCCAGTCGTTCTCTTCACGGCTTCTGGTGGAGCCCGTATGCAAGAAGGAATCATGAGCTTGATGCAGATGGCTAAAATTTCTGCGGCAGTTCAACGTCATTCCAAGGCAGGACTTTTTTACCTAACTATTTTAACCGATCCGACAACAGGTGGAGTGACCGCTTCTTTTGCTATGGAAGGTGATATTATCCTAGCGGAACCCCAAAGTTTGGTTGGTTTTGCTGGGCGTCGTGTTATCGAAAATACAGTTCGTGAGACCTTGCCGGATGACTTCCAAAAGGCAGAATTTTTGCTTGAACATGGATTTGTTGATGCAATTGTCAAACGGAGAGAATTGCCTGAAACAATTGCTAAATTAGTAAGATTGCATGGAGGAAGTCGCGGATGAATATTGCAAAAATAGTCAGAGAGGCACGCGAGCAGAGTCGCTTGACCGCACTTGATTTTGCCAATGGAATCTTTGACGAGTTTATCGAATTGCATGGAGATCGCTCTTTCCGTGATGATGGTGCGGTCATCGGTGGAATTGGTTGGTTAGGTGACCAAGCAGTAACTGTCGTTGGTATCCAAAAGGGAAAAAGTCTTCATGATAACCTCAAACGGAATTTTGGACAACCTCATCCAGAAGGCTATCGTAAGGCCTTGCGCCTGATGAAACAGGCAGAAAAGTTTGGCCGTCCAGTTGTGACCTTTATCAATACGGCGGGTGCTTACCCAGGTGTTGGAGCCGAGGAACGTGGACAAGGTGAAGCAATCGCCCGAAACCTGATGGAAATGAGTGATCTCAAGGTTCCAATCATCGCGATTATTATCGGTGAAGGTGGATCTGGTGGGGCCCTAGCTCTAGCTGTAGCTAACCGTGTCTGGATGTTAGAAAACTCAATCTACGCAGTACTTAGCCCTGAAGGATTTGCTTCTATCCTTTGGAAGGATGGAAGTCGTGCTATGGAAGCGGCGGAGTTGATGAAAATCACTTCACATGAACTCCTAGAAATGGGAATCGTAGACAAGGTAATCTCAGAAGCAGGGCTGTCAAGTAAAGAACTGCTAGGATGCGTTAAAAATGAATTGCGTGCAGAACTAGATAGGTTGAAAGAACTACCACTCGACCAACTTATCGAAGAACGTTACCAACGCTTTAGAAAATATTAAGAATGACTAAATGAGACTAGGAAGGTCTCATTTTTTATGGAAAAATGCAATTCAGGACGAAAAATTGACAGTTGAGGAGATGGACAGTAAAATAGACAAAAAAGATGTATACTGTAGATGTAAGCTTACAAAAATTTATTTTAAGGAGGTACTTGCAATGACAGGTACAGAAACATTTACAGTTCTTTCATCTGAGGACTTAGAGCAAACTTCAGGTGGTCGAATGATTTGGGCAGTTGATGATAGGCATTGGGATTCGCCATATGCATATAGTTTAGCGACAGAATGGAGTACAATACTGACTCATGCGACTAGACGTGCTTATGGTATTGGCTATTGATAAATTAAAGGGGTAAGTATGAAAAAACTAGGGCATTTGGGAGTCTATACATCACTGGTATTTCTATCGGTTTATCTACCAGAGTTAGGGATTATGCATTTAACTAAGTTTTTAGGATGGGGGATAGATGGCTATTCTATCTTTTTAACAGTTGAAGTAATAGCTCTTTTGCTATTATTTATCTACTGGCTCAAAAAGAAAGAGATGCTCTATATTTTTGAAAAAAAGGGTTCAAAGAAGTCAAGATTCTTTTACTTTGTAGTTGCTCTAGTGGCTACTTATTTTGATCGTCAATTGGTGGATGCTTTTCAGTTACAGTTTCATCACCTAATTGATAACAAGTATATCTTTCAAGACCTTCTTTCGATTCTATACTCCAATGGGCAACCAACTTTTCTATCAACTGTTCTCAGTTTTAGTTTAACAGTAGTCTTCGCACCTATATTAGAGGAACTGATTCATAGAGGGTATTTTATGAATACCTTTTTCCCCCAGTCCAAGTACTATCTGGATGTTATTCTATCTGCTCTTATCTTTGGACTTAGTCATTTGATCCTAACTCACCGAGATCCTATCAGTTTGATTATTTATAGTTTAGGCGGTTTCTTCTATGCCCTTGTCTACCGTTGGACAAAGAACTTAAAAATTACCATCCTGTGCCATAGTTTTTTCAACTTTCTCATTTATGCAAAACCCATCTGGATTTTTGTTTATAATTATGTCTATTATCATTTTTTTAGATAGTGGTAGGCAAAGAAAAAGTGTTTGATAGCTGTCAAACACTTTTTTTAATTTGAGTAGAAGATAGAGAAATCTTTTTTACAATCTCTTGTTTTTCAATGAGTAAAGCTACCATTCAGGTTGAAAGATTGACAGTTGAGGAGATGGACAGTAAAATAGACAAAAAAGATGTATACTATAAATGTGAGCCTACAACAATCTATTTTAAGAAGGTACTTGCAATGACAGGTATAGAAACATTTACAGTTCTTTCAACTGAGGACTTAGAGCAAACTTCAGGTGGTCTTGCTGTTTGGGAAGATGGATATGATAGATGGTTATATTATAGAGAATTTGCTCCCTATATGGGGCAAGGGGCACTTAATTCTTATAGAGATGCTTGGAAGTACGGCTTCCGAGCAGGATAATCTTTCAAAAAAAGTACGATGAGAAACACAAAGAAACTAGGACAATTTGGGATATTTTTGCTTATTATTTTACTATCTACCTATTTACCGCAAACAATTGGATTGTATGTGGCAATCATTTTAGGGTTAGGCGCTGATGTCTATTCTCTTATTTTAACAATAGGATTAGTAGGAATTTGCCTTCTATTAATTTGGTGGTTAAAAAAGCAAAAGATGCTCTTTATCTTTGAGAAAAAGAGCTGGAACTGGTCATTTGTCTTCTACTTACTTGCAACTTATATGGTTTATCAGATTCTCGGTAATTTTTGGACACGCTATGCTCATTTGATTAATCATAGGAATATTCATGATGAGTATTTTACCGTGGTTCTTTCAAATGGACAACCAACTTTTTTATCGACTATCTTATCTTTTGTCCTGCCTGTAATCATCGGTCCTGTCTTTGAGGAGACTCTTGATAGAGGGTATTTTATGAATACCTTCTTTCCTAAGTCAAAGTACTATTTAGATGTCATCTTATCAGGCCTTATCTTTGGACTTAGTCATTTGATCCTAACTCACCGGGACCCAATTAGTTTATTATATTATAGTCTGATTGGCCTCTTTTTCGCCCTTGTTTATCGTTCTACCGACAATCTGAGATTAACGATTCTCTGCCATAGTTTTTTTAACTTTCTCAATCATGCAAAACCTATCTGGATTTTTGTTTACAATTATATCTATTATCATTTTTTTAGATAGTGGAGGCAAAGAAAAAAGTGTTTGATAGCTGTCAAACACTTTTTTCTTTTTACTGTTCTTCTGTTACAAACTGGCTGAGCAGTCCATTGATAAAACGGGCAGATTTTTGATCTGAGAAGTTCTTTGCAAGCTCGATAGCTTCATTAACAGCAACCAGCTGAGGAGTGTCAAATGAAGTGATTTCAAAGACTCCCAAGCGAAGGAGGTTTCTCTCCACGAGCGTTAAGCGTTCAATAGTCCAACCTGCTTTTAAATGCTGTGTGATTTGCTTGTCTAGTTCTTCCTTTTTAGCCTGAACACCAGAAACGAGGTCTGTCAAAAAGGCTGGAAGTTGTACATCCGTATCTTCACGATCATGAGTATAAGCGAAACGACAAGCAGTTTCGACATCCGTACCGAACTCAAGGCTCATGAGAGCTTGAAAAGCGCATTTACGGAGTTGGCGTCTAGATTCTAATAGTGGACTAGTCATTGAGGAAGTCCTCGTCAAATAGATCTTTTAATTCTGGTTTTGGTGTTTTATCTGGAACGATACCTGCAACGTGAATATTGATAGCAGCGAGTTCTACATCAGCCATATTGCGGACCGCATCTTTAACAGCTTTCTGGATAGCAACAGCTACCTTAGGAACTTTTACTCCGTACTCAAGGTAGAGATAGATATCTGCTGTGAGTTCTTCGCCTCCGTTTTTAAGATAAACACCACGGCCAAGAGAAAGTTTTGAAAGGGTATCAGACACTGATTTGTTTGAAAAAGAGTGTACACCCTCTACCTTTGCAGTAGCAATAGCAATGATTTTTTCAAGTACACGTGGGGCGATAACGATTTCGCCAAGTTGTTCTTCAATTCCCATAGAATGACCTCTTTCTAGAGATTAGGCACGAGAAACGTAAGTTCCTTCTGCAGTGTTGATAACGAGTTTTTGTCCTGCTTCGATGAAGTCTGGAACGTTTACGACAAGTCCAGTTTCCATCGTTGCTGGTTTACCAGAACCTGTAACAGTAGCACCTTTGATAGATGGTTGAGTTTCTGCAACTGTCAATTCGACAGTAGTAGGAACGGTGACACCAATCACTTCAGTTCCGTAGAATTGAATCTTCACATCAGAGTTTTCAAGGATGTAAAGCAATTCGTTTTCAACGTTGACTACAGGAATTTCGTATTGGTCGTAAGTTTCTGTATTCATGAAGTAGGCTGTGTCATCCATTTTGTACAAGTATTGAGCTGGGACAGTCTCGATAATAGCTTGTTCAAATTTTTCCTCTGGACGGTAGCTTGTGTCAAATGTAGAACCAGTACGGACATCACGCAATTTCATACGCATGATTGTGTTTCCTTTACCTGGTTTGTGGTGGCTAGCTTCCAAAACGCGGATTAATTTACCGTCAGCTGTTTCAAAGGTCATACCAGCTTTTAATTTACTTGCTTCAATCATGTTTTTACCTCTTTAATAAAATAATTTACTCTTTATTGTACCATAAAAGACAACATTACTCAAATGTCAGAAGGAGCTTAATTAGTTGACTGGTACGATATTTCCATCTTCGTCTTTGGTAACGAGGACGTATTTTCCGTCGACTTCGATGTAAAAATTCTTGCTGGCAGTTTGCCCAGTGTTTTGAGCAGGAGCTTGATTTTGAACTTGTTGGCTTAGTTGACCACCGAGAGTTTGGCCAAGATTCATGCCCATAAACATGTTCATCCCATTGCCATTCCCTTCATTGGCAGCTGCAGCAATGAGCGCTTCGTTGCGAGCACGGCGTTCTTCGATTTCAATCGTGTTGTACTTCATTGCCACGAGCTCACTATCAAGCTTACGAACGATATCAAGACTTTCTTGGTCGTAGCTGAGGTCTTCAAGCAAGATGTTAGTTGCTTCAATTCCGTAGAGACCTGTCCAAACCTTGTTGACCTCTTGTTTAGCAAGTTCGTTAAAGGTGTCTTGGTTGGCATTAAGGCTATAGATATCAACCTTATTTTCGTTGGTGTATTTGGCAATGGCGATTGCGATTTTCGGTGCGATATTTTGACGGAGAGTTCCTTGAGCTACATCTTGGAGAGTAAATGGCTGTCCGTCAGTAATTTGGTGGCTAACAGAGCTCACATAGAAGAGAACTGGATCTGCTATTTTTACATCAAACAAGCCATAGAAACGGATGTTGAGCAGTTGTTGATAACGTTCGCTGAAATATTCGACCGCATTTTGTGTGCCGAACTTATTGCCTGCGATGGGTTGCATGCGGATAAAGATAATTTCCTGTTGGGTGATGACTTGTCCACCAAAAGAGAAACGGTTTTTAAAGTTTTCCCAAGTGCCCTTTAAACCACCTTTTTCAAGGAGCCAGGCATTATCACCAGCTTGCCATTCGTGGTTACCAGCTTCGAGGACTTCACCAAGGAAGGTACCATTGTTTACCAAAACAGCGGTATAGCCCTGGGGAACGATAACCACACTGCCATCTGACAAAAGTCCAGTATTTTGATTGATGTGACGAGAACGTCCATCTGGGTCCTTTGTGAGTAATTGACCCTTGATGGCCAAGGCGTCGCTAGAGACATTATCTGGAAGGACAATGGCTTCCTTGAATTTACTATCATTAAAACTATTTAAGCCTGCTGATAAGGCTGCACGTATAAATCCCATAATTCCTCCTAATTATAGAGCTCGTCTTCATCCACAACATCATAGGTATCGAGTACCCATTGGTTTGGACTGCGAGAGAGATTGGCACCACAGTAGTCGCACTCGCTAACTGCAGAGATTTTCAATGGGGCGCCACAGTTTGGACAGTGGTCGCTGACAACTTCGTCTGGATTGACTGCTTGCGTTTGGCTACCGTGTTGACGGATAAAGTTTAATTGATACACGGTGAAGAGATCTTTTTTAGGGTTTCCTTCAAGGACACGGCGAGTCTCATCGTCAATGACATAGTCCCGCAAGGTAGATGACAGGATCACCACTAAGGTATCGTTTCCGTCAGGATTTTCAATGAACTCCTTGATGCGAACATTTTCGATACAAACTTTCTCTAAAACATTGGTTGTTTTAGTTCGAATATGGTCCTCGAGTTGGGTACTGTGTTGGGAGTAGAGGCTGGTGCTTTCTAAAGCGCGGACAGAGTTCCAATTTTTTTCAGTCCAGGCAACCTGCAATTTAAGGTAGACTTCCTTAACCCAAGATGTGAAGGCTTCCGCGTCAAAGTTTGGATCCCCGTATTTCACACGACTAATGGCTAGTGTGTTGTGTTCAACTCGACGATGGAGCGTTTGAGAATCATTACTAGTGTATGTTGAACTCGAATCTCCTGGTTTATTCTGCAAGGATTTGACGATAACAACTAGAATAACCTCTCCAACTAATATGAACATAAATCCTATATAGGGAGAGCTAGCAGAACTGTCAGAGGACGATCCGTATCCAGAGCGGTAGTAGTGGAAAGATGAGCCACCAGAACGACTTCCACCTCCACTTGAGCGGCTACTACTTCTGGAGCTACTGCGGCTGCTCCCTCCACTTCTGGAATGTCCGACACCCGCATAAACGATTTGAGGCACGGATAGAAAAACAAGTAATAAACAGGTCATTAAAAGAGCATAAAACTTTTTCATGTGTCTCCTAACTATATGATTGAAAAGGTAGTTTCTCTCTTGCTGAGTAGACTACTGGGTGACTACTAGCGATTTACTCACTGTCTTTCAACTTTGCCAATTCTTGTGCAAGGAGTTTAAGGGCAACTTGTGGGTTGGCTTGTCCTTTGGTTGCCTTCATAAGGAATCCTGTGAAGGCCTTGTCTGCGTTTCGTTTGCCTGACTTGAAGTCGGCAACGGCAGCTTCGTTATCCGCAAAGACTTGGTGGATGATTGGAATCAGAACATCTGGATCAGAGATTTGCACCAAGCCTGCTTTCTCCACGTATTCACGCGCGCCACCGCCATTTTTAGCCAGATGAACAAAGACTTTCTTGGCAATTTTAGATGAGATAGTGCCGTCTTCGATGATGGCAATCATTTCAACCAAGTTTTCTGGTGTCAATTCGATTTGTTCCAGTGTTTTGCCTTCAGCATTCAAGAACTGAGCGACTTCGCCTTGGAGCCAGTTAGAGACTTGTTTGGCATCGCCACCGAGGGCAACAGCTTTTTCAAAGAAGTCAGAAGTGACTTTATTTGCAGTCAACTGGCTAGCATCGTAGTCTGACAAACCAAGGTCAGATATGTAGCGCGCACGGCGTTCTTTTGGAAATTCTGGCAATTCAGTACGCATTTCCTCAATCCACTCATCTGAGATTTCAAAAAGTGGTAGGTCTGGTTCTGGGAAGTAACGGTAGTCAGCAGCGCCTTCCTTAACACGCATGAGGATGGTTGCTTTGTTGGCTTCATCGTAACGGCGTGTTTCTTGGCGGATTTGACCACCTGAGCGAAGAATTTCAGCCTGGCGTTGGACTTCGTATTCAAGACCTTTACGAACGTTTGAGAAGGAGTTGAGGTTTTTCAACTCAGTCTTGGTACCGAATTTTTCTTGACCATAAGGACGAAGCGAAATGTTGGCATCCACACGCATCGAACCTTCTTCCATCTTAACGTCAGAAATATCAGCGTACTGGATGACTTCCTTGAGGGCAGTTAGATAAGCATAGGCTTCCTCAGGAGAACGCATGTCGGCTTCAGATACAATCTCAATCAAGGGCACTCCTTGGCGGTTGAGGTCAACATAAGAGTAGCCATCTGTACCGTGGGTGTTTTTACCAGCGTCTTCCTCTAGGTGAGCGCGTTCGATACCGATTTTCTTGGTCGTGCCGTCTTCTAGCTCCACTTCAATCCAGCCGTTGTAGCCGATTGGCTCATCAAACTGAGAAATTTGGTAGGCTTTTGGATTATCAGGGTAGAAGTAGTTCTTACGGTCGAAGTGCATCTTCTTGTGGATATCCATGTTTAGGGCAAGAGCAGCCTTGATACCGGCATCGACAACACCTTTATTGAGAACGGGAAGTACTCCTGGGAAGGACCAGTCAATCACGTTGGTATTGGCATTTTGGTCATTTCCAAAGTGGGCAGAAGTAGGTGAGAAGATTTTTGAATTGGTGTTGAGCTCTACGTGGACTTCAAGTCCAATGACTGTTTCAAAGTTCATTAGTTGTCACCTCCAAAAATCACGGGTTGTTGTTTGTGGTAGTCTGTTGCTGCTTCAAAGGCAGCAGCAGCTTGGTAAATGGTTTCTTCAGAATATTTAGGACCAATCAATTGTAGACCGACTGGTAAACCTTGAGAGAATCCAGCAGGAATCGAAATTCCTGGAAGACCTGCCAAGTTGACTGGGATGGTCAAAAGGTCAGCCAAGTACATGGCAACTGGATCGTGGTTGAGTGAGTCCAACTCATAGGCAACGCTTGGAGCAGTTGGTCCCAAAATCAAGTCATAATCCGCAAAGACTTTTTCGAAATCTTGAATGATAAGGGTACGAACTTGACCAGCTTTCTTGTAATAGGCATCGTAGTAACCTGATGAAAGGCTGAATGTTCCAAGCATGATACGACGTTTTACTTCTTCGCCGAAACCTTGGCTACGGCTGTTTACATAGATTTCATCAAGATTAGTCGCATCCTCTGCGCGGTAGCCGTATCGAATACCGTCAAAACGTTGCAAGTTTGAGGATGCTTCTGATGAAGCGATGATGTAGTAAACGGCAACCCCGTATTTAGAGTGAGGAAGGCTGACTTCTTCGACGATGGCACCAAGTTTTTCAAAGTGTTTAGCGGCGTTCAGGATAGTTTCCTTAACCTCTGGGTCAATCCCTTCACCAAGGTATTCCTTAGGCAAAGCAATTTTCATGCCCTTGATGTCTTGGCCGATTTTTGAAGTAAAGTCGGCAATGCGGACAGGAGCAGAAGTAGAGTCTTTAGCATCTTCGCTGGCAATGGCGTTGAGTAAGAGGGCGTTTTCCTTAACGGTTGGTGCAAAAGGTCCGATTTGGTCTAATGAGCTACCAAAGGCAATGAGACCGAAACGAGAAACTGTTCCGTAGGTTGGTTTGAGACCAACGATTCCGTTGAAGGCAGCAGGTTGGCGGATGGAACCACCAGTGTCAGAACCAAGTGATAAGCGGACTTGCCCTGAAGCTACAGCTGCAGCAGAACCACTTGATGAACCACCAGGAACCTTGTTTTGGTCCCAAGCATTTTTAGTTGCGCCGTAGTAGGAAGTCTCACCTGAACCACCCATGGCAAATTCGTCCATGTTAGTTTTCCCAACGACAATCATGCCTTTGGCTTTTGCATTGGAAACGGCTGTCGCATCAAAGATTGGCTCGTAGTTGTAGAGCATTTTTGAGGCAGCAGTTGTGAGAATACCGTCTGTAGAGATATTATCCTTAACTGCAAGTGGAATTCCTGAAAGGACATTATCCGCGTCAATTCCAGCTTCATCAATAGCCTTAGCTTGCGCAAGAGCTTGCTCCTCAGCGATTGTGACGAAAGCGTTGATAGCTGTCTCGCGAGATTGGATATCTTCAAGCGTTGCTTGGGTCAATTCAGTTGCAGAAATTTCCTTAGACACAAGGAGATTGTGCAAGTCTTCAATAGTTTTGTTATTAAAAGTCATTAGGCATCTCCTCCATCGTCTAGGATAGCTGGTACCTTGATATAGTAGTTGTCTTTTTCAGGTACGTTTTTAAACAAGCGGTCGCGGTCTGTTCCTTCTTCGGCCACATCAGGGCGGAGTACAGTCTTGCGGTCAGCCATGGTAGTAGTAGGTGCGACACCAGTAGTGTCGACTTCGCCCAGCAATTCAACCATGTCTACAATCTTAGACAAGGTAGTCGCAAAGGCAGCAGTTTCTTCTTCAGAGAATCTTAATTTTGAAAGATTGGCAACGTGTGTTACCTCTTCTTGCGTAATTTTCATCTTGCATCCTTTCGTGAAATGATGATTTTTAGTCTGTTCTATTTTATCATATTTTCCTATAAATAAGGGATCCAAACTGAAAAGAAATAGAAATTGAAAAATCGCTTTTAATTCGCTATAATGGTTAAACTAGAGAATAGAGAAAATAAGGGTTAGGATAAAAATATGTTCCATCGATTTATCACCAGATCTCAGACGGTTCCTCCTCCCATTCCACTCTTTTGGTATGGGATTATGATGCTTCTCTTAGTGCTTTGCATTTATGGAGCACTTGCTTATCACAAAAATCCGAAATTTGTCCGCTTGTTTAAGGGGATTCAGATCCTCCAGTTACTAGCCCTATATAGCTGGTATGTTGGCTTTGGGATTCCATTTTCTAATAGCCTTCCATTTTATCATTGCCGTTTGGCTATGTTTGCGGTGGTTTTCTTGCCCGATAAATGGCGGAGCAAGCAATATTTTGCTCTCTTAGGAGCAAGTGGAGCGGTATTTGCTTTGGTTTACCCTGTTTTTGACCCCTATGATTTCCCCCATATCACCAGTTTTTCATTTTTGATTGGGCACTATGCCCTTCTAGTGAATTCCTTGATTTACTTGATGAATCACTATGACAAGACCTTGTTCAAGAAATATATGATTGTAGCCTATACCTTTATTCTCAACCTCTTTTTAGTTGGGGTTAATCAGGTAACGGGTGGAAATTATGGTCTCTTAAGAGATACCCCGTTTATCTCGAATGCTCCTCTATGGATAAAGTACCTCCTTGTGTCGGTCATCCTTTCACTGGCTCTTGTTCTCTTTGATATCTTGTTCAAGAAACGGTGGAAAAAGAGAAATCAGGCGCAATCTGTGCTCTAGCTTGCCTTTTCATCAGATGAGCAATTGAAAAACTCCCCAAAATCCGATATAATGGAGAGTTGAAAGGAATGGTAAAATCCAATGTAACATCATTCTTAGCTACTGAAACAACCAAAAATAGAGAATCAAAGAAAGAGAACTTATGACTATTCAACAAGAAATTAAGAAACGCCGTACCTTTGCCATTATTTCCCACCCGGACGCAGGGAAAACAACTATCACTGAGCAGTTGCTCTATTTTGGAGGCGAGATTCGTGAGGCTGGTACCGTAAAAGGAAAGAAAACAGGGACTTTTGCTAAGTCTGACTGGATGGATATCGAGAAACAACGTGGGATTTCGGTCACATCATCTGTTATGCAGTTTGACTACGATGGCAAGCGCGTGAACATCCTCGACACACCAGGGCACGAGGACTTTTCAGAAGATACTTATCGTACCTTGATGGCGGTAGATGCTGCGGTCATGGTCGTGGACTCTGCCAAGGGTATTGAGGCTCAAACCAAGAAATTGTTTGAGGTTGTGAAGCACCGTGGCATCCCAGTCTTTACTTTTATGAACAAGCTGGACCGTGATGGTCGTGAGCCACTGGACCTCTTGCAAGAACTAGAAGAAGTCCTTGGCATTGCGAGCTATCCTATGAACTGGCCAATCGGGATGGGGAAAGCCTTCGAAGGCTTGTATGACCTCTATAACCAACGTTTGGAACTCTATAAAGGGGATGAGCGTTTTGCTAGTCTAGAAGAAGGGGACAAGCTCTTTGGAAGCAATCCTTTCTACGCTCAGGTTAAGGACGATATCGAACTCCTTCAAGAAGCTGGGAATGAGTTTTCAGAAGAAGCTATTCTTGCAGGAGAACTGACTCCGGTCTTCTTCGGTTCAGCCCTCACTAACTTTGGAGTGCAGACCTTCCTTGAGACCTTCCTTAAGTTTGCTCCAGAACCACACGGACACAAGAAAACAGATGGCGAAATTGTGGATCCTTATGACAAGGATTTCTCAGGATTTGTCTTTAAAATCCAAGCCAACATGGACCCTCGTCACCGGGACCGTATCGCCTTTGTTCGTATCGTATCGGGTGAATTTGAGCGAGGAATGAGTGTCAATCTGCCTCGTACTGGTAAGGGTGCCAAACTATCTAATGTTACCCAGTTTATGGCGGAAAGTCGTGAAAATGTGACCAATGCCGTGGCAGGTGATATTATCGGGGTTTATGATACCGGTACTTATCAGGTTGGAGACACCTTGACGGTTGGAAAAAACAAGTTTGAGTTTGAACCACTGCCAACCTTTACACCTGAGATTTTCATGAAAGTTTCTGCTAAGAACGTCATGAAGCAAAAATCCTTCCACAAGGGGATTGAGCAACTGGTGCAAGAAGGAGCCATTCAGCTTTACAAGAATTACCAAACAGGCGAATACATGCTAGGAGCTGTTGGTCAACTCCAGTTTGAAGTCTTTAAGCACCGTATGGAAGGCGAGTACAATGCAGAAGTGGTCATGAGCCCAATGGGTAAAAAGACCGTTCGTTGGATCAAGCCTGAGGACTTGGATGAACGGATGTCCTCAAGCCGCAATATCTTGGCCAAAGACCGTTTCGACCAGCCAGTCTTCCTTTTTGAAAATGACTTTGCCCTTCGCTGGTTTGCAGACAAGTATCCGGATGTTGAGTTGGAGGAAAAGATGTAAATCGTTACAAATGACTAGCAACATAAAGTTGCTGTCATTTGCCGGTAACCGCCATGGCGGCTTACCTAAACGCTTCACTAGGAAAAAGATTTTTCTAATTAATCTCTAAATTCTGCATAAAATAAGGTAGGCTGGACTAACCTCTGTATAGTAAAGATAATTGGAATTAAAGAAAAACAAAAACCTCAGAAGTGTTCACCTGTTGTGAATTCTCTGAGGTTCTTTGCGTTTTAGTTTCCATATTTTTGGTAAAAATCGACCTTGACCTGGATAAAGGTTTCGGCTTCGCGTAATAGCTGCAGGAGGGTGGCACGGGTTTCAAACTCCTCACGTGTTTTAGGGAGACTCCGATTGCGGAAGACTTGCAGATAGCGTTCGATGTCATCAAGTAGGTCATGAGCAGGATTGGTCTGGCTTAGCTGGGCAGCAATCTTTGAAAAGAGCTGAGCCAAAATCAAACTCTCACTTGCCGCCAAGTGGCATGTGTTGATCTGCTGGGCCATATTTCGCAGGATACGACTTTGTCGCTGCCTCATCTCAAAGTAGTGGATGTGGTAGTCCGTCTGGTGAAAGAGGTGGTCCGAGTGATCCAGGTAGACTAGTTTGAGAGCTTCATCGAGGAGCTTGTCTAATTGGTCAACGAGCTGGGCTTGATTGCGCCCGTCTCCCCTAGACAGATAGTATTTAAAGCGAAGCAAGATGTCTTTTAACTTTTCTTCGACCTGAAGGTGGTAGCTTTGGATGGCTTTCTCACGAGAGGGCATGTAAAGGTTGACCAATAGAGCAAAGCTTGTCCCGATGAGAAAGAGGAGTACTTCATTAAGCAAGAGCTCTGGGGAAGTAGACTCCTGTACCAAGAGATGACCGACCAATACACTGCTAGGGGTGATGCCGATTTCCCAACCCATTTTATAGGCTAAAGGGACATAGAGAGCCAGATAGAGGCCCAGGCTCCAGATGTGAAAGCCTGTCAGCTGAAAGGCTAGAACACCGATAGCGAGCGCTAGGAGCATGGAAAAGAGGCGGTTACGTGCTAATTTCAGCGTGCTTCTGCGCGTGTCGGAGAGGCTTAAGAGAGCGATAATTCCAGCTGAAACTGCTGATGATAAATCTAAAAAATAAGCGAGAAAACAAGCGAGACAGGTCGCTAAGATCAGTTTTGTCGTACGTTGAGTGAGAGACATGAAAATTTCCTAAACGAATAGAATCAAGTATTTAATGAGAAATCAGAGACTAGGGGCGAAGTTTTCGGTTTGTAGCATACTCAGCAACTGCTGTAAAGAGGACATCTGTTGAAGAGTTCAGAGCTGTTTCGCAGGAGTCTTGAACGACTCCGATCACAAATCCGACTCCGACAACCTGCATAGCCAAGTCGTTAGAAATCCCAAATAGGCTACAAGCCACAGGAATGAGGAGAAGCGATCCCCCGGCAATCCCAGAGGCCCCACAGGCAGAAATGGCAGCCACTACACTGAGCACAAATGCTGTCCCAAAGTCTACCGAGATTCCGAGTGTATTGACAGCAGCCAGGGTCAGGACATTTATGGTAACAGCAGCGCCAGCCATATTGATGGTCGAACCAAGCGGGATGGAGACAGAGTAGGTGTCAGGATTCAGTCCCAGGTCTTGACAGAGTTTCATATTGACAGGAATATTGGCAGCAGAGCTACGAGTGAAGAAGGCTGTAATACCACTGACACGTAGGCATTTCAAAACAAGGGGATAGGGATTTTTCCTCATAAAGAGAAAAGCGATGAGTGGGTTGATGATGAGAGCAACAAAGGCCATGGTAGCAATCAAGAGTCCTAGGAGGACACCGTAGTTAGCCAGACTGGCAATGCCCTTGTCTGAGATGGTCTTAAACACCAAGCCTAAAATCCCAAAGGGAGCTAGGTTGATAATCCATTCCACGATTTTAGAGGTGACATCCGTCATGGTTTTCAGCAATTCTTTACTGTGTTTACTTGCCTCTCTCATAGCCAGACCAAAGACGACTGCCCAAGAGAGAATCCCGATATAGTTGGCTTCAACAATGGCATTCAAAGGATTATCCACCAGTTTGAGCAAGAGGTTGCTGAGGACTTGACCGATACCGTCAGGAGCAGCAACTTCTGTATTTGCACTGGTCAGAGTGATTTGTACAGGCAGTAAGAAACTAGCTAGAACGGCTACCAATGCAGCAGCAAAGGTTCCAAGCAAGTATAGGAAAATAACCGTCTTCATATTGGTGTTTTGTCCCTTTTGGTGTTGGGAAAGGGCATTGGCAACAAGGGCAAAAACCAAAATAGGAGCGATGGCTTTCAGTCCGCCTACAAAGAGTTCTCCAAGCAGACCAATTCCTGTAAGGTTTGGAAAGAGCATCCCTAATGTCGCTCCCAAAATCATTCCAATAAGGATTCGTTTGATGAGGCTTGCCTTGGTCCAGGCTCTAATGATTCGTTTCATAGCAGTCTCCTTCAAAATGTATTGTTTATAATTATAGTATAAATATGCTATAGAGGCAAGTGATATTTTGAAAATAGGAACAATAATTGAATAATTATGAAAGAAAAGAGAAGGACGATTTTATGGTATAATAGGGAAAAGGAGTTTTATATGCAAGATTTTTTTCAACGCTATTTTGATAAACTTGATTTAACAACCATGTTAGAGAATCTCTTAACCAAGGTGATTTCTCTTTTGATTTTGTTTTTACTATTTTATATAGCTAAAAAGATGCTTCATGCGACTGTACGAAAGATTGTCAAACCCTCGCTTAAATTTTCCAATCGAGATGCAGGAAGACAAAAAACCATCTCTCGTTTGCTGGAGAACGTCTTTAACTACATTCTTTATTTCTTTTTAATCTACTGCATCCTGTCTATTTTGGGCTTGCCGGTTTCCAGCCTCCTTGCTGGGGCAGGGATTGCTGGGGTAGCCATTGGTATGGGGGCGCAAGGCTTTCTATCCGATGTCATTAATGGCTTCTTCATCCTTTTTGAACGCCAGCTTGATGTGGGTGATGAAGTGGTCCTCACAAATGGACCAATTACCGTTTCTGGAAAGGTCGTCAGTGTAGGAATCCGTACGACCCAACTGCGAGGTGATGATCAAGCCCTTCACTTTGTTCCTAACCGCAATATTACCGTTGTTAGTAATTTATCCCGTACTGAATAGTCCGACTATTTTAGCAGATTTGTGGTACAATAGAAGGAGTTTGGTAAAGGAGAGAGTATGCTATTTGTAGAGAAAAAATTAGGTCACGATCGTACTTGGATAGACCTTGATGTGGACAAGATTAAAAATATGGAAGATCTTTCTGACATCTATGGATTGGACAAGGAAACCATCGAGTATGCTCTGGATAGAAATGAACGAGCCCACATGGATTATAACCGTGAAACGGAGACGGTAACCTTCATTTATAATGTTCTTGATTTAGAAAAAGACAAAGAATATTATGAAGCGATTCCGATGACCTTTATCGTTGAAAAACAACGGCTGATTACCATCAGCAATCACAAGAATACTTATGTGATTAAACGCATGGCAACCTACCTTGAAAGCCATGAAATTATTTCAATCTACAAATTTCTTTTTGCCAGTTTAGAGATTATTAGCAATGCTTACTATCCAGTGATTGAAGAGATGGATAAAAGTAAGGATGAAATCAGTGCACTTCTTCGTCAAAAAACAACTAAAAAAAATCTTTTCGCCCTCTCTGACTTGGAAACTGGTATGGTTTACCTGACAGCAGCTGCTAAACAAAATCGTCTTCTCTTGGAACACATCCAAGGGCATGCACTTTATCGCAATCTTAATGAGGTGGAAAGAGAGCAGTTTGACGATGCTATGATTGAAGCTCATCAGTTGGTTTCAATGACAGATTTGATATCTCAAGTCTTACAACAACTCTCAGCCTCTTACAACAACATCCTAAATAATAATCTAAATGATAATTTGACAACTTTGACAATTATCTCAGTCTTGCTAGCTATCCTTGCGGTTATTACAGGATTCTTCGGAATGAATGTTCCCTTACCGTTTACAGATGAACCAAATGCTTGGATTTATATTTTGATAGCTAGTCTCATTTTATGGGCAGTCTTAGCTCAATGTTTAAAGAAAATTGCTAGAAATTAAAAAAAGGAGCCAGAATGGCGATTGAAAACTATATGCCAGATTTTGCTGTGGAAGCAGTCTATGATCTGACAGTCCCAAGCCTGCAGGCGCAGGGGATCAAGGCTGTTTTGGTCGATTTGGACAATACCCTCATTGCTTGGAACAACCCTGATGGGACACCAGAGATGAAGCAATGGCTACATGATCTCCGTGACGCGGGCATTCGCATCATCGTAGTCTCAAATAATACCAAAAAACGGGTTCAACGCGCAGTTGAGAAATTTGGGATTGATTACGTTTATTGGGCCTTGAAGCCTTTCACATTTGGGATTGATCGTGCCATGAAGGAATTTCACTACGAGAAAAATGAAGTGGTCATGGTCGGCGATCAGCTCATGACGGATATACGAGCAGCTCACCGTGCAGGTATTCGCTCGATCTTAGTCAAACCCTTGGTCAAACACGACTCGATCAAAACGCAGATTAACCGGGCTCGCGAGCGCCGTGTCATGCGAAAAATCACTGAAAAGTACGGACCAATTATATATAAAAAAGGAATTTAACTATGGAAGAAATTCTCTGTATTGGTTGTGGAGCAACCATTCAGACGACAGACAAGGCTGGTCTTGGATTTACTCCTCAGTCGGCACTTGAAAAAGGTTTGGAGACTGGTGAAGTCTATTGCCAACGCTGTTTTCGTCTCCGTCATTATAATGAAATCACAGATATCCAGTTGACGGACGATGATTTCCTCAAACTCTTGCACGAGGTGGGAGACAGTGATGCCTTGGTAGTCAATGTCATTGACATTTTTGACTTTAATGGTTCTGTCATCCCAGGCTTACCACGTTTTGTGTCGGGCAATGATGTTCTCTTGGTCGGAAATAAAAAAGATATCCTGCCCAAGTCAGTTAAACAGGGCAAGATTAGCCAGTGGCTCATGGAACGTGCCCACGAAGAAGGACTTCGTCCAGTCGATGTTGTCCTGACTTCAGCTCAAAACAAGCATGCCATCAAGGAAGTCATTGACAAGATTGAACACTACCGTAAGGGCCGTGATGTCTACGTAGTTGGGGTAACCAACGTTGGGAAGTCAACTCTTATCAATGCTATTATCCAAGAAATCACGGGTGACCAAAATGTCATCACGACTTCGCGTTTCCCAGGGACAACCTTGGACAAGATTGAGATTCCGCTTGATGATGGATCTTATATCTACGATACACCAGGGATTATCCACCGCCACCAGATGGCCCACTACTTGACGGCTAAAAACCTCAAGTATGTCAGCCCTAAAAAGGAAATCAAGCCCAAAACCTATCAGCTTAACCCTGAGCAGACCCTGTTTTTAGGTGGACTCGGACGGTTTGACTTTATATCAGGAGAAAAGCAAGGATTTACTGCTTTCTTTGACAATGAACTTAAACTCCACCGTACCAAGCTTGAAGGCGCTAGTGCCTTTTATGACAAGCACCTCGGAACTCTTCTAACACCACCAAATAGCAAGGAAAAAGAAGATTTTCCAAAACTAGTCCAACATGTCTTTACCATCAAGGATAAGACAGACCTGGTCATCTCAGGCCTAGGCTGGATCCGCGTAACAGGCACCGCCAAAGTCGCCGTCTGGGCACCAGAAGGCGTCGCCGTTGTCACACGAAAAGCAATCATTTAAACACAGAAAGGAAAGAGTTGTCTAGATTCGGGCGAGCCCTGCGAGCCCATAACGAATACTTTTCGCCGTGGTGTCAGTTGATACAAGGAGTTGTATCAACTGCGGAAAATCTGAGACCTTAGGCTCAGATTTTAGTCATGAAAGTCCGAAGGACTTTGCTGACGTCCGTAACCACTTCAGAAAAGTATAAAAAGAAACTCTTTTAAAGAGAATATGTCATTAACATCAAAACAACGTGCCTTCCTCAACAGCCAGGCACATACCCTCAAACCCATCATCCAAATCGGTAAAAATGGACTTAACGACCAAATCAAAACCAGCGTTCGCCAAGCTCTTGACGCCCGTGAATTGATTAAAGTTACGCTCTTGCAAAACACAGATGAAAACATCCACGAAGTAGCTGAAATCTTGGAAGAAGAAATTGGTGTGGATACAGTCCAAAAAATCGGACGCATCTTGATTTTGTATAAACAATCCAGCAAGAAAGAAAATCGCAAGATTTCTAAAAAAGTCAAAGAAATCTAAACCCCTACTCCAAACAACTGTTTATACAGAGAATTAAAGGAAGACGAGCCTATGGCAATCGAATTATTGACTCCCTTTACCAAGGTAGAGTTGGAGCCAGAAATCAAGGAGAAAAAACGCAAACAAGTCGGGATTTTAGGGGGAAATTTCAACCCTGTTCACAATGCCCATCTGATCGTTGCAGACCAAGTACGACAACAGTTAGGACTAGATCAGGTCCTGCTTATGCCCGAATACCAACCACCTCATGTAGATAAAAAGGAAACCATTCCCGAGCACCATCGGCTCAAGATGCTTGAGTTGGCGATTGAGGGGATTGAAGGCCTCGCCATTGAAACCATTGAGTTAGAGCGCAAGGGCATTTCCTACACCTATGACACCATGAAGATTTTGACAGAGCAACATCCTGACACAGATTATTACTTTATTATCGGTGCGGATATGGTGGACTATCTGCCTAAATGGTACCGAATTGATGAGCTGGTCGATATGGTTCAGTTTGTTGGAGTTCAGCGCCCACGCTACAAGGCAGGGACTTCCTATCCAGTTATCTGGGTGGATGTGCCTCTCATGGATATCTCCTCCAGCATGGTGCGTGATTTCCTTGCCCAAGGTCGGAAACCCAACTTTCTCCTACCTCAGCCAGTGCTAGACTACATCGAGAAGGAGGGGCTTTACTGATGGCATACCAAGACTATATCAACTGCTCCCGTGAGGTTTTGTTGGAAAAAATGGCAGAGCTTCTACCTGAAAAACGCTTAACCCATTGTTTGGGGGTGGAGCGTGCAGCCATAGAGTTAGCGGAGAGATTCGGAGTCGATGTTGAGAAAGCTGGTCTAGCAGGCCTTCTTCATGATTATGCTAAAAAACTGTCAGATCAGGAATTTCTAGACTTGATTGACCGTTATCAGCTAGATTCTGACCTCAAAAACTGGGGCAATAATGTCTGGCATGGTATGGTTGGAATTTACAAGATTCAGGAGGACTTGGATTTGCAAGACTCTGAAATCCTGCGAGCTATTGAAATCCATACAGTTGGGGCTGGTCAGATGACAGACCTAGACAAGGTTATCTACGTTGCAGACTATATCGAGCACAATCGCGCCTTTCCAGGTGTGGATGTGGCGCGTGAAATTGCTGAGCTATCGCTCAATAAGGCAGTGGCCTACGAAACAGCTCGTACCGTGGAGCATTTGGCTCATAAGGGATTTCCCATCTATCCCCAAACCCTTGAAACCTATAACGCCTTTGTGCACTATTTGAAAGAGGACTAATGAAGACGGCTTTTATAATCATTGATGTTCAGAATATTTTAGTGGAAACCGGTTTTCAGATAAATAGTCTATTGGAAAAAATTTCTTATTTACAGAACCAGGCTAGAAGCAAGAATATCGAAATTATTTATGTTCAACATATTGAGGACTCTGAAGCTCAAACATCAGAAGATTGGCAGTTATCTGAGTTTTTAAATCGAAAACCTAATGAAAAGGTCTTTCAGAAGAAGTATAACAGTATTTTCAAAGAAACTGGTTTAAAAGAATACTTGGATAAACAGGGGATTGAAAAATTAGTTTTATGTGGTATGCAGACAGAATATTGTGTGGATACCTCTGTCAAGGTTGCCTTTGAATATGGCTATCAGCTTATTATTCCAGAAGGAACTTGCACAACGTTTGATGGCGATGACATTCCAGCAGAAACGATAAATGAATTTTATGAGGGCATTTGGGAGGGGCGCTTTGCAGATGTCCTAGATTACAAACATATTTTCTAGAAAGAGGACTAAATGAACGAAAAAGAATTACTAGAACTAGTTGTGAAAGCGGCTGATGAGAAACGTGCAGAGGATATCCTCGCACTTGACGTACAAGATTTGACCAGCGTGACGGACTACTTTGTCATTACAAGCTCGATGAATAGCCGTCAGTTGGACGCTATCGCAGATAATATCCGTGAAAAAGTAGCGGAAGCAGGCTTTAAAGGCAGCCATGTCGAAGGCGATGCAGCTGGAGGCTGGGTCTTACTAGACCTCGGTGGTGTCGTTGTGCATATCTTTTCAGAAGAAATGCGTGCCCACTATAACTTAGAAAAACTATGGCATGAGGCGAGCTCAATAGACATTTCAGAAGCCTTGGCCTAGTAAATGAACTCAGTTGCAGTCAACTGGGTTTTATTTGCTTAGTTTAGAAAAAAATGGATAGAAAGGTGAGGGCGTCGTGTTTTGTTCATCTCGAAACTGAACACGAGCTAAAAGCTGCGAGAAAAAGAGTAACTTCCTTTGTATCTGACGATACAGCAGAAAGTTTCCTATTTTCTCCTTGCTTTTAACGCTCTTTGTATCTTAATTATGGCAACTTATGAAACCTTTGCGGCGGTCTATGATGCGGTCATGGACGATAGTTTATATGATAAATGGACAGATTTTTCTCTGCGTCATTTGCCTAAGACCAAGGAGAGAAAAAAACTCTTGGAATTGGCTTGTGGGACAGGAATTCAATCGGTGCGCTTCTCTCAGGCTGGTTTTGATGTGACTGGACTTGACTTGAGTGGGGATATGTTGAAAATTGCTGAGAAGAGAGCTTCTTCAGCCAAACAAAAGATTGACTTTATTGAAGGCAATATGCTGGATTTGTCCAAGTCAGGTCAATATGACTTTGTTACTTGTTATTCGGACTCAATCTGCTACATGCAGGATGAGGTGGAAGTAGGGGACGTCTTTAAGGAAGTCTATAATGCTCTCAACGAAGATGGCATCTTCATCTTTGATGTGCATTCGACCTATCAGACAGATGAGGTCTTTCCAGGCTATTCTTACCATGAAAATGCGGAAGAGTTCGCCATGCTCTGGGATACCTATGAGGATGCAGCACCTCACTCCATCGTGCATGAGTTGACTTTCTTTGTCAAGGAAGTGGACGGTTCCTTTAGTCGCCACGATGAAGTGCATGAGGAGCGAACCTATGAGGTCTTGACCTATGATATTTTGCTGGAACAGGCTGGTTTCAAGTCCTTCAAACTCTATGCGGACTTTGAGGACAAGGAGCCGACAGAGACAAGTACCCGTTGGTTTTTCGTCGCGCAGAAGTAGGAGAACATCATGACCATCACAGGTATTATCGCGGAGTTTAATCCTTTTCATAATGGCCACAAATACCTGCTGGATCAGGCGGAGGGACTGAAAATTGTGGCCATGTCTGGGAATTTCATGCAGAGAGGCGAGCTCGCTATCGTGGACAAGTGGACACGAGCCCAGATGGCGCTGGAAAATGGAGCGGATCTAGTAGTGGAATTGCCCTTTTTAGTCAGTGTTCAGGCGGCGGATTTCTTTGGCCAAGGGGCTGTGGATATCTTGGCTCGGTTGGGTATTGATAGCCTCTCTTTTGGGACAGAAGAAGTTCTGGATTATCAAAAAATCGCTGACTTATACACAGAGAAAGGTGCTGAGATGGAGAAGTTTGTGGAAAATCTACCTGAATCTCTCTCTTATCCCCAGAAAACCCAAGCCATGTGGAAGGAATTTGCAGGTCTAGATTTTTCAGGCAATACGCCTAATCATGTCCTTGCTCTAGCTTATGCTAAGGCGGTTGCGGGACGTAGAATCAAACTCCATCCGATTCAGCGTCAGGGGGCTGGTTATCATTCTGTGGATAAGGATGTGGACTTTGCCTCGGCAACAGCCCTCCGTCAGCATCAATCAGACCAAGATTTCTTAGAACGCTTTATGCCTTCTGTTGCTCTCTTTGAGCAGGCGAGTAAGGTGAGCTGGGATGACTATTTTCCCTTGCTCCGCTATCAAATCTTGTCAAATCCAGACCTAACCACGATCTATCAGGTCAATCAAGAAATGGCTGTGCGCATCAAGGATGCTATCAAAACAGCCCAGTCTGTGGAGGAATTGGTCGAGGGGGTTGCGACCAAACGTTACACTAAGGCACGTGTACGGCGCCTCTTGACCTATATTTTGGTGCAGGCCAGAGAAAGCGACTTACCAGAAGCCATCCATGTCCTTGGCTTTACCGAGAAAGGCAGACAACACCTCAAGTCTCTAAAAGAGCAGGTTTCTCTAGTCAGCCGAATTGGCAAAGAACCTTGGGATACCATGACCCAAAAGGCAGACCAGATCTACCAACTAGGACAGCCAAGTATCGCAGAGCAGAATTTTGGCAGAGTGCCGATTAGAATAGAAACAAACTAAGTCTACTGAAAGGTAGGCTTTTTTAGAAGTTTTTTGAATAAATAGATAGAAAAGAAAAATCTTGTACAAGTTCCTGACAATTTCTTTCTTTTTGTGTATAATAGTGGAAAAGAGGTAAAACGAGGTATGGTTATGGAAGTAGTTCTTTACTCAACATTCCGAAATCATTTAAAAGACTACATGAAGAAGGTGAACGATGAGTTTGAGCCTTTAATGGTGGTCAATAAAAATCCAGATGAGGATATTGTAGTCCTTTCAAAGAGCGAGTGGGATAGTATTCAGGAAACCCTGAGAATCGCTCAAAATAAGGAACTTTCTGATAAGGTTTTGCGAGGAATGGCTCAAGTTCGTGCTGGAAGTGCTCAGCTGCATGTGATTGAGGAGTGAGAAATGCTGCTCAAGTTTACAGAAGATGCCTGGGTGGATTATTGCTATTGGCAAAACCAAGATAAGAAGACATTAAAAAGAATCAATAAATTAATCAAGGATATTCAACGCGATCCTTTTGTAGGAATGGGGAAACCAGAACCACTCAAGTATGACTACCAAGGAGCCTGGTCACGTCGTGTTGATGCAGAAAATCGCTTGATTTATATGATAGATGGGGATAGCGTGGCTTTCTTGTCCTTCAAAGATCATTACTAAGTCTACTGGGAGGTAGGTTTTTTTATTTTAGAAATTTTAGCTAGCAAATTGAAGATAAAGTTGTTGGGAAATGATAGATTTCCTAAGTTAAGAAATCAGTGAAAAATTATTAGTATAATAATTAGATTCTTGTCTCTTGAATCCGCTTTATGACTCTTATTTTGTGGTATAATGAAGAGAATTGTTAATAATAAAAACAGGAGAAGCAAATGTCTAATTTCAAAGAAAAACTACCGCTATTCCAGTCGAACGATGTTCAGATTTCAAATGTAGTCAATGCAGTTTGGTCGATTGCCAATACCTTACGTGGAGCTTACCGTGCAGATAAGTATCGAGATGTTATCATTCCGATGTTTGTCTTGACTCGATTAGAAGCTGCTTTATTGCCAACGAAAGACGAAGTAGTTGCACTTTATAAGTCAAATCCCAATACACCCGAGAAGGTTCTTGAGAGTAAATCTGGCTACAAATACTATAATACCAGCTCTTTCACTCTTGAAAATCTCCAAAATGATCCCAATGCGATAGAAGAAAATTTCATCGACTACCTAGATGGTTATTCTTGTCGTGTGAAGGACATTATCGAAAACCTTAAGTTTAAAGAACAGGTTCACACACTTGCACAGTCTGGACGTCTTTTTACAGTGATTAAGAAATTTTCTCAGATTGATTTATCCCCAAGTTCTGTGGATTCTATGGTGATGGGCTATATGTTCGAGGATATTATCCGTCGTTTTTCTGAAAATGAGGAAGCAGGTTCCCACTATACGCCTCGTGAAGTTATTGCTCTAATGTCCAATCTGCTCTTGATCGAAGCCAATGAAGAATTATTTGTCGATAAAAAAGAGTTGAAAATCTTAGATATGGCTGCTGGGACAGGTGGTATGCTAGCGACAGCCAAAAGTTACATCCGTAAGCTCGATACCGGAGCCACTGTCCGACTCTTTGGTCAGGAAGTTTTACCTGAGACTTTCGGGATTGGGCAAGCGGATATGTTGATTCGTCAGGAAGACTCGGACTATTTCGTGAAGACCGATACATTAAAAGATCCGGATCCATTCCCAGATAAGAAGATGAGTTTTGTCATTGCCAATCCTCCTTTTGGTCAATCCTGGGGCGGGAAAGATGCAGATGATGGCGTAGAAGACGCAGTTAAAAGAGACCATAATCTCTTTGAGAGTACAGAAGGTCAACAAGGACGTTTTGTAGCGACTCCGGGAAGTGGCGATGCCCAACTTCTGTTCCATCTTCATGGTTTAGCTAAATTAGAAGAAAATGGTCGAGCTGCTATCATTTCAAATGGCTCTCCTCTCTTTTCTGGTGGTACTTCATCTGGGGAGAGTCAGATTCGTCGTTACATTCTTGAGAATGACTTACTAGAAGCTATTATTGCCCTCCCAGGACAGTTTTTCTACAATACAGGGATTGGAATTTATATCTGGATTTACAATAAAAATAAATCTCCTGAGCGTCAAAACAAGGTCCAGTTTATCGATGCGACAGAGGAGTTTGTCCCTTTGCGTAAGTCACTCGGACAAAAACGTCGTGAATTGTCTCAAGATAATATCCGCCAGATCCTCAAATGGTATGATGATTTCAAAGAAAATGACCATGTGAAAATTTTTGATAAGAATGAGTTTCTCTACCGAGAATATACAGTCATGCAACCTCTGCAACGTCGTGGCTGGATTACTGAAGAAACCATTGAGAAGGCCAAAAGCGTTCCTTTCCTAGCTAAACTATTTGATGAGTACCAGTATCAAGAATTGCTAGAGATGGAACCACGCTCAACCAAGGATGAGAAAAAATTACAAGGCTTTGAAGCTGGGAAGGTCAAGCAAGAAGCTATCTTAGATGCTCTTCGTGGGGGAATCACGGATGACAGTTATCCTAACTTTGAAAGCTTTGTCCAAGTCATTAAGGACTTGTTGGGAGACATCAAGGTAACGCCTGCGAATATCAATGCGCTAGCTCTAGCCATGAGTGAAATGGACAAGACAGCAAAAGTCATCCGTACTAAGAAGAAAGACAAGCCAAATGAGATTGCTGGAGGGATTGTCTATGATAAGACCACCAAGGATAGTGAAATCGTCAAGCTGACAGAGGATGTTGAAGACTACTTTGCTCGTGAGGTTTATCCCCATGTACCTGACGCCCACTACTGGTTTGATGAAGAAAAGGGCTATGGAGCTGAGATTCCTTTTACCCGCTATTTCTATCACTACCAAGCACCAGAAAGTGCAGAAAAGCTCTTGGCAGAGTTCTATGACTTCGAAGCTGAACTACAGACTCTCTTGGAGGAACTAAAACATGACTAGGATGAAAGAGAGTGGCATTGACTGGATCGGACAGATACCAGAAGAATGGAGAGTAAGACCAATAAAGCATATAGTAGAGACGCCTGTTACTGATGGACCGCATGAAACACCAGTATTATTTGATACAGGAATCCCATTTTTATCTGCAGAAGCTGTAAAAGATGGCGTTTTGGATTTTAATTATAAGCGTGGATATATTTCATTAAAAGATCATGAACGTTTTAAGAAAAAAATTTCACCAAAAAAAGATGATATTTTTATCGTAAAATCCGGAGCAACAACAGGAAATGTTGGTATAGTCAATACGGATGAGATTTTTGATATTTGGTCTCCATTAGCTTTAATTAGATGTAATAAAACATTAGCTATTCAAAAATACATTTATTTTTATTTGTTATCTACTCTGTTTAAATCCCAAGTAGAATTTAATTGGTCTTTTGGAACTCAACAAAATATAGGAATGGGGGTTATAGAAAGAATAAAAGTTACCCTACCCCCTGTATCGGAGCAGCAAAAAATTGTAGAGGTTCTAGACAAGAAAACTGCCCAGCTGAATAAGGTAAAAAATCTACTGGAGGAGCAAATTCAAAAACTCAAAGACTACCGAGCTAGCTTGATTTATGAGACCGTCACAAAAGGACTGGATAAAACAGTCCCAATGAAAGATTCAGGTATTGACTGGATCGGACAGGTGCCTCAAGGGTGGGGAGTGAAAAGGTTGAAAGATTATGTAGATTTTCAAACGGGTACTACTCCACCTCAATCTATAGGTGTAAACCAAGAAAGGAAAGGTGTTCGTTGGTTTAAACCAGGAGATTTTTCAGATGAATCCGTCGATTTAACTAGTGCTGAGAACTATATCACAAGTGAAGTCGTCAACCAACAAAAATTATCAGTGTATCCTGAAAAGACAATTTTAGTTGTTGGTATTGCAAGTATTGGTAAAGTTGGTTATTCGGAAAATCATTCGTATTCAAATCAACAAATCACAGCGTTGAAAGTGACAGGACAAATCTTTCCAAAGTATCTAGCTTATTTGATGTTTTCAAGTGGTCAATATATTAGAGAGACAGCACTTTACACGATTGTACCAATTATAAATAACCAGTATCTATCTTCGCTGAAAATTATACTACCAAATCGTGTTGTTCAGGAAGCAATCGTAGAGTATTTAGATAAAAAAATAGGGCAAATAAATAAAATGATTGCCATCAAGAACGAGCAAATTAAAAATATTAATAAACAACGACAAACTCTTATTTATGATTATGTGACAGGGAAAAGGAGGGTATAAATGCTTGTAGAACGAGAATTCAAGTGTCTTTTTTATAAAGCTGTTTCTAAAACAAATGCAGTATCAAAGATTAATGCATTTTTTGCGAGTCTTAATCCAGCAGTATCATTGGTTACTGAATCTATTGGAAATCTATCGTATTATTTACGCAATGATATTCGTAAAACAGATACGTATATAGTATTTACTATTGCAAAGGTTAATTTGGAGCAAGATATTCAAATTGATGATATTCAGACTCAAAATAGAGATATTGTGGAAAAAGAAGATACCGAAGGAATAGCTAATGATGCTCAATTTTTGTATGATTTTAAAAATAGCATTTTGCTTCAGAAAAGAGGGAAATCGCAAACTACAATAGAAGAATTAAGAAGATTTATAGCTTTAAAGGTCGGAATTGATTATAAAGAATTTGAATTTGTTATCATAAAGGATAAGTATGCCACTGAAAATCTAGATAAGATGCGACATATTCATGATGTTGTTTTCTCAATTGCAATTCCGGACAATTTATCATTATTCTCAGATCAAGTGAAAGATATTAATAGTGGTGTTGAATTTGCTAAAGAAATGTCGGCAAAAAGCATGGAAATGAGGATTAAGGGAACCGATTTAAATAAAAATAGACTGAAACGTGCAATAGACGAATTTTGTTCTTATAAAGATAATCAAAATGTAAAGATAAGAACTATGTCTGTCTATGGTGATTCTGAGATAATAGATTTAGTAAATCATAAGTTGAACTATTATGAAAAATATTACATAGAAGATATTGATAATGATATTATTTACGATAAACTGGAAAAAGCATACAAAGAGAAGGAAGGATATTTAGTTGCTTTCAAAGATTAGAAAATACAAGGAATATTTATTTTTAATAATCTCTTTAATAGTATCTTTCTATGTTTTTCATTCCCAACTTCAATTAAGTGTTATCCATAATTATGTTGAATTCGTATCATCTATCCAAAATGTTTTTATTTTTATATCAGGTGTATTAGTTGCTGCATTTGGAATAACATCATTTTTTGCAACAAATCGATTTATAAAAAAATTAAAAAGTCTTAATGTAGATTTATTGATAATAGAAAGACTATTTGATCTATCGTTATTATCCTTTATATTAACAATTTTTCCTTCTTTTTTTCTTGCTCAAGAACCAAGTAGCACTAATGATGTTTTACGTGTAACTCTCTCTATATTTATTGGATTATTAACGTTTTTTGTATTATCGCTATGTGATTTAATAAAGGCGTTTAGAAAAATATTGAAAATTACTATAGATTCTGAGAAAGAAAGAAGAAAAATGACGGGAAATAATGATATCTAAGCATAAGGAAGATAAAATTTTAGTAAATATTAGAAAGTGAGAAACTATGGCAAATTTGGGCTTGAAGGAGCGCTATGATTTCCAGCAGTGGATTATCAAAGACTTAAAAGAAAAAAATGGTTATAGCCAGCGGGATGCTGCTCAGTACAATCCTCGATTAGCCATGGATGAGGAACTCCTATGGGATTTTCTGATGGAGACTCAGGAAGAGACCATGGATTATCTCCTTAAAAAACTGAGCAAGGAGACGATTATCACTCTCATCAATAAAGAAATCGTCAAGGGTGGTTTTTTGTTCGCCTTAAAAGAGGGAGTCTTTATTGAAAACAAGCAACTGCGCCTCCTCTATCGTAAACCTGCTACTAGTTTTAATGAAAAAGCTGTTCAGCAATATAAGGCCAATCGTTTGTCGGTAATTGAGGAAGTGGTTTATGAAGAGGGCGGCCGCATTGACCTTGTTATCTTTATCAATGGATTAGCGCTATTTGCCATCGAGCTCAAGTTTAATCCTAGTGGTCAGTCAGTTCAGGATGCCATCAAACAACTCAAAGGTCGCAATCCTAATAATCGTCTCTTTCGTTTTGAGCAGGGAGTCTTAGCTTCCTTTGCTGTAGATACTATGGAAATCTACATGACAACCCAGTTGAAGGGTCAAGAGACCTACTTCCTTCCCTTTAATATGGGGAAAGGGGAAGGTATTGATATGGGGAGTGGCAATCCTCACAACCCTAATGGTGTAGATACAGAGTACTTGTGGCTTGATGTATTGACCAAGGATAGTATTCTTCAGCTGATTGAAAGTTTTATCTTCTTTGAGATTGATAAGAATGATCATAAAAAGAGAACACTGATTTTTCCTAGGTACCATCAGCGAAGAGCTGTTAGCCGTCTCCTAGAAGACATGAAAGTCAACCATACTGACAGCAATTATCTGATTCAGCATTCGGCTGGTTCCGGTAAAACCAATACCATAGCATGGTTAGCTCATAGTCTGGTTTCACTTCATGATGACCAAAATAGAAATATCGTCGATACAGTTTTAATTGTCACAGACCGTATAGTAGTAGACCGTCAGTTACAAGATGCTGTTAGACAGATTAATCATAAGAACGGTGTTGTGAAGGTGATGGGTGATCGAGAGACATCTAGTGATTTAGCTGATGCCATTGCTGGGAACACAAAGATCATTGCAACGACTATCCATAAGTTTGCCCAGATTAACCAATCCAATTGGATGTCTGTAGGGAATACTGCGAAAAAGAAATTTGCCATTCTGATTGATGAAGCCCATAATTCAACGACAGGCTCCTACATGAGTTCAGTTAGTCAGGTCTTGACTGAAACGGATACGGAGGATGGAACCATTGATGAGATTCAGGAAGTGACAGTTGCGGATGCCATTGAGCAGGAGATTGCGCGTACAGGAAAACAAGACAATGTTTCAATCGTTGCTTTTACAGCAACTCCTAAGGCAACTACCCTACAGTTGTTTGGTACAACACAGCCCGATGGCTCTAAAGCCCCTTTTGATGTCTACAGTATGAAGCAAGCTATAGAGGAAGGTTTTATCCTAGATGTCTTAGATAACTATACGACTTATAAAACCTACTACCAACTTAATAAAGTAGTAGAAGAAGATCCTGAACTAAAAACCACGCTTGCTAAGCGTAAGATTGCTAAATTCGTGGAATTATCTGATGAGAATATCAATCAAAAGGTTGAAATTATCATGGACCATTTTATCAGTCATGATATTATGGCAGAGTTGGGGGGTCAAGGAAAAGCCATGCTTGTGACCTCTGGTCGCGAAGTGGCGGTCAAGTATCAGTTGGCTTTTGAGAAATACTTTAGAGACCACAGTATCACCAGTATTGGTACCTTGATTGCTTTTTCTGGTAAGGTTGATTATCTAGGGAGAGAGTTCTCGGAATCTCAGATGAATCAGTTTAAGGAAGAGCATTTAAAAGAACGTTTTGATACTGATGCATATCAGGTGTTGATAGTTGCGAACAAGTATCAGACTGGTTTTGACCAACCTAAGTTGGTTGCCATGTATGTGGATAAAAAATTGCGTAGTGTGGCTGCGGTGCAGACGTTGTCACGCCTGAATCGGATTTTTAGAGGTTATAACAAGAAAACATTTATCCTTGATTTTAAAAATACCTACGACGATATTCGCTCAGCCTTTGCTCCCTACTATCGAGAGACGATTTTGGCTGATACCATTGCTCCTAGTGATGTCTTAAAGTTGGATCGTAAAATTGATGAATATGGTATTCTGGACAGCGAAGAGGTTCAAGAGTTTAATCAATTTTTATATCAAGAAAAACGTTCAAGTAGAGAAAAACAAAAGATGGTCGCTTTGTTGAATAAAGGTTATGATAGAGTGAAACGCTTTGATGAAAAAGAACAATTGTCTATTCGAAAGGTTATTCGCGGTTTTCTTCGGATGTATACTTTCTTGATTCAGGCAACGGCTTATCAAAATGAGGTTTTACACGAACGATATAACTATCTTCAAAGTCTTGTTAAGATGATTGATGTTCGTTTAGGAGGAAATGATTTTACAATTGCAGATAAGATTGTCGTTGATTATATGAAACATAAGCAAACAGGTTCTTTCAGGGCAGTTTCTGAATTAGAATATCAGCCTGAATTAACTCTTCCTAAACCAAGTTTGAGCGATGTTACTGGAGATCAAGAAAAACATTTATCTGAAATCTTAGACGAAATGAACGAACAGTTAAATTTGAACATTGACCAGCAAGTTGGCTTAAGTGGAGCTGTTTCGATTCGTGAATTGATGAAAAAGAATCCAAGACTTAAACAATCTGCGCGTGTTAATTCTAGGGAAGATTTCGTATTTGCCTTTGAAGAAGAAATTGATAATGCCTTGATAGAAGGGTACTCTCAGAGTCAAGATTTATATGGTGCTCTATTAAATAATGATTCGTTCAAGAAGAGAGTAGCAAATATATTTTTTGATGATGTGTATAAAAGTTTGAAGGGATCCGAAGAATTGTAGTCCTAGAATTCACACAAAACTCTTCAATTTGGGTTTGTGAAAATCGGTTTTTTATGATAGAATATTAAGGAATGTATGTCATTCGATAAACAAATTTAATGAGGTAAAAACATGGAAATCATGACACTTGCGATTGCTGTTTTTGCCGTCATCATTGGTTTAGTCATTGGATATGTCAGCATCTCAGCTAAGATGAAATCATCTCAAGAGGCTGCAGAGTTGATGCTTCTAAATGCTGAACAAGAAGCAACTAATTTACGAGGACAAGCTGAGCGCGAAGCGGATTTATTGCTAAATGAAGCCAAGAGCGAAAGCAAGTCTCTTAAAAAAGAAGCACTATTGGAGGCCAAAGAGGAAGCCAGAAAATACCGTGAAGAAGTGGACGCTGAATTTAAGTCAGAACGTCAGGAGCTTAAGCAAATTGAAAGTCGTTTGACGGAGAGAGCTACGAGCCTTGACCGTAAAGATGACAATTTGACGAACAAAGAAAAAACACTTGAACAAAAAGAACAAAGTATTTCTGATAGAGCAAAAAACCTTGATGCACGTGAAGAGCAATTAGAGGAAGTCGAAAGACAAAAAGAAGCTGAACTGGAACGTATCGGCTCCCTTTCCCAAACTGAGGCTCGAGATATTATCTTGGCTCAGACAAAGGAAAACTTGACCAAGGAAATTGCTAGCCGCATTCGTGAGGCTGAGCAAGAAGTGAAGGAACGTTCAGACAAGATTGCGAAAGATATCTTGGTTCAGGCTATGCAGCGTATCGCTGGTGACTATGTAGCAGAGTCAACAAACTCGACAGTTCACCTACCAGATGATACCATGAAGGGACGCATTATCGGACGCGAAGGTCGAAACATCCGTACCTTTGAAAGTTTGACAGGGGTTGATGTCATCATCGACGATACGCCAGAAGTGGTAACCTTGTCAGGATTTGATCCGATTCGTCGTGAAATTGCTCGTATGACCATGGAAATGTTGCTCAAGGATGGCCGTATTCACCCAGCTCGTATCGAGGAGTTGGTGGAGAAAAACCGTCAAGAGATTGACAATAAGATCCGTGAATACGGTGAGGCTGCTGCCTATGAGATTGGTGCGCCAAACCTTCATCCAGACTTGATGAAGATCATGGGACGCTTGCAGTTCCGTACTTCATATGGACAAAATGTCTTGCGTCATTCGATTGAAGTTGCTAAGTTATCTGGTATCATCGCCAGTGAACTTGGTGAAAATGCAGCTCTTGCCCGTCGTGCTGGATTCCTTCACGACATCGGGAAAGCTATTGACCGTGAGGTTGAAGGTAGCCATGTTGAGATTGGTACGGAATTGGCTCGTAAGTACAAGGAACACCCAGTTGTGGTGAATACCATTGCTAGCCACCACGGGGATGTCGAAGCCGAAAGCGTCATTGCAGTGATTGTTGCTGCAGCAGATGCCTTGAGTGCAGCGCGTCCAGGTGCTCGTAGTGAATCTCTTGAAAACTATATCAAGCGTCTCCACGATTTGGAAGAAATCGCCAATGGCTTTGAAGGAGTGCAAAATAGCTTTGCTCTTCAAGCAGGACGTGAAATTCGTATCATGGTTAATCCAGGACAAATCAAAGACGACAAAGTCACAATCTTAGCTCACAAAGTTCGTGAGAAAATTGAAAATAATCTCGATTACCCAGGAAACATCAAGGTAACCGTGATCCGCGAACTTCGTGCAGTAGATTATGCTAAATAAATAAGAAAGAGCAGTTGAAAAATTACTGCTTTTTTGTTACACTAGATAGAAAGACTGTAGAAGGATAACTGACGTTATCATCAGTATCCAAGAGAAATTTTACTTTATTTCACAGACTAACTAAAGGAGACATAATGGCAGACCGAGGCTTGCTAATCGTTTTTTCTGGTCCTTCAGGAGTTGGGAAAGGGACGGTTAGAAGAGAGATTTTTGAGAGTTCTGAGAATCAATTTCAATACTCTGTATCGATGACGACACGCGCGCAACGTCCTGGTGAAGTGGACGGAGTGGATTATTTCTTCCGTACTCGTGAAGAGTTTGAAGAGCTGATCCGTCAAGGTCAGATGTTGGAATATGCAGAATATGTCGGTAACTACTATGGAACTCCGCTGACCTATGTCAACGAAACCCTAGACAAGGGAATCGATGTCTTTCTTGAGATTGAAGTTCAAGGAGCCCTTCAGGTTAAGAAAAAGGTTCCAGATGCTGTCTTTATCTTTCTAACGCCACCAGATTTGGATGAATTGCAAGATCGTTTGGTAGGTCGTGGAACAGATAGCGCTGAAGTGATTGCCCAACGAATCGAAAAAGCCAAGGAAGAAATTGCCCTCATGCGTGAGTATGATTATGCCATTGTCAACGATCAGGTGCCCCTCGCTGCTGAACGTGTCAAGCGTGTGATCGAAGCAGAACACTTCCGTGTGGACCGTGTCATTGGTCATTACCAGGAGATGTTGCCAAAATCTCCAACTACTCTATAAACTATAGGAAATAGGTACAAGCAAATGATGTTAAAACCCTCTATCGATACCTTGCTAGACAAGGTACCATCAAAATATTCACTCGTAATCTTGGAAGCAAAACGTGCCCACGAACTAGAAGCGGGCGCGCCAGCAACTCAAGAGTTTAAGTCTGAAAAATCAACTCTTCGTGCTTTAGAAGAAATCGAGTCAGGAAACGTTACGATTCACCCAGATCCAGAAGGAAAACGTGAAGCAGTTCGTCTCCGAATCGAAGAAGAAAAACGCCGTAGAGAAGAAGAAGAAAAGAAAATCAAAGAGCAAATCGCTAAAGAAAAAGAAGATGGTGAAAAAATTTAAGGTTGGGGGGACTCAATCTTATTTTTTCTATTGCAAGAATTTACTGACAAGAAGGAGGTGAGAAGATGGCTATTGCAAAGATTATCGTGGATGTTCCCCTAATGCAGACGGACCAGCCCTATAGCTACAAGGTTCCTGAGGAATTTGTAGACATGCTGGAAGTCGGTATGCGGGTCCATGTCCCCTTCGGCAAGGGCAATCGTTTGATACAAGGAATTGTTCTTGGCCTGGAGACCCAGTCGGATGAAGAAGCTGCCAATCAGGACTTGAAAGAGATTGCAGAGGTGCTGGACTTTTCCCCTGTTCTCACTCAAGAGCAACTCTGGCTAGCTGAGGAATTACGCAAGTCCGTCTTTTCTTATAAAATCTCCATTCTAAAAGCCATGTTGCCAGGATTTTTAAACTCCAGCTATGATAAGATTCTCTATCCTCTGGAAGGCCTAAGTCAGGCAGACAAAGAGCGCTTGTTTGGTTCAGAAGAGTCGCTCGCCTTTTCTTCTCTAGATTTGGCCAAACAGGCAGAAATGATGCGCTTGACCAGGAAAGGTTTGCTCCGCTTAGAATACCAGGCAGTCGATCAAAAGAAGGTCAAGACCCAGTCTTGGTATGAGGTTGATGCTACTCAGCTAGAGAAGATTGAGCTTTCTGCGCGTGCCAATAAAAAGGCAGAGCTGAGAGACTATCTGCTGTCTCATCCTGAAAGTGCTCCTCTGGCTAGTTTGTTAGAATCCTACTCACGCGAGCAAGTCAACTTCTTTGTGGAACAAGGTGCTGTGTCCATAGTCCAAAAGGAAGTGCAACGCTCAGCTGCTTATTTTGAAGGCATTGAAGCAAGTACACCTTTGGAATTGAATCCTGAACAAAGACAGGCGCGTGATGCCGTTGTCAGTGCTATTGGCAGTCAACAGCCTCCATTCCTCCTTCAAGGAATTACAGGAAGTGGGAAAACTGAGGTTTACTTGCAGATTATCCAAGAGGCCTTGGATAAGGGTAAGACGGCTATTTTACTGGTACCTGAGATTTCTCTGACGCCACAGATGACGGAGCGTTTTATTGCTCGATTTGGTGAGAAAGTAGCCATTCTCCACTCAGGCCTATCCAATGGTGAGAAGTACGACGAATGGCGCAAGGTTGAGCGTGGCGATGCCCAAGTTGTTGTTGGTGCTCGATCAGCTATCTTTGCTCCTTTGAAAAATCTAGGTGTTATAATTATCGACGAAGAGCATGAAGCTAGCTACAAACAAGACAGCAATCCCCGTTATCATGCTAGAGAGGTCGCCATTCTACGGGCTCAGTACAATCAAGCAGCCCTGGTCCTTGGTTCGGCGACACCGAGCTTAGAGAGCCGTGCGCGTGCTGGAAAGGGTGTCTATCAACACTTGCGACTAACCCAACGGGCCAATCCTTTAGCCACTATTCCTGAGGTTCAAGTGATTGACTTTCGTGACTATATTGGGCAGAATGAGACGTCAAACTTTACGCCTCCTTTGCTAGAGGCCATCCAAGACCGTTTGGATAAAAAAGAGCAGGTAGTCCTCATGCTCAACCGTCGGGGTTATTCTAGCTTTGTTATGTGTCGGGAGTGTGGGACGGTAGATAGCTGTCCCAACTGTGACATTTCTCTGACTCTCCACATGGATACCAAGACCATGAACTGCCATTACTGTGGCTTTTCGAAGGGAATTCCTCATGTCTGTCCCAACTGTCAGAGTCGCAGTATTCGTTACTACGGGACGGGGACTCAGAAAGCCTACGATGAGCTAGCAGAGCTCTTTCCTCAGGCACGCATTCTACGGATGGATGTGGATACGACTCGCAAGAAAGGCAGTCACCAAGCTCTTCTTGACCAGTTTGGCCGAGGGGAAGCAGATATCTTGTTGGGAACTCAGATGATTGCCAAGGGCTTGGATTTTCCCAATGTGACCCTAGTCGGAGTACTCAATGCGGACACGGCCTTGAATCTGCCAGATTTCCGCTCCTCTGAGAGAACCTTTCAGCTCTTAACCCAGGTGGCAGGCCGTGCAGGTCGTGCAGAAAAGGCTGGGCAGGTCTTGATCCAGTCTTACAATCCTGAGCATTATGCCATTCGTTTTGCCAAAGATCAGGACTATGAAGGCTTTTACGCTTATGAAATGAGTATCAGACGCCAACTCGGCTACCCGCCTTACTATTTCACTATTGGGATTACCCTCTCTCACAAGAAAGAAGAAGAGGTTGTCAAACGTGCCTATGAAGTCATGGGAATTTTGTGCTCAGGTTTATCGGAAACTAGTAAAATCCTTGGACCGACACCAAAACCCATTGCCCGTACCCACAACCTTTATCATTACCAGATTTTGATTAAATACCGTTTAGAAGATGAACTAGGACCAACCCTCAATCGAGTTTTGGCCTTGACTCAAGAACGGGAAAATAGCGAGCTTCGTCTCAGCATTGACCACGAACCGCAGCAATTTTTATAAGAAGGAGAAGAAATGACAAAACTAATCTTTATGGGGACTCCCGATTTTTCAGCGACAGTTTTGAAGGGCTTGTTATCAGATGACCGTTACGAGATTTTAGCAGTTGTGACCCAGCCAGACCGCGCTGTCGGCCGTAAAAAAGTGATCCAAGAAACCCCAGTCAAGCAGGCCGCCAAAGAAGCGGGTCTCCCTATCTACCAACCTGAAAAATTATCTGGGAGCCCAGAGCTGGAAGCTATTATGAATTTAGGAGCGGATGGGATTGTGACCGCTGCTTTTGGGCAATTTCTCCCAAGTAAACTTCTTGATAGCATGGACTTTGCGGTCAACGTTCACGCCTCCCTTCTTCCCAAACACCGTGGTGGTGCGCCTATCCATTATGCCTTGATTCAAGGGGATGAGGAAGCTGGTGTGACCATTATGGAGATGGTTAAGGAAATGGATGCAGGAGATATGATTTCTCGTCGTAGCATTCCTATCACAGATGAGGACAATGTCGGGACCTTGTTTGAAAAATTAGCGATTGTTGGTCGTGACTTGCTTTTGGGCACCCTGCCTGGCTATATTGCTGGGGAGATCAAACCTGAACCACAAGATCCTAGTCAAGTCACTTTCTCGCCAAATATTAAGCCAGAAGAAGAGAAACTCGATTGGACTAAAACCAATCGCCAACTCTTCAACCAAATCCGCGGTATGAATCCTTGGCCTGTTGCCCATACTTTTCTCAAAGGCGACCGCTTTAAAATCTATGAAGCCCTACCAGTAGAAGGTCAGGGAGTTCCAGGCGAGATCCTCTCTATTGGCAAGAAAGCATTGATTGTCGCTACGGCAGAAGGTGCTCTATCTCTCAAGCAAGTCCAACCAGCTGGTAAACCTAAGATGGATATCGCTTCCTTCCTCAACGGGGTGGGACGGACATTGACTGTAGGAGAACGATTTGGTGACTAAAGTAGAAACGGCTAGAAGTCTAGCTCTGGCAGTGCTAGAGGATGTTTTGATGAACCAAGCATATTCCAATATTGCTTTAAACAAACACCTTAAGGGGAGTCAACTCTCAGCAGCAGATAAGGGCTTGGTGACAGAGATTGTCTACGGAACGGTAACCCGAAAACTGACTCTGGAATGGTACCTGTCCCACTTTATCGAAGACCGAGATAAGCTAGATAACTGGCTCTATATCCTGCTCCTTCTGAGCGCCTACCAACTTCGGTATCTAGATAAGATTCCTAATCACGCTGTTGTTAATGAAGCGGTAGAGCTAGCCAAAGCCCGTAAAAAAGGCAGTGAGAAATTGGTCAACGCCGTCCTTCGTCGTATTTTGCGAGAAGGTTGGCCAGATGTTGACAGCATCAAACGCAAAAACAAGCGTGATTCCATTGCCTATTCTCTCCCAGTTTGGCTAGTATCTAAACTTAAGGAAGAATACGGTGAAGAGCGAGCACAAGCCATCTTTAAAAGTCTCTTGGTGCGCAACAAAGCCAGCATCCGAGTAGCCGATTTGAGCCGAAAAGAGGAAATTAAAGCTTTGTTAGAGGCAACTGATTCCCCTTTAGCGGCCACTGGTCTGGTCAAGGAGCAAGGCCACTTTGCAGGACATGATTTGTTCGCAGAAGGGGCTATAACCATCCAAGACGAGTCCAGTCAATTGGTTGCTCCGACTCTTGATCTACAAGGTGATGAACAGGTCCTAGATGCCTGTGCCGCTCCTGGTGGGAAAACAGCCCATATAGCCTCTTATCTTATGGCAGGTCAGGTAACTGCTCTGGACTTGTATGACCACAAGTTGGACTTGATCCAAGAAAATGCGGAGCGTTTAGGTGTAGCAGATCGAGTGCAAACGCAAAAATTGGATGCCAGAAAGGTACATGAGTTTTTCGGTCGGGACTCTTTTGATAAGATTTTGGTAGATGCTCCCTGTTCTGGGATTGGACTTTTACGCCGCAAACCAGACATCAAATACAATAAAGAAACAGCAGATTTCACGTCCTTACAGGAAATTCAGCTGGAAATATTAGGTAGTGTTTGTCAAACACTACGTAAAGGTGGTATAATAACGTATAGTACCTGTACTATTGTCTCTGAGGAGAACTTTCAAGTCGTTGAGGCGTTTTTAGAAAGTCATCCCGAGTTCGAGCAGGTTAAACTAGAACACGAATGTAAAGATATCCTGAAAGATGGCTGCATCCTGATCACTCCTGAATTGTATGGAAGTGATGGATTCTTTATCAGCCAATTTCGCAAGATATCAGAATAGGAAGGAACTGACACAATGGAAATAGCATTATTAACAGATGTTGGTCAGAAACGGACAAATAATCAGGACTATGTCAATCACTTTGTCAATCGAGCAGGACGTACTATGATCATCTTGGCTGACGGGATGGGAGGACACCGTGCAGGAAATATCGCTAGTGAGATGGCGGTAACAGACCTCGGTGTAGATTGGGTGGATACCCAAATTGACTCAGTCAATGAAGTTCGTGAGTGGTTTGCCCACTACCTGGAGATTGAAAATCAAAAAATTCATCAACTAGGTCAGGACGAAGCCTACAGAGGCATGGGGACAACGCTAGAAGCTGTTGCGTTTATTGACAACCAAGCCATCTATGCTCACATTGGAGATTCTCGTATCGGTTTGATTCGTGGAGAGGAATACCACCAGTTAACGAGTGACCATTCCTTGGTTAATGAATTGCTCAAGGCTGGTCAATTGACTCCAGAAGAGGCAGAAACTCATCCTCAAAAGAATATCATCACACAGTCTATTGGACAAAAAGATGAAATCCAGCCAGATTTTGGGATGATTACACTGGAGTCAGGAGATTATCTCTTGCTCAATAGTGATGGTTTGACCAATATGATTTCGGCAAGCGAGATTTATGATATCGTAACCAGTGATATTTCTCTAGCAGACAAGGCGGCAACCCTCATTCGTTTTGCTAACAATGCAGGAGGTTTAGACAACATTACGGTTGCCCTTGTTTACATGAACGAGGAGGCGGCAGAATGATCCAAATCGGCAAGATTTTTGCCGGGCGGTATCGGATTGTCAAGCAGATTGGTCGAGGAGGCATGGCAGATGTTTACTTGGCCAAGGATTTGATCCTAGATGGGGAAGAGGTGGCAGTTAAGGTCCTGAGGACCAACTACCAGACAGACCCGATTGCTGTGGCACGTTTCCAGCGGGAAGCGAGGGCTATGGCGGATCTGGACCATCCTCATATCGTTCGGATAACAGATATCGGTGAGGAAGATGGTCAACAGTACCTAGCTATGGAATACGTAGCAGGACTTGACCTCAAGCGTTATATCAAAGAACACTATCCTCTTTCAAATGAAGAGGCGGTTCGGATTATGGGACAGATTCTTTTGGCGATGCGTTTAGCCCATGCTAGAGGAATTGTTCACCGAGATTTGAAACCTCAAAATATCCTCTTGACACCAGATGGAACTGCTAAAGTGACTGACTTTGGGATTGCAGTGGCCTTTGCGGAGACCAGTCTGACCCAGACCAACTCGATGCTGGGTTCGGTTCATTATTTGTCACCTGAGCAAGCGCGTGGTTCAAAAGCGACTTTCCAGAGTGATATCTATGCAATGGGAATTATCTTCTATGAAATGCTGACGGGTCATATCCCTTATGATGGGGATAGTGCGGTTACGATTGCCCTTCAGCATTTCCAGAAGCCACTTCCGTCCGTCATTGCTGAAAATCCATCTGTCCCTCAGGCTTTGGAAAATGTTGTCATCAAGGCAACTGCTAAGAAATTGTCTGATCGCTATCAGTCTGTTTCAGAAATGTATGTGGACTTGTCAACTAGCTTGTCTTATAATCGTCGGAATGAACCGAAACTGATCTTTGACGATGCGAGTAAGGCGGATACGAAGACTTTACCTAAAGTCCCACAAAGTACACTGACATCGATTCCAAAAGCTCCGGTGCAGGAAGAACGTCCTCAGTCAAAGAAATTAACTCCAGAGCAAGCACCTACGCAAAAGCCAACTAAAAATCGGAAGTTTAAGGCTCGCTATATGATTCTTTTAGCTAGTCTTCTATTAGTTGCAGCCTCTTTGGTCTGGATTTTATCTAGAACACCAGCAACGATTGCTATTCCTGATGTAGCTGGACAAACCGTTGCAGAGGCTAAGGAAGCTCTTAAAAAATCCAAGTTTGAAGCCGGTGAAGAAAAGTCAGAGGCTAGTGATACAGTAGCAGAAGGACGTGTTATTCGAACGGATCCAGAAGCTGGTAGTAGCCGAAAAGAAGGAACCAAGGTTAATTTGATCGTTTCTTCTGGTAAGCAATCCTTCCAATTGAGCAATTATGTTGGACGCAAGTATACGGATGCCGTAGCTGAACTCAAGGAGAAGAAGGTTCCTGAGAATCTAATCAAGATGGAAGAGGAAGAATCCAGCGAAAGCAAACCTGGAACCATTCTCAGACAAAGTCCTGCGGCAGGTACGACTTATGATCTTTTAAAAGCTAGCACAATTACTTTAACGGTTGCTAAGAGAGTAACAAGTGTTTCTATGCCAAGTTATATTGGTTCAAGTCTCGAATTTACAAAGAATAATTTGACTCAGATTGTCGGTGTAAAAGAGGCCAATATTGAGGTTGTCGAGGTTTCGACTGCTCCTGAGGGGACAGCAGAAGGTACAGTTGTAGATCAAACACCAAAAGCGGGTGAACAGGTTGACCTTGCTAGCACGCGTATCAAACTTTCCATCTACAAACCGAAAACACCACCGTCAACTTCATCTTCTAGTTCTGCACAACGTGGGAACCAAGGTTCTTCTACAACTCCAAATCAGGGGAACCAACAAGGAAACACTCCTTCAACTAGTCAATCAAATAGTGAAGGAACACGTGAAAGTTCTCGAGATTAAACGAATCTTTGTCATGATTTCATGACAAAGATTTTTTTTCATTGATTTTTGTGATAAAATATAGGAAGCAGAAAAGGAGGAGAAAATGGACGAATCAGGAGAGTTGAATGCCGTTATTGATGTCATTATGTTAGCTGGAACCATTCTCTTAAAAAGCGGTTCGGAGATTTATCGGGTTGAGGACACCATGATCCGTATCGCTCATTCACAGGGAATAGTGGATTGCAACGTTCTTGCCATGCCAGCAGCTATTTTCTTTTCTATTGAGAATACCAATATTTCTCGTATGAAACGAGTCACTTCTTCTTCCTACAACATCGAAAAAGTCTGCGATGTCAACCAAGTATCACGGGAGCTTGTCGGAGGCCAGATTGATCTCTCTACAGCCTTTGAAAGGCTGAAGGAAATCAGAAATCAAGCTCTTCCTTATACCAAGTTCCAAGTGACTATTGCAGCAACTCTCAGTGCCCCTTTTTTCTCGATTATGTTCGGGGGTAATACCTATGATGCTTTTGGTGCAGCCATTGCGACCTTACTTGGTTTTGCTTTCTCTCTCTATGTAGAGAAGTTTGTCCGCATTCCTTTTGTAACAGCCTTTGCAGGAGCCTTTGTTTTCGGCTTGATTGCCCAGTTCTGGGCCCGCTATACAGGATTTCCTTCGACGGCAGACTTGATCATAGCTGGAGCCGTCATGCCCTTTGTTCCAGGGATTGCTCTGACAAATGCAGTTCGGGATATCATGACCAACCATATCAACTCTGGTATGAGCAAGATGTTTGAATCCCTGCTCATTACCCTCGCTTTAGGGGCCGGTACCTCCGTCGCCCTAGTTTTGATGACATAAGATGACTCTAACAAGTATTTTACTCCAAGCAGTAGCGAGTTTACTCGCCATTATCACCTTTCTAATCGTACTGAATGTTCAACGCTCTATGCTCCTACCTGGTGGTGTTCTGGGAATGGGTGTCTGGCTCCTCTACCTCGTGCTCAAAGAACCAACCAATGTTATTGTTGCGACCTTTATTGCAGCAGTGGTTGGTTCATGTATCAGCCAAATTTTAAGTATCATCTATAAGACGCCAGCAGTGGTCTTTGTCTTGGCCATTCTTGCCCCCTTAGTGCCAGGTTATCTATCCTATCGAACGACAGCTTTCTTTGTGACAGGCGATTACAGTCATGCCCTTACCAGTGCAACACTAGTAGTTATGTTGGCTCTGGTCATTTCTATCGGGATGGCAAGTGGAACAGTGATTCTAAAGCTTTATTACTATATCCGAAAACAGCGAGGCATATCCTCCTAATGCTGTCAAAGCAAAGACTTGATTTGTTGAATCAAGTCTTTTTTCTCTCATTTGTTCCTATTTGTGATAAAATAGAATAGAACGATTTTTTACAATGAATGAAAAAACAGAGGTAAATATGACAATCGGTATTGATAAGATTGGTTTTGCAACCAGTCAATATGTCTTGAAATTACAAGACCTAGCAGAAGCAAGAGGAGTTGATCCGAATAAATATAGTAAGGGTCTCTTATTAAACGAAATTAGCATTGCACCATTGACTGAGGATGTTGTCACCTTAGCTGCCAGTGCAAGCAACTCTATTCTGACAGATAAAGAAAAAGAAGAAATCGACATGGTCATCGTGGCGACCGAGTCAGGGATTGACCAGAGTAAGGCAGCGGCGGTCTTTGTTCACGGTCTATTAGGTATTCAGCCGTTCGCTCGCAGTTTTGAAATCAAAGAAGCTTGTTACGGAGCAACAGCTGCCCTCCATTATGCCAAGTTGCATGTGGAAAATTCTCCAGAGTCCAAGGTCTTGGTCATCGCCAGCGATATTGCCAAGTATGGTGTAGCGACTCCAGGTGAACCAACTCAGGGAGCTGGGAGTGTGGCGATGTTGATTACGCAAAATCCGCGTACCATGGCCTTTAACAATGATAATGTTGCCCAAACGCGTGATATTATGGATTTCTGGCGTCCGAACTATTCAACTACTCCTTATGTAAACGGCTTGTACTCAACTCAGCAATATCTTGACAGTCTTACGACGACTTGGGATGAATACAAGAAACGCTATGATTGGACTATGAATGATTTTGCGGCTATCTGCTTCCACTTGCCTTATCCCAAATTAGCCCTAAAAGGCTTGCGCAAGATGATGGATAAGACTTTGTCTCAGGAAAAAAAGGATAGTCTACAAGAAAACTTTGATAAGTCCATTCTCTACAGTCAGATGATTGGGAATATCTACACAGGTTCCCTCTTCCTTGGGCTTCTCTCCCTTTTGGAAAATGCAGAGAATTTGAAGGCTGGAGATAAAATTGTCCTCTACAGTTACGGAAGTGGAGCGGTTTCAGAGTTCTTTAGTGGAGAACTGGTTGAAGGCTATGAGGCCTACCTTGATAAGGATCGTTTGACCAAACTCAAGCAACGTACAGCATTGTCTGTTGCAGACTATGAAAAAGTCTTCTTCGAAGAATTGCAGTTGGATGAGTCTGGTTCAGCCCAATTTGCAGGTTATGAATATCAAGACTATGCCTTGGTTGAAATTGTCGACCACCAACGTCGTTATAGCAAGGTTGAAAAGTAATGAAGAGAAGTTGGAATGGATTTTCTAAAAAATCATACCATGAGCGCCTTGAGTTGCTGAAAGCTCAGGCGTTCCTTAGTCCTGAAAAGCAAACCAGTCTGGAGCAGGATGAACAAGTCAGCTTAGCTGTTGCGGATCAGCTGAGTGAGAATGTAGTGGGAACTTTTTCTCTGCCTTATTCAATCATTCCAGAGCTTTTGGTGAATGGTCAGGACTACACAGTTCCCTATGTGACAGAAGAACCCTCAGTGGTTGCTGCGGCCAGCTATGCAAGTAAAATCATCAAGCGAGCAGGTGGCTTTACTGCTCAAGTACATGAGCGCCAGATGATTGGTCAGGTAGCCCTTTATCAAGTTGCTGAACCTGAAAAAGCGCAAGAGAAGATTGCCAGCAAGAAGGCGGAGCTCTTAGAACTTGCCAATCAAGCCTATCCCTCCATCGTCAAACGTGGTGGCGGGGCGCGTGATTTGCATGTAGAGCAGATCAAAGGTGAAACAGGCTTTCTCGTTGTTTATCTCCATGTTGATACTCGGGAAGCCATGGGAGCCAATATGCTCAACACCATGCTGGAAGCCTTGAAACCAGTCTTAGAAGAACTCAGTCAAGGACAGAGCCTTATGGGGATCCTGTCCAACTACGCGACCGATTCTCTGGTGACTGCAAGTTGTCGTATCGCCTTTCGCTACTTGAGCCCTCAAAGGGATCAAGGACGAAAAATTGCGGAGAAAATAGCCTTGGCTAGCCAGTTTGCGCAGGCTGATCCCTACCGAGCAGCGACTCACAATAAAGGGATTTTTAATGGTATCGATGCGATTTTGATTGCCACTGGTAATGACTGGCGTGCCATCGAAGCTGGGGCCCATGCCTTTGCCAGTCGAGATGGACGCTATCAAGGTCTTAGTCAATGGACGCTGGATATGGAAAGAGAAGAATTGGTCGGTGAGATGACACTACCCATGCCGGTAGCGACCAAGGGTGGCTCTATCGGACTCAATCCTCGTGTAGCCCTCAGTCATGAACTACTGGGAAATCCTTCTGCCAAGGAATTAGCTCAGATTATCGTGTCCATCGGTCTTGCCCAAAATTTTGCGGCCCTCAAAGCCTTGGTAAGTACGGGCATCCAGCAAGGCCACATGAAACTACAGGCCAAATCCCTAGCTCTCCTAGCTGGTGCTAGTGAGTCTGAGGTTGCTCCCCTCGTTGAGCGACTCATCGCAGATAAAACCTTTAACTTAGAGACAGCCCAGCGCTATCTGAAAAGTTTACGATCATAAAAAACTCAGACAAATCAGTCTGAGTTTTCTTGTGCTTAAATACTTTTTCCAGGTAATAGGGTGACTGGTAAGAAGTAACCGGTTGTCGCGACCTCTTTACCTTCAATCTTCTGCAAGAGGAGATCAACAGTGAGTTGGGCAATCTCTTTCATAGGCTGCTTAATCGTTGTCAAATGAGGATAGTAGTTCTCGATAAAGTAAGTTCCATCATAGCCGATGACCTTGAGCTCCTCAGGAACAGAAATTCCCAGTTCCTGAGCAATTTTAATGACCAGAATAGCTGTCAAATCATCCGAAGCAAAAATCGCATCTGGTTTCTGACGGGTCAAGATATTCTTGATTTCCATTTCTTTTCTGACGGGCGAAAAGTCACTCGAAACATTGATAATAGGCGCTTTCGGGAGAACAGATGCAAAACCAGCATGGCGCAGTCCAGTAGGCGAGTTGGAATTGTCATTTCCTGTAATCATGATGATAGACTGGGCGCCTGTCTTAACCAGAGTTTGGGCTGCGAGGACCCCGCCACCGTAGTTATCAGAGGAGACGACAGGGATATCTGGTGATAGATTTCGGTCAAAGGAAATAATCGGTGCTGTCACACGATTGTAGTCTTCGATTCCCAAGTTGTGACTTCCAGAAATGATACCATCGACCTGGTTCGCCTCCAGCATTTCAATGTACTCCCGTTCTTTTTCAGAGTCGTGTTCGCTGTTACAGATGATGGTCTTGTAGCCATTTTTGAAGAGTTGGTGTTCCAACTTGTCAATCAACTCCGCATAAAAGACATGACTGATGTTTGGAAAAATAAGTCCAATCAACTTGGCAGATTTTCCTTGGAGACTTCGAGCCAGATTATTGGGCTTATAGCCTAGCTCTCGCATGGCTTCATTGACCTTTTGAATGGTTTTCTCAGATAGATACCCCTTTTTATTGATGACCCGTGAGACGGTAGTGGGGCTGACGCCTGCAAGTTTTGCGACATCAGTTAGTTTTGCGACCATAATCTAATTCATAGTAAGTTCCAGTTGGGTTTCCAGACTTGATGAGGATACCATTTTGGTCCGCATGTGGGAAGACACGACCAGAAAATACTTTTTCTCCTTTATTGATGAAAATTTCAAAGACTGACTTATCGATGAAGATAGTGGCAGTAGTAGCTTGGTTATCAATAGGGCAAGAACGAGTTGTACCAAATTCTTGGGCGTACTGTTCACCAGCCTGACTACGATCCACTGTCACCTCTCCATTGACAAGGTCAAAGTTGATTGAAAGCCCCTTGCCTTCTTTATCAGCGAGCAAGACAATCTCGCTTTGGCTATTGGCCTCCAAGTTGAGCTCCAGTTCATAGGTGTTATTGGTTTGAGTACGATTTGAGAAGACCTCTTCAGAAGCACGAAGTTCTTTGATGGCTGCGACCGGATATTGGTAGAGTTTTCCATCTTTGATAGTGAGTTCTTTGACCAATGAGAAGGTTCCTTGGTGGTCAAAGCGGTCAGATGGGTAAGAAACATCTGGTAATCCAAGCCAACTTACTGCTAGTGCACGCCCATCCGGAGCGTTGAAGGCTTGAGTTGCATAGGCTTCAAAACCATAGTCTAGATTTTGCAATGGAGACACATCTACCATTTTAGCATTTTCAGGATCAAAGGAAGCCCCGATTTTGTACATATTTGGATAGATATTGTTGTAGCCTAGGACCCCCTTATCCAATCCTTGTGGACAGTAGAGAAGGACAGGGTGCTCCCCTACAAAGACCAGATTTGGACATTCCATCATGTAGGCAGTACGGTCGTTAGCAAAGTCAAGGTCGCCAACTGCTTGCCAGTTTGTATAATCATTGTCCACAGCCTTGTAGAGACGGACGAAGCCTTTTTTCTCCAAGTCCTGTCCACCGACGATAGCATAATATTGTCCCTTAAAGTTAAAAATTTGTGGATCACGGAAGTGGTCAGTAGAGTCTGATGGCTGGTCAATCAAGATCTTGTCAATCTTTGTAATCTTACCATCCTTATCCATCAAAGCACCAATCTGGTAAGGGTGACGGATCCAGTTTTCATCACGGACATTTCCAGTATAAAATAGGAACAACTGATCGCCAAACTGCATGGCAGAACCAGAGTAGGCACCGTGGCTATCCAATGGAGTATCTGGCAAAACTTTGACTCCGGTTTCTGTAAAGTGCACTAAATCATCACTTTCAAGCTGCACCCAAGACTTCAACCCATGGGCTGCACCAAAGGGGAAGTTTTGGTAAAAGAGAATCCATTTGCCATCAAAATAAGAAAAGCCATTTGGATCATTGAGAAGCCCTGTTTTAGGCTCGACATGGTAACGAGTATGCCAAGGAGATTGTGCCATCTTTTCCTTGATTTGTTTGATTTCATCATTAGACCAGTCTTCATAGCGTCTGTAACGGCGCTCAGTTGTCCATTCCATTTTATCTTTCCTCCATAAGTTCTATTCTATAATAATAGTAAACGTTTTCGGCAAAAAAAGCAAGTCTTTTATGTTAAAAAAAAGAAAAATATGTCAAACGATTGCCAGAAATCAAGTAAAGGAAATCTGGCAAATTTTCACGAAAAAATGAAAGAAAATGTAAATAAAAGCCTTGATTCCTCAAGTATAAAGATATTTTTTGAGGAAAAAGAGAATATCCCTCAAAAACGCTCAGAAATAATCAGAGAAAAAAGAAAGGGAATAAAAAATTCTGCAAAACGCTTGACATATTTTAGAAACGTGATAAAATAATAGTCGTAGGGCGAATAAAATCGCTTTCAAACAAGAACAAAATTTTATAAGGAGATTTTTGCAAATGGACAATCAGGATATTGCAAAAAAGGTCATCGAAGCCCTTGGCGGACGTGAAAATGTCAACAGTGTAGCCCACTGTGCGACTCGTCTACGTGTCATGGTCAAAGATGAAGGGAAAATCAATAAGGAAGTGATTGAGAACTTGGATAAAGTTCAAGGAGCTTTCTTTAACTCAGGCCAATACCAAATCATCTTTGGTACTGGTACAGTAAACAAGATGTACGACGAAGTGGTTGCACTCGGTTTGCCAACATCTTCTAAAGAAGACATGAAAGCTGAAGCTGCTAAACAAGGAAACTGGTTCCAACGTGCTATCCGTACTTTCGGTGACGTCTTCGTGCCAATCATCCCAGTTATCGTAGCGACTGGTCTCTTCATGGGTCTTCGTGGACTCATGAACGCTCTTGGAATGACACTTCCAGAAGATGTTACCATTTACAGCCAAATCCTCACAGATACAGCCTTCATCATCTTGCCAGGTTTAGTTGTATGGTCAACCTTCCGCGTATTCGGTGGTAACCCAGCTGTTGGTATCGTCCTCGGTATGATGCTGGTTTCTGGTTCGCTTCCAAACGCTTGGGCAGTAGCATCAGGTGGTGAAGTAACAGCTATGAATTTCTTTGGCTTCATTCCTGTTGTTGGTTTGCAAGGTTCCGTTCTTCCAGCCTTCATCATTGGGGTGGTCGGAGCCAAGTTTGAAAAAGCTCTCCGAAAAGTGGTTCCAGATGTCTTGGATCTCTTGGTAACACCGTTCGTGACACTTTTGGTCATGTCTATCCTTGGACTCTTTGTCATCGGACCAGTCTTCCACGTTGTTGAAAACTACATCCTTCTCGGAACAAAAGCGATTCTTGCCTTGCCATTCGGTCTTGGTGGTTTAGTCATCGGTGGGGTTCACCAATTGATTGTCGTATCAGGTGTGCACCACATCTTCAACTTGCTTGAAGTACAATTGCTTGCTGCTGACCATGCGAACCCATTTAACGCCATCATCACTGCAGCGATGACAGCTCAAGGGGCTGCAACTGTTGCGGTTGGTGTTAAAACGAAGAATCCTAAACTGAAAACACTTGCTTTCCCAGCTGCTCTTTCTGCCTTCCTCGGTATTACAGAGCCTGCCATCTTCGGGGTAAACTTGCGCTTCCGTAAACCATTCTTCCTTTCATTGATCGCTGGTGCTATCGGTGGTGGATTGGCTTCTATCCTTGGACTTGCTGGTACTGGTAATGGTATCACCATCATCCCTGGTACAATGTTGTACGTTGGTAACGGTCAATTGCTTCAATACCTTCTTATGGTAGCTGTATCATTCGTTCTTGGTTTTGCCCTTACTTACATGTTTGGTTACGAGGATGAAAAAGAAGTTGCTTCTGAAGCGGCGACAGAACGCTTGGTCCAAGAAGAAACAACTGGTAACATTCCAGTAGCTCCTCAAAATGAAACAATCCAAACTCCAATCGTTGGGGACGTAGTTGCTCTTGAGAATGTTAATGACCCAGTCTTTTCAAGTGGTGCAATGGGACAAGGGATCGCTGTAAAACCAAGCCAAGGCGTGGTTTACGCACCAGCTGATGCAGAAGTATCGATTGCTTTTGCTACAGGACATGCTTATGGTTTGAAGACAGCAAATGGAGCTGAAATCTTGATCCACGTTGGTATCGATACGGTGACTATGAACGGTGAAGGTTTTGAACAAAAAGTTGCTCAAGGCGACAAGGTCAAAGCTGGTGATGTTCTCGGAACCTTTGACTCAAACAAAATCGCCGCTGCAGGTCTTGACGACACAACAATGGTTATCGTGACTAATACAGCAGACTACGCTTCTGTGACACCAGTCGCAAGTGGCTCTGTTGTCAAGGGTGACGCTATCATCGAAGTGAAAGCCTAGTCTTCTTCGAAAATCAAATCTAAAAACAAAACGAACAAATATCATGTTTGTTCGTTTTTACTTGGATGGTAAGATTTACAGAGTAAAATCTAAAATATTGAGAAATCTAGCCCTTTAAAATGTGCTATAATAGAGAAAACAAAGATAAGAGGTTTATCATGACAAAATTATATGGAAGCTTAGAAGCGGGCGGTACAAAGTTTGTCTGTGCTGTCGGAGATGAAAATTTTAACGTTGTAGAAAAAACACAGTTTCCTACAACAACTCCTATCGAGACCATTGATAAAACCATCGAATTCTTTTCAAAATTCGATAATCTTGCAGGTCTTGCCATCGGTTCCTTTGGTCCTATCGATATCGATAAAAATTCAAAAACCTATGGCTTTATCACAACGACTCCAAAACCAAACTGGGCAAATGTGGACTTGCTTGGGGCTCTCCGTCGCGCCCTCAATGTACCCATGTATTTCACAACGGACGTAAACAGCTCTGCCTATGGTGAAGTGGTTGCTCGTAACAATGCTGGTGGCCGTATCGAAAACTTGGTTTACTACACGATCGGTACAGGCATCGGTGCAGGTGTTATCCAACGTGGTGAGTTTATCGGTGGTGTGGGTCACCCTGAGATGGGTCACTACTATGTGGCTAAACACCCAATGGATATTGAAAAAGAATTTAATGGCGTTTGTCCTTTCCACAAAGGCTGTTTGGAAGGCTTTGCGGCTGGTCCAAGCCTTGAAGCTCGTACAGGTATTCGCGGTGAAAACATCGAACTCAACAGTTCTGTTTGGGACGTCCAAGCCTACTATATCGCTCAAGCTGCGGTCAATGCTACAGTGACTTTCCGTCCAGATGTGATCGTCTTTGGTGGTGGGGTTATGGCCCAACAACACATGCTGGACCGTGTGCGTGAGAAATTCACAGCTCTTCTCAACGGCTACCTACCAGTACCTGACGTGCGTGACTACATCGTGACTCCAGCAGTCGCAGGCAATGGTTCTGCCACACTTGGAAATTTTGTCCTTGCTAAGAGTGTCGCAAAATAAAACAAACAATCCGCTTGGGAAACCAAACGGATTTTTCTATTCTCAAAACATCTGCCAGAAGAAATCAATAATATAGGTCAAACCATAAGTATAAACCACTAGGGTAAAGGGCTTGGTCAACACGATGATAATCATATAGCGTTTGAAGGTCATCTTGGTAAGGGCAGCCAGCATACAGAGAAAGTCAGCTGGACTAACTGGCCAGATCATCATAAAGATAAAGAAACGCTCGAAACGATTGCCCTTATCTAGCCAACCGATGTACTTGTCATAGGTGCGCTTGCTGACGACCGACTGGACAAAGGCAGCTCCATAGAGACGGACGAGGTAAAAGATAATGGCACAGCCAATCACGATGCCGATATAGTTATAGATAGTCCCGATGATGTGGCCGTAAATAAAGACCCCAGCAACTGAGGTCAAAGCTCCCGGAATGATCGGAACGACGGTTTGTAGGATCTGTAAAAAGATAAAGAGTGGTGGCCCCCAAACCCCAGCTTGCTGGATAAAGGCCGATAGGGTTTCCTTGGACTGTAACACTCCTGCCTGATAGGCCCAAATACAGAAAATCAAGGTACCGACTCCCCCAACGATAGATGAAATATTGATGACTTGCTGTAGAAGGGGAGAAACAGCTTTCATTTGCTTATCCTGTGACATGTAAACTCCTCATAGATAGTATGATTCTACTATACCATATTTTATGGAGAAAAACTATCTGGATTATCTGACTGGAGAAATAAGTGTGGTAAAATGAGAATAAGAAAATGACGGTATAGAATGAGGGGTATCATGTTAGGTTTAAACTTTAAAGGAAGCTGGCGCCAATATCAAAAACAGGTATTGGATTGTTTTCAGGACTATCAAGCAGACGGTCATGTTCATCTAGTGGCCGCTCCAGGGTCTGGAAAGACAACCATTGGTATCGAGCTAATCGCTCGTTTTGGCAACCCAGCCCTTGTCTTGGTTCCAACTGTCACCATTCGTGAACAATGGGTAGATAGGATCCAAACAGCCTTTTTAGAGAACGAACAGAAGATTTCAGATCTCGTTTCCCAAAACTTAAAGGAGATGAAGGCATTAACGATTGTGACCTATCAGGCTTTTCATAGCGCCATGAACCAATTGCAATCACAAGAAGATGGAGAAGCAGAGGATTTTGTAGGGTTTGATTTGTTTGCAAGTCTAAGAGCTCAGAAAGTTGCTACTCTTTGCTTGGATGAATGCCACCACCTGCGCAATGAATGGTGGAAAAGTCTGGAAGCCTTTCGCAAGCAGTATGAACCGCTGCAAGTCATCTCCCTGACAGCGACACCACCATATGACAGCGAGCCAGAACTCTGGGAACGCTATATCCGAATGTGCGGGGAGATCGATCAAGAAATCACGGTACCTGAACTAGTAAAGGAAGACACTCTTTGCCCTCATCAGGATTTTGTCTATATGTGTTCACCAACATCTGAAGAGGCGGAACGTCTCAAACGGTTTGAGGAGACTAAGTGGGACTATATTCATCACCTTATAGTCGATCCTGATTTTCAAACATTTGTAGCAGGGTCTAAGGTCCTCAAAGGGGATATTTCATCTGATTTGCTCTTAGAAGATCCCAAGTACTTGTCTGCTATGTTGATTTATATGCATTCTCAGGGGTTAACGATTCCTCCCTCTTTTCAAAATTTACTGGGAACCCAGAAGCTTCCAGCATTGACCTCATACTGGCTGGAGACGCTGTTGCAGAGCATACTCTATCAGACACCAGATTGGTATGAGGATCCAGATGGATATAGGAAAAAGTTAGGGGCTGACTTGAAGGCGCATGGGTTGGTGGAAAAACGTCAGGTTTATCTAGTTAAGTCCAAGGCTTCCGATCAGCTTTTAACCCAATCTCTAGGGAAGTTGTCTGCCATTGCCGATATCTTTTTGACGGAGTATGAGAGTCTAGGTCAGGAACTGAGACAGTTAGTACTAGCTGACTATATTCGCAAGGATTTTGCCACCTATCTGGGAGATAATCAGGCAACCATTTCTCAGTTGGGGGTTCTCCCTTATTTTGAAAGCATTCGTCGAAAAGTTCAGGAGCAAGAGATATCTGTGCCTTTGGCTGTCTTGTCAGGTAGTGTCGTTATTTTGCCTACCGATGTGGCAGCAGAGTTGAAGGAGCTCTTGCATCAGGTTCCTCTTAGTTTCTCATCTATTGGTCACTTGGATCAAAAAGATTATGTGCAGGTTGGTTTTCCGAGCTCAGCTGAGGGAATCGTAGCGGCAGTGACGGAGCTTTTTCAACGAGGACGGATTCAAGTCCTAGTCGGAACCAAATCTCTCCTTGGAGAGGGTTGGGATGCTCCTTGTGTTAATTCCCTAATCCTCGGAAGCTTTGTGGGGAGCTTTATGCTGAGCAACCAGATGCGTGGGCGTGCCATTCGTATCTGGCCGGGACATCCAGAAAAGACCAGCAACATCTGGCATCTGGTAGCCGTTCAAGCGCAAGCACTTATCACTCTTCCTGGTGAGGAGCCTAGACCAGAGAGCAATCAGGATCTGCAGACCTTGTCGCGACGGATGGAGCATTTTCTTGGATTGGCTTATAATCAGGAGAGTATTGAGACCGGTTTGGATCGTTTGGATTTTCCAAAGCCCCCTTTTAAGAAAAAGCAAATTAGTGAGTACAATGAGCGAGTTAAGAGTCTCTCCAAGGATCGAGCAGGCTTGAGAAAAAAATGGCAGGAAGCTCTTGTCGTAGCGGATCAATTTGAGATAGTTACAGAAGTCGCAACTCAAAAACAGAAAATCCCAGTTATGCTCTTGCTTGATGCATTAAAATGGGTTCGCATGTCATTGCTCTTGTTGGCAGTAGATTTGTTGGTCTTGCTATTTAGACTAAGACTGATCGGTGTTTGGTGGCTTACGGTAGCCTGTCTCCTCTTTTTGGCTTTTGCATCTTGGCGCTACCTCTGCTATAAGAGTCCCTATAAACGCTTGCAGTCTCTGGGTGAGCAAATCCGAAAGGCTCTGCTAGATTCGGGGTATCTAACGGACGATCAATCCCGTGTTCAGGTAGAGGAGGACAAGGAAAACTATATGGTTTTTGCCTATCTCAAGGGAGGAAGCATGAGAGACAAGGAGTTGTTTGCACAGACTGTGGGAGAGTTCTTTGCTCCAGTGGACAACCAGCGCTATCTCTTGAAGGCAGAAAAAGTCCGACAAGGTCAGTCACCTTACTATGTCGTGCCTAGTCTTTTTGACAAGCGCAAGGAAGAAGCACAAAAATTCCTCGACTTTCTGACGCCAACTATTGGACGTTATCACCTCGTCTACACACGAACAGAGGCCGGACGGAAAACCCTTCTTGAAGCTCGTATCCAAGCTCTCTCTAACAAAAACGACCGTATCTTGACTAAGAAGAAGGTTAAAAGCCAGTTGGAGTAGGGGAGGTAGCTATTCGAAGTTTCGAAGCTATGAATTCACTAAAGTTTATATGCATTCTAAACTTAGAATGACAAGAAATACATAAATTTATGAGCATTCTAAGCTTCGAATGGTCTAGCTGAGAAAGTTTTGAGGTCTTCGAACTTTCGAATAGTCTGCCTTCCTAAAATTTATATGTATTCTAAAGCTAGAAAAGTTAAAATCTAAAAATAGTAAGAGTCTCTATCTGACAGACGGAAATGTTTCCAGTCAGATAGAGATTTTTTGTTTTGGAAATCATAACCACCCGTCTAACGGGTGGTTTGCACCAGGGCTATAAGCCCAAATCACCAGCCAGCGCCTAAAGACGCTGGCTTTCACGTTGTTCAAGCCTTATTGCTCTTGACTCGTCACTTGCCTCTCAAAGAGGCCTTGGTACTACTTACCACTATCCCTAAAGGGATCCTCATATTCTTTTACACTTAATTTATCTAGTGCTATATCATGCTTTACTCGTTCTCAAATTTTCATACTCGTGAAGAAATCATCCACTGGATAATTTCTTTAATCTTGAATATATTTCTTAATTGTGTCTTCATTAAGTCCTACTGTACTCACGTAGTAACCTTCTGCCCAAAAATGCCGGTTGCAAAACTTGTACTTGAGGTTGGCGTGTTTGTCAAACATCATAAGTGCACTTTATAACTACACAATCGGTGGAATATTTCTCCCAAACTACTTCGATATTGATTATAAATGACTTTTCGTCTATACTTAGGGGTGAACACAATGTGATATTTACACATCCACTTTGTGTGTGATAAACTATGTGCCTTTTGTACCATATTTTCTCCTTTCGCTTTACAATTGGCTTGAACACCTTTATTGTATCGCGTTTGGAGTTTTTTGGTATAACCTTTGACGCGCACCCGCATAGCGGGTGGTTTATTTGTCTCGCACCTTACGGAGCGAGACGGACTAATAGTCACCTAATAAAAGATTTGCCCTGAAAAGTACATTTTAGATGGAAATATTGACAGTTCAGAGGAAGGGGGACAAATCTTTTAAAGTAACTGTTAGAATGGATTTATAAATTTAAGGGAAAACTCCTTTTTGAAATAATGAAAAAAGAAAGGTTGTCATCATGACAAAAACATTCACTATCCGTCCACTAAGCTATACCAACTTTACCAATCGTGAGTTTGAAAGTCTCATGGTAGACACGGGTCAACTACTAGAAGTTTTTGCCAAGGCACATAAGGACGAGCCTATGTATAGCAAGCACCTTGATCCCTTCAAGAGCAAGCTAGCAGACTTCCAAGCCCAGCTAGCTACAGTGGAAAAGAAGGAAGCGACCAATCTGACCGAAGTCGATCGCAATCGTGACAGTGCCCTAGTTGGTCTCTTTACCCTTCATCGAGGATTTGCTAAGATCAAGGAGGTCAAACTCAAAGAAGCCCATGAGATCTTGAAACCAGTCTTTGCCAAGTACAAGGATATCACCAAGCACAGCAATGATGTGGAAACGGCAGAAATCAAGAGTTTGCTCAAAACTCTCAGTGAAGAACCCTACCACACGGCAGTGACCAGTCTAGGACTAACTCCTATGCTGACGGCGGTGATCAATGCGCAGGAGGAGTATGATAAGGTGGAAAGTCAGGCGCGTGCGCATAAGTCTGCTAAGGAAGTCGGCAAGACCAGACAAGTCCGTACCGAACTAACTAGTATCTACGACCTCTTTATGCGCTATACTGCAGCCAGTGCAGAAGCCTATCCTGAAAAAGAACACCTGACCAAACTCCTCAAAGACCTGAATGCAATCCGAGATAGCAAGCGACGATTGACTGGTTCGAACAAGAAGGAGAAAAAAGTAAAAGTAGAAGAAGCAGAACAAGTAGCAGGATAAAAATAAACGTCTTTAGATATATTATTATCTAAAGACGTTTTTTTGGTAGATTCGTGGTATAATTTGAGTGAGTAATTCTCTAGAATTGTAATTGGGTATAACTTATATTTTAATTTATAAATTATTGTAATGAAGGAAGAGTTTATGGTAGATTGTAATAACGAAGAAGAAAATAAAAAGGAATCTGAGAAAGTCTCTAAAGAAATGAACTCAAAGATTTCAAGTTTAGAAGAAGTTAGAGTTAACTTTCAAAAAATCAATTTAGATATTTCTGAGAAGATGAGGCCGATTTCTGAGGCATGTTTAAAAATATTATCGCAAATAGAGATACCAAAAATAGATTTTAGTCCATTGCTTTCATTGATTGATAAGATAAATGAGTCGTATTCCTATACATTTAAATCCTTAATAGATACTTTTTCTTCAATTGATTTCGAAAAATATGAAAAAGACTTAGAGGAGCTTGATAAAAGAAAAATAGCACAATTCTTGCACTATGATATTTATCCTCCGTTATTATTCATTGATGAAATGGGATCATATGAAATAGAAAACCAAAAAGAAGCTAATATTGTACTGATGAACTATCTATCATTATGGGAGGAAAAATATGGTAGAACAGTTTATGATTTTGTTCCTAAATCTCTAAAAACATATAAAGAGATTTGTCAACTACAAAATCTTGAACAGCTAAAAATGTATAAAACAATGGTCATGTTTTGCTGTGAAAGAATTGAAAATGTACTTGCTAAACTCCAAATACAAGAACAAAAGAAAAAGCAATCTGAAATTAAAGTTTCTCAAAAATCGTTTAGAAATTTTATGGATTCTTTGAATCATGATGAATACCTGAAAGAGTTAATTTCTCATATTGCTTATATTTCTGAATATCATGATAAAAGTTTTAGGGAGATAAACCTCTTCAAGAGATTTGAGGACTTAGACGAAGAATATGATGAAGAAACACTCCCTTTAAATAGAAATCTCTTTATGCATGGTTTGGTTGATGAAAAAAATGTGAATTATTTAATGGTTCAGAAAGCTATTTTAGCTTATTCTTTCTTCGTACAGCTGTATGTTTTAAAAACAAAAAATAGTAAAAAAGCTAGAATAAAAAGTCTTAGAAGAAAAGGAATTTCTAGAATGTCAAAAAGCCAAAGGAGATTTTATGCTAACGAATCAAGAAATTGAAGATATTGTAAGAGAATTATTTTATCAAGAAACTGAAGGGGAATATTGGGATTTTAAAGAAAAACCATATTTCTATGAAGGTCAAAGCGAAAAGGATAAGAACAAGAAAAAGGGAGACCTTCTTCATGATATTATTTGTATGGCAAATAATATCAGTAATCATGATGCATACATTATAATGGGAATTAGTGATAAACCAGTAGAGATTACAGGTGTAAAACAATTTACTAAAAAATGGACTCAGGAAAGTTATCAAGATTTTTTACAAAATTTATCTTGGGCAGGAGATTGTGTGCCTTCTGTTGAGTTGAGAAGTATAAATAATGGTAATTTAGAAGTTCTTGTAGTTAAAAAGTCTACTAAGGTTCCCTTTTATTTGACTCAAAGGTATAATAAAGTGAAAGAAAATCAAATATATGTAAGAAAGGGAGCAAAAAATACTGCTATTGATAGTCAGGGTAATATAGATGACATTGAAAAACTTTTTAAGTTTAGATTGGGTATAATACCATTTCCGAAAGAGAGAGTTATCACATATATTGATGATACAGAGAATTGGGTGAAGATGAAGAGCTCTTATGAAAGTATTTCATGGTACTATGATCCTTTTCCAGAATTTACTATTGATTTAATTGATGATCCACAAAACGATGAATTAAGAACACCAGTTTATGCACTTATTCATCCTAACGCAAGAAGTTCTTGGCAAATTTTACGTCTAAAATACCATCAAACAATCTTATTAGAGTTTACCTCACATTATATTGATGAATATAGAGGTTTTTCTGTTCAACCAAAGTATAATTTTTTAAAAATTTCCAATGGGTTTGAAAATATAAAATTAAATTCTACTTATTACTACTATTTGCATGATTCTATCGAGATTAAGCTAATGTATTTGTTGAAGGAACTACTCGAGCAGGATGGTGATGCATGGAGACGACATTTAAGCTTAATTCCTGTTTTTTATAGTGATGATGAAAGAAAAGCTATTGAAGTATATATTGAAGAAAATAAAGCTAATATAATTATGAAAATAGAGAAAGAGAGTGAGAAGATCTGCTTAGGTTATAACTATGATGGTGATGAGCAAACTAGTAAATGGGATAAAGATGAAATAGCAGTAACCAAAGTTGTTAAAAATATTTTAGATGAGTATAGGAAAAATAAGATATATGGAAAAATAAAGTAATACTCCACATATTAGATTCCAGAATTATGAAGATGAACGGGATGTAGAAAAATTAAAAATATTTTCGAAATTATTAGAAATACTGAATCAATTCCACGGAACCATACCAGAAGCTGATGCTGAGCTTAAAAAGTGTTTGAAGGAATTTAAAAGTTGATGAGAAAAACAAGGATATAGCAAAGGAAGTGTGCTTATGAAGTCAAATGAAAATGAAGAAAATCAAACAAGTGTAGGAATAACATTGACCTCACGTCATGAATTTAGTAGTGATAAAGATGAATTGGCTTGGGATTTTTATCTCAAATATTATGGAGAATTTTTGTTTAAAAATGAGGAAGAAAAGTTCATTTTTAAGCATGGAAGTAGGAAAATACAAGTTAACGGAGATGTATCTTTTAACATAGTTCCTACATCATTTGATGGAAAGCGTAGGCTATACGAGTCGATATTAAATGAGACAAATGTTTCGGATGTATTGAAAGATTCTCTTGAAGTCATGCGTTATTCTCCAATGAACATCAGTATTTTACCCATGAAAGGTGCTTTAAATAACACAAAAAAATCTTTAGGGAATGATCGATTTGATACTTTTGCTTATTTTATGAATCAATATTATGATGGTTTTAAAACCCCTATTATTAATGCTGGTTCTCAAAATATGTTTATTAAAAATCGATTGGAGTTGCAGAATTTTTTAGATAGCTATAACTGTGCTTCGGAGTTCTTTGCAGATATCTATGGTATTGATGAAACATTTGTTAACGAATTGATAGAATCAAGTAAGTCTCCAATAATAAATAGAGAAGACTACTGTAATTACATGAGATTAGCTTGTAAGTATTGGGAGTTGAGACTAAAACAGAAGAAAATTAAGAATTACTTAGATAGTAGTATGATTAAAAACTATCAAGATCATTTGAATACCATTTTAAACGAGATTGAAATACTAGAAAATAGTATTAATAAGCAATAAAGCATACTTCAAGAGTCTACTTTATAGGACTGTTGCTTTGTTTCCATATTTCCTGGAAACTGATAGAAAAAAAGGAGAAAGATGGAAACTAACCAAAAATCCCAGTGCCAACAACTCTGGGCTAGAAACAAATACCTCGTTTTGAGCCATTCCAGCAATATTTACAATGAGATTCGCCAATACTTGAAGAATGAAAAAGTGGAGGTGAGTCAGGTTCAAGAGATGATTGACCGTGCCTGTCAAATCCCAGAGCATAGAGGTCAAGTTTGCAATGCTTTTCAGCATATCTGGGGCTATTTCAAAAAGAAAGCGACAGATGCCGAGCGAAAGGACTATATGCTCTTGCTGGATCGCTACCGCTTTGGTCAGGCTTCCAAGGAAGACTTGATTGCTAAGACTCGAGTCTTGCTTGATCGCTATCCAAATACCTACTTGCAACATTCGACTTTACTGAAAGGAGACTCCCATGAGACTTTGGCATGAGGCTTTGATTTCACAACTTCCCCGTCCTCAGCTCTTGGGACAACATCGAGAGTGCTGCGCCTTGCGTGGCAATGGTTGGGGCAAAAAACATGCGACGGTGGACTATGTCTTTACTCACTCGCCTTATCACCTCTATGCCTATCATCGCTTGATCATGGAGGAAATGGCTGGCCGTGGCTACAATGTCAGTCCAGAGTGGCTGGACAAGAACTACCGTGGCAAAATTTGCCCTCCCTATGAGGACTTGCCTGAGGAGAAGCTAGGTAAGCCCATCTATAGTGAGCATGATGCAGGATACTATGAGGAGTGTCTGGCTAACCTCCGAGAGAAAGGCATTGAGCTGGAGTAGGAGTCAGGATTAGCTCTAATTTAGAACTCTTTTCGTAATTTTATCGAATAATAAAAATGAGACCTTTAGAATGATTCTAAGGTCTTGTTTTATGAGTGTTAAGATAATTCTTGTATTCTAATTAAAAAGTCAAGGGCGAACGAAGTGAGCTTTTATAGGATATTTCCCGCTATAGTGGTACTCTAGATAATAATTTATTATTCTCTAGAACGGGATTTTTGAGACATTTTGGCTCAAAAATTAGGGATGAAATTACGAAGTAATTTGCTACCGTCCGCACTTTTTCAGGGAAATATCGGAATTACAAAGATAAAAATAGACCTATAGTCTTTTCTAATAGCAAGCCATAGTCACTGATGAGAATCGCCAATAGCTCGTTTGAGTATTCCAACTAAAATACAGTCACAAAACAAGCGATACAAAGGATTTGAGGAACTGGTCTCAAGTCCTTTTCTTTTGTCTAAAAGAGAGATATAGTTTCAAACTATATCAAAGCCTAATTTTTTACAATTATACAGGCGCTTTCTTTTCTGTTAATATAGTTTCAACAACAAATTTTGGAGGACACATCATGTCAACTACGATCATCGGTTTCCCTCGTTTGGGCGAATTCCGCGAATTAAAATTTACAACTGAAAAATACTTTAGAAAAGAAATCTCAGAAGAAGAACTCTTGGCAGCAGCAAAAGAATTGCGTGCTAAACACTGGAACATTGTCAAAGAAAAAGGCATCACTGAAATCCCTTCAAATGACTTTTCTCACTATGACAACTTCCTAGATGCAGCCTTCCTTTTCAACGTGGTGCCTGCTTCTGTTCAAAACTTAGACTTATCTGACCTTGAGCGCTACTTTGCTTTGGCGCGTGGTTACCAAGGAGAAAAAGGGGATGTGCGTGCCCTTCCAATGAAGAAATGGTTTAACACCAACTACCACTACATCGTGCCTAAATTTGAAAAAGACACTCAAGTTAAACTGGCTGGTCACAAGATCTTTGATGAGTTCCAAGAAGCTAAAGAACTTGGTCTCAACACTCGTCCTGTCCTTGTAGGTCCATTCACTTTCCTTCAATTGTCAGACTTTGAAGACGGCGTGAAAGCAGAAGACTTCGTAGACAGCTTAGTAGCTGCTTACCAAGAAGTTTTTGCAAAATTGGCGGAACTTGGTGCGACTCGTATCCAATTGGACGAAGCTGCTCTTGTCAAAGACTTGACAACTGAAGAAAAAGCTCTCTTCTTGAACCTCTACAACAAACTCTTGGCTGATAAAAAAGGTCTTGAAGTCTTGCTTCAAACTTACTTCGGAGACGTTCGTGACGTCTACTCTGACCTTGTGAACTTGCCAGTAGATGCCATCGGTTTGGACTTCGTTGAAGGTAAGAAAACTCTTGAACTCGTTAAAGGTGGCTTCCCAGCTGACAAGACTCTCTATGCAGGTATCGTCAATGGTAAAAACATCTGGCGTAACAACTACGAAAAGAGCTTGGCTGTTCTTGAGCAAATCCCAGCTGAAAACATCGTATTGACAAGCTCATGCTCACTTCTTCATGTGCCATTTACAACTGCTAATGAAGAATTTGAACCAGCTATCTTGAACCACTTTGCCTTTGCAGTTGAAAAATTGGAAGAACTTCGTGACTTGGATGCTATCCGCAATGGTCAAGGGGATCAAGCTCTTGCAGCTAACAAAGAACTCTTTGCGACTGAGCGTGTTGGTGAAAATGCGGAACTTCGTGCGCGCATCGCTGGATTGACAGACGCTGACTACACTCGTTTGCCAGCCTTTGCGGAACGTGAAGCTATCCAAGAAGAAGCTTTCAAACTTCCAGCTCTTCCAACAACAACCATCGGTTCATTCCCTCAAACTAAGGAAGTCCGTGCCAAACGTTTGGCTTACCGTAAGGGTGAATTGTCTCAAGAAGAGTACGATGCCTTCCTTGCTGAAACCATCGACGAATGGATCAAATGGCAAGAAGAAGTTGGATTTGACGTGCTTGTACACGGTGAGTTCGAGCGTAACGACATGGTTGAGTACTTCGGTCAAAACTTGTCTGGTTACCTCTTCTCTAAGAATGGTTGGGTACAATCATATGGTATGCGTGGGGTGAAACCACCAATCATCTGGGGTGACGTCACTCGTCTTAACCCAATCACTGTGAAATGGTCTAGCTATGCTCAAAGCCGTACTGACAAACCTGTTAAAGGTATGTTGACTGGACCGGTTACCATCCTTAACTGGTCATTCCCACGTGAAGACATCTCTATCAAGGACTCAACTCTTCAAATCGCTCTTGCTATCAAGGATGAAGTTCTGGACCTTGAAGCTGCTGGGGTGAAAATCATCCAAATCGACGAAGCTGCTCTTCGTGAGAAATTGCCACTCCGTCGTAGCGACTGGTACGAAGACTACCTTGACTGGGCTATTCCTGCCTTCCGCTTGGTACACTCTACAGTTGCGCCAGATACTCAAATCCACACTCACATGTGTTACTCAGAATTTACAGATATCATCCCAGCTATCGACAACATGGATGCGGACGTTATTTCCTTTGAAGCAAGCCGTTCAAACCTTGAAATCTTGGACGAACTCAAAGCGAAAAACTTCCAAACAGAAGTGGGACCTGGGGTTTACGATATCCACTCTCCTCGTGTGCCTAATGAAGGCGAAATCGACCACACAATCGATGCTATTCTTGCCAAAGTTCCAAGCAAGAAAGTTTGGATCAACCCTGACTGTGGTCTCAAAACACGTGGTATTCCAGAAACAAAAGAAAGCTTGATCCGCCTTGTCGAAGCAGCTAAAGCTGCGCGTGAGAAATTGTAAGATAAGATTTCGCTCGTGACACTGACTGATCAAGGAACTGCTTGGCCTAGCTGGCTCAGCAATCATGAAATCAAAAAGAAAAGGATAATGACTATGTCACGCCAAACTCCGTCACTTTCATTTGAAGTGTTCCCTCCAAACCCAGCTGTGGGTAATGATAAAATTATTTCAGCCTTGCAGGATATGCGGGAGCTGACACCGCACTTTATCAGTGTGACTGCCAGCAATAATAAATTTAATATCAAGGAAACAACGGTTCGTTTGGCTGACTTTATCCAGAATGACTTGGCGATTCCAACCATTGCCCACTTGCCAGCTATCTATCTGACCAAGGACAAAGTTGCTGAAACCATTGCGGACTTGGATAAGGTTGGGGTACAGAAAATCTTGGCCTTGCGTGGGGATATTATCCCTGATGTGGAACCACAAAAGGATTTCCGCTACGCAACGGACTTAATCGAGTTTATCAAGGAACAAGCCCCTCACTTTGATATTGTTGGCGCTTGCTATCCAGAAGGGCACCCTGACTCGCCAAACCAGATCTCGGATATTCAAAATCTCAAGAAGAAAGTGGATGCAGGCTGTTCAAGCCTTGTAACGCAGCTTTTCTTTGACAATGAGCGTTTCTATGATTTCCAAGATAAGTGTACCTTGGCAGGGATTGATATTCCTATTCATGCGGGGATTATGCCAATTCTTAACCGTAACCAAGCGCTTCGTCTCTTGAAGACTTGTGAGAATATCCACCTTCCACGTAAATTTAAGGCCATCTTAGACAAGTATGAGCATGACCCTGAGTCGCTCAGAGCAGCAGGACTTGCCTATGCCGTGGATCAGATCGTGGACTTGGTGACCCAGGATGTCGCAGGTGTGCATCTCTACACCATGAACAATGCTGAAACAGCAAAATACATCCACCAAGCAACCCATGCCTTGTTCAACCATCAGTCTTTAGGATAATAAAAAGCAAACCATTCTTCTCAGGTGAGGGGAATGGTTCCTTTTTAATAGAAAAGCCCGCACTTTTTAAGAAAAGTATGATAAAATAGACTCTGTACGTACTTGATACAAAGATGAGGGTATTTAAGCTATAGAAGTTTTTATTAAAACCTGATAATAGGTGTCTATAAAAAGATATTTCACGCTATAGTGGTATCTTAGATGATAACAATGTTATTATCTAAAACGGGATTTTTGAGACATTTGGCTCAAAAATTAGGGATGAAATTCCGAAGGAAGTTGCTCCCGTCCGCACTATTCCAGTGAAATATCAAAAAAACTACTTAATTGAATTTTGGTCTCATTTCTTAGGAAAAAAGATAAGCTTCCTAGCACTCATCGAGTGCGGCGTCACCTTCCTATTTTTCTACAGAAATGTTCGGCAAGCCGAACCGTCCAAAATATCTTGATCTTTGTAGGCAAGGCGTATAATTTCATCAATCCAAAGGGGATTAAAATGACAAAACAAGTATTTCAAACGACTTTTGCGGGTCGTGAATTAATCGTAGAGACTGGTCAGGTTGCTAAGCAAGCAAATGGCTCAGTTGTTGTGCGTTACGGTGAGTCAACTGTCTTGACTGCAGCCGTCATGTCTAAGAAAATGGCAACTGGGGATTTCTTCCCACTCCAAGTCAACTATGAAGAAAAAATGTATGCGGCTGGGAAGTTTCCTGGTGGCTTTATGAAACGTGAAGGACGTCCTTCAACAGATGCGACTTTGACAGCGCGTTTGATTGACCGTCCAATCCGTCCCATGTTTGCGGAAGGTTTCCGTAACGAAGTGCAAGTGATCAACACCGTGCTTTCTTATGATGAAAATGCATCTGCACCAATGGCAGCTATGTTTGGTTCATCCTTGGCACTTTCCATTTCAGACATTCCATTTGACGGACCAATCGCTGGGGTACAGGTGGGCTATGTAGATGGTGAAATCATCATCAACCCAAGTCAAGAACAAGCAGAGCGTTCACTTCTTGAATTGACAGTAGCTGGTACCAAGCACGCCATCAACATGGTGGAGTCTGGTGCCAAAGAATTGTCAGAAGAGATCATGTTGGAAGCTCTTCTGAAAGGACATGAAGCTGTTAAAGAATTGATTGCCTTCCAAGAAGAAATCGTTGCGGCAGTTGGTAAGGAAAAAGCAGAAGTAGAATTGCTTCATGTGGACGCTGAATTACAGGCTGAAATCATCGCAGCCTACAACAGCGACCTCCAAAAAGCGGTCCAAGTAGAAGAAAAATTGGCTCGTGAAGCTGCAACTCAATCAGTTAAAGACCAAGTGACTGCAGTGTATGAAGAAAAATATGCAGACCACGAAGAATTTGACCGTATCATGCGTGATGTGGCTGAAATCTTGGAACAAATGGAACACGCTGAAGTACGCCGTTTGATCACAGAAGACAAGGTGCGTCCTGATGGTCGTAAAGTTGATGAAATCCGTCCTTTGGATGCGGTTGTTGACTTTCTTCCTCGTGTGCACGGTTCAGGTCTCTTCACTCGTGGCCAAACTCAAGCCCTTTCAGTCTTGACCTTGGCTCCGATGGGAGAAACTCAAATCATCGATGGTTTGGATCCAGAGTACAAGAAACGCTTTATGCACCACTATAACTTCCCTCAATATTCTGTAGGGGAAACTGGTCGTTACGGTGCGCCAGGTCGTCGTGAAATTGGTCACGGTGCTCTCGGTGAGCGTGCCCTTGCTCAAGTTTTGCCAAGCTTGGAAGAATTCCCATACGCGATCCGCTTGGTAGCTGAAGTCTTAGAATCAAACGGTTCATCTTCTCAGGCTTCTATCTGTGCGGGAACGCTTGCCCTTATGGCTGGTGGTGTGCCAATCAAGGCGCCAGTAGCAGGGATTGCTATGGGTCTCATCTCAGATGGAAATAACTACACAGTATTGACAGATATCCAAGGGTTGGAAGACCACTTTGGAGACATGGACTTTAAGGTTGCCGGTACTCGTGACGGGATTACAGCCCTTCAAATGGATATCAAGATCCAAGGAATTACTGCAGAAATCTTGACTGAGGCTCTTGCTCAAGCCAAGAAAGCGCGTTTTGAAATCCTTGATGTGATTGAAGCAACGATTCCAGAAGTTCGTCCAGAATTGGCTCCAACTGCACCGAAAATTGATACCATCAAGATTGATGTGGACAAGATTAAGATTGTCATCGGTAAAGGTGGAGAAACCATCGACAAGATTATCGCTGAGACAGGCGTTAAGATTGATATCGACGAAGAAGGTAATGTGTCTATCTACTCTAGCGACCAAGATGCCATTAACCGTACAAAAGAAATCATTGCTGGTTTGGTTCGTGAAGCCAGAGTGGATGAAGTTTACCATGCCAAGGTTGTTCGTATCGAGAAATTTGGTGCCTTTGTCAACCTCTTTGATAAGACAGATGCACTTGTGCACATTTCTGAAATGGCTTGGACTCGTACCAACCGTGTAGAAGACTTGGTAGCTATCGGCGATGAAGTTGATGTTAAGGTTATCAAGATTGATGAAAAAGGCCGTATCGATGCCTCTATGAAAGCTCTTCTTCCTCGTCCACCAAAACCTGAGCATGATGAAAAGGGCGAAAAGTCTGAGAGACCTCACCGTCCACGTCATCACAAGGACCACAAACCTAAGAAAGAAGTTACAGAAACACCAAAAGATTCAGAATAAGAAAAGGAGAAATGTATGGGATGGTGGCGCGAAACCATTGATATTGTAAAAGAAAATGATCCAGCGGCACGCAACAGTTTGGAGGTTCTACTGACCTATCCAGGTGTCAAGGCCTTAGCTGCCCACCGTCTCTCGCATTTTCTCTGGAAGCACGGCTTCAAACTCCTGGCTCGGATGCACAGTCAGTTTTGGCGTTTTTGGACCCAAATCGAGATTCATCCGGGTGCCCAGATTGACTCAGGTGTTTTTATCGACCACGGTTCAGGATTGGTAATTGGAGAGACAGCGATTGTTGAAAAAGGCGTTCTTCTCTATCACGGAGTGACTCTTGGTGGAACAGGGAAGGATGTTGGCAAACGCCATCCGACTGTGCGTAAAGGAGCTCTCATATCGGCCCATGCCCAAGTTATCGGACCGGTAGAAATCGGTGAAAATGCCAAGGTTGGTGCAGCTGCAGTAGTCGTGGCAGACGTACCTAGTGATGTAACAGTTGTCGGTATTCCGGCTAAGATCGTCCGAGTTCATGGACAGAAGGATGAGCCTATCATCCATGAAGTCGAAGAAAAACGGGAGTACTACGTCAATAAACTCGAGCAGGCTAAAGAAGCCAGTCACAGATCGTCGGGGTTGTAGAGGATACCTATATGATTCAAGCAAGAAACAAGTTAAGCCAAGAGGAGTTATCTGAGGCGAAAAAACTAATTAACTGTTGCAAAGCCTATGATGGAACTTATCGTGCTCCCTATCTTTCTAACATGCTTAATTTTGATCCAAACATGCCCGCCTTTTTCCTTTATTATGAAAAAGGCGAACTTGTTGGTCTATTAACTGTCTATGCTGATGACCAAGATGTGGAAGTGACGATACTGGTTCATCCAAATCATCGCCGTCAGGGAATTGCGCGTGCTTTGTTTACGAGTTTTGAGAAAGAAACGGCTCCTTTCCCTATTCGTTCAGTGACTTTTCAGACAGAACGTATTTTTCTAGAGCGTCATCCTGATTTTGTCAGCAACTGGGGATTGGTCGAGGATAAAGAGACAGAAACCTGGTTAGGTAAGGATAGAAGACCTTATCCGCTAGCAAAACTTTCCAATATTGAAGTTTTGTTAGCAAATAGTTCGTATCAGGATCAAATTAGTCAGCTACAATTTCAGGCATTCTCAGAGGACCATGAATCGAGAGAAGTTGCGGATAGATATGTTGCTGAAGATCTAAAAGATCCAGAAAGTCGCCTATATATTTTATTAAAAGACGGTCAGGTTATTGGAACTTGCACGGTAGATTTATCGACTAATACGAATTACCTCTATGGTTTGGCAATATCGGAACCTGAACGTGGAAAAGGCTATGGAAGCTATTTAGCAAAATCCCTAGTCAACCAACTGATTGAGCAAAATGATAAGGAATTTCAGATTGCAGTAGAGGACAGCAACGTAGGTGCCAAGCGCTTGTATGAAAAAATCGGCTTTGTCAAACAGACACAGGTAGTTTATTTGAATGAGAAAGAGTAGAAAAATGCTATTAGAAGAATTCGAAAATGTACCTGCTGTTATCGAACCAACTGATCGAAGTATTCGTGGTGGTGGAGAAATCTGTGACACGATTATTTTATCTTTTAATGGAGAAATCGTTGAACGAGTAAAGAAGTTTGAAGATGTTTATGAAGGTGGCTATCTAACCAATCTAAATGGCAGACTTCCATGGTATATCTATGAAAAAGATGGGAGTAAGGTAGCAGTTGCTATAGCTACGATTGGAGCCCCGATGGTTGTTGGACTCTTAGAAGAACTCAAAGCAAGAGGATTTAAGAACTTTATTGTTTTGGGTTCTTGCGGAGTTCTAGATCAGTCTATTCAGGCAGATAAGATTATTCTACCAAGTTCAGCTCTACGTGATGAAGGTACAAGTTATCATTACGCTCCTGCAAGTGATGAGATAGCTTATGACGAAACTCTCCTCTTAACCATGGAAGAAGCTTTGAACAAATCTTGCATTGAGCACATTCGAACAAAGGCTTGGACCACAGATGCTTTCTATCGTGAAACAGCCGATAAGGTCAAACGTAGATTAGCAGCAGGTGCGACTGTTGTGGATATGGAAGCTTCTGCAATCATGGCTTGGACGCAATTTCGACAAGCAAAAGTCTATCAATTTTTTTATACGGCTGATTATGTTGACCATCACAATCATGAGTGGGATGCAAGACATGAAGAAAGAAAAGCAGATGCTATGACTTTCTTTGAGATATCATTAGTAATTGCTAGAGAGTTGGATTGAAACTACTTTTTACGATAAACAAGAAACAGAAAGGAGACAGTGAATGATTAAAATCTATGACACCATGTCTCGTGATTTGCGAGAATTTGTCCCTATCGAGGACGGCAAGGTTAAGATGTATGTCTGTGGGCCAACCGTCTACAACTATATCCATGTTGGCAATGCCCGTTCAACAGTAGCCTTTGATACTATTCGTCGTTACTTTGAATACCGCGGCTACGAAGTTGTCTATATTTCCAACTTTACGGATGTGGATGATAAGATTATTAACCGTGCCAAGGAAGAGGGCATCACGCCTCAGGAGGTTGCGGACAAGTACATCGCTGCCTTTCGTGAGGATGTGACGGCCTTGGGCGTGAAACCTGCGACTCGCCATCCACGTGTAGTAGAGTTTATGGCTGATATCATTCGTTTTGTCGCTGACTTGATCGAGAAAGGCTTTGCCTATGAGAGTCAAGGGGATGTTTACTTCCGTGTGGAAAAATCCCACAACTATGCTAAGTTGGCCAATAAAACCTTGGAAGATTTGGAGTTGGGTGCTTCAGGTCGTACCGATGAAGAAACGGCTCGCAAGGAAAATCCTGTAGACTTTGCCCTTTGGAAAGCTGCAAAACCAGGCGAGATTTCTTGGGACAGTCCTTGGGGACCTGGTCGTCCGGGCTGGCATATCGAGTGTTCGGTCATGTCAACAGAGATTTTGGGCGATACCATTGATATTCACGGTGGGGGAGCCGATCTGGAGTTTCCGCATCATACCAATGAAATTGCCCAGTCAGAAGCCAAAACAGGCAAGACTTTCGCCAACTACTGGATGCACAACGGCTTTGTCAACATCGATAATGTCAAGATGTCTAAGTCCTTGGGCAACTTTATCACCGTCCATGATGCCCTCAAAACCCTCGATGGTCAAGTGTTGCGTTTCTTCTTTGCGACTCAACATTACCGTAAACCAATCAACTTTACGGAAAAAGCAGTGCGTGATGCAGAGACCAATCTCAAATATCTGAAGAACACTTACGAGCAACCATTTTCTGGGATTGTAAATGCTCAAGAGTTACAGGCTTTTAAAGATAAGTTTGTTGCCGCTATGGATGAGGATTTCAACTCCGCAAATGGTATCACAGTTGTCTTTGAAATGGCCAAATGGATCAACTCCGGCAACTATGATGCAAGTGTTAAGGAAGCTCTTGCGGCTATGTTGGAAGTCTTTGGGATTGTCTTTGTCGAGGAAGTTTTAGATGCAGACATTGAAGCCTTGATCCAAAAACGTCAAGAAGCGCGTGCTAATCGTGACTTTGCGACAGCGGACCAAATCCGTGACCAATTGGCGGCTCAAGGAATTAAGCTCCTTGACACCAAGGATGGAGTGAGGTGGACACGTGATTGATGTCAATCTCATTAACGGGATTGCGCTGGCTTTTGAGGGAGATGCAGTGTATTCTATGTATATTCGCCGCCACCTCATCCTCAAAGGGATGACCAAGCCCAATAAACTCCACCAAGAGGCCACTAAGTATGTATCTGCCAAGGCTCAGGCTCGCCTGATTGCTCTCATGTTGGAAGAGCAAGTCCTGACGGAAAAAGAAGAAGAAATCTACAAACGTGGTCGCAATACCAATAGCCACACAAAGGCTAAAAATGCTGATGTGGTGACTTATCGCATGTCTACTGGCTTTGAAGCGGTCATGGGCTATCTCCATATGACAGAAAATCTAGAACGTCTTGAGAGCTTGATTTCTTGGTGCATCCAAAAAGTGGAGGGCTAGGACATGATTGCAAAAGAACTACAAGACTGGTTTCCTGAGGCTCAGATTTTAGATCAGCCGATTGAGAGACCAGGCTATCTTACTCTTCCTTTAGCCTCTCAGCAGTGGATTTTACTAGAGGAAGCTGGGCTCAGCGAGCGTGAAAAGCAGCTGGTTGCCCTTTTGACCCAGCAGGAGCAGGCTCGTTCGCTCAATCCTTGGTATCTCTATCTGATTGAGAGGAAGGGGCAGGCACCGCAAGCTTTCAAAAAGATTCAATTGGTTTATTTCCATCTGTCTTATTACCAACAGGAAAATCTGGCCTCTTGGCTGGATATGATGCGGACTCTTTTTCCCAACTGTCAGACAGTGCTGCAGGTTGGAGCTCAGGATTATGTTTTCGTGCTGCAACAAGATAAGTACACTTCTGTACGTTCAATCTTATCTGATACGATTGAAGCGGTAGAGTATGACTTTGGTCTTCGTCTGTCTATCATGTTGGGGCAGGTTTGGTCTCAGACAGGCCATCAAGCCCTATCAGACTTAATCAAAGCAGAGCGAGATTTGTTTAAGATATGGTGGCGTCAGGGGCATCAAGGTGTTCATACCTTTTCACAGCTCTATCTTTGGAGTATGGGAGAAAGACTAGTGGACCTGAGAGTCATTAAAGAATGCTTGCACCAGATGATTTTGGATCAGGACCAGATTCAGGAAATTATCCTTTCTCTCTGGGAAAATAGTGCTGTCCTAACTAAAACAGCCCAGCAACTCTATCTGCACCGCAACTCTCTCCAATACAAGATTGATAGATGGGAAGAATTGACAGGGCTTCAGTTGAAGGAGTTGACCGACTTGACCTTGTGTTATCAGTTGATTTTACCAGATATTCTCTAAAGTTTTGTGCAAGTTGCACAGAACTTTTTTATTTTTTTGGTCATCTTGCCATAGAAAAGTAAAGCGTTTTCATCTATAATAAAACTATCAAAATACAAAAGGAGTTCACCTCGATGGTAGAATTAAATCTTAAAAACATTTACAAAAAATATCCAAACAGCGAACACTATTCAGTTGAAGACTTCAACTTGGACATCAAAGACAAAGAATTTATCGTTTTCGTAGGTCCTTCAGGATGTGGTAAATCAACAACTCTTCGTATGATTGCTGGTCTTGAAGACATCACAGAAGGTACTGCATCTATCGATGGCGTGGTTGTCAACGACGTAGCTCCAAAAGACCGTGACATCGCCATGGTATTCCAAAACTATGCTCTTTATCCACACATGACTGTATATGACAACATGGCTTTCGGTTTGAAATTGCGTAAATACAGCAAGGAAGATATCGACAAACGTGTACAAGAAGCTGCTGGGATTCTTGGTTTGAAAGAATTCTTGGATCGTAAACCAGCTGACCTTTCAGGTGGTCAACGTCAACGTGTTGCCATGGGTCGTGCCATCGTCCGTGATGCAAAAGTGTTCTTGATGGACGAACCTTTGTCAAACTTGGATGCCAAACTTCGTGTATCGATGCGTGCTGAAATTGCGAAGATTCACCGTCGTATCGGTGCTACAACTATCTACGTAACCCACGACCAAACAGAAGCGATGACTCTTGCAGACCGTATCGTTATCATGTCAGCAACTAAGAACCCAGCTGGTACAGGTACTATCGGACGTGTAGAACAAATCGGTACACCTCAAGAAGTTTACAAAAACCCAGTTAACAAATTTGTAGCAGGATTTATCGGAAGCCCAGCTATGAACTTCATCAATGTAAAATTGGTTGGTAGCGAAATTGTTTCTGACGGTTTCCGTTTGAAAGTGCCAGAAGGTGCTTTGAAAGTTCTTCGTGAAAAAGGATATGAAGGTAAAGAATTGATCTTCGGTATTCGTCCAGAAGACGTGAATGCAGAGCCTGCTTTCCTTGAAACATTCCCAGAATCAGTTGTCAAAGCTACTATCTCAGTATCAGAATTGCTTGGTTCGGAATCTCACCTTTACTGCCAAGTTGGTAAAGACGAATTTGTTGCAAAAGTGGATGCTCGTGACTACTTGCAAACAGGTGCGACAGTTGAACTTGGATTTGACTTGAACAAAGCACACTTCTTCGATGTAGAAACTGAAAAAACAGTCTACTAAGCAAATGAAATATCAAAACACTGCTAGAGAAATCTGGCAGTGTTTTTTAATGATTGGTATTGGTATAAAAACAGGCTTTTCTAGTTTTCATATCCTTAAAAAAGTGATAAAATGGTAGGAAGAATTGGAGAGTATTGATGCCGAAAGAAGTGAATTTGACGGGCGATCAGGTAGTCGCTTTAACGAGAGAATATTTAACAAAGGAAGACGTTGCTTTTGTACAAAAAGCATTGATTTACGCAGTTGATTGTCATAGTGGGCAGTTTCGGAAATCAGGAGAGCCCTATATTATCCATCCCATTCAGGTAGCAGGCATTTTGGCTAAGCTCAAGCTGGATGCCGTAACCGTTGCCTGTGGTTTTTTGCATGACGTGGTTGAGGATACAGATGCGACACTGGATGATTTGGAGAGAGAGTTCGGTCATGATGTTCGGATTATCGTTGATGGTGTGACCAAGCTTGGTAAGGTTGAGTACAAATCACTCGAGGAACAATTGGCTGAAAATCACCGCAAGATGCTTATGGCCATGTCGGAGGATATCCGTGTGATCTTGGTTAAATTATCGGACCGTTTGCACAATATGCGGACTCTCAAACACCTGCGAAAGGACAAGCAAGAACGTATCTCCAGAGAAACCATGGAAATTTACGCACCACTTGCTCATCGTCTAGGGATTTCCAGTGTCAAGTGGGAGTTGGAAGATTTATCTTTCCGTTACCTCAATCCAACTGAGTTTTACAAAATCACTCACATGATGAAGGAAAAACGCAGAGAACGTGAGGCTTTGGTCGATGAAGTCGTAACCAAGTTGGAGGAGTATGCTACTGAACGCAGTCTCAAAGGGAAAATCTATGGTCGTCCTAAGCATATCTATTCGATCTATCGCAAGATGCAGGATAAGAAGAAACGCTTTGAGGAAATTTATGACCTGATTGCCATTCGCTGTATTTTGGATACCCAGAGTGATGTTTACGCCATGTTGGGTTATGTGCATGAACTTTGGAAACCCATGCCAGGCCGCTTCAAAGACTATATCGCTAATCGTAAGGCCAACGGTTACCAGTCTATTCATACGACTGTTTATGGGCCAAAAGGGCCGATTGAATTCCAGATTCGGACCAAGGAAATGCACGAAGTGGCTGAGTACGGGGTAGCAGCTCACTGGGCTTATAAGAAAGGCATTAAAGGGCAGGTCAATAGTAAAGAATCAGCTATTGGAATGAACTGGATCAAAGAGATGATGGAGCTCCAAGACCAGGCTGATGATGCCAAGGAATTTGTGGACTCTGTTAAAGAAAACTATCTGGCAGAGGAGATTTACGTCTTTACTCCAGATGGTGCGGTTCGCTCCCTTCCAAAAGATTCAGGACCGATTGACTTTGCCTATGAAATCCATACCAAAGTCGGTGAAAAAGCGACTGGTGCCAAGGTCAATGGCCGTATGGTTCCACTGACAACCAAGCTCAAGACAGGGGATCAGGTTGAAATTATCACCAACCCCAACTCCTTTGGTCCGAGTCGTGACTGGCTCAATATGGTCAAGACCAGTAAGGCACGCAACAAGATTCGTCAGTTCTTTAAAAATCAAGATAAGGAATTATCCGTTAACAAGGGCCGTGAGATGCTGATGGCCCAGTTCCAAGAAAATGGCTATGTGGCCAATAAATTCATGGACAAGCGTCATATGGACGAGGTCCTTCAAAAGACCAGCTACAAGACAGAGGAAGCCCTCTATGCAGCCATTGGTTTTGGAGAAATTGGCGCTATTACCGTCTTTAACCGTTTGACTGAAAAGGAACGCCGCGAGGAAGAACGTGCTAAGGCCAAGGCGGAGGCAGAAGAGCTTGTCAAAGGTGGCGAAGTTAAGGTTGAAAATAAAGAAACCCTCAAGGTCAAGCATGAGGGTGGTGTGGTCATTGAAGGTGCTTCAGGTCTCTTAGTTCGGATTGCCAAGTGTTGCAATCCAGTTCCGGGTGACGACATTGTCGGCTACATTACCAAGGGTCGCGGTGTAGCTATTCACCGTGTGGACTGTATGAATCTCCGTGCCCAAGAAAACTATGAGCAACGTCTCCTTGATGTGGAATGGGAAGATCAATTCTCAAGCAAGGAATACACTGCTCACATCGATATCTATGGTCTCAACCGTACAGGGCTCTTAAATGATGTTCTGCAAGTTCTCTCCAACACAACTAAGAATATCTCAACTGTTAATGCTCAACCAACTAAGGATATGAAATTTGCTAATATCCATGTCTCATTTGGTATTTCCAACCTCTCTACACTGACCACAGTCGTGGACAAGATTAAGAGTGTGCCAGAGGTTTACTCCGTCAAACGGACCAACGGCTAATTGTCCTAGCAGTTCCTAGAAAGGCTATTATGAAAATCATCATTCAACGAGTCAAGAAAGCCCAAGTCAGTATCGAAGGTCAGGTTCATGGGAAAATCAATCAGGGACTCTTATTGCTAGTCGGTGTTGGCCCAGAGGACCAAGAGGAAGATCTGGACTATGCTGTGAGAAAGCTTGTCAATATGCGGATTTTTTCAGACGCAGAAGGCAAGATGAACCTGTCTGTCAAGGATATTGAGGGGGAAATCCTTTCTATTTCTCAGTTTACTCTCTTTGCGGATACCAAGAAGGGCAATCGCCCTGCCTTTACAGGAGCAGCCAAGCCGGATATGGCAGCTGCCTTCTATGAGGCTTTCAACCAAAAGCTAGCTCAGGAAGTGCCCGTTCAGACAGGCATCTTTGGAGCGGATATGCAGGTGGAGCTGGTAAATGATGGACCAGTCACCATCATTCTTGATACTAAAAATAGATAAGAAAACCAAGCCGGTGGGCTTGGTTTTTGTTTATAGACACTCCCAGAAAGAGATGTGTTTATCGTGAAAGTCTGGATAGTTTTCTCTTAGGTGGCTAGTCGTCATATAATAAAACGTAGGATGGTAAGAAGTGACGATTGGCATAAGAGAGGAAAATCGTTGAGAACTAGTGAAGGCTAAAATGACAAAAAATTCCTGAAAGGAATTTCTTTCAGGAATAAGGGGTTAACTGATTTTTTCGACATAGAGTTGTTTGGCGATATCCATACTAACTTGGAGGTCTTCACCTTTGTTGACCAGTGTAAAGGTATTGGAAAAATTATCAAACTGCTTGACTTTGACTTGGTCACCGATATGGATTTCATGCTTTTCTAGATATTTGAGTAGTTCAAAACTATCATGAACGCGAGTCAGGAGATAGGTTCCAGCTTCTTGGACGTCTGCCAGTGGTAGGTTGTTGATTTCGACCAAGAGCTCTCCCTTGGCTGGGATGGTTCCTCCGTGGGGACAGGTTTTAGGGAAGCCCAGGAGTTTATCCAGTCTCTCTACGAAGAGATCGGATACAGTGTGCTCTAGGACCTCAGCTTCTTCGTGGATCTGGTCACTGGTATAGTCGAGATGGTGAACCAGAAAGACCTCAATCAACCGGTGTTTGCGATAGAGCTCGGAGACTAGTTTGAGCCCAATATCTGTCAATAGATAGCCATTCTCCTTGTCCTTGAGGATGAGATTTTCACTTTTCATGCGTTTGATCATCTCTGTTACGGCAGGTGGAGAGACTTGCATACGGGCAGCAATTTCTTTATTGGTGATTTTCTGCATCTCCGTACCGATTTCATAAATACATTTTAGGTAGTCTTCTTTATTTGGCGTCATTCGTTTCCTCTTGTCTTTTCTCTCCATCTAGTATATCAAAAAAAGCTAGATTTCTCTAGCCTTCTGCCCTAATGGCTTTGATTTTAGTCCAACTCTTTAACAGCGGCAATAGCAGCTTCAAAGTCTGGTTCCGTGTTGATGTTGTCAACGTATTCTACGTAACGGATGACATTATTAGTGTCGAGAACAAAGACAGCACGTGCAAGAAAATGCCATTCGTTGATCAAGAGGGCATAATCGCGCCCGAAAGAATGGTCAAAGTAGTCTGATAGCATGATGGCATTGTCAAGACCTTCAGCCCCACACCAGCGTCCTTGGGCAAATGGTAGGTCCATAGAAACAGTAAGAACGACGGTGTTGTCAAGGTTGGCTAGTTCTTGGTTGAATCGACGTGTTTGCGTTGAGCAGATACCAGTATCGATAGAAGGGACAACACTCAAGACTTTTTTCTTTCCATCAAAGTCAGCTAGCGTTTTTTTAGAGAGATCGGTTGTAGTAAGAGAAAAGTCAAGTGCCTTGTCTCCGACTTGCAGTTGTTTACCTGTAAAAGTTACAGGATTTCCGAGAAAAGTGGTCATGAAACTACTCCATTCTTTTTTCTTTTATTTTACCGAGAATTGTCAGATTTTTCCAATGATTTGACTAGAAATTAAGGGACAAAAAAACGCCCATTCACGTGAGAATGACGTTTTTTAATGGATTATTTTGACAAACCTTCAGCAATCTTGTCAAGGTTGTATTTCATCATGCTGTAGTAGCTGTCGCCTTCTTTGCCTTCTTCAGCGATTGAGTCAGTAAAGATTTGTGCGTAGATTGGGATGTTTGTGTCTTGTGAAACAGTCTTCATTGGACGGTCATCGACACTTGATTCAACAAAGAGTGATGGAACTTTTGTTTGGCGAAGTTTTTCAACCAAGGTCTTGATTTGTTCAGGGGTTCCTTCTTCTTCCGTGTTGATTTCCCAGATGTAGGCACTTGGAACACCGTAGGCTTTAGAGAAGTATTTGAAGCATCCTTCGCTGGTTACGATGAGTTTCTTCTCAGCAGGGATATTGTTAAATTTCTCTTTGGCTTCCTTGTCTAGTTTATCTAGTTTTTCAGTATAGTCTTTGAGATTTTTTTCGTAGAATTCCTTGTTGCTAGGATCTTTTGCAATCAACTGTTTAGCGATATTTTTAGCATAAATCATCCCATTTTCAAGGTTGAGCCAAGCGTGTGGGTCTTCTTTGCCTTTCTCGTTTTGGCCTTCAAGGTAGATAACATCAACGCCTTCGCTGACTGCAAAGTAGTCTTTGTTTTCAGTTTTCTTGGCATTTTCGACCAATTTGGTAAACCAAGCATTGCCACCTGTTTCAAGGTTGATACCGTTATAGAAAATCAAGTCAGCTTGAGAAGTTTTCTTAACGTCTTCAGGAAGTGGTTCGTATTCGTGTGGGTCTTGACCAACAGGAACGATACTGTGAAGATCAATCTTGTCACCAGCGATATTTTTAGTAATATCAGCGATGATTGAGTTTGTAGCAACAACTTTTAGTTTTTGACCAGAAGCCGTATCTTTTTTTCCGCTAGTACATGCGACAAGAGCAATGACGGAAAGAAAGAGTACAAGCAATGTACCTAATTTTTTCATTAGATTCCTCCAGAAGGGTTTCCCCGTTATTTAATGATTTTTTTGTTTTTCAGTTTCAAGTATCGTTGCTTAGGAGAGATAAAGAAACTGATTAGAAAGAAGCTGGCGGATGTGAGCACGATGCTCGATCCTGCTGCGAGATTGAAACTATAGCCGATAAAGAGCCCTACAACAGAAGCCAGAGCTCCTAGGCCTGATGAAAGAAAAATCATGCTCTTTAGGCTATTAGCATAAAGGTAAGCCGTCGCAGCTGGGGTGATCAACATGGCCACGATAAGAATGGTTCCGACACTTTGCATGGCAGTGACTGACACAAGGGTCAAGAGCACCATGAGTAGATAGTGGTAGAAATTAACGGGCATTCCCATTGCTTTAGCCAGGAGCTCGTCAAAGGATGTAATCAATAGTTGTTTAAAGAAAATCCCAATAATCAAGAGAATCAATGCCCCCACACCAATGGTAATCCACATGTCCGTATCTTGGACAGCGAGGATATTCCCAAAAAGGATATGGAAGAGGTCTGTCGAACTCTTGGCAACACTAATCAAGATGACACCTAAGGCTAAGAAAGATGAAAAGGTAATACCAATGGCAGTGTCACTCTTGATGATAGAGTTTCCCTTGATGTAGGTAATGATGATGGAAGCCATCAAACCAAAGATGATCGCTCCAATAAAGAAATCAATTCCCAGGATAAAGGAAAGGGCTACGCCGGGCAAAACTGCGTGAGAGATGGCATCTCCCATGAGAGACATACCACGTAGGATGATAAAACATCCCACAGCTCCAGCAACAACTCCGATGACAATAGCTGTGATCAAGGCGTTTTGTAGGAAATGGAAATTTTGCAATCCATCGATAAATTCTGCTAACATAGGTCACCTCCATTGAAAAAGAGTTTGCTACCGTAGGCCTTTTTGAGATTGGCCTCGGTAAAGGTTTCTTCGGTCGGACCAAGGTCTATTAATTCTCGATTGAGAAGCAAAACTTGGTCGAAATAATGGGGGACTTTGCTGAGGTCATGATGGACGATGAGAACTGTTTTACCAGCTTTTTTAAGATCTCGCAGTGTATTCATGATAATCTCTTCACTAACCGAATCAATCCCGACAAATGGCTCATCTAGAAAGATGTAGTCAGCTTCCTGCACTAAACAGCGGGCAATCAACACACGTTGGAATTGTCCTCCTGAGAGCTGGCTGATTTGGCGATCAGCATAGTCTGAAAGTCCAACGATTTCAAGTGCATCTGCCACTTTTTTCCAGTGGCTGGCTTTTAAGGTGTGAAAGAGCGGTATGGATGGATAGAGTCCCAGAGAGACGCATTCCTTGACCTTGATAGGGAAATTGTAGTCGATATGGATTTTTTGCTCGACATAGGCAACTCGATTTAAAGATTTCTTGACTTCTTTGTCGTCGAGAAAGGCCTGACCTTCATGTGGGATAATTCCCAACATACCTTTTAATAAAGTTGATTTTCCAGCACCATTTGGACCAATAATTCCGGTAATAGTTGGTCCGTGGAGCACTAGTGAAATATCCTTTAGTGCCAGCGTTTCTTTGTAGGAGACACTGAGGTTTTCGATACGTATCATACAGTTGTATTCCTCCTGTCTTTTAATATACCTTAAAAAAAAAATTAAGTCAAGTTAATTTTTAAAAAATTTAATAAAATAACAATAAAATGAAAGATATAAGAAATTTATTTTTAATTGCATTCTCCTGTGTTTTTTGCTAAGCTAAGAATAAGTGAAAAAATGAAAGCGAGAACAAGATGACACGTTATCAAGACGATTTTTATGATGCAATCAATGGCGAATGGGAAAAAACAGCTGTCATTCCAGCTGACAAATCTCGAACAGGTGGTTTTATTGACCTTGATGAGGAAATTGAAGAGTTGATGCTGGCGACTACGGACAAGTGGTTGGCAGGTGAGGATGTTCCAGAGGATGCTATCCTCGCAAACTTTGTTAAGTACCATCGTATGGTACGTGATTTTGACAAGAGAGAAGCTGATGGGATCAAGCCTGTCCTTCCTCTACTTAAGGAATACCAAGACTTGGAGAGCTTCGCAGATTTTACCAGCAAACTGGCAGAATTTGAACTAGCAGGCAAACCAAACTTCCTTCCATTTGGTGTATCACCAGACTTTATGGATGCCAGAACCAATGTTCTCTGGGCTAGTGCACCAGGAACAATCTTGCCAGATACAACCTACTATGCTGAAGACCATCCTCAGCGTGAGGAGCTCTTGACTCTTTGGAAGGAAAGTACTACGAATCTTCTCAAAGTCTATGATTTTTCAGATGAGGAAATCGCAGACTTACTAGAGAAACGATTGGAATTGGACCGTCGCATTGCGGCTGTGGTGCTTTCTAACGAAGAAAGTTCAGAATATGCCAAACTCTACCATCCATATGCTTATGAAGATTTCAAGAAATTTGCCCCTTCCCTACCTTTGGATGACTTCTTCCAAGAAGTTCTTGGACAAACTCCAGATAAGGTTATCGTAGACGAGGAACGTTTCTGGCAAGCAGCAGAGCAATTCTATAGTGAAGAAGCATGGCCTTTGCTTAAGGCGACTTTGATTTTGGGGGTAGTCAATCTTTCAACAAGCTACCTTACAGACGAGATTCGTGTTTTGTCAGGTGCCTACGGACGTGCCCTTTCAGGTGTGCCAGAAGCACAGGACAAGGTCAAGGCAGCTTATCACTTGGCCCAAGGTCCTTTCAAGCAAGCTCTTGGTCTCTGGTATGCGCATGAAAAATTCTCCCCAGAAGCTAAGGCTGACGTAGAGAAAAAAGTAGCGACTATGATTGACGTTTATAAGGAACGCTTGGCCAAGAATGACTGGCTCACACCTGAAACGCGAGATAAGGCCATTGTCAAACTTAATGTCATAAAGCCTTATATCGGTTATCCAGAGGAATTGCCAGAACGCTACAAGGACAAGGTAGTGGATGAAACTGCCAGTCTCTTTGAGAATGCCCTAGCCTTTGGGCGTGTGGAAATCAAGCACAGCTGGAGCAAGTGGAACCAACCGGTTGATTACAAGGAGTGGGGCATGCCAGCACACATGGTCAATGCCTACTACAATCCTCAGAAGAACTTGATTGTCTTCCCAGCGGCTATTTTACAGGCTCCATTCTATGACTTGCATCAATCGTCTTCTGCCAACTACGGTGGGATTGGTGCTGTTATTGCCCACGAGATTTCTCATGCCTTTGACACAAATGGTGCTTCTTTTGATGAAAATGGTAGCCTCAAGGATTGGTGGACAGAAAGCGACTATGCTGCCTTTAAAGAAAAAACGCAGAAAGTTATCGACCAGTTTGATGGGCAAGAATCTTACGGAGCAACGATTAATGGAAAACTAACTGTATCCGAAAACGTTGCAGACTTGGGCGGGATTGCTGCAGCCCTTGAAGCTGCTAAGAGAGAACCAGACTTCTCAGCTGAAGAATTCTTCCACAACTTTGCTCGTATCTGGCGTATGAAAGGCCGTCCAGAGTTGATGAAACTCATGGCCAGTGTTGACGTGCACGCGCCTGCCAAACTCCGTGTCAATGTTCAAGTACCAAACTTCGATGACTTCTTTACAACCTATGATGTCAAAGAAGGCGATGGTATGTGGCGTTCACCAGAGGACCGTGTGATTATTTGGTAAGACAAAAATCGAGGATAATTTCCTTGGTTTTTTGCTTGCTAGAAAAAGGGATTAAAGGTCTTTTCGTGAGCGATAGTCGTAGCTGGACCATGCCCAGGATAGACATCGTAATTAGGAAGGGTGAAGAGTTGCGTCTGAATGCTATGGAGAAGAGCGATAAATTTATGTATAGTATACTTTTTTAACTCGGTGAATTGATTCTTCACAAAGAAAAGGTACCTTAGGATAAAGGAGGGTAGAGGCATAAAAAATGGTGTCCAGTAGGACAAATTAGGATTTACCGGAATTTGTTTAATAGGCAAGAATTATTAACGACATCTTCACTACGATAAGAAACTTAAATAATTCCATAAAGCACATTTTTATAATATATATTAATTTCAAAAGCAGTTGTGTAAAAAATTGACATATTATAAATAATAAATTTAAGACTCAGGTTGTATATAATAGAATGTTTTTTATAAAATTACAAAGCAAAAACAACAAAAATAACCAAAAAACGAACAAAAGAACAATATGGAATGAGTATACGTTAGGCTTATGAAAGCACTTATTCTTTTGAAATATAAAAAATTCTAAAATCAGTTGAAAAAAATCTAGGAAATGTTAGTATTATTATACATGTTGATGTGGAGATGTTGTTGCTTTAGTACCTTTACTTTTGAAAGCGGTTTTCTGTAGATTTTGAAAGCCGTTTTCCTGCATCTATCGTATCAGCATAATAAAAATAAGGAGGTTGTGTGTCTCATGAAGAGCAAACAACAGGATTTTAGAACGGAGAAGTACATTCGTTATGGTATTCGGAAGTACAGCTTTGGGGCAGCGTCGGTGGCAATTGCGGCCGGTTTGATGATGTTCCTAGGTAATGGTGCGGTATCGGCAGCGGAAGTACAAGGTGCAGATGCAACAGTGGCAACGACTACAACACCAGTGGCAACAAAGGAGTCGGAGTCAACTATAACGGCGGAGAAATCTGAAGCTAAGGCGTCAGAAAAGGTAGTAGAGACTAAAAAAGCTGATAAGACTGCTCTGACTAAAAAAGTAGTTGAGTTAGAAGCGAAGATTGCATCTGCAAAGAAAGCTGATGCAACAGCGATAGCTACTGCAAATGAAGTATTGACTGCGGCAAAGGCAGTTCTTGCAAACGAAACTGCAAAACAGGCTGATATTGATGCAGAGCTTGCTAAAGTTGAAGCTTTGATTACAGTTGTAGTTGAGTCAGACGAAGCTGGGAAACAAGTTGAGGAAACAGCAGCAACTACAGCAGTCAAACCAGTGGCGACTACTGCTACAGAAAAAGCTGTAGAAGAATCTAAAAAGGTTTTGGAACAGGTCACGTCAGAAGCAGAAGTGACAAATGTTCTTGCAGATGAAGCGGTTCGTAGAAATAAGGTTGAAGGCGCAAACAAAGCAGCCATCGAAGCGGCAGTAACCAACAATAAAGCAATTATTACGGAAACTAAGAAAGTTTTAGCAGCTGAGAACGTTACCGCACAGCAAATTAACACCCAACTATCACGCTTGAATGAGTCAATCCTTGCAGTCTATAATGACCTTAAAAAAGCAGGAATTGGACGTGATGGAAAGTTCGGAGTGGCTTTGGCGACTGAAGTAAAAGAACTTGCTGCACCTCCTTTGACTAAAGAGGAACAGACTAATCATTACAAGCAGTTCCAAGATCCGACGACTGGAAAAAACAAAAATTTGACCGACCTGAATAAACAACTATTTTTTGTTAACTGGGGAGATAAAGATGCAGTGACCGGGTTGGGACCAAAGACAAAAGAGGGAGAGCGCTACCATCTTATTGAAGGGACAACGTGGAAGAAAGAGATTGCACCAGGCTATGTAGTTACGGTCAAGGTGAAGAAGTTGGCCAATATTTTAGGCGAACCTAATGGTGTTAAAATAAAGCCAGGTTCAGAAGCAGCGGAGAAAATAAAAAAAGCAGGTGGCAATGCAGACGAATTATACAATGGTGATGTGTTTGCCTACAAAGAAAACTTCAATGGTTACTCTGCTATTCATTCATATGGTATGACTGCTCCAGGTTTCACCTCTGTTTCAGGCGGATTGAAACTTCCAGGTCATGTGCTGGGATCAGGGGATCGAAACAATCTTGGGATTACTTATGAAATCACAGCGACTTATAAAGGACGTCCAGTTAAACCTAATTTCTTTGCAACCAGTGCGGAGGAAGCTGGAAGTACAGAAGCAGAAGTGTATAAAACCAATGGAACACCGTGGCAACTGCTGACCGAACTTATGAATGACAAGGTCGCTAGTAGCTTCACAGCCAATGATAAAGGCTGGATTAAAAATATGTTCGATACAATTTTTGGAACATATGGTGGTTGGAAAGTTAAAACAAATGAGGGCGATCAGAGCGATAAGGATATGCAAAAGTATATCCAAAAATTAACAGATGCCGTTAGTAATAAAAAGATTACCTCTGATACGGTTTCAGAAGTTCATACAGGACAACCTAACGCGGCAGCAGATGGTTTAGGAACGCAAATATTTGGACCGGTAGCGAATAATAAAAACCAAAAATCAACTCCAATCGTGATGACGCGTGGAGCAACAGAAGTATCGACTTATTTGATTTCTGCTGGGGCGCAATCCTTTACAATGGGGGTGCTTGCGCTTGATGAGGGAGATGCTCCTGCAAGCTATGGTGAAGCGCTTCATATGATATCTCCGGGGCGCAACAACGATGTTAAGCATCCGTTCATCGGTTCGGAAAAAGGCGATATTGATGAGAAAGACCCTTCTGCTCCTTCTATCCCATGGGAACGTGACGAAACCAGTGATTCGGTTGATGAAGGGCCACGTCAATTGATGGGGAATCAGGTTAAGAAAGGTGAGAATTATACTCTCCATGCCGCGAATGATGGGACATATGAATTGGAATTTCAAGCAGATCCAAACGGAAATCCTAAATCTTATGTCAAAGGATGGATTGATTTTAATAACAATGGGAAGTTTGATGAAGATGAAGCATCTGACCTTGTCGAAGTTACTAAGAAGGGGGTCTATAAACTAACTTTTAAAAATATCCCACAAAATGTGGACACAACGGTGACACGTCTTGGAATGCGGATGCGTACGGCGTTGAATCCAGATGATATTAAGAATCCGACAGGAATTGCTTATTCTGGTGAGGTCGAGGACTTCCAAATCCAGCAAACTATTCCACCACGCGGTGAGAAAAAAGAGACATCAGGCAAACAAGGTGAGGTGCAACACTCGACTGTCAAATTCACAGCTTATGGTCAGAAAGAATATAGTTTTTCTGAAAATAATGTAATTGACGAAACGAAGAAAGCACAGATTGTCAAGCCGGATGGCAGTGTTGTTGCGGACTCAGAACTCGATAAGGATGGATACTATGCTGTTCCAGGCCAAGGTAAGTACAAATTGACAGATGATGGCAAGGATGTGAATGTTGAGTTTATTCCAGAGCCAGGATTTGTAGGAACAGCAGACGGTATTAGTATTCGTCGCACGGATGCTAATGGCGTGACTACTGGATGGGGCAATCTTGGTCGTCAAATTATAGGTGGTGAAGGAAAAAATAAGGATATCTTAAATCTCATTAATGAACAAACCAAGACGATGGATGGTCGTTATATACCTACTGTTACAAAGAAAGAGATTGTTGGTCATCCGGAAACCTCAACTGGATTACAAGGTCAACCACAAAGTAAGATACCGAAATTTACACTTGATGTGGATGTTGATAGCGATGGAAAGTCGCCAGATGAAATTACGCCAAGTATTGAATATCCAGCAAAATTGGTTGATCCAAAAACTGGTCAAGTTACGACTAGCCCAGAAGTAGATGCTCTACAAAATGGTAAGAAGGTTGGTGTTTATTCGATTGATTTAGCGACAGGTGAGGTTACCTTTAAGCCAAATAGAGATTTTATTGGTACTCCAGATCCAGCAACTGTTTCGTTGACAGCAAAAGTTGGTCAAGACAAAGATGGGAAAGCAGTTATTTCAACGGCTACGGCTACTTACACACCAACAGTTACTCCAGTCAAACCAACAGCAACACCAGATGAATCAACAGGAGTTCAAGGTGAAACTCAAGAAGGAACAGTTTCATTTGCACCAGGTGAAACAACAATTGGTGGTGAGAAGAAATCAGTTCCAATCAAAGCAAACTCAGCAGTTTTACTTGATGCTTCAGGTAACCCAGTAGCGCCAGGTACTCCAGTAGACGCTTTAGATCCAGATGGAAACAAAGTAGGGGAATACACAATCGACCCAGCTACTAATAAAGTAACCTTCACACCAACAGATAAGACTTATGTTGGTAAAGTACAACCAGCTAAGGTTCAAGCAGAAGACGAAAATGGAACAAAAGTTTCAACAACCTACACTCCAAACATCGTAGGAGTAACACCAACAGCAACACCAGCTACAACTGAAGATGTTCAAGGTAAGACTCAAGAAAGTACAGTTTCATTTGAACCTGGTAAGACTACAATTGCTGGAGAAGAAAAAACTGTAGAAATTGATCCATCTACTTACACACTTTTAGGTGAAGATGGACAACCAGCTAAAGAAGTACCAGCTAAAGATCCAGAAGGAAACGTAATTGGTAAGTACACTCTTAAAACTGTCGATGGAAAAGCTGTTGCGGTATTCGAACCAACAGATAAGACATATTCAGGTGAAGTACAACCAGTACGCGTTCAAGCTAAAGATAAGAACGGTACAGCTGTAGAAACAACTTATACACCGAAGATTACTCCGGTATTTCCAACAGCAGAACCAGCTACATCAGAAGCTATCCAAGGTGAAACTCAAAAAGGAACTCCAACATTCGCTCCTGGAGACACTATTGCTCCAATCAAAGAGAACTCTTACAAGCTTCTTGATAAAGAAGGAAATGAAGTTCCAGCTGGTCAAACAACTCCAGCATATGCTGAAGACGGAGTAACTCCAGTAGGTACTTACTCAATTGATCCAGCAACAGGAGAAGTAACCTTCACACCAACAGACAAATCATACACTGGTAAAGTTACACCAGCTAACGTTCAAGCAGAAGATAAAAATGGAACTAAAGTTTCAACAACTTACACTCCAACTATCGTGCCTGCAACCCCAACAGCAGAACCAGTTAAATCTGTCGATGTTCAAGGTGTAACTCAAACAGGTAAACCAGTATTCCAAGGCGGAACAGCTATGGTTAACGGTGAAGAGAAAACTGTAGAAATCGATGAAGATAAACCAGCTAAATTGGTAGATCCAAAAACAGGTGACCAAGTAGATTCATTAACTGTAGAAGGTGAAGGAACATATACAGTAGCTCCAGACGGCACAGTAACCTTCAAGCCAGAACCACAATTTACTGGTGTAGCTAAAGGTGTTGAGGTAGTTCGTCAAGATAAGAACGGAACTCCAGTTAAAGCAACATACACACCTGAAGTTAAACCAGTAACACCAACAGGAATAGATGCTGTAACAGAAGATATCCAAGGTTCAACTCAAACAGGTAAACCTGAATTCAAGGGTGGAACAGTAACAATCGATGGTAAAGAGAAAACTGTTGAAATCAATGAAGAAAAACCAGCTAAATTGGTAGATTCAAAAACAGGTGATCCAGTTGATTCATTAACTGTAGAAGGTGAAGGAACATACACAGTAGCTCCAGACGGCACAGTTACATTTACCCCAGAGAAGAACTTCACAGGTAAAGGAACAGGTGTCACAGTTCAACGCGAAGATAAGAACGGCACACCAGTCACAGCTAAGTACACACCAGTCGTGAAACCAGCAACACCAACAAGTTCAGATGTTATCACTACAAATGTTCAAGGTGCTACTCAATCAGGAACACCAACATTTGAAGGTGGAAAAGTAACAATCAATGGTAAAGAAATTCCGGTAGAAATTGATGAAACAGTTAAGCCGACCTTTGACGATGGTACAACAGAGAAGAAGGTACCAGGTGAGGGTACATATACTATTGATGAAGCTGGAAAAGTTACTTTCACACCAGAGCCAGAATTTGTAGGTCGAGCAACTGGAGTAACAGTTAAACGTGTTGATAAGAATGGAACCCCAATTACAGCTAAATACATCCCTACTGTACGTCCGAATACTTCATTTGTTGATACTAAAGGAAATATCCTAGCACCAAGTGAAGATGGTTCGCAACCTAAGAAAGATATTCCAGGATATAAAATTGTTGAAACTAAGGTTGATGAAAAAGGCAATGTGGTCCACGTTTATGAGAAGGTTAAGACCAGTCATAAGGATAAGGAAGGGAATGAAATTCCAGGTTATCCAACCGAAGACGGCGAACAACCTAAGAAAGATATTCCAGGCTACCGCTTCGTAGAGACTAAGAAACTTCCAAACGGCGACACAGAACACGTTTATGAGAAGGTTAAGACTAGTCATAAGGATAAGGAAGGCAAAGAAATTCCAGGTTATCCAAGCGAAGATGGTGAACAACCTAAGAAAGATATCCCAGGTTACCGCTTCGTAGAGACTAAGAAACTTCCAAACGGTGACACAGAGCACGTTTATGAGAAGGTTAAGACTAGTCATAAGGATAAGGAAGGCAAAGAAATTCCAGGTTATCCAAGCGAAGATGGTGAACAACCTAAGAAGGAAATTCCAGGTTACCGCTTCGTAGAGACTAAGAAACTTCCAAACGGCGACACAGAGCACGTTTATGAGAAGGTTAAGACTAGTCATAAGGATAAGGAAGGCAAAGAAATTCCAGGTTATCCAACCGAAGATGGTGAACAACCTAAGAAAGATATCCCAGGCTACCGCTTCGTAGAGACTAAGAAACTTCCAAACGGTGACACAGAACATGTCTACGAAAAAGTGAAGACAAGTCACAAGGATAAGGAAGGCAAAGAAATTCCAGGTTATCCAACCGAAGATGGTGAACAACCTAAGAAAGATATCCCAGGTTACCGCTTCGTAGAGACTAAGAAACTTCCAAACGGTGACACAGAGCACGTTTATGAGAAGGTTAAGACTAGTCATAAGGATAAGGAAGGCAAAGAAATTCCAGGTTATCCAACAGAAGACGGTGAACAACCTAAGAAAGAAATTCCAGGTTACCGCTTCGTAGAGACTAAGAAACTTCCAAACGGCGACATCGAGCATGTCTACGAAAAAGTGAAGACAAGTCACAAGGATAAAGAAGGCAATGAAATTCCAGGTTATCCAACCGAAGATGGTGAACAACCTAAGAAAGATATCCCAGGTTACCGCTTCGTAGAGACTAAGAAACTTCCAAACGGCGACACAGAACATGTCTACGAAAAAGTGAAGACAAGTCACAAGGATAAAGAAGGCAAAGAAATTCCAGGTTATCCAACCGAAGATGGTGAACAACCTAAGAAAGATATCCCAGGTTACCGCTTCGTAGAGACTAAGAAACTTCCAAACGGCGACATCGAACATGTCTACGAAAAAGTTGTTGCTGCCCCTCAACAAAAACCGGCTAAGCAATCTCCGGCTACTAAAGCAGCCAAAGGATTACCTAATACTGGTACGGAAGATCATTCTAGTCTAGCAGCACTTGGGCTTCTTGGAGTATTAAGTGGATTCGGTCTTGTGGCCTCTAAGAAAAAAGAAGACTAATCATCTTATCTTTCAGGAGGTATAGTCTCATAAAGAAAAATAACTAATTTATGAACTATACCCCAAAAGTTAGACAGAAAAAACAGGCTCTTTGTCAACTGTGGTGGGTTGATGAAAAGTTACACCCTGGAGAGGACTATTTTGGTCCTCTCCTTTTTAATATTTAAAGCGATGAGGATTCTAGTTTAGGCAGTTCCAGTGCGTTCAAGATCTTGTTCTTATCCTTCAAAAAAATTTTTAAAAACAGTTAGAAAGATAGGATTTATATATGAAATTGTTTCTTCAATAAGATAAAAGAAATAATCAGCCTGTTTATCTTGAAAATGAAACAGTGAGAGTTGATAGAGCTCATAATGTCCTCGGAGTTCTTGAGAGTTTTCCAGAATCTCTCTATCGGTCAAGTGCATATGAAAAAGTTGGACGATAAAATCGTTTATCACTTAGTTTTCGACTATTCTGTTGGATGAGCTTCCAGTAGCGCTTGATAGCCTTGTATTCATGAGATTTTCTATCAAACCACTTCATGATTTGGATGCGAAGGCGGTTTATAGTTTGACTTAGATATTATATAATATGTAAACAATCGAGGACGATTTTTGCAGAAGGAAAGAGTTTCTTAGTGATGTCGTAGTAGGGGCTAAACATGACCATTATAATGACTTTCGCCCCGTCTCGAACCTGTCTGGAATAGCGCAAAGAGTGATTGCAAATCGTTGCTTGGGTCCCCGCCCATCTAAGATAGCTATGATCTTTCGACTTTACCGAACTTGGAACAAGCTATTGTAGACTATATTGATTATTACAACAAAAAGAGAATTAAGGTAAAATTAAAAGGATTTAGTTCTGTGCAATACAGAACTAAATCCTTTGGATAAATTAATTGTCTAACTTTTGGGGGTCAGTATAAAACTATCCGTGGTTTTTTGCTTGCTAGAAAAAGGGATTAAAGGTCTTTTCGTGAGCGATAGTCGTAGCTGGACCATGTCCAGGATAGACATCGTAGTTAGGAAGGGTGAAGAGTTGCGTCTGAATGCTATGGAGAAGTTGTTCCGTGCTACCTGTAGGAAGGTCTGTCCGTCCGATGGTTTCTCGGAAAAGAGCATCTCCCGTCAAGACTAGATGGGCATCAGGAAAGACCAGGGAAACGCCACCGATAGAGTGTCCTGGGGTCGGTAGAACGGTAAAACGAAATTCCTCAAGCTGGTATTCTTCATGAAAGACAAAGGTGTGTTCTGCAGGTTTTGCGACCACATCTGCCATATCATCGTGACGAGGTAGGCCAGAGAGATTGTCAACGGGGGTATAGAGCCAGCTAGCTTCACTCTCTGCTACATAAACTGGGGGATTTCCAAAAGTATCACGAACCAAGTCCAGACTCATAATATGGTCGTAGTGGGTGTGGGTCAGGAGAATCGCGCAGACGGGTTTGTTGATTTTCTCAATAGTTTTGCGAATAGCTTCCCAATGGCTACCTGGGTCAACCACAATCAGGTGTTGGTCCCCTTCTAGATAATAAGTATTTTCATAGGCAACGGGATTCACGGTTTTATGGATTTTCATACTGGCTCCAATCTCAAAGAATGTACTAAACTAAGTATAGCATAGAAGAGGATACTTAGGGTATCAGAAAGTCTTTTTCGTGCCTTGGTGATTTTTCCAAGCCTGGTATCGGGTGTCAATCAAGAGTTGGGTTAAGCGCCCCATGGTTTCTCTTTCTTCGGGAGTGAGGGATTGAGCTTGGACAAAGAGTTGATGAATGTGTTCAATGACCTTGAAGGAAGAAAGATCGTTGATAGAGGAAATTCCTGCATCAAGAATGATTCCAAAAAAGAGATCGAAGTAGAGCTGTAGTTCTTTGTCAGGAACGGTTTCAACCCATTCCTTGAAGGTTGTATCGACTTGATGACTATCACTATTGGTCTCGTCCAGTTGGACAAAGTGTTTGTCTTCAACCTGCCAACTAAAGGTATCGTGCTGGGCGATGCCACCCAAGGCAGTGCTTCGAACGACGATTTTTTTATCAGGAATTTCCAGCATCATCCCGATGATAGAACCTTGTGGGATAAATACTTTTGTTCTGTCTATCATGTTTTGATAGCCTAGTGTTTCGGTTAGTTCTTTGTGAAGCCCAGGTGCATCAAAAGTATAGACAGCAATAATGTTTTTCTGCAAGTTTGGATCAAGTTGACTGGCAGCATAGACAGCTAGATTGCCACCTTTTGAATGCCCTGCTAGGATAACCTTTTGATTAGGATATTGAGCAAAAAAGTCCTGTAAATACTGGAGGGCATGTTTTTGAGCAGGGATTTCCTTCATATAGGTCATATGGAAATCTTCTTTCCAGCCAATGATGCTGTCATCAGTTCCACGAAAAACAAGCAAATAGGTATCGAGACTGATACGATAGGTTATGGCTGCAAATTGTTTTTGCAATTCAGGATCGATATCGTTGATAAAGTCTGAGAGCTTGCAATTTTTAAAGCGTTTGTGTTGAGAGAGCTGATCCAACAACTGGAGACGGTTTTTATTGGTCAACATCGTCGTTTCTCTAGGGATTTGAGATGTAAGATCTATGAGACGCTTTGGTTCTTGGGTGACTGCATTATCAAAAGCTAGGTAGGTTAATTCAGTCAGGGCAAGAACGTCTAACTCATTCACGGGGAGGTCATAAAAGGAATCGTATGCTACATCATTGAGGTAGTCAAAAATATTGGCCATAAAAGCTCCTTTCTCTATGTTTATCCTATCACATTTACCTAGAATTAGCTAGTAGGCTTACTAGATTTTGCTATACTACTAGCGAGCTGATTTAAATACAGGTTTGCATTTTATCCATGGGGAAAATCTGTTATAATAAGAACAAAGGAGGAGCGCATGCACAAGATTTTACTAGTAGAAGATGACCAAGTCATTCGGCAACAAGTTGGAAAATTGCTCTCTGAGTGGGGGGTTGAGGTTATTTTGGTGGAGGACTTTATGGAAGTTTTGCCCCTCTTTGTACAGTCAGAACCTCATTTGGTCCTCATGGATATTGGCTTACCTCTCTTTAATGGTTACCACTGGTGTCAGGAGATTCGTAAGATTTCTCAGGTGCCCATCATGTTTCTGTCTTCGAGAGACCAGGCGATGGATATTGTCATGGCGATCAATATGGGAGCAGATGACTTTGTGACCAAGCCTTTTGACCAACAGGTGCTCCTTGCTAAGGTTCAGGGCTTGTTGCGCCGTTCCTATGAGTTTGGCCGAGACGAAAGTCTGCTGGAGTATGCGGGTGTGATCCTCAATACCAAGTCTATGGACCTGCACTATCAGGGGGAAGTCCTGAGTTTGACCAAGAATGAATTTCAGATTTTGCGGATTTTGTTTGAACATGCGGGTAATATCGTGGCGCGAGATGACCTGATGCGAGAACTCTGGAATAGTGACTTTTTCATCGATGATAATACCTTGTCTGTCAATGTTGCTCGTTTGCGTAAAAAGTTGGAGGAGCAAGGTTTAGCAGGGTTTATCGAAACCAAGAAAGGGATAGGATACGGACTGAAACATGCTTGATTGGAAACTATTTTTTCTAGCCTATCTGCGTTCTCGCAGTCGTCTTTTTATCTATATTTTTTCATTGGGTTTTCTTGTTTTTCTCTTTCAGTTTTTATTCGCCAGTATAGGATTTTATTTTTTCTATTTTTTCCTCCTCAGTAGCTTTTTGACCCTTTTATTTTTGGTTTGGGATATTTTTGCAGAAGCTCAGGTTTACCGGCAGGAAGTACTGTATGCTGAAAGAGACCCAAAGTCTCCTTTGGAGTGTGTGCTAGCGGAAAAACTCGAAGAGCGTGAGTCTGAATTGTATCAAAAGAAGTCAGAAGCCCAAAGTAAACTGACAGATTTGCTTGACTACTATACCTTGTGGGTTCATCAGATAAAGACTCCCATTGCAGCGAGTCGTCTCTTGGTAGCAGAAGTGTCTGATCGGGAGGTCAAGCAGCAACTGGAACAGGAAATCTTTAAGATTGACTCCTATACCAATCTGGTGTTGCAGTACCTACGTTTAGAGAGCTTCCATGATGACCTAGTGTTTGAAAAGGTTCAAGTAGAGGACTTGGTTAAGGAAGTGGTTCGCAAGTATGCCATTTTCTTTATCCAAAAGGGACTGACAGTCAATCTACATGACCTTGACAAAATCATCGTGACCGATAAGAAGTGGTTGTTGGTCGTCATTGAACAAATCCTCTCAAACAGCCTCAAATACACCAAGAAAGGTGGACTAGAGATTTATATGGAAGGCCAGGAACTCTGTATCAAGGATACGGGAATCGGGATTAAAAACAGTGATGTGCTCCGAGTCTTTGAACGTGGCTTTTCAGGCTACAATGGGCGTTTGACCCAGCAGTCATCTGGACTTGGACTTTATCTATCTAAGAAAATTTCTGAAGAACTGGGTCACCAGATTCGCATCGAGTCTGAGGTCGGAAAAGGAACAATCGTACGCATCAAATTCGCTGAAGTGAAGCTTGTTATTGAGTAAACATAGATGAGAAAAAGCCTCCGAATGGAGGCTTTTGTGTTAATTACTTATTTCTCAACGCGTGATTTGTTGGCGATATCAGCCAGGATAGATTCAACAAAGTCATCAACTGAGACAGTGTGTGTTTCTTTTTGGCCGTAGCGGCGAACGTTGACTGTTTTGTCTTCCATTTCCTTGTCCCCAACGATCAATTGGTAAGGAATTTTGCTAGTTTGTGAAGCACGAATCTTGAACTGCATTTTTTCATTGCGCTCATCCACATCCGCACGGACACCACGGTCACGGAGTTTCTTGGCTACTTCCCATGCGTAGTCCACGTGTTTTTCGTTAGAAACAGGGATGAGGGTCACTTGATGTGGTGCAAGCCATGTTGGGAAGGCGCCCTTGTAGTTCTCAATCAAGATAGCTGTGAAGCGTTCCATAGTTGAAATAACACCACGGTGGATCATAACTGGACGGTGCTCTTCACCATCTGCTCCAACATATTTGAGGTCGAAGCGTTCAGGAAGCAAGAAGTCAAGCTGGATAGTAGAAAGGGTTTCTTCTTTACCGAGGGCAGTTTTAACCTGGATATCTAATTTTGGTCCGTAGAAGGCTGCTTCACCTTCAGCTTCAAAGTAGTCCAGTTCCATATCATCCATAGCTGCCTTCAACATGCGTTGTGCATTTTCCCACATCTCATCGTTGTCAAAGTATTTGTGTTTATCTTCTGGGTCACGATAAGACAAGCGGAAACGGTAATCTGTCAAATTAAAGTCTTCATACACGTCGATAATCAATTGAAGAATTTTCTTGAATTCTTCCTCAATTTGTTCTGGAGCTACAAAAGTATGACCATCATTTAGGGACATTTCACGTACACGTTGAAGGCCAGTAAGGGCGCCAGATTTTTCATATCGGTGCATCATGCCAATCTCAGCGATACGGATTGGTAATTCACGGTATGAGTGTACATGGTGTTTATAAACTTCGATATGGTGAGGACAGTTCATTGGGCGGAGGACAAACTCTTCACCGTCTCCCATGTCCATAGTTGGGAACATATCTTCACGGTAGTGATCCCAGTGACCAGAAGTTTTATAGAGTTCCACGGAGGCAATTGGTGGAGTGTAGACGTGTTGGTAGCCTGCAGCGATTTCCTTGTCGACAATGTAGCGTTCCAATTCACGACGGATAGTTGCTCCGTTTGGTAACCAGAATGGTAAACCTTGTCCGACTTCTTGTGAAATCATGAAGAGGTCAAGCTCTTTACCGAGTTTACGGTGGTCACGTTCCTTGGCTTCTTCACGCATTTGAAGGTAGTTCTTCAAGTCTTTCTTGTCAAACCAAGCTGTACCGTAGATTCGTTGCATCATCGCGTTGTCGCTATTTCCACGCCAGTAGGCACCAGCTACGTTGAGCAGGTGGAAGATTTGGATGCGACCAGTTGATGGGACGTGAGGACCACGGCAGAGGTCTACGTATTCGCCCTGACGGTAAATAGTCAGACCGCCTTCGTCTTCTGAGTGTTCTTCAATCAATTCCAACTTGTAAGGGTCATTTTTAAAGATTTCACGGGCCTCGTCTTTGGTAACTTCTTCACGGATTGATGGGAAGTTTTCTTTAACGATTTTCTTCATTTCTTCTTCGATACGAGGAAGGTCCTCGTTAGAGATTTGACCAGCAGTATTGTCCGTATCGTAGTAGAAGCCGTCTTCGATAGCTGGACCGACACCCAAATGAATGTATGGGAAGAGACGACGAGCTGCTTGGGCGAACAAGTGGGCAGCTGAGTGGCGCAAGATTGGCAGAGCATCTTCGTGATCAGGCGTCACGATTTCAATGTTTCCATCTTCAGTGATAGCACGAGTAGTGTCAATGAGTTTGCCGTTGAATTTACCAGCCAAGGCTTTTTTAGCGAGGGAATTGCTGATGCTTTGCGCAATTTCAAAAGTTGTCACGCCAGATTCGAATTCACGAACAGCGCCATCTGGGAAAGTAATCTTAATCATGGTTTTCTCCTTATAAAGTTTTTATTAGCCTAGTTATAGTGAAGGTGCCCTTGAAATATAAATAGAAATTCCTTTTGATTTTTCGTTAATAAATCAAAAAGCGACATCCATAAAAGGACGTCGCAACGTGGTTCCACCTTCATTTATGTTCCTCAAAAAGAGGGACACCTCAGATTGGCTTTAACGTAGCCACCGTTTTATGTTTGCATAAAAGTCAGTAGAGTAGTATCAGTTTAGGCTTTCTATGCGTTTCCAGCAACCACGCACTCTCTAGTAGAAAGGGACTAAGTGACTTGTCTCTATGCATTATTATAGCATGATTGCGAGAATTTTCAAGGTTTTTGTATAATTTTTTTGTTTTTCTCTCTTTGGAAGACATGCTTGATCCCCATGCCAGCAGCCAATCCAAGTAGGGCAAAGAGTTCATATGCTAGGAAGTAAAGCAGGATGAACTCACCAAAAGTGATGATGGTAAAGCAAAAGACCAGACCAATACCGAGTAGCCACCAAAGTGAGAAACGAAATCGATAGCTATAAAGTAGCGATACGATAAAGGTTACTAGGGGAGAAAAGAGGAGGATGTTATAAATGTAAAGTCCCTTCAGCGTATAAGAATCAGATATCAACAGTAAAAGCAGCTCATAGAGGGGCCAGTAAAAGAAGAAAATGACAAGGTAGTATGGAATATACTTAAGATATTTCCGCATGGCAATAGTCCTCCAATCTACAAAAATTGAGAGATGTTGAAGACCACATAATCCTAAATGAAGGGGAACTCTCTGCTTATATTATAGCATGTCTTGGAAGCCTTTACAAGTTAATCCAGTGAGTAGTGATAGTGCTCTTTTTGAGTGTTTTCTGCTATAATACTAACAAAAGAAGTAAGAAGAAATGAGGAGAAAGAATGACCAAAATAGCAGTTCTTTCAGACATACACGGGAATACGACAGCCCTGGAAGCTGTACTGACTGATGCTAAAAAGGCAAAGGTAGATGAGTACTGGCTTTTGGGGGATATTCTTATGCCGGGAACGGGACGTAGAAGAATTTTGGATCTCTTGGCTAGCTTACCTATCACTGTAAGAGTTCTTGGTAATTGGGAGAATAGTCTCTGGCGAGGTTTGCATCGTAAGCTAGATTTGACAAAAGCTAGTCATCGCTACCTCCTACGTCAATGCCAGTATATATTAGAAGAAATCAGCCCTGAAGAAATCGAAGACCTCCACAATCAACCCATGCAAGTTCATCGTCAGTTTGGTGATCTGACGGTAGGAATCACTCACCATCTCCCTGATAAAAACTGGGGTAGAGAATTGATCCATACGGGAAAACAAGAAGATTTTGATAGATTAGTGACGAATCCACACGCCTCCATCGCAGTATATGGTCATATCCACCAACAGTTGCTTCGTTATGGAAGTGATGGACAGTTGATTCTTAATCCAGGATCCATTGGGCAACCCTTCTTTCTAGATGCGAAGTTGCGTAAGGACCTGCGGGCCCAGTATATGATCTTAGAGTTTGATGGAGCAGGTTTGGCTGATGTTGATTTTCGTCGAGTGGATTATGATGTAGAAGCTGAATTGCAGTTGGCTAAAGATTTAAAGCTCCCTTATTTCCAGGTCTATTATGAAAGTTTGGTAAATGGGATTCACCACACTCATAACCAGGAACTTCTGTATGAGATTGCTCAAAAACAGGGGCATGATATTGAGTTGGATGCATGGTTAGATAGTAGTAATGATTGACATAACATCAAAAAGGGGTATAATGAGTATGAGAAGAGAGATGATGAGAATCTCAGGTGAAAGGGGAACAAAATGCAAATTTCAAGTCGATTTACCATTGCGACCCATATGCTAATTATCATTGCTATCAAGGGCCAGGAAAGCAAGGTGACCAGTGATTTTCTCGCAGCTAGCGTTGGAGTTAATCCAGTCATTATCCGTAAGACTTTGTCGCAACTCAAAAAAGCAGGATTGATTTCAGTTGCGCGTGGGACGGGCGGTACAGAGATTATCAAAGACCTCCAAGATATTAGCCTTTTTGATGTGTATCAGGCTGTCGAATGTCTAGGAAAATCTGGCAAACTCTTTAGTTTCCATGACAATCCCAATCCTAACTGTCCAGTAGGGGCTAATATTCATAAGGTCTTGGATCAGAAATTGCTGGATATCCAAGTAGCTATGGAAAATCAACTTCGTCAGATGAGTCTGGCTCAGGTTGTGGCAGATGCAGAAGCAAGAATAGCAAAATAAGAGGACTAGGCTCCTCTTTTTCTATTGCCATAATTATGGTACAATGTAGACATTAAAGGAGGAGACTATGTACTTTATCACAGGATTTTTTGTCCTACTTTTTCTCGTTTCGTTTTTAAGGGACAATCGCAGTCTCTGGAATCCAGCTCTCTTGCTTTTGTCTCTGCTCTTTTCTTATATGTCCATTGCCAATCTTTTTTACGAAGCTGGGCAGAAAGAAGTGCACATGGTTTTCTTTGCAGGGATTTTTCTCCTGCTGCCTCTTTTGGTTTTTCTAAGTGGTTTTTTCCTTATTTATAATGGATTTGTGTTATTGAAAAAAGAAGGAAAATCCAAGGCAAATTATTTGTCTCTAGGATTAGGTTGCGTGATTTTATTCTTTTTTGTTATCATGGCGATTCGAGTGAGCGATACCAAGGGCTTGTTTTACACCAATCATCTAGTGAATATTATCTTTTTCTTTTTGATTTATTCGTATTTGATTTTTGGTTTTGCCTTTGCAGGATTTCTGCTTTATTCTATCCTGTATCTTTTTATTCCTAAGAAAAAATATTATGATTTTATTATCATTCACGGAGCAGGTTTGTTGAATGGAGAAAAAGTGACTCCCTTACTGAAGAGTCGCATTGATAAGGCAGTAGAAGCCTATCGCCAGTCTCTTAATCCCAATGTTAAAATCATCGCTAGTGGTGGTCGAGGTGGGGATGAGAAGATTTCCGAAGCTCAGGCAATTTGTAATTATTTGTTGGAAGAGACGGATGTTCCGAGAGAAGCGATTCTCCTAGAGGAAGACTCAACGACGACCTATGAGAATCTTCTCTTCTCAAAAGAAATGGGAGAGAAGCTGGTGGCCAGTCCACGTTTTCTCTTTGTGACCAATGATTACCATGTTTTTCGTACCAGTACCTATGCTCGCCGTATTGGGATGAAGGGAGATGGCCTTGGTTGCCGTACAGCTGCCTACTATATTCCATCGGCCTTTATTAGAGAATATATTGCTCTATGTGTGAAGATGAGATGGCTTTTTATTGCCCTCTATGTTTTGTTGATTTTAGCCCTGATTTTCTCCTATAGAGGTGTTCTATGGTAATCAGAAAGATGGAGCCTGCCCCGGTAATAGTTGAATTTAAGCCACGATACATATTTGGTCAAGCGCTTCCTAAAATAGCATCAGGTAAGCCTAAACTAATAAAGGCCAGATAGATGACTGCCAACAATAACGAAATCATTTAATTCTCCTTTTCAGATTGTTCTTCTTTTGATTTCTAGAATCTTGTTTTTTCCAATTGATTGAACTCCGTTCAGTATGAATGGGTCTATTTCAGTCAATCTTTCAAGGATTGGGTGGAATTCTTTAGGAAGATAGGTGTCGGAAATTTTTATATTTTCTTGTAAAGATGGACAATAATATGCAATAGCATCCGGAGCAATGACTGATGTTAGTGCTGTTATCTGATTTAACAAAAGAAATGTGAAGTCATTTGAACGTGATTGGCGATTTGGAGGTTTATATCCATTCATGAGATAGCCGACTTCCCCTGCAAAACCATTTCTTCCACGATGCAATCTTTTATTGATGATAATACCAGAACCGGCAAAATCTGTATCTGGCTGGTAGAGAAGGGCCAGTGTTCTAAATTCTGGGTGAATACTACAATAACCAAGAGAAGCAACATTAACATCATTCTCTAATATTTGTAAGATATTGGTAGTTCCTGCCAGAGAAATCCCTGTTTGACTGGATAACTGATTCTTGGTCCATGTTCCTCCTTGATAAAAACAGGATCGTACTTTGTGAATATTTTCTTGCTTTAAATCAATTATTTTTGCCATCTTTCTACCTTTCGACACGTTTTGTCAAAAGCGTTGTAGCATATTATATTTTTGTTTGCAATAAGATATTTTTAAAAATCTTAGTTTCGCTTTCCTGATTCTAGGAGTGTCCTCTCTTATAGGAGAGAATAATGCTGTTTTTGATTCATGGCATCAATGTGCTTATGAATTTTTTTAATCCTCAATTTTGTTTGTAGTCACATATTTTCTAGAGAGAGTAGTTAATGAATAAGCACCACTTACAAAAAGTTAGGGTTAAGGTGTCTAAGATTCTTAGTTTTGGGATGAGTGGTACAGATTTTAACGAGCATTTTATTATGATGGCAACTGGATGTAGTTTGCACTTGTATTATTTAGGATAAGTGGTATAATTAGTTATACAAATCATACCATAAAGGAGGTAATAGTCATGAAAGCACCAAAAGGTAAATATGCTTGGACAGCTACAGTTGGAGAAAAAGGTCAAATAGTAATACCAAAACAGGCGCGCGATGTCTTTAATATCAAACCTGGCGATACGATTCTGCTTCTTGGTGATGAAAAGCGTGGAATTGCCATACCGCCGAAGGGAGCCTTTGCACACTTGATGGAAATTGCTTTTGAAGAGAAGGAGGATGAATAAAATGAAGTATGTTTTAGAGGTAAATGATATTACAAAAAAATATTCAGCATTTGAATTGAAACCTATAAGTTTTCATATTAAATCAGGTGAGGTTATGGGATTTATCGGTAGGAATGGAGCAGGTAAGACTACAGCGATTAAATCCATTCTAAATCTTGTTCATCCAGATGCAGGGAATGTCCGTATTCTTGGAATGGATTATCTGGATAATGAAGATGAAATCAAACAACGAATTGGTTATGCAGTGGGAGGAACCAATTATTATAAAAGAAAAAAATTAAAGGATATTGTCGCCATTACTCGTATTTTTTATGATAACTGGGATGATGAATCGTATCGTCATTATCTTGATGCATTTAAGCTTGATGAAAATAAGAAAATTATGGAACTGTCTGAGGGGATGAAAGTAAAATTTTATCTTACTTTAGCTCTTTCTCATCATGCTAAGCTTTTGATTTTAGATGAGCCAACTAGTGGACTTGATCCAGTATCTAGAGATGAGATGAATGAAATCTTTCGAAAACTAGCAGAAAAAGGGGTAGCAATCTTGTTTTCTACTCATATTACTAGTGATTTAGAGAAGTGTGCAGATACTATTACTTATATAAAAAATGGTGAATTGCTTTTATCTGAGAGAAAAGAGGATTTTATCAGTCATTACACGAAAGAAATAGGGCAGAAATCCACACTTGAAGATATTATGGTGCATATTGAAAGGGAAGAGGTGAATTTGTGATGAGAAAACTTCTCTATAAAGAAATGAAACTAACAGCAAATCCTTTGAGTTATTGGTTTATAACTTTTTCAGCTATTACGATGATTCCAAGGTATCCTATTCTTGTCAGTTCCTTTTTTATCTGTCTTGGTATTTTTTATACTTATCAACAAGTCCGAGAATGTGATGACATCACCTACACGGTCATGTTGCCAGTTAGAAAACAAGATGTGGTTACGGCTAAATATTTATTTGTTTTATCTATCGAGTGCATAGCTTTCATATTATGTCTTTTTCTGACGATTATTCGGATGAGACTCTTAGGAGATGCCACACCGTATGTGACAAATCCGTTGATGAATGCAAATGCTGCATATCTTGGCTATATGATGCTTGTATTTGCAACCTTTAACAGTGTTTTTCTCGGAGGCTTTTTTAAAACAGCTTATAAGATTGGGAAGCCTTTTATCCTATTCTGCGCAGTCGCAACTGTCATAATATTCATGGGAGAGATATTACACCATATTCCTGGATTAGAAAGTTTGAATGATTCTTCAAATTTGAACTTACCACAGATAGTAATATTACTTTTTGGTGTTCCCATATTTAACTTATGCACCTGGTTTTCTTATCAGAAAACTATAAAAGACTTCGAAAGAATTGATTTATAAAATTGAATACATTAAGTGACCGTATTTTGTCGGAGAAAATCCAATAGAAAATGGTACTGATAAAGAATTAAAAGTTGTGGAGCTGTTAGAACAGTGTTTCATATGGAAAAAATATATGGGAAATACCAAAATTGTAGGTATCAGAGTAGCAAAATAAATTTTTATTTCCGTTTGGTACCTATGATGGTGAAATTTCTGTTGGATTTATTATGATTGGCTATGATGTTGACGATTATTGGGACAATCGGCCTGAATGAAAATATAAAAATGTGAACGAAAAATAGACGTTCACATTTCTTTTTTATTCTGCGGCTTGTTGCCAACGTTTTGCTAGCTTATGAGACAAGCTAGAAATAGCAAAGTTAAAGACAAAGTAAATCAAGGCAATCAGGATATAAAGACTGAAGACCTGCTCTGGTTCGAAATAACGGCCCATGAGAATTTGGCTGGCGCCAAAGAGTTCTTGTAGGGCGATAACAGAGTAGAGAAGGCTGGTATCCTTGATCACAGTTACAAACTGAGAAATGATAGCTGGTAGCATTTTACGGATCGCTTGTGGGAGAATGATGTAGTAGAGGATTTGCGCAGAGGTGAATCCTTGCGACATTCCCGCTTCGTACTGGCCCTTGTCCACGGCATTGAGGCCACCTCGGATAATCTCAGCCAGAGCTGCTGAAGTAAAGAGGGTAAAGGCAGTGATACCTGCTGGTGTGGACTTCATCTTAAACACCAAAAAGATGGTGAAAATCCAGAGGAGGTTGGGAACGTTACGTACAAACTCAATATAAATGCTGGAGATGATCCGCAAGACAGGATTTTTCCCATTTCTCATGACGGCTAGCACTGTTCCGATAAGGGTCGAGAGGACGATAGCAATCAGAGAAATGTAGAGGGTCAAGCCAAATCCTTTAAAGATAAAGATTAGGTTATCTGGGGTCAAAACTTCTAAAATAGATTCCATAGTAACCTCCTAAAGTGAATAGGCTTTTTTGTTGGCTTGCTCCATCTTGCGACCAAACTGGGCAACAGGGAAGCATAGGGCAAAGTAGAGAAGAGCAGCACCTAAAAAGGCTGGGATATAGTTTCCGTTGAGAGCCGACCAAGATTTGGTCACAAACATCAAGTCCACTCCAGAGATGATGGCAACTGTAGAGGTGTTCTTGATGAGGTTAACGATTTGGTTGGTCAAAGGTGGGAGAATGATACGGAAGGCCTGAGGCAAGATAATCAAGCGCATGGCACTGATATAAGTAAAACCTTGCGACAAGGCTGCCTCCATTTGACCGCTAGGGATAGATTGAATCCCTGAACGAATAACCTCAGCGATATAAGCGCCGTGATAGAGTCCCACGCAGAGAACAGCTGTCCAATAAATCGGAATCATGATGGTATGGTCACTGATAAGAGGCAAACCATAAAAGACAATGACAAACTGCACCAAGAGGGGAGTGTTTTGATAAAATTCCACAAAGATGCGAGCTAAAATACGCAAAATAGGACGTTTGCTGGTTGATATGGCTCCAAAGAAGACACCTAAAACCATGGCGAGGATAAAGGATCCGATTGCTAGGGCAAGGGTGAAGAGGAAACCATTGAAAAATTGTCCAAAATCCTGAAAATAGGCTGTCCAAGATGATAAATCTGTCATGGGGTGTCCTCCTTAATCTGCTGTGTGGCTAGATGGTTTGAGCTTGTAACGGTCATAGAGTTTTTGAAGACTGCCGTCCTTGCTCCATTTAGTGACCAAGTTATCAAGATAATCGTTTAGCTCCGTGTTCGATTTCTTGGTGACGATACCGTAGTCAGATGGCTTAAAACTATCATCTAGTAGTTCTGTCCGTTTACTAATGTAGCCAGACAGGATAGAGCGGTCCACGGAAAAGGCATCAATACGGTGAGCGTGAAGGGAAGTAATCAATTCTGGGTAGGAACCAAGTTCGACGAATTTAAAGGTTAGACCTTTCTTTTTACCCAGTTCAGTAATTAAGCGCTGGGTGATGGAACCTTGGGCAACCCCAATCGTTTTTCCGTTTAGGTCCTCAATGCTTTTGATGTTGGCGGATTTATTGACCAAAAAACCAGAAGCATCCGTATAGTAGGGACTGGTGAAGTTGTATAGTTTTTTACGTTCATCTGTGATGGTGAAAGTTGCGATATCCATATCGACCTGTTCGTTGTCTAGTAGTGGTCCGCGGGTTTGAGCGGTAACAGGAACGTAGCGAATCTTGACTTTGAGTTCGTCTGCAATCATCTTGGCTAAGTCGGTTTCGATACCAGAATAGGTCCCTGTCTTGGGGTCCTTGTAGCCAAAATTGGGAACGTCTTGTTTGACACCGACAACCAGTTCGCCTCTTTTTTGAATGTCTGCGACACTAGTATCAGCCTGTACTGGTTTTGAAGCAGCGAGGCTGAAAAGGCTAATCAATAATGCGGATAAAAAGAATTTCTTTTTCATAGGCGCCTCCTTATTTGACTTTGTCACTTTCGTGGTTGATAATTTTGCTGAGGAATTGTTGGGCACGAGGTTCGCTTGGGTTGTCAAAAAAGTCATCGACATCTGTCGTATCTACTAAAACTTCTCCGTCTGCCATAAAGATGATGCGGTCCGCAACCTCTCGAGCAAAGCCCATTTCGTGGGTAACGATGATCATATTCATCCCGTCATGCGCCAGTTTTTGCATAACGGCTAGAACATCTCCGATAGTCTCAGGATCAAGAGCAGATGTTGGCTCATCAAAGAGGAGGAGTTCCGGATGCATGGCAAGACCACGAGCAATGGCAATCCGCTGTTTTTGTCCACCAGATAGCATGGCCGGATAAGAATCTTTCTTGTCCCACATATTTACAAATTCCAGATATTTTTGGGCTGTTTTTTCAGCTTCTTTTTTATCAATTCCTAGAACTTTAACGGGCGCAAGTGTCACGTTTTCTAACACTGTTTTATGTGGATAGAGGTTGAAATGCTGGAAAACCATGCCGACTTCCTTGCGAAGCGGTACCAAATCTTTCTGACTGGCACCTGCTACTTGGTGTCCATTGACCAGGAGACTTCCTTTGTCAACAGCCTCCAAACCATTGATCGTACGGATAAGAGTGGATTTCCCAGAACCAGATGGTCCGAGTAGGACAACGACTTGTCCTTTTTCAAAACGGAGATTGATGTCGCGGAGTGCGTGGTAGTCTCCGTAATATTTTTCGACGTGTTCAAATTCTACTAAAGCCATAAGGAATCTCCTTTGTGTTAGATTTTATAACATGATTCTACACCAAAAGAATGTTCTTGTCAAATCATATCTAAAAAAAATCACTAAAATGTTATAAAAAAGCAATCTGGATAGAGAAAATGCCTAAATCATGTTATAATGAAACGATAGAATTCTTAGAAAGAGTGGATGTTTTTTTGATAACTCCTACTTATGAATGGCAGTTTGCCCCGCAGGTTGAAGATGCGGATTTTACAAAGATAGCCAAGAAGGCTGGACTGGGTCCTGAGGTGGCTCGGTTATTATTTGAAAGAGGAATTCAGGATGAAGAAAGTCTGAAGAAGTTTTTAGAACCTTCCTTGGAGGACTTGCATGACCCTTATCTACTCCATGATATGGATAAGGCAGTGGAACGGATTCGTCAGGCCATTGAAGAAGGGGAAAACATTCTCATCTATGGAGACTACGATGCGGATGGTATGACTTCAGCTTCGATTGTGAAGGAAAGTTTGGAACAGCTTGGCGCCGAGTGCCGTGTTTACCTCCCCAATCGTTTTACCGATGGCTATGGTCCCAATGCCAGTGTCTATAAATACTTTATCGAGCAAGAGGGAATTTCCCTGATTGTGACAGTGGACAATGGGGTTGCAGGTCATGAGGCCATTGAACTGGCCCAGTCTATGGGAGTGGACGTCATTGTGACCGACCACCATTCCATGCCTGAAACTCTGCCCGATGCCTATGCTATTGTCCATCCTGAGCATCCAGATGCGGACTATCCTTTCAAATATTTGGCCGGATGCGGAGTGGCTTTCAAGCTAGCTTGCGCTCTTTTAGAAGAAGTGCAAGTGGAATTGCTTGATTTGGTCGCTATCGGTACCATTGCAGATATGGTGAGCTTGACAGATGAAAACCGTATTTTGGTTCAATATGGTCTGGAAATGTTGGGACATACCCAGCGCATCGGTCTGCAAGAAATGCTAGACATGGCTGGGATTGCTGCGAATGAAGTGACAGAAGAAACGGTTGGATTCCAGATTGCCCCTCGTTTAAATGCCTTGGGGCGATTGGATGATCCCAACCCTGCCATTGATTTGCTGACTGGGTTTGACGATGAGGAAGCACATGAGATTGCCCTCATGATTCATCAGAAAAACGAAGAGCGCAAGGAAATTGTTCAGTCAATCTATGAAGAAGCTAAGACCATGGTGGATCCTGAGAAGAAGGTCCAGGTTTTGGCCAAGGAAGGCTGGAATCCTGGCGTTCTGGGTATCGTTGCTGGTCGTTTGTTGGAAGAACTAGGGCAGACAGTTATCGTTCTTAATATAGAAGAAGGTCGTGCCAAGGGTAGTGCTCGTAGTGTGGAAGCGGTCGATATTTTTGAAGCCTTGGATCCCCATCGAGATCTCTTCATAGCCTTTGGAGGCCATGCTGGTGCAGCAGGAATGACGCTGGAAGTGGAAAAAATCACAGATTTGTCTCAGGTTTTGGAAGACTATATCCGTGAAAAAGGTGCAGATGCTGGTGGCAAGAACAAGTTAAATCTAGATGAAGAACTGGATTTGGAGACTTTGAGTCTTGAAACAGTCAAGAACTTTGAGCGCTTGGCACCTTTTGGGATGGACAATCAGAAACCTGTCTTTTATATCAAGGATTTTCAGGTCGAAAGTGCCCGTACCATGGGGGCAGGCAATGCCCATCTCAAGCTGAAAATTTCCAAGGGTGAGGCGACTTTTGAAGTGGTGGCCTTTGGACAAGGTAGATGGGCGACAGAGTTTGCTCAAACAAAAAACCTAGAGTTGGCAGTTACCTTGTCTGTCAATCAATGGAATGGTCAAACTGCCCTCCAGTTGATGATGGTGGATGCGCGTGTGGAGGGTATTCAACTCTTTAACATTCGTGGGAAGAATGCAGTCTTGCCAGAAGGGGTTCCAGTCTTGGATTTTTCTGGTGAGTTGCCAGATCTAGCGACTAGTGACGCGGTTGTTGTGAAAACAATTCCTGAGGATATGACCCTGCTGAAGACCATTTTTCAGGAACAACATTTCTCTGCTGTCTATTTCAAAAACGACATCGACAAGGCCTACTATCTGACAGGTTATGGGACTAGAGAGCAGTTTGCTAAATTGTACAAGACTATTTACCAGTTCCCAGAGTTTGATATTCGCTACAAGTTGAAAGATTTAGCGGCTTATCTCAATATCCAACAAATTTTGCTGGTCAAGATGATCCAAGTCTTTGAAGAACTGTGCTTTGTGACAATCAAAGATGGTGTGATGACAGTCAATAAGGAAGCGCCGAAAAGGGAAATTGGTGAAAGTCAGATTTACCAAAATCTCAAACAGACCGTTAAAGACCAAGAAATGATGGCGCTGGGTACAGTGCAAGAAATGTATAACTTTTTAATGGAAAAATAGTAGAAGTTAGGAAAGAGTTGGGCAACCAGCTCTTTTTTGAAAACAAATCTTCATTTTGAAAATCATCAAAAAAATGGTATAATGGTAGGAAAAGATTCGGCTGAAAGTTTTAGAACTTTTAGAATAAGAGGGTAAACCTACCCTATAATCAAGATAATTAAGTTTCGGAGGGAAAATGAGTAATATCAGTTTAACAACACTAGGTGGTGTACGAGAAAATGGAAAAAATATGTACATCGCTGAAATCGATGAATCTATCTTTGTTTTGGATGCAGGGCTTAAATACCCTGAAAATGAACAACTAGGGGTTGATGTCGTCATTCCAAACATGGACTACCTTTTTGAAAATAGCGACCGTATCGCTGGTGTCTTCTTGACCCACGGGCATGCGGATGCCATTGGTGCCCTGCCTTATCTCTTGGCAGAGGCTAAGGTGCCTGTGTTTGGCTCTGAGTTGACCATTGAGTTGGCCAAACTCTTTGTCAAAGGAAATGATACGGTTAAGAAATTCAATGACTTCCATATCATTGATGAAAACACGGAGATTGACTTTGGGGGAACGGTTGTTTCCTTCTTCCGTACGACTCACTCTATCCCAGAGAGTCTGGGAGTTGTGTTAAAAACACCAAAAGGGAACATTGTTTATACAGGCGACTTCAAATTTGACCAGACGGCTAGTGAATCCTATGCGACGGATTTTGCGCGTTTAGCCGAAATCGGTCGTGACGGTGTCTTGGCACTTCTCAGTGATTCTGCAAATGCAGACAGCAATATCCAGGTGGCGAGCGAGAGTGAAGTTGGGGATGAAATTACCCAAACTATCGCTGACTGGGACGGCCGTATCATCGTTGCAGCGGTTGCCAGCAACCTTTCTCGTATCCAGCAGGTTTTTGATGCGGCTGCGGATACTGGTCGCCGAGTCGTTTTGACTGGATTTGATGTTGAAAATATCGTCCGTACAGCGATTCGTCTCAAAAAATTATCCCTAGCTAATGAAAGCCTCTTGATCAAACCAAAAGAAATGTCTCGTTTCGAAGACCATGAGTTGATTATTCTAGAGACAGGTCGTATGGGTGAACCCATCAATGGACTTCGCAAGATGTCCGTTGGGCGCCACCGTTATGTAGAAATCAAGGATGGGGACTTGGTTTATATTGTAACAACTCCATCCACCGCCAAAGAAGCAGTTGTAGCTCGCGTTGAAAATATGATTTACCAAGCTGGTGGTGTGGTAAAACTCATTACCCAGAGTTTGCGAGTATCAGGACACGGAAATGCGCGTGATTTGCAGTTGATGATCAATCTTTTGCAACCGAAATATCTCTTCCCTGTCCAAGGGGAGTACCGTGAGTTGGATGCGCATGCCAAGGCTGCCATGGCAGTTGGAATGTTGCCAGAGCGCATTTTCATCCCTAAAAAGGGAACGATCATGTCCTATGAACATGGAGACTTCGTCCCAGCTGGAGCAGTTTCTGCAGGCGATGTCATGATTGATGGAAATGCCATTGGTGATGTTGGGAATGTCGTTCTTCGCGACCGTAAGGTCTTGTCAGAGGATGGAATCTTTATCGTGGCTATTACTGTTAACCGTCGTGAGAAGAAGATTGTGGCTAAGGCTCGTGTTCACACGCGTGGATTTATCTACCTTAAGAAGAGTCGCGACATTCTCCGTGAAAGTTCCGAATTGATTAACCAAACGGTAGAAGAGTATCTTCAAGGTGATGACTTTGACTGGGCAGATCTCAAAGGGAAGGTTCGTGACAATTTGACCAAGTACCTCTTTGATCAAACCAAACGTCGCCCAGCAATCTTGCCAGTCGTGATGGAAGCTAAATAATAAGCAGAATACCTACGGAAAAAGTCGATATTCGGCTTTTTCTTATAGAATAGTAAAAGGAGACAACCATGGCAGTTATGAATATTGAGTATTACTCAAAAGTTTTGGATATGGAGTGGGGCGTCACCGTACTCTATCCAGATGCTAGTCGGGTGACTGAATCAGATTGCACAGATATTCCTGTCCTTTATCTTTTGCACGGAATGTCAGGAAACCAAAATAGCTGGCTCAAACGTACCAATGTCGAACGCTTGTTGCGCGGAACCAATCTTATTGTCATTATGCCCAATACAAATAATGGCTGGTACACAGATACTCAGTATGGCTATAACTACTATACTGCTCTAGCAGAAGAACTCCCCCAAGTCATGAAACGTTTCTTCCCCAATATGACCAGCAAGCGAGAAAAGACCTTTTTAGCAGGCCTTTCCATGGGAGGATATGGTTCCTTCAAACTCGCTCTATCGACAAATCGTTTTTCTCATGCGGCTAGTTTTTCTCATGCGGCTAGTTTTTCTGGTGCGCTCAGTTTTCAAGAATTTTCTCCTGAAAGTCAGGATCTGGGATCACTTGCCTACTGGCGAGGAGTTTTTGGAGAGATTAAAGACTGGACAGCTAGCCCTCATTCGCTTGAAAGCATGGCTGCAAAATCCGATAAAAAGACCAAACTATGGGCTTGGTGTGGGGAGCAAGACTATCTCTACTCTGCCAATAATCTCGCAGTGAAAAACCTCAAAAAACTTGGTTTTGAGGTGACCTATAGTCATAGTCCAGGTAAGCACGAGTGGTACTACTGGGAAAAACAATTGGAGCGTTTTTTGGCTACTCTACCAATTGACTTTGCCTTGGAAGAGCGCTTATCTTAGTTTTAGGTTTCTTTCAGCTTTCTTCAGTAAAATGGAGAATCTATCTTGATCAAGGAGAATGTGATTTCAAGATAGGTTCTTATTTTTATGAAAGGTGGAGTGTCATGTTCTGGATTATTCGATTATTGTTCCGATTTCTTTTGGGAATTTGGCGTTTCTTCTGGCGTCTGGTTTGGACTGTGGTCATTCTACTTCTCATTGCCTTTGGAGTGCTTTGGTACCTGTCTGGTGATTTTCATTCTGCGGTCAATCAGGTTGAAAAAATGAGCAAGATTGGTCAAGGTGGCTGGAATCAATGGAAGGAGACGGGAACGCTGGAAGTCTTGTCTCAGACAGACAGTCACCGACATGCAGAAGGCAAGTGGGCTCAGGCCTCAGCTCGTATCTATATTGAGCCTCAAATGGATGAGACCTTCCAAGGCGCCTATGCAGAAGCCATAAAAAACTGGAATCAAACGGGAGCCTTTACCTTTGAGGTGGTTGCGGATCCTAGCCAGGCAGATATTGTGGCAAGTGAGATGAATGATGGATCGACCGCTGTAGCAGGTCAAGCCGAGAGTCAAACCAATTTGTTAACCAAACAATTTATATCTGTAACGGTTCGCCTGAATCACTATTATCTATCCAATCCAAACTATGGTTACTCTTATGAACGAATCGTGCACACGGCGGAGCACGAGCTGGGACATGCCATCGGATTGGATCACACCAACGAGACTTCTGTCATGCAGCCGGCAGGTTCCTACTATGGAATTCAGCCTCGGGATGTGACGGCTGTTCAAGAACTCTATACCAGTAGCGACTAGATGAAGTCGGTGCAATCCGAAAAGAAATTAAAGCTCCTCCATTAAGCGGTTGGTGGGGCTTTTTGTTCGTCCTGTTACGGCCTTTTTGCTATAATGGAACTATGAACAACTTGATCAAATCAAAACTAGAGCTCTTACCAACCAGCCCTGGTTGTTACATTCACAAGGATAAAAATGGCACTATTATCTATGTAGGAAAGGCTAAAAATCTGCGTAACCGCGTGCGGTCCTATTTCCGTGGAAGTCACGATACCAAGACAGAGGCCTTGGTGTCTGAAATTGTGGATTTTGAATTTATCGTCACTGAGTCTAATATTGAGGCGCTTCTCCTAGAAATCAACCTGATCAAGGAGAATAAGCCTAAATACAATATCATGCTCAAGGACGACAAGTCCTATCCTTTCATCAAAATCACCAATGAGCGTTATCCTCGTTTGATTATCACCCGTCAGGTCAAGAAGGACGGAGGACTCTACTTTGGCCCTTATCCAGACGTGGGGGCAGCCAATGAAATCAAGAGACTACTGGATCGGATTTTTCCTTTTCGTAAGTGTACCAATCCGCCGTCTAAAGTCTGTTTTTATTACCATATCGGCCAATGTATGGCTCACACAATCTGTAAGAAAGATGAGGCCTATTTCCAGTCCAGGGCTCAGGAGGTTTCTGATTTCCTAAAAGGACAGGATGACAAAATTATCGATGACCTCAAGGGCAAGATGGCAAAGGCAGCTCAAAGTATGGAGTTTGAACGTGCGGCGGAATATCGTGACCTGATTCAGGCCATTGGAACACTTCGGACCAAACAACGGGTCATGGCTAAAGATTTGCAAAATCGGGACGTCTTTGGTTACTATGTGGATAAGGGCTGGATGTGTGTCCAGGTTTTCTTTGTTCGTCAAGGCAAGCTCATTGAGCGGGACGTCAACCTCTTCCCTTACTACAATGATCCGGATGAGGACTTCTTGACCTATGTGGGACAATTCTATCAAGAAAAATCCCACCTGGTTCCCAATGAGGTGCTGATTCCGCAAGATATCGATGAAGAAGCCGTTAAGGCCTTGGTGGATACCAAGATTCTCAAACCTCAGCGTGGTGAGAAAAAACAACTGGTCAATCTAGCCATAAAAAATGCCCGTGTTAGTCTGGAGCAGAAGTTCAATCTGCTAGAAAAATCTGTCAAAAAGACCCAAGGGGCTATTGAAAATCTAGGACGCTTGCTCCAAATCCCGACCCCAGTACGTATCGAGTCCTTTGATAACTCTAATATCATGGGAACTAGCCCTGTTTCAGCCATGGTGGTCTTTGTCAACGGTAAACCGAGTAAGAAGGATTACCGTAAGTACAAGATAAAAACGGTTGTCGGTCCAGACGATTATGCCAGTATGCGTGAAGTCATTCGCAGACGTTATGGTCGAGTACAACGAGAAGGTTTAACCCCGCCAGATTTGATTGTCATTGATGGGGGACAAGGTCAAGTCAATATCGCTAAGCAAGTCATTCAAGAGGAGCTGGGCTTGGACATTCCCATTGCTGGGCTGCAAAAAAATGACAAGCACCAAACCCATGAGCTACTCTTTGGTGATCCGCTTGAGGTGGTGGAGTTATCACGAAATTCTCAGGAATTTTTCCTCCTCCAACGCATCCAGGATGAGGTGCACCGCTTTGCTATCACTTTCCACCGCCAACTGCGCTCCAAAAACTCCTTTTCATCACAATTGGATGGGATTGACGGTCTGGGACCCAAACGCAAGCAGAATCTCATGAAGCATTTTAAGTCTCTCACTAAAATCAAGGAAGCTAGTGTGGATGAGATTGTCGGAGTTGGGGTACCAAGGGCAGTCGCAGAAGCTGTTCAGAGAAAGTTGAACCCTCAGGAAGAAGTGGAGTTGGCTCAAGTAGAAGAAGAAAGAGTAGATTACCAAACGGAAGGAAATCATCATGAACCATAAAATCGCAATTTTATCAGATATTCATGGCAATGTGACAGCGCTAGAAGCGGTGATTGCAGATGCTAAAATTCAAGGAGCCAGTGAATATTGGCTTATGGGAGATATTTTTCTTCCTGGTCCAGGTGCAAATGACTTGATTGACTTGCTAAAGGACCTTCCTATCACAGCAAGTGTTCGAGGCAATTGGGATGATTGTGTCTTAGAGGCTTTAGATGGGCAATATGGCTTAGAAGACCCACAGGAAGTCCAGCTCTTACGTATGACCCAGTTTTTGATGGAGCGAATGGATCCTGAAACGATTGTCTGGCTACGAAACTTACCTATGCTAGAAAAGAAAGAAGTTGACGGACTGCGCTTTTCTCTCTCTCATAATTTGCCAAATAAGAACTATGGTGGTGACTTGCTAGTTGAGAATGATACAGAGAAATTTGACCAACTCCTAGATGAGGAAACGGACGTGGCAGTCTATGGTCATGTCCACAAGCAGTTGCTTCGTTATGGAAGCCAAGGGCAACAAATCATCAATCCAGGTACGATTGGCATGCCCTATTTTGATTGGGAGGCGTTAAAAAATCACCGTGCCCAGTATGCCGTGATAGAAGTGGAAGATGGGGAATTGGTAAATATCCTATTTCGTAAAGTCGCTTATGACTATGAAGCGGAGTTAGAATTGGCCAAGTCCAAGGGGCTTCCCTTTATCGAAATGTATGAAGAGCTACGACGAGAAGACAACTATCAGGGGCACAATTTGGAACTCTTAGCTAGTTTAATTGAAAAGCATGGGTATGTAGAGGAGGTAAAAGATTATTTTGATTTTCTGCAAAGTTAGAAATAAAGCGGGTAGCCCATATTTTGAAGTGAGGTTTGTAGTCGAATCGCTTAGAAAAGAGTCAGACGATAAGGAAGAAAAGATGGCTTAACTAAAGTTTGACATTGAAATTATTTTGTTATAAAATGGACTCAGTTCTTAATATAAAGGAGAACATTATGAAGAAAATTATTACAGCCAGTATGGCTCTTTTATCTGTTATTGTTTTAGCAGCATGTTCAGGGAAAACAACGTCTGATTCTTCGACTAAGACTTCAAGCTCTGTAGAACAAACTTCTTCTTCAGAGACTTCATCAACAACGTCTAGTTCAAAGACAGAAAATAATGAGGTTGTTTTGATCACCGATGAAGAAATTGACAATGCTAAAACTGTTGGAGATGTGAAGAAAGTCTTTGGTAAACTAGTCGACAATTATAAAAAGCATGCAGTTGAAATTGGGGAAAAAATTCCAGAGAGTGGAAAAGAAGCATATAACGCCCAAGTTGAACCAGCGCTTAAGTCTATGGAGACTGTAAGAGAGTCATTTAACGAAAGCCTTTCAAGTATTGGTTCTGATGATACAGTAGTGCCAGAACAAACGCGTACTCTATTTGTTCAACAGTTGAAAACTGGACGTGACGCAATGAGGAAAGCGCTGGAAGCGGCTTATAAAGCAGTTGCTCCATACACATCTGGTCAATAATATGAGAAAGTAGGTGTTCGATCACCTGCTTTTTGATTGCCTCAAATCTAAAGCAATACCTACTTAAATAGCTCCAAATTAATAGCAGTGAGTTTGAAAGAAGTACTAACTCTATAAAAAATCCCTGCAAGCTCTTTCAAAATATGGTAAAATGGAAGCAGTAGAATTAGAAAAGGAAATCGATCATGAAATTTCTTGAATTAAATAAAAAACGTCATGCAACCAAACATTTCACTGATAAGCCGGTGGATCCCAAAGATGTACGTACGGCTATTGAAATCGCAACCTTAGCCCCAAGTGCCCATAACAGCCAGCCATGGAAGTTTGTAGTCGTTCGTGAGAAAAATGCTGAATTGGCAAAATTGGCATACGGTTCGAACTTTGAGCAGGTGTCATCAGCACCTGTAACCATTGCCTTGTTTACAGATACGGACCTTGCTAAACGTGCCCGCAAGATTGCCCGTGTTGGTGGTGCAAAGAATTTCTCAGAAGAGCAACTTCAATACTTTATGAAAAATTTGCCTGCCGAGTTTGCGCGTTACAGTGAACAACAAGTCAGCGACTACTTGGCTCTTAATGCAGGACTAGTAGCTATGAACTTGGTTCTTGCACTGACTGACCAGGGAATTGGTTCAAACATTATCCTTGGTTTTGATAAATCAAAAGCCAATGAGGTTTTGAACATCGAAGACCGTTTCCGCCCAGAACTCTTGATTACGGTAGGTTACACAGACGAAAAATTGGAACCAAGCTACCGCTTGCCAGTAGATGAAATCATCGAGAAAAGATAGAAGGAAGAAAAAATGACAACAATTGATTTTACAGCAGAAGTAGAAAAACGCAAAGAAGACCTCTTGGCTGACTTGTTTAGCCTTTTGGAAATCAACTCAGAACGTGATGATAGCAAGGCAGATGTGCAGCATCCATTTGGACCTGGTCCAGTAAAAGCCTTGGAAAAATTCCTTGAAATCGCAGACCGTGATGGCTATCCAACTAAAAATGTTGATAACTACGCAGGACATTTTGAGTTTGGTGAAGGAGAAGAAGTTCTCGGAATCTTTGCTCACATGGATGTAGTGCCAGCTGGTAGCGGTTGGGACACGGACCCTTATACACCAACTATCAAAGACGGTCGTCTTTATGCGCGTGGGGCTTCAGATGACAAGGGACCTACAACAGCTTGTTACTATGGTTTGAAAATTATCAAAGAATTGGGTCTTCCAACTTCTAAGAAAGTTCGCTTCATCGTCGGAACAGACGAAGAATCAGGCTGGGCAGACATGGACTACTACTTTGAACATGTAGGACTTGCAAAACCAGACTTTGGCTTCTCTCCAGACGCTGAATTCCCTATCATTAATGGTGAAAAAGGAAATATCACAGAATACCTTCACTTTGCAGGTGAAAATACAGGTGTTGCCCATCTTCACAGCTTCACAGGTGGTTTACGTGAAAACATGGTACCTGAATCAGCGACAGCAGTTGTTTCAGGTGACTTGGCTGACTTGCAAGCTAAACTAGATGCCTTTGTTGCAGAGCACAAACTTAGAGGAGAACTCCAAGAAGAAAACGGTCAGTACAAGGTGACCATCATTGGTAAATCAGCTCATGGTGCTATGCCTGCATCAGGTGTCAATGGTGCGACCTACCTTGCCCTTTTTCTCAGTCAGTTTGACTTTGCAGGATCTGCCAAAGACTACCTCGACATCGCTGGTAAGATTCTTTTGAACGACCATGAGGGTGAAAATCTCAAGGTTGCTCATGTGGATGAAAAGATGGGTTCCCTTTCTATGAATGCGGGTGTCTTCCGCTTTGACGAAGCAAGTGCTGACAATACCATTGCCCTCAACTTCCGTTATCCAAAAGGAACAAGCCCAGAGCAGATCAAGTCAATCCTTGAGACCTTGCCAGTTGCTTCTGTTAGCCTTTCTGAACATGGTCATACACCTCACTATGTACCGATGGAAGATCCACTTGTGCAAACCTTGTTGAATGTCTATGAAAAACAAACTGGTCTCCAAGGTCATGAACAAGTCATCGGTGGTGGTACCTTTGGTCGTTTGCTGGAACGTGGGGTTGCCTACGGTGCGATGTTCCCAGACTCAATTGATACCATGCACCAAGCCAACGAATTTATCGCCTTGGACGATCTCTTCCGAGCAGCAGCAATCTATGCAGAAGCTATTTATGAATTGATCAAATAAAACGATAGAAGTCTGAGATTTTATGCTTAGACTTCTTTTTGGAGGGAAAACAGATGTCTCAAATCGAAAGAATCAAGCAAGCCATTATGGCGGATCCGCAGAATGCCAGCTACACAGAACGCGGAATCGAACCTCTCTTTGCGGCGCCAAAAACTGCTCGCATCAATATTGTCGGTCAAGCTCCGGGGTTTAAAACGCAAGAAGCTGGAATTTATTGGAAGGATAAGAGTGGTGATCGCTTGCGAGATTGGTTAGGTGTAGACGAAGACACCTTTTACAATTCGGGCCTATTTGCAGTTATTCCCATGGACTTTTATTTCCCAGGACATGGAAAATCGGGCGACCTTCCACCCCGTAAAGGCTTTGCCGAAAAATGGCATCCGCAACTCCTCAAGGAATGTCCAAATATTGAATTGACACTTTTGATTGGGCAATATGCCCAAGCCTATTGTTTACATGAGAAAATTAGCGGCAAGGTCACAGAAAGGGTAAAACATTACCAGAACTACTTGCCGACCTATTTTCCACTAGTTCATCCCTCACCACGAAATCAAATCTGGATGGCTAAAAATCCTTGGTTTGAGTCAGAAGTGGTGCCAGATTTGAAAAAAAGAATTAAAACGATTTTATAGTCAATGAAAATCAAAGAGCAAACTAGGAAGCTAGCCGCAGGCTGCTCAAAGTACAGCTTTGAGGTTGTGGATAGAACTGACGAAGTCAGTAACCATACCTACGGTAAGGCGACGCTGACGTGGTTTGAATTTGATTTTCGAAGAGTATTAGGAGAAAAAGAATGAAAGAAATAGCCTTCGATGAATTTTACCAGCTCTATCAGAAAGAATCCCTTTCAGTCTTAGACGTGAGAGAAGTAGAAGAGTTCGAGACGCTTCATTTAGAAGGTGCCCACAACTTACCGCTTAGTCAATTGGCTGATACTTATGATCAGTTGGACAAGGACCTCTTGCATTATGTCATTTGTAAATCTGGGATGAGGTCAGCGCGTGCTTGTCAATTTCTAGCTGAAAAGGGTTATGACGTTATCAATGTCCAAGGTGGAATGACGGCCTTTGAAAATCTTTAAACCTATATGGCGATAGATCCTAGTTTTCCCTTGCTCGGCTCCAACTGAGTAAGGGGTTTGTTTTTAGATAATTCTTATTTTTAAAAATATTGAAAACATTCAATATTTACTTCGTGATGCTTTTTTCATACTCTTATTCGTGATATACTAGGTCAGTATTTTAGAAATATGAAGGAGATTCTTTATGGCTAAAAAAGGTGCCCTAACAGGTTTGCTCCTGTTTGGAATATTTTTTGGTGCGGGGAACTTGATTTTTCCGCCTTCTCTAGGTGCCCTATCTGGAGAACATTTTCTTCCTGCCATTGCAGGTTTTGTCTTTTCAGGCGTCGGTATCGCCGTTTTGACACTTATTATTGGAACGTTAAACCCGAAAGGATACATTCACGAGATTTCTAAGAAAATCTCACCTTGGTTTGCGACGCTTTATCTTGCAGTCCTCTATCTATCGATTGGTCCCTTCTTTGCCATTCCACGTACTGCCACAACAGCTTATGAAGTTGGGATTAGCCCCCTCTTGTCTGAAGCAAATAAAGGCCTAGGATTGATTATCTTTACTGTGTTGTATTTTGCAGCAGCCTATCTAATTTCGCTTAATCCATCAAAAATCTTGGATCGAATCGGACGTGTTTTAACGCCAGTCTTTGCCTTGTTGATCGTTATCTTGGTTGTACTAGGTGCCTTCAAATATGGTGGAACAAGCCCTCAAGCGGCCTCAGCAGCCTATCAATCCTCTGCTTTTGGGACAGGTTTCCTAGAAGGGTATAATACCTTGGATGCCCTTGCCTCGGTGGCCTTTAGTGTGATTGCAGTTCAAACCTTGAAACAACTGGGATTCTCCAGTAAGAAAGAGTATATTTCAACTATTTGGGTGGTTGGTATTGTTGTAGCTCTTGCCTTTAGCGCTCTTTACATTGGTTTAGGATTCCTTGGAAATCATTTCCCAGTACCAGCAGAAGCGATGAAGGGTGGAACACCAGGTGTTTATATCTTGTCGCAAGCAACTCAGGAAATCTTTGGTTCAACAGCTCAACTCTTCCTTGCTGTTATGGTAACTGTAACCTGCTTCACAACGACAGTTGGCTTGATTGTGTCGACAGCAGAGTTCTTTAACGGTCGTTTCCCACAAATCAGCTACAAGGCCTATGCAACTGCCTTTACCTTGATTGGATTTGCTATTGCAAATCTTGGTCTTGATGCAATCATTAAGTACTCGGTTCCAGTATTAGTAATCTTGTACCCAATCACCATCGCCATTGTGATGATCGTGATTGTTAATAAGTTTGTCGCCCTATCAAAACCGGGCATGCAGTTAACTATTGGGCTTGTTACAGCGATTGCTCTTGCAAGTGTCCTTGGAAGTTCTTTTAAGATTGAGTTTCTAGCAAATCTCGTCAATGCTCTTCCGTTTGCAGCTGCCTCTCTTCCATGGCTAGTGCCAGCTATTATCGGAATCTTGCTTTCATTGGTTCTACCAAACAAACAAGAGAGTGATGTTTTTGAGATGGAATAAAAAAATTCTTGGTCATCGACCAAGAATTTTTTGTATGAGCACGACTCATTAGTTGGTTTGTTCGGTATAACCAGCGTCTTTAAGCATTTTTTTCGAAGCAGCAAAGCTTACACGGTTTCCAATACCAGAATATTCGTTCGGCATTGCTTTTTTCAATTCGTCAAGACTCGCGACAGTCATGTCAACCTCGATGTTTTGGATAACTTTTTCGTCTTGAATTTCAACTTTTTGTGTAACCCCTTTGACCCCTTCATAACCTTTATAAGTATCGTCAACAATTTCCTTAACACCTTCCGCGGTATTATTAAGTTTTTCAGGGTCAAGTACATTATGAACAGTTTGTTTTACAACGTCATCTCCCTTCACAGTATAAGTCAAGGTAGAATGAATCCCAGGTTTGCTATTGTGGACAAATGTGTGAGTTTCTGTCTCATCTTTCTTTTCAGATGATTGTTGACTGCTTTGTTTGGTCTCGCTTGACTGAGTTGTTTTGTCTTCTTTGGTACTGCTGCTAGCAGGTGTAGATGCTTGTTTGGAACATCCGAGTAGGAGGACAAGTGAAGCCACAAGGGTTAGTGATACTTTAAAGTATGATTTCATATCTATTACTTTCCTTGCATAATCAAAGTATTTGTATTATAACATGGATCTATAGTGAAAGCAACTAAACACAGTTTTTCTCCTTTTGAGAAGGAGTCTGACTAGAAAAATGTTATAATGGTAGGAAAGAGGTGAAGAAATGAATCAGACTATAAACTATATCAAAGAACTAACCGCAATTGCATCTCCGACGGGATTTACTCGTGAGATTTCAGACTACTTGGTCCATACTTTAGAAGAGCTTGGATACCAGCCAGTTCGTACAGCCAAGGGTGGTGTCAATGTGACCATTAAAGGTCAAAATGATGAACAACACCGCTATGTGACTGCCCATTTGGATACGCTGGGTGCTATTGTTCGTGCAGTCAAACCGGATGGCCGTCTCAAATTGGACCGTATCGGTGGTTTTCCTTGGAACATGATCGAAGGTGAAAACTGTACGGTTCATGTGGCTAGCACAGGTAAAAAGGTATCTGGAACCATCCTCATCCACCAGACCTCTTGCCATGTCTACAAGGATGCAGAAACTGCAGAACGCACACAGGACAATATGGAAGTGCGTTTGGATGCAAAAGTAAGTAATGAAAAAGAAACCCGCGCCTTGGGCATCGAGGTTGGCGACTTTATCAGTTTTGACCCGCGAACTGTCGTGACAGAGACTGGTTTTATCAAGTCACGTCACTTGGATGACAAAGTCAGCGCAGCGATTTTGCTCAATCTTCTTCGTGTTTATAAGGAAGAGGGGATTGAATTACCAATAACAACTCATTTTGCCTTTTCAGTCTTTGAAGAGGTGGGTCACGGTGCTAACTCCAATATTCCAACTCAAGCGGTGGAATATCTAGCTGTCGATATGGGGGCAATGGGAGATGATCAGCAGACGGATGAGTACACAGTATCTATCTGTGTCAAGGACGCTTCAGGTCCCTATCACTATGACTTCCGTCAACATTTAGTGGCTTTGGCAAAGGAGCAAGATATTCCATTTAAGCTAGATATCTATCCATTTTATGGTTCGGATGCTTCAGCTGCTATGTCAGCTGGAGCAGAGGTTAAGCATGCCCTCCTTGGAGCTGGTATTGAATCCAGTCACTCTTACGAACGAACACACATTGATTCGGTCGTGGCGACAGAGCGTATGGTCGACGCTTATCTCAAGAGTGCATTGGTAGACTGATATGTGCTTGATTTGTCAAAGAATTGAATGGATCAAGGCAGGGGAAAATCCCTACTTTGTAAAAGAACTAGAGACAGGCTATGTTGTTATTGGAGACCACCAATACTTTAAGGGCTATACCTTATTTCTGGCAAAAGAGCATGTCACAGAACTCCACCATATGGAGACTTCTGAAAAACTTCGTTTTCTAGAGGAAATGAGTTTGGTCCAAGAAGCTGTTGCCAAAACGTTTAAAGCTGAAAAGATGAATATTGAACTCCTAGGAAATGGAGATGCCCACGCTCACTGGCACCTCTTTCCAAGACGGTCAGGTGATATGAGGGGTTATGGATTGAATGGCCGTGGTCCAGTCTGGTGGGTGCCATGGGAAGAAATGGCGGCAGAAGATTGCCAAGTGAAATCCCATGAGTTGGAACAAATGATTAAAGCCTTATCCGATGAATTAGAGAAGCACTTGGTATAAGAAAGGAAGAAAAAATGAAAAAAAGATACATCGTTTTATCTGGTTTGCTGGCAGTAACCCTAGCAGCATGTTCTCAAGAAAAACCTAAAAATGAAGAAAACACTCAAAAAACGGAACAAACTAGCCAATCTGAAGAGACTGTAGGAAGCAAATCCCAAGCCTCTAGTCAGAAGAAGGCAGAAGTTGTGAATAAGGGAGACCACTATAGTATACAAGGAAAATACGATGAAATCGTCGTAGCTAATAAGCACTATCCTTTGTCAAAAGACTATAATCCAGGAGAAAATCCAACAGCTAAAGCAGAGTTGCTGAAGCTCATTGCAGCAATGCAAGCAGCTGGCTACCCAATCAGCGATCACTACAGTGGTTTTAGAAGTTATGAAACTCAAACCAAACTTTATCAAGACTATGTGAATCAAGATGGTAAGGAAGCTGCTGATCGCTACTCAGCTCGCCCAGGTTACAGTGAACACCAAACAGGTCTTGCATTTGACCTTATTGGGACAGATGGAGATTTAGTTACTGAAGAAAAGGCGGCCCAGTGGCTCTTGGAACATGCGGCTGACTATGGCTTTGTTGTTCGCTATCTCAAAGGCAAGGAAAAAGAGACTGGCTACATGGCGGAAGAATGGCATCTTCGCTACGTCGGAAAAGAAGCCAAAGAAATTGCTGCAAGTGGCCTTAGTTTGGAAGAATACTATGGCTTTGAAGGCGGAGATTACGTCGATTAAAAAAGTAATTTTTCTCTTGCATTTTTAGATAAATAGTGTATAATGGAAAGGTATGTGTAAAGCATACTTGTGGGAGGTAAAAATCTCTAATTACCGCCAAAACCACAAAGGAGGATTTAAAAATGGCTAAAAAAGTCGAAAAACTTGTAAAATTGCAAATCCCTGCTGGTAAAGCTACACCAGCTCCACCAGTTGGACCTGCTCTTGGTCAAGCTGGTATCAACATCATGGGATTCACAAAAGAGTTCAACGCTCGTACAGCTGACCAAGCTGGTATGATCATTCCAGTTGTTATCTCAGTATACGAAGACAAATCATTTACTTTCGTTACAAAAACACCACCAGCTGCTGTTCTTTTGAAAAAAGCTGCAGGTGTTGAAAAAGGATCAGGTACACCTAACAAAACTAAAGTTGCTACAGTTACTCGTGCACAAGTACAAGAAATTGCAGAAACTAAGATGCCAGATTTGAACGCAGCAAACATTGAGTCTGCAATGCGTATGATCGAAGGTACTGCTCGTTCTATGGGATTCACTGTTGTTGACTAATCAATAACACAGTAGAAAATCTCACAGCAGTCTACTAGTTGCTTTTCATACTAGGCAAGTGACCGAGGCTTGTACTTGGGTACAGCAAAGGAACTGAACGAAGTAGGAAAAGGAAAATAATAGACTGAAAACCCGCAAGACTTCATCATTTCGAGGAGTGACGTGGGAGATGAAAATCGATTGAACCACTTACAAGGAGAATAGAAAATGGCTAAAAAAAGCAAACAACTTCGTGCTGCTCTTGAGAAAATCGACAGCACAAAAGCATACAGTGTAGAAGAAGCTGTAGCACTTGCAAAAGAAACTAACTTTGCAAAATTTGACGCAACTGTAGAAGTTGCTTACAACTTGAACATCGACGTAAAAAAAGCTGACCAACAAATCCGTGGAGCAATGGTATTGCCAAACGGAACTGGTAAAACTTCACGCGTTCTTGTTTTCGCACGTGGTGCAAAAGCTGAAGAAGCAAAAGCTGCTGGTGCAGACTTTGTTGGTGAAGATGACCTTGTTGCGAAAATCAACGACGGTTGGTTGGACTTTGACGTAGTTATCGCTACACCTGACATGATGGCTCTTGTTGGACGTCTTGGACGTGTCCTTGGACCACGTAACTTGATGCCAAACCCTAAAACTGGTACTGTAACAATGGATGTTGCTAAAGCAGTTGAAGAGTCTAAAGGTGGTAAAATCACTTACCGTGCTGACCGTGCAGGTAACGTTCAAGCAATCATCGGTAAAGTATCATTTGAAGCTGAAAAATTGGTTGAAAACTTCAAAGCTTTCAACGAAACAATCCAAAAATCAAAACCAGCTACAGCTAAAGGAACTTACGTAACAAACTTGACAATCACAACTACTCAAGGTGTTGGTATCAAAGTTGACGTAAACTCACTTTAATTAGTAGTTTATAAAAGAGAAGACGAGTACGAAAGTGCTCGTTTTTTATGAGTATGACCTTTTAGAAAAATCAGTTCATTGATCAGGTTTGTAGCAATAGTGCTTTTCCTCTTCTTCTTTCACAGAAAATATGGTATAATAGAGAGTAAAAAACTTTGAAAGAAAGAAAAAGATGAATTTAAAAGATTATATCGCAACGATTGAAAATTATCCTAAGGAAGGCATCACCTTCCGTGATATCAGCCCTTTGATGGCAGATGGAAATGCTTATAGCTACGCTGTTCGTGAAATTGTTCAGTATGCAACTGATAAGAAAATCGACATGATTGTGGGACCAGAGGCTCGTGGATTTATTGTTGGCTGCCCAGTTGCTTTTGAGTTGGGGATTGGCTTTGCACCCGTTCGTAAACCAGGAAAATTGCCACGTGAAGTGATTTCTGCTGACTATGAGAAAGAATATGGTATTGATACCTTGACCATGCATGCTGATGCAATCAAGCCAGGTCAACGCGTTCTCATCGTAGATGATCTCTTAGCAACAGGCGGAACTGTCAAGGCAACAATTGAGATGATTGAAAGACTTGGTGGAATTGTAGCTGGTTGTGCTTTCTTGATTGAACTGGATGAGCTTAAGGGCCGTGAAAAAATCGGAGATTACGATTACAAGGTACTTATGCATTATTAATAAAAAACAGTCCTTGGGGCTGTTTTCTCTTCATCTGCTATATAAATTAACTATAGCTAGTTAGAGGAAAACTATAATTGAAAACTATATCTTCATACAGTATAATATAGGGAAGAAGTATTTGGAGGTTTTTGCTTTCAAACAGACAAGATCATTCCCGAAATAGAGAACTGTTAGGAGGGTATTATGCCGATTCGACTTGATAAAAAATTACCAGCTGTGGAGATTTTAAGGACAGAAAATATCTTTGTGATGGACGACCAACGGGCCGCTCATCAGGATATTCGCCCCTTGAAGATTTTGATTTTAAATCTCATGCCTCAAAAGATGGTGACAGAAACTCAACTCTTACGGCATTTGGCTAATACCCCTTTGCAATTAGATATTGATTTCTTATATATGGAAACACATCGTTCCAAGACAACTTGTGCCGAACATATGGAAACCTTCTATAAGACCTTTCCAGAGGTCAAGGATGACTTTTTTGATGGAATGATTATCACAGGAGCACCAGTGGAGCATTTGCCTTTTGAAGAGGTGGACTACTGGGAGGAATTCAAGCAGGTCATCGAATGGTCCAAGACGCATGTTTTTTCAACCCTCCATATCTGTTGGGGAGCTCAAGCAGGTCTATATGTTCGCTATGGCGTTGAAAAGAACCAGATGGATCGGAAACTCTCAGGAATTTATCCACAGGACACCTTGAAAGAAGGGCACCTTCTTTTTAGAGGTTTTGATGATCGCTATGTAGCTCCTCATTCTCGTCATACTGAGATTTTGAAAGAAGAAATCTTAAATAAGACCAATCTTGAGATTCTGTCAGAAGGTCCTGAGGTTGGGGTTTCTATCTTAGCTAGTCGAGATCTGCGTGAGATTTATAGTTTTGGTCATTTGGAGTACGATCGTGACACTTTGGCAAGAGAGTATTTTCGTGATTATGAGGCGGGACTCGACCCGCATATCCCAGAGAACTACTTTAAAAATGATGATGTAAATGAGACGCCTTGTCTCTGTTGGTCTTCATCAGCTGCCCTCTTTTTCAGCAATTGGGTAAACTATGCAGTTTATCAAGAAACCCCTTTTGACTGGAGAAAGGTAGAGGATGATGCGGCTGCATTTGGATATTTATAAGAGGAATTATGACATATTTTGACGCTTTTAAAACAGGGAGCTTGGTTTTGCCAAGTGCCCTGCTCTTGCATTTTAAGGAACTCTTTCCTTCCAGCGAAGATTTTCTGGTCTGGCAATTTTTCTATTTACAAAATACTACTGCCCTAGGAGATGTTTCACCTAGTCAGATTGCTGAAATCATTGGGAAAGAGGTTGCAGATGTCAACCAATCCATTTCGAATTTGACTGAAAATGGTTTGCTGCAATATCGGACTATTGAACTAAATGGGGAAATTGAGCTCATTTTTGATGCTAGTCTGGCTTTTGAACGTTTAGATAGCTTGTTAGATACCCAAACTCCAGTTGCGACTACCCCAAACCCCAAAAATCAATTGAAGGATCTGGTTGAAACCTTTCAGCAGGAATTGGGTCGCTTATTAACACCATTTGAAATCGAAGATCTTTCCAAGACTGTCAAAGAAGATGGAGTTAAGGCGGATTTGATAAAAGAAGCTCTCCGAGAGGCGGTTTTTAATGGCAAACCGAACTGGAAATATATTCAGGCAATCCTACGAAACTGGCGCCATGAAGGCATTCAGTCTGTGGCCCAGGTGGAGGCCAAACGAGCAGAGCGAGAAGCGAACAATCCCAAACAAGTTCAGGCTTCGGCTGATTTCCTCGATGCCATGAATTTGTGGCAAGATTAGTCGCTTGAAAAATCTTGAAAATTAGAGTAAGGTTTGCAAGCTCCTTATAAATATGATAGAATAATAGTGAATAAAATGAAAAAAGAGGTATGTGAAATGTCACGTAAACCATTTATCGCTGGTAACTGGAAAATGAACAAAAATCCAGAAGAAGCAAAAGCATTCGTTGAAGCCGTTGCATCAAAACTTCCTTCATCAGACCTTGTTGAAGCAGGTATCGCAGCTCCTGCAGTTGATTTGACAGCTGTTCTTGCTGCTGCTAAAGGTTCAAACCTTAAAGTTGCTGCTCAAAACTGCTACTTTGAAAATGCAGGTGCGTTCACTGGTGAAACTAGCCCACAAGTTTTGAAAGAAATCGGTACAGACTACGTTGTGATCGGTCACTCAGAACGTCGTGACTACTTCCATGAAACTGACGAAGATATCAACAAAAAAGCAAAAGCAATCTTTGCAAACGGTATGCTTCCAATCATCTGTTGTGGTGAGTCACTTGAAACTTACGAAGCTGGTAAAGCTGCTGAATTCGTAGGTGCTCAAGTATCTGCTGCATTGGCTGGATTGACAGCTGAACAAGTTGCTTCAACAGTTATCGCTTATGAGCCAATCTGGGCTATCGGTACTGGTAAATCAGCTTCACAAGATGATGCACAAAAAATGTGTAAAGTTGTTCGTGACGTTGTAGCAGCCGACTTCGGTCAAGAAGTTGCGGACAAAGTTCGTGTTCAATACGGTGGTTCTGTTAAACCTGAAAACGTTGCTTCATACATGGCTTGCCCAGACGTTGACGGTGCCCTTGTTGGTGGTGCGTCACTTGAAGCTGAAAGCTTCTTGGCATTGCTTGATTTTGTAAAATAATCTAGCTCATTCCAGACAGACAGTTAAAAGTACTGAGTGACTTTGACTGCCTGTCTTATTTTTACTTGGAGCATTCTTGTGAAAGAGGGATTTTTCTAGACTAGGAAAGTTCCTTAGGGAAAGAAAGGCGTGCAGATGCGCGCTCTTTTCTATATCAAAAAGTTATGAAAGGGGGAGTTATGCTCTATATTTGGTCTTATTTGAAAAAATACCCCAAGTGGTTATTCTTGGATTTCTTTGGAGCGGTTTTCTTTGTTGTCGTCAATCTTGGACTGCCAACTGTTCTGGCTCGGATGATTGATGAAGGTGTGAATAAAGGAAATGAACAGCAATTGTATGTTTGGGCTGCAATTATGCTGGTGATTATCCTATGTGGAACCTTGGGGCGTATAGTCTTGGCTTATGCTGCTAGTAAGCTGACAACCAATATGGTCAAGGATATGAGAGATGATCTCTATGCCAAATTACAAGAGTATTCTCATCATGAATATGAAAAGATTGGAGTGTCTTCACTGGTTACTCGTATTACCAGTGATGCCTTTGTTCTCATGCAATTTGCAGAACAGACCTTAAAACTGGGTGTCATCACTCCCATGATGATGCTGTCTAGTATCTTAATGATTTTTCTGACCAGCCCGTCATTAGCTTGGATAGTGGCCTTTGCAGTACCTTTCTTGGCTGTGGTGGTCATTTATGTAGCGGTCAAGACTCGACCATTATCAGAGAAACAGCAGGCTACCTTAGATAAGATAAACCAATATGCCAGGGAAAATCTGATGGGACTCCGTGTCATTCGTGCCTTTGCTCGTGAGAAATTTCAAGAGGAACGCTTTGCAGGACAAAATGCAGTCTATGCAGCTAATTCCAATCGTCTGTTTAAACTAACCGGTTTGACGGAACCCTTGTTTGTTCAGATTATCATTGCCATGATTGTAGCTATTGTCTGGTTTGCTCTGGACCCTATCAAACAAGGAAGCTTGCAAATTGGGGACCTAGTAGCCTTTATCGAATATAGTTTCCACGCTCTCTTGTCCTTCCTTTTCCTATCCAATCTCTTCACCATGTATCCTCGTACAGCGGTTTCGAGTGAACGTTTGAAAGAAGTCATGGATATGCCGATTTCTATTGATCCCAATGAAGGAGGCGTCAGAGAGACAGCAACCCACGGCTATTTGGAATTTGAAAATGTCACCTTTGCCTATCCTGGTGAGACGGAAAATCCTGTTTTGCACAACATTTCGTTCAGCGCTAAACCTGGTGAAACCATTGCCTTTATCGGATCGACCGGATCGGGCAAGTCCTCTCTTGTGCAATTGATTCCTCGTTTTTACGATGTCACACTTGGGAAAATCAAGGTTGATGGTGTCGATGTGAGGGATTACCGCCTCAAGTCTCTCCGTCAAAAGATTGGTTTTATCCCGCAGAAAGCCTTGCTTTTTACAGGAACTATCGCTGAAAATATCCGCTATGGGAAGGAAGATGCTAGTCACAAAGATTTACATCAGGCAGCGGATGTGGCGCAAGCCAAAGATTTTATCGAAAGCCGAGAAGAAGGCTTTGCGACCCATCTAGCTGAAGGTGGAAGCAATCTTTCTGGGGGACAGAAACAACGTCTCTCAATTGCCAGAGCGGTTATAAAGAATCCTGATATCTATATTTTTGACGATTCTTTCTCAGCCTTGGATTATCGTACGGATGCTATTTTACGTCGTCGTCTCAAGGAAGTCACTCAAAATGCAACGGTTTTAATTGTTGCTCAACGTGTCGGAACCATCATGGATGCGGATCAGATCATCGTTCTGGATAAGGGAGAGATCGTGGGTCGCGGTCGCCATGAGGAATTAATGGAAACCAATGATATCTATCGTGAGATTGCTGAGTCGCAGTTGAAAAATGCATCTCTAACAGAAGAATAGGAGGAAATATGAAAACACAATCTAGTTTGGCTCGTTTGTGGAGCTATTTGAAAGCCTACCGTTTTTCTGTCTTTTTTGCAGTTTTTCTAAAAGTTTTAAGCGTAGTCATGAGTGTCTTGGAGCCTTTTGTATTGGGGCTAGCCATTACGGAGTTGACAAAAAATCTCTTAGATATGGCTAATGGTCTTGCAGGCGCTCGTATCAATACTGGCTACATCGGAACTGTTTTAATCATTTACCTCTTTAGAGGTCTCTTGTATGAACTTGGGTCTTATTATTCCAACTATTTCATGACCAATGCGGTCCAGTCTATGATTCAGGATCTGCGAAATGAAATGACCGAGAAAATCAATCGTATCCCAGTATCTTTCTTTGACAAACACCAATTTGGTGATTTGTTGGGGCGCTTTACCAGTGACGTTGAGACAGTGTCTAATGCTCTTCAACAGTCTTTCCTCCAAATTGTCAATGCCGTTTTGACGATTGTTCTCGTCATGGGAATGGTTTTATACTTGAACTTTCAACTGGCTATAGTGGTGATTCTATCCATTCCAGTGACTTATTTTGGTGCCAGAAGCATCCTGAAACGTTCTCAGCCTTATTTTAAAGAGCAGGCGGCTATTTTAGGACGGATGAATGGCTATGTGCAGGAAAATCTTACAGGTTTTAATGTCTTGAAACTCTATGGTCGTGAGGAAACTTCTCATAAAGAATTTTCTAAGATTACAGACGATCTCCAACGTGTTGGTTTTAAAGCCAGCTTTATCTCTGGGCTCATGATGCCAGCCCTTCATGCCGTATCAGACTTGACCTATCTGATCGTTGCAGTTCTTGGTGGTTTGCAAGTGATTGCGGGCCGTTTGACAGTGGGGAATATGCAGGCCTTTGTTCAGTACGTTTGGCAGGTCAGCCAGCCTATCCAAAACATCACACAACTTGCGGGTCAAATGCAAAGTGCTAAGTCTTCGCTAGACCGTATCTTTGACATCTTGGATGAGACAGAGGAAGTCAAGGGAGAAGAACTCGAAATCCTTGAACCCTTAACAGGTCAGGTGACCTTCCAACATGTTGACTTCCAGTATGTTGAAAACAAACCATTGATTCGAGACTTTAATCTGGAAGTTCAACCGGGAGAGATGGTGGCGATTGTTGGTCCTACTGGAGCTGGTAAGACGACCTTGATCAATCTGCTTATGCGCTTTTACGATGTCACAGCAGGCGCAATCTTGGTTGACGGGCAGGATATTCGCCAGTTGTCACGTCAAGACTACCGCCGTCAGTTTGGGATGGTCTTGCAGGATGCTTGGCTTTATGAAGGTACGATCAAAGAAAACCTACGTTTTGGAAATCTTGACGCCAGTGACGAGGAAATAATAGAAGCTGCCAAAGCAGCAAATGTAGACCACTTTATCCGGACTCTTCCTGGCGGTTACAACATGGAGATGAACCAAGAGTCAAGTAATATTTCCCTCGGGCAAAAACAACTCTTGACCATCGCGCGTGCTCTCCTAGCCAATCCTAAAATTCTTATTCTGGATGAAGCGACTTCCTCTGTTGATACCCGTTTGGAACTCTTGATTCAAAAAGCTATGAAACGCTTGATGAAGGGAAGAACCAGCTTTGTCATCGCCCACCGTCTCTCTACCATTCAAGAAGCGGATAAGATTCTCGTTCTTAAGGATGGACAGATTATTGAACAGGGAAATCATGAAAGCTTGCTCCAAGCAAAAGGGTTTTATTATGACCTGTATCAAAGCCAATTTTCAAGTAAATCCGAGCAAGTCGGCTAATCAAAACTGTCCAGACTATTCTTAAATTATCAGTCTATTACAACTTTTCTCAGATAGTACACTTTTCTTGCTATCGTTTTCTGGTAGTAGTATACTTATACTGTAACCATTAATAGGATGGTTACAAAAAAAGGAAAGAGGTAAGAAATATGGTTGAATTGAAAAAAGAAGCAGTAAAAGACGTTACAACATTATCTAAAACAGCGCCAGTAGCATTAGCAAAAACAAAAGAAGTATTGAACCAAGCAGTAGCAGACCTGTATGTGGCTCACATTGCCCTTCACCAAGTTCACTGGTATATGCGTGGCCGTGGCTTCCTCGTATGGCATCCAAAAATGGATGAATACATGGACAGCCTTGATGGTTATCTTGACGAAATCAGCGAACGTTTAATTACCCTTGGTGGCAAACCTTACTCAACTTTGACAGAATTCCTTCAACACAGTGAAATCGAAGAAGAAGAAGGAGAATTCCGTAATGTTGAAGAAAGCTTGGAACGTGTTTTAGCTATTTATCGCTACCTCATCACTCTTTTCCAAAAAGCTTTGGATGTGACTGATGAAGAAGGCGATGATGTTACAAACGATATCTTTGTTGGTGCTAAGGCTGAACTTGAGAAAACAGTTTGGATGATTGCAGCAGAACTTGGACAAGCTCCTGGTTTGTAAAATATAGTTGCTACCCCTTTTATCATGAGGTGCTTGATAAGTGCCCATGACCAATCATCTTTTAAAAGTCATGTAACTGTAAAAAGTTGCATGACTTTTTTGTCTGCTGGACTTAGGACACATTGTCAAAAGTGGGATTTTACGGTATAATAGTTGCTGTTCGAGAAATTTTGATTTTCAAAGAATAGTGAAATGTTATAAGGAGAACCCATGAACAATTTACCAAATTGCCCAAAATGTAATTCAGAATATGTCTACGAAGATGGAAATCTCTTGGTCTGCCCAGAGTGTGCCTATGAATGGAATCCTGCTGAAGTTGCAGAAGAAGAAGGTGTTGTCGCTATCGATGCCAACGGAAATAAATTGGCTGACGGCGATACTGTGACCCTTATCAAGGATTTGAAAGTAAAAGGTGCACCAAAGGATTTGAAACAAGGAACTCGTGTTAAAAATATCCGTATCGTAGAAGGTGACCACAACATCGACTGTAAGATTGATGGTTTTGGAGCTATGAAATTGAAGTCAGAGTTTGTTAAGAAAATCTAGCTATGAAAACGAACTACAAATTTATCTTTTATAGTCGTATGCTCTTGTTCTTAGCGGCATTTACAGGAGTTTATTTAGAGATTACCAAGCACGGTGGTTTTGGTATGCTCCTTTACTACACGGTGCTATCTAATCTCTTGGTAATGATTTTCACGGGCTATCTACTCCGTGTGATGAGCCGTTCAGGTGAAAATTGGCAAAGTCCGACCCTGCTTCGTCTCAAGGGTGGCGTCACCATGAGTATCATGATTACCTGTGTGATTTACCATTTTATGCTTGCTCCGATTGCGACAGACTTTTACCGTGTGGAAAATTTCCTTTGCCACTATATCGTTCCACTCTGGTTTTTAGCCGACACCCTCTTCTTTGATAAACGGGGGCAATACAAGATCTGGGATCCAGTCTTGTGGACCATCTTGCCCTTGGTTTATATGATTTTTGCCTTGTTTAACGGCCTGGTCTTAAAACTCAATATTCCGAATTCCAAGGATAATCCCTTCCCATATTTCTTTTTAAATGTGAACAAGGGTTGGGACGTGGTCATCAAATGGTGTTTGATCATTTTTGCGGCGTATATGGTTGCAGGATTTATCTTCTATCTGATCAAGCAAATCAAGCGAAAATAGTCTTCCTATTAGGAAAGTTAGGACGGAGTCTCTAGTTCAATCGGGCTCCTTCTTTTCTTGCCATCTTCCTTTTAAAAAGATCAACAGTGAGAAATATACAGAAAGAAAATTCATGAAACAATATTTAGAACGGGCTAGTATTTTGGCCCTCTCCCTCGTTTTGATTACCTCCTTCTCTATCTCAAGTGCTCTGCCAGCCATGTTTGACTACTATCAAGGCTATCCCAAGGAACAAATCGAGCTCCTGGTCAGTCTTCCTTCTTTTGGAATTATGATTATGCTGGTTTTAAATGGGTTTTTGGAGCGGTTGTTTCCTGAGCGTCTCCAGATTAGTCTAGGACTTCTCATCCTTTCTATTGGGGGGACAGCCCCTTTCTGGTATCAGGATTACAACTTTGTCTTTGCGATGCGGATTTTATTTGGCTTGGGTGTTGGAATGATTAATGCCAAGGCCATTTCCATCATTAGCGAACGCTATCATGGAAAGACACGGATCCAGATGTTGGGTCTTCGCGGATCAGCAGAAGTTGTCGGGGCATCGATTTTGACTCTAGTGGTAGGTCAACTCTTATCCTTGGGATGGACAGTGACCTTCTTGGCCTACAGTGCAGGATTTTTAGTATTGTTTCTTTATCTGCTCTTTGTCCCTTATGGGGAAGAAAAGAAAGAAACAAAGAAAAAAGAGGCCGAAACGACTCGTTTGACAGGACAGATGAAAGGCTTGATTTTTCTATTGGCTGTCGAAGCAGCAGTTGTTGTCTGCACCAATACAGCTATCACCATTCGTATTCCTAGTCTGATGGTGGAAAGAGGTCTAGGAGATGCCCAGTTATCGAGCTTGGTTTTAAGTATCATGCAGTTGATTGGTATCTTGGCTGGTGTGAGTTTTTCTTTCTTCATCTCTCTATTTAAAGAAAGATTGCTCCTTTGGTCAGGTATCACCTTTGGATTGGGGCAAATTGTGATTGCCTTGTCTCCGTCATTGGGTGTGATGGTAGTTGGAAGTGTTGTGGCAGGTTTTTCTTACAGTGTGGCCTTGACCACTGTCTTTCAGCTTCTTTCTGAAAGAATCCCAGCCAAGCTCCTTAATCAGGCAACATCATTTGCAGTGCTAGGATGTAGCTTTGGAGCCTTTACGACACCTTTCATTCTTGGGGCGATTGGTTTGGTAGCTCAAAACGGTATGTTGGTCTTCACCATTCTAGGCTGCTGGTTGATTGTCACTTCTATCTTTGTTATGTACGCACTTCAAAAGAGAGCTTAGGATTAATTTCCTAAGTTTTTCTTTCTGGAAATTTTGTACCCAGACAATTATTGGTTTTTAAACTTGTTTACATTTTTATTTCCTGATAAAATAGAAGTTATGACGAGATATAAAGCAACTATTTCTTATGATGGTTACGCCTTTGCTGGTTTTCAGCGCCAGCCTCATGCGCGGAGCGTTCAAGAGGAAATCGAAAAAACCTTAATGAGACTCAATAAGGGGCAAGCCATCACTGTTCACGGTGCTGGTAGGACAGATAGTGGGGTCCATGCTCTGGGTCAGGTTATTCATTTTGATCTGCCCTATCAGATGGATGAGGAAAAACTCCGTTTTGCTCTGGATACTCAGTCTCCAGAAGATATCGATGTGATTTCAATTGAGATTGTGGCGGATGATTTTCATTGTCGTTATGCTAAGCATAGCAAGACCTATGAGTTTATAGTAGATAGGGGGCGTCCTAAGAATCCGATGCGTCGTCACTACGCTACTCACTTTCCCTATCCTCTTGATGTTGAGCGGATGCAGATGGCAATCAAAAAGCTAGAGGGAACTCATGATTTCACCGGGTTTACAGCGTCTGGGACTAGTGTAGAGGACAAGGTTCGGACTATTACAGAAGCTAGTCTTAGTGTTGATGAGACAGGGCAGTTTTTAACCTTTAGCTTTTCAGGGAATGGTTTCTTGTATAAGCAGATTCGCAATATGGTGGGGACGCTGCTCAAAATCGGAAATAATCGAATGCCAGTTGAGCAGATTGACTTGATTTTGGAGAAGAAGGACAGGCAGCTAGCAGGTCCAACGGCGGCACCAAATGGTTTGTATTTGAAGGAGATTCGTTATGAAGAATAATCGTATTTTAGCCCTTTCTGGGAATGATATTTTTAGTGGTGGTGGTTTGTCAGCTGATTTGGCTACCTATACCTTGAACGGTTTGCATGGCTTTGTAGCAGTGACTTGTTTGACGGCTTTGACCGAAAAGGGCTTTGAGGTCTTCCCTACGGATGATACTATTTTCCAACATGAGTTGAATAGCTTACGTGATGTCGAGTTTGCGGGGATTAAGATTGGCCTTCTTCCTACTGTCAGCGTGGCTGAGAAGGCCTTGGACTTTATCAAGCAACGTCCAGGAGTGCCTGTGGTATTGGACCCCGTCTTGGTCTGCAAGGAAACGCACGATGTAGCTGTCAGTGAACTCTGTCAAGAATTGATTCGCTTTTTCCCTCATGTCAGTGTGATTACGCCAAATCTTCCTGAAGCAGAATTATTGGCTGGTCAAGAAATTAAAACATTGGAAGATATGAAAGCTGCAGCGCAGAAATTGCATGATTTAGGAGCGTCAGCAGTCATTATCAAGGGAGGAAATCGCCTTAGTCAGGACAAGGCTGTGGATGTCTTTTATGATGGACGAACCTTTACTGTCCTAGAAAATCCCGTTATCCAAGGCCAAAATGCTGGTGCAGGTTGTACTTTTGCCTCAAGCATTGCCAGTCACTTGGTTAAAGGGGATGAACTTTTACCAGCAGTAGAGAGCTCGAAAGCTTTCGTTTACCGTGCTATTGCACAAGCAGATCAATATGGAGTAAGACAATATGAAGCAAACCAAAACAACTAAAATCGCTCTTTTATCTCTATTAACCGCCCTTTCTGTGGTTCTAGGTTATTTCTTAAAAATCCCGACACCGACAGGTATTCTAACTCTCTTAGATGCGGGTATCTTCTTTGCGGCCTTCTACTTTGGCAGTAAAGAGGGGGCTGTAGTCGGAGGTCTAGCAGGTTTCTTGATAGACCTCTTATCAGGCTATCCACAGTGGATGTTCTTTAGCTTGATCAACCATGGCTTGCAGGGATTTTTCGCAGGATTTAAAGGGAAATCTCAGTGGTTAGGACTTATCTTGGCAACGATTGTCATGGTAGGGGGCTATGCCTTGGGTTCAATTTTGATGAATGGCTGGGCGGCAGCCCTACCAGAAATCCTACCAAACTTCCTGCAAAATATCGTGGGAATGGTTGTAGGGTTTGTGATTAGTCAGAGTATTAAGAAAATTAAGTAAAGTGGCTGGAGAAAAGTTTTAAAAATCAGAAAAACGCATAATATCAGGTGTTGAAAAGCCTTGATATTATGCGTTTTATTGTGGGAAGATTTTCGAAGAATATTAATCAAAGTAAAGCAAATCTTTGCTGGTGCTTGTAAAGAGGTCAAAGCCATCCTTGGTAACAACACCACAGTCTTCGATACGAACGCCGACTTTACCAGGGATATAGATACCAGGTTCAACAGAGAAGCACATGCCTTCTTCGATGACCATGTCGTTTCTTTCCATGATAGATGGGAATTCGTGGACATCCATACCGATACCGTGACCGAGACGGTGGTTGAAGTACTCACCGTAACCAGCTTTTTCGATGACTTCACGGGCAGCGCGGTCTACTTCATGAGCAGTCACACCAGGTTTGATAAAGTCAAGGGCAGCTTGTTGGGCTTCAAGGGTCAAGTTGTAAATATCTTTTTTGAATTGGTCTGGTTTGCCGACAGCGACTGTACGAGTCATATCTGAGGCGTAGCCATTAACCATAACACCCAGGTCAAAGAGGAGAAGGGCGTCCTTTTCAACTTTGTTTGCACCAGGAATTCCGTGCGGATTTGCAGCGTTATCGCTAGTCAAGACCATAGTATCAAAACTCATTTCATAGCCTTCACGTTTCATGGCAAAGTCGATTTGGGCAATGATATCTGTCTCTGTCTTATCAAGAGAAATATTGTCAAAACCAACCTTAACAGCCTTATCAGCATAGAGGCCTGCAACCATCATTTTTTGCACTTCGTCAGCTGATTTGATGAGGCGCATGCGTTGAATGCGAGGAGTGAGGTTTTCAAACTCAGCAGTTTCAAAAACTGTTTTCAAACCATGGTATTTTGTCAAGATGAGATTGTCAAACTCAACAGCGACACGTTTGAAGTCGTGCTGAGGCAAAGCATTTTTGATTTTTTGCCATGGATTTTCAGAATCTACATAGCCCACAACCGGGAAGGAAACGGTGCTACTTGCACGTTCTACTTCAAGAGCTGGGACAAAGAGGAGAGGTTTCTGATCCGCTAGAACAAAAAGGAACATTTGACGTTCATGGGGATCACTGTAAAAGCCAGTGAGGTAATTAATAGTGACGGGGTCAGATACGACAGCGACGTCTAGTTTTTCTGATTCAAGATATGTTACGATTTGTTGTAATTTAGACATATGCTACCTTCTTTCTACCCCTCTATTTTGGCAAAAAAAGAGAGAAAATGCAAGGGAGAAGGGGAAAAGAACAGACAAAAAGAACTCCGGTAAGATAGCAGAGTTCTTTGATATAGTTTTCTTAATTTAAGAAAAGTCTGCCTTGCTTTTGACGTCGCTGTATTCTTCAGCGATTTCTTGACTGAGGATGTCCTCATAGGCAGGGAGTTGGATGTCCTGACCGTATTTCTTCTTGAGGGCAGTAGTAACCAGGCGATAAGCCAGATTGGCATTACGAGAGAGGATAGGTCCGTGGAAGTAGGAACCAAAGACATTCTTATAATGAACCCCTTCGCCGCCCTTTTCTTCGTTGTTTCCATTTCCATAGATAACCTGACCCAGCGGTTTTTGGTCATCTGAGAGGAAGGTGCGACCTTGGTGATTTTCAAAGCCATAGTAGGTTTCATCGAAATCTTCATTGTGAATCTTGATATCACCGATAAAACGGTTATTGGTCTGGTTGAGGGTATAGTGGCCCATGACCCCTAGCCCTTCGATGCGTTTGCCTGAAGCTTCAACATAATATTGCCCCAAAAGTTGAAAACCACCACAGATGGCTAGAACTACTCCGTCGTTTTGGATGTAGTTGTCAATGCTCTCTTTTTTAGCAGGTAGGTCGCTTGCGATGATGCTTTGTTCAAAGTCTTGACCGCCACCGAAAAAGGCAATATCATAGTGATTTTCATCAAAGTCATCATGGAGAGAAACGATGTCAACCGTCACATGTGCCCCCAGTTTTTCAGCCACATACTTGAGCATGAGGATGTTTCCATTGTCCCCGTAGGTATTCATGAGGTTTCCATAGAGGTGGGCAATGTTGAGCTGATAAGGGGAGTTGCCAGCTTTTGAGGAAAGTGAAGTATAAACCATCAGTTCATCTCCTTTCTAACAATCTGACGACTAGCCAGCAGTTCGCGGAATTCTAGCATAGCAGTATAGGTAGCCAGGATATAGGCATGCTTACAATCTTGGTTCTCAATGGTCTTGAGAACTTGTTCCAGATTGCTTGTTTCAGTGATTTTCTCAGCTGGATAGCCTGTCACTCGTAGACGACGCGCGATTTCAGAATGACGAACACCACCAGCGTTGATTTCAGGAATGTCCATGTCAGTGATTTGTTCAAAGTCAGCATCCCAGATCCAGCTAGTATCAATCCCATCAGCATAGTTGGCGTTGAGAAGGACAGATAGGCTAAATGGATAAGGCGCTAGTTTGATCATCTCGATAGCCTGAGTTGCACCGACTGGATTTTTAATCAAGACAAGGGTGCATTCCTTGTCGCCGATATGGAAGGTTTCCTGGCGTCCAAAGACAGCACGGCTCTTGTCAAATCCTTGCTTGATGAGTTGTGAATCAGCCCCGAGAAAACGGGCGGTGGCAACTGCAGCTAGCGCATTGTAGATATTATAGAGTCCACCGATTTGGATGCCGTATTCTTGTCCGTCAATGACAAAACGAGAGCGATTGTTGGTCAACTCAACCAAGTCTGTCAGACGGTAGTCCAATTCAGGTCGTTTGCAACCACAATTTTCACAGATATAGGCCCCCAAGTTGGCATAGGTATTGTGCTCATATTTGAGGATGCTTTGACAGTCAGGGCAGAGAATCCCTTCGGTATTGTAGTGAGCCAGATGGGCTGGCCCTTTTTCCAAGTCAAAACCAAAATACTCTACAGGATTTGGAATAGCTGGCCTGTAGAAAAGCGGGCTATCACCATTTAGAAGAACAGTAGCAGTAGGGACCTTACGGATGGCATCCAAAATCATCTTATAAGTTGTGTAAATCTCACCGTAGCGGTCCATCTGGTCACGGAAGATATTAGTGATGACAAAAAGACTAGGATGGATGTAGTCACAGATACGAGATAGACTGGCCTCGTCAATTTCTAGGACTGCAATATTTTTTCCAGTTTTTGAAGATTTTGCAGTCAAGAAGGTTGTCGTAATCCCCGTAATCATGTTGGCACCACTAGGATTGGTCAGAACCTGACCATAAACTTCTTTTAAAATGCCGACAGTGAGGGCAGTTGTCAGGGTTTTCCCGTTGGTTCCAGTGACCACGACAATCTCGTAGTTCTTAGCTAAATTTTGTAAAATATCTTTATCAAATTGAAGGGCAAGTTTTCCTGGGAGCGTACTTCCTCGGCCAAGACGGCTTAAAACGAAGTGGGAAGAGCGCCCAGCAAGAAGGCCCAAAGTAGTTTTTAATTTCATGTTTCTATTATATCATAAAAGAGGGAAAAGACAGTTTTGAGATTTCGCAGAAACAAAAACAGCCCAAAGAGGGCTGTGAGATAAGATAAGACTTCAACTTAAATCGCAAACAAGTCATTCAAGTTCTCAGCCAAGGTTGGGTGAGTGAAGATTTGTTTTGTGAAGTAAGTGTAAGGAATTTTGTTGTCCATCGCAACAGTGATGATGTTGATGATTTCTTGAGAACCTTCTGAGAAGATGCTTGCTCCAAGAATTTCTTTTGTTTCAGTATTGACAACAGCTTTGAAGGCTCCGCGAAGGTCTCCATTTACGTGACCACGAGGCATTGCTGCAACAGGGATTTCCTTCACCGCGTATGGAAGTTTCAAATCAGCTGCTTGGCTTTCAGTCAAGCCAACTTGTGAAAGTGCAGGTGTGATGAACATAGTGTTTGGCACATTGAGACGGTCTTCAAGAGTGTAGCTGCCATCTCCAGCAAGGTAGCTGTAGACAACACGGAAGTCATCAAGTGAGATGTAGGTAAATTGAGGTCCACCGTTGACGTCTCCAACTGCGAAGACACCAGGAATGTTTGTTTGACAATGTTTGTCTACTTTAATAGCACCACGTTCAGTTAGTTCAATATCCGTATTCTCAAGTTGAAGTGGTTCTACGTTTGGTTTACGTCCAGTTGCGTAGAGAAGAGCGTCGAAACGGTACGTTTCGTTTTCAGTTACGACAAGGACTTGGTCACCGTCGTTTTTGATTTCAGTAGTACGGATGTTTTGAAGTAATTCAATACCGTCTTCTTCCATGTATTGCTTAGCAAGAGCTGCGATGGAAGGTTCTGCACGAGGTAGGAAAGTATCCAAGGCATCTAGGACTGTGACTTTGCTGCCGAGTTTGTTGTAAAGGCCAGCAAATTCAAGACCAATGTTTCCGCCACCAAGGACACCAAGTTTTTCAGGCAATTTGTCCAAGTTTTGGATACCTGTTGAGTCAAAGACGTTTTTGCTTGTAGCAAGTCCTGGAATTGGCAAGACGTTTGAAACAGCACCAGTGTTGATGACGATAGTTTCAGCAGTCAATTCTTGTTTTTCATCACCAGCTTGGATTTCGATGACTTTATTTGAAAGGAAGTGAGCTTCCGCATCAAATATATCGACACCTGTACCAGCAACAGTCGCATAGTTTTTACCATTGAGGCGACCAGTGATGGTATTTTTGGTAGCAATGACTTCTTCAAAAGACAAATCTTTCTCAGCAGCGACTAGCAAGGTTTTAGTTGGGATACATCCGATGTTGATACAAGTTCCACCGTACATAGCTTTGCTACGTTCAACGAGGGCAACTTTTTTGCCAGCTGAAGCTAATTTACCAGCTAGTGTTTTCCCAGCTTTACCAAATCCAATAACGATTAAATCATATATTAACATTTATAGTCCTCCTGTTTGATTTTCATTCTAGCACAAGAAAACACTTTTTGCACAAATCTGCTACGGGAAATGATTTCCGGTCAAAAAGTCTATCAAAAACTTTTATAATTCTAGTTCAATAGATAATAAATCGTTTACATGATTTTCCTAATGGATTCTACTATCTTTTGCCCCTCTCTTGTGTTATACTAGATAGGTTGCAAAGAAACCAGTACTTTTCTTTCGTGGAAAAGAAGCAACATGGTATCTCTTTTTTGTAGAAGATACGTCATGAAAAGAAAAGTATAAACTAAAGCCCTATAGGGTGGCTTCGCACCACCTTTAGAAAGAAGAATAACGTGAAATTTAATGAATTTAACTTGTCTGCTGAATTGCTAGCAGAGATTGAAAAAGCTGGATTTGTAGAAGCCAGTCCTATCCAAGAACAGACCATTCCATTGGCCCTCGAAGGAAAAGACGTTATCGGTCAAGCTCAGACTGGTACAGGAAAAACTGCTGCCTTTGGTTTGCCAACCCTTGAAAAAATCCGTACAGAAGAAGCGACCATTCAAGCCTTGGTTATCGCTCCAACTCGTGAACTCGCTGTCCAAAGTCAAGAAGAACTGTTCCGCTTTGGCCGTAGCAAGGGAGTGAAAGTTCGCTCAGTTTACGGTGGTTCCAGCATTGAAAAACAAATCAAAGCTCTTAAATCAGGTGCTCACATCGTGGTAGGAACACCAGGTCGTCTCTTGGACTTAATCAAACGCAAGGCCTTGAAATTACAAGACATTGAAACCCTCATCCTTGATGAAGCGGATGAAATGCTCAACATGGGCTTCCTTGAAGACATCGAAGCCATCATTTCCCGTGTCCCTGAAAATCGTCAAACCTTGCTCTTTTCAGCAACCATGCCAGACGCTATCAAACGTATTGGTGTTCAATTTATGAAAGATCCTGAGCATGTCAAGATTGCTGCCAAGGAATTGACAACAGAATTGGTTGACCAGTACTATATCCGTGTTAAGGAACAAGAAAAATTTGATACTATGACCCGTCTCATGGATGTGGAACAACCAGAACTTGCTATCGTATTTGGTCGTACCAAACGCCGTGTAGATGAATTAACCCGTGGACTTAAAATTCGTGGTTTCAGTGCAGAAGGAATTCATGGCGACTTAGACCAAAACAAACGTCTTCGTGTCCTTCGTGATTTTAAAAATGGTAATCTTGATGTTCTAGTTGCGACAGACGTGGCAGCACGTGGTTTGGATATTTCAGGTGTGACCCATGTCTATAACTACGATATTCCACAAGATCCTGAAAGTTATGTTCATCGTATCGGTCGTACAGGTCGTGCTGGTAAGTCAGGTCAATCTATTACTTTCGTAGCACCAAATGAAATGGGCTACCTTCAAATCATCGAAAACTTGACTAAGAAACGCATGAAAGGCTTGAAACCAGCGACAGCAGAAGAAGCCTTCCAAGCTAAGAAACAAGTAGCTCTCAAGAAAATCGAACGTGATTTTGCGGATGAAACTATTCGTGGGAACTTTGAGAAATTTGCTAAAGATGCTCGTAAGTTAGCTGCAGAATTTAGTCCAGAAGAATTGGCTATGTATATCTTGAGTCTGACAGTCCAAGATCCAGACAGCCTTCCTGAAGTGGAGATTGCGCGTGAAAAACCACTGCCGTTCAAACCGTCAGGAAATGGACGTTCTGGAGGTAATCGTGGACGCGACAATCGTCGAGGAGATAACCGTCGTGGTGGTCGCCGTGATGATTTCAAAAAAGGCAGTCGTGGAAATGATCGTTTTGATAAAGACAGACGTTACCGTAATAAAGACAATAAAAAACCTCACAACACTTCAAGTGAAAAGAAGACTGGCTTTGTTATTCGTAACAAAGGAGACAAGTAGGAAAAAGCGATTCACATTGTGAATCGCTTTTATATATATGGAGACCAAGGGTAAAAGAAGATGGTGATAGTAAAGGATAGGTGAAACGGAAAGGGATTTACCATGTCATCTTCTTATAATGTTATATTAACAAAAAATAATTCAGCTGTCAACACAAAAGAACTCATTTTTCTAAAATATTTTTGCTGTTCAAAATTGTAATTAAATAAGCAATTTTCAGATAATAATTGAAAATTCACGCTCTTTATGTTATAATGGTAGCGATTAAATGCGAGGTAAAAAATGGCACATTTATTAGAAAAAACAAGAAAAATTACTTCTATTTTGAAACGCTCAGAGGAGCAACTTCAAGATGAACTTCCCTATAATGCGATTACACGCCAGTTGGCAGATATTATTGATTGTAACGCTTGTATTGTGAATAGCAAGGGACGCCTTTTAGGCTACTTCATGCGTTATAAAACGAATACAGATCGTGTAGAGCAGTTTTTTCAAACTAAGATTTTTCCAGATGATTATATTCAAGGTGCAAACATGATCTATGATACGGAAGCCAACCTTCCTGTTGAACATGATTTGACCATTTTCCCTGTAGAGAGCCGTGCGGATTTTCCAGATGGTTTGACGACCATTGCTCCGATTCATGTATCAGGGATTCGCCTAGGTTCGTTGATCATTTGGCGCAATGATAAGAAATTTGAAGATGAAGATTTGATTCTTGTTGAGATTGCGAGCACGGTGGTAGGGATTCAACTCTTGAACTTCCAACGTGAAGAGGATGAGAAAAATATTCGCCGTCGTACTGCTGTTACCATGGCGGTTAATACCCTTTCCTATTCAGAACTTCGTGCCGTATCAGCTATTTTAGCTGAATTGGATGGAAATGAAGGACAGTTGACTGCATCTGTTATTGCAGACCGTATTGGAATTACACGCTCGGTGATTGTCAATGCGCTTCGTAAACTGGAGTCAGCAGGAATTATTGAGAGCCGTTCACTCGGAATGAAGGGGACTTATCTCAAAGTTCTAATTGGTGATATTTTTGAGGAAGTGAAAAAGAGGGACTACTAATGGCAAAGGCTTTAATCTCAATTGACTATACAGAGGATTTCGTAGCAGACCATGGAAAGCTGACTGCAGGAGCACCTGCTCAAGCTATATCAGAGGCAATTAATCGAGTAACCAGATTGGCTTTTGAACGTGGGGACTATATCTTTTTCACCATTGATGCTCATGAAGAGAAGGATACATTCCACCCAGAAAGCAAGCTCTTTCCGCCACACAACATCATCGGGACTAGGGGCCGCAACCTCTATGGTCCCCTAGCTGACTTTTATGCTGAACATGAGGTGGATAGCCGTGTCTTTTGGATGGACAAGCGTCACTATTCAGCATTTTCAGGAACGGACCTAGATATCCGTTTGCGAGAACGTCGGGTTACTACTGTTATCTTAACAGGTGTTTTGACGGATATTTGTGTTCTTCATACGGCTATTGATGCCTATAATTTAGGTTATCAAATCGAGATTGTCAAGCCTGCAGTTGCCTCTATTTGGCCAGAAAATCATCGGTTTGCTCTTGGTCATTTTAAGAACACTCTGGGAGCCAAGTTGCTGGATGAAAATCTGGCTGAAATCCAAGAATAATTCCCTTGGAAAAATGAAAAAAATCTGAAAAAGTGTTGACAAAGATTTTGAAAGTTGATATACTAGTAAAGTAATCGACGCGGGGATGGCGGAATTGGCAGACGCGCAGGACTAAGGATCCTGTGACCGCTTTAGGTCGTGAGGGTTCAAGTCCCTCTCTCCGCATAGGATAAGAGTTAGCTTTGGCTAGCTCTTTTTTGTTTTTACAAAGAAGACTAGAGGCTACGTTTCCTATATCGAAAAATATTGGCATCAAGAACAGTCATTGTATCAGAACATTTAAACTGAATTTTCCATTTCATCCTATCAAGAATTTCTTCAAACACAAGTCAGAAAATGAAGAATTTAGGAGATCGAAAAATACTAATCAGAAAGATGTGACTATCATTTTTAAAATGAAGTAGATTTTTGATTGGTACTATTTCTCCTTACATAAGAAGGAAAGTTAGCGTTTGCTAGCTTTTTTGTTTTTTCAAAAAATAAATCAAAAAAATTTTCGATTTCATAAACATTTCATATTTGGATTTTATAATAGTCTTACAAATATGGAGGTGACAAATGAATCCAATCCAAAGAGCTTGGGCTTATGTCAGCAGAAAACGACTGAGAAGTTTTATTTTATTTCTGATTTTATTTGTCCTTTTGGCAGGAATTTCAGCCTGTTTGACTCTGATGAAGTCCAACAAAACAGTAGAAAGCAATCTTTACAAATCACTCAATACTTCTTTTTCTATTAAAAAGATAGAAAATGGACAGACCTTTAAGTTGTCAGACCTAGCATCCGTGAGCAAGATTAAGGGACTGGAAAATGTCTCGCCTGAACTCGAGACGGTCGCAAAACTGAAAGACAAGGAAGCGGTGAGTGGCGAGCAGAGCGTAGAACGTGATGATTTGTCAGCGGCGGACAAGAACTTGGTTAGCTTAACGGCTCTTGAGGATTCTTCCAAGGATGCCACCTTTACCAGTTCGGCTTTCAATCTAAAAGAAGGGCGACACCTTCAAAAAGGAGATTCCAAGAAAATTCTTATCCACGAAGAGTTGGCTAAGAAGAACGATCTTTCGCTTCATGACAAGATTCGCTTGGATGCTGGTCAGTCAGAATCTGGAAAAGGGCAAACAGTAGAGTTTGAGATTGTCGGCATCTTTTCTGGTAAAAAACAAGAAAAATTCACAGGCTTGTCTTCTGACTTCAGTGAAAACCAAGTCTTTACAGACTATGAAAGCAGCCAAAGCCTTTTGGGAAATAGTGAACCGCAAGTCAGTGCAGCGCGCTTCTATGTAGAAAATCCTAAGGAAATGGACGGACTCATGAAGCAGGTGGAAAACTTGGCTTTAGAAAGTCAAGGCTACCAAGTCGAGAAGGAAAACAAGGCCTTTGAACAAATCAAAGACTCAGTGGCAACCTTCCAAACCTTCCTGACCATCTTCCTTTATGGGATGTTGATAGCTGGAGCAGGAGCATTAATCTTGGTCTTGTCTCTCTGGTTGAGAGAAAGGGTCTACGAAGTGGGAATTTTACTCGCACTTGGAAAAAGCAAGAGCTCGATCTTCCTACAGTTCTGTTTAGAGGTAGTGTTGGTATCTCTCGGAGCTTTGCTTCCATCCTTTATCGCTGGAAATGCCATTACATCCTATCTGCTCCAAACTGTACTAGCCAGTGGAGATCAGGCAACCTTACAGGACACGCTGGCCAAAGCAAGCGGTCTATCAACCAGTCTCCTATCCTTTGCAGAATCTTATATTTTTCTGCTCCTGATTGGTTGCTTGTCTGTAGCCCTTTGTTTCGTATTCTTATTTAGAAAATCGCCTAAGGAAATTTTATCATCTATTAGTTAAGAAGGAGAAATCATGACTTTATTACAATTGCAAGATGTTACCTACCGTTATAAGAACACTGCTGAAGCAGTTTTATATCAGATCAAGTATAATTTTGAACCCGGAAAATTTTATAGTATCATTGGTGAGTCAGGAGCAGGAAAATCCACTCTCTTGTCCCTACTGGCTGGTCTAGATAGCCCTGTTGAAGGTTCTATCCTTTTCCAAGGAGAGGACATTCGGAATAAGGGGTATTCTTACCATCGCATGCACCATATTTCCCTGGTCTTTCAAAATTATAACTTGATAGATTATCTTTCTCCGCTGGAAAATATCCGCTTGGTCAACAAAAAGGCAAGCAAGGATACACTTCTTGAGCTTGGTTTGGATGAAAGTCAGATCAAGCGGAATGTTCTCCAGTTATCAGGTGGTCAACAGCAACGTGTAGCCATCGCTCGCAGTTTAGTCTCAGAAGCTCCGGTTATTCTAGCTGATGAGCCAACAGGAAATCTGGACCCTAAAACTGCTGGAGATATTATCGAACTGCTCAAATCACTTGCCGAGAAAACAGGTAAATGTGTGATCGTCGTCACCCACAGTAAAGAAGTGGCACAAGCGTCTGATATTACACTTGAATTGAAGGACAAGAAACTAACTGAAACTCGCAATACTACAAAATAAGATGAGCTTGTTTTGATAGAATTATAAAATCAAATCTAGAAAGGGAACCTATGTTACACAACGCATTTGCCTATGTTACAAGGAAGTTTTTCAAATCGATTGTTATCTTCCTGATTATTCTCCTCATGGCGAGCTTGAGTTTGGTCGGCTTGTCGATCAAGGGAGCTACAGCCAAGGCTTCTCAGGAGACCTTTAAAAATATCACCAATAGTTTCTCCATGCAAATCAATCGTCGCGTCAATCAAGGAACGCCACGTGGTTCTGGGAATATCAAGGGTGAGGATATCAAAAAAATCACCGAAAATAAGGCCATCGAGTCTTATGTTAAACGGATCAATGCTATCGGAGATTTGACTGGATATGACCTCATCGAAACACCAGAAACCAAGAAAAATCTCACTGCTGACCGTGCCAAGCGTTTTGGAAGTAGTTTGATGATTACAGGTGTCAATGACTCCTCTAAAGAAGATAAGTTTGTCTCTGGCTCATATAAGCTGGTTGAAGGTGAGCACCTAACTAACGACGACAAGGACAAGATTCTCATGCACAAGGACTTGGCAGCCAAACATGGCTGGAAAGTTGGAGATAAGGTCAAATTGGACTCTAATGTCTATGATGCAGACAATGAAAAAGGGGCCAAGGAAACAGTCGAAGTGACAATCAAGGGGCTCTTTGATGGTCACAATAAGTCAGCAGTAACCTATTCACAAGAACTCTATGAAAATACAGCTATCACAGACATTCACACTGCTGCAAAACTTTATGGATACACAGAAGATACAGCTATTTATGGGGACGCAACCTTCTTTGTAACAGCGGACAAGAACTTGGATGACGTCATGAAAGAGTTGAAGGGTATCAATGGTATCAACTGGAAGAGCTACACACTTGTGAAGAGCTCCTCTAACTACCCAGCTCTAGAGCAATCCATCTCTGGTATGTACAAGATGGCCAACCTCCTCTTCTGGGGTAGCTTGAGCTTCTCAGTTCTTCTCCTTGCACTCTTGCTCAGTCTTTGGATCAACGCCCGTCGCAAGGAAGTGGGAATCCTCCTCTCTATCGGTCTCAAGCAGGCAAGTATCTTGGGGCAATTCATCACCGAATCGATCTTGATTGCCATCCCTGCTCTTATTTCTGCTTACTTCCTAGCCAACTACACAGCTCGTGCCATCGGAAATACTGTTCTTGCCAATGTCACTTCAGGTGTTGCCAAGCAAGCCAGCAAGGCTGCTCAAGCCTCTAACCTTGGTGGTGGTGCAGAAGTAGACGGCTTTAGCAAGACCTTGTCGAGCCTAGACATTTCTATTCAGACATCAGACTTTATCATCGTCTTTGTCCTTGCTCTGGTTCTAGTGGTTCTCGTTATGGCGCTTGCTTCAAGCAATCTCCTCAGAAAACAACCAAAAGAGCTCTTGCTCGATAGCGAATAAAAAACTTGCTACCTATTCTCCCCTAAATGGGGTATAATATAGGTAGCATTTTTATCTATTTTCTCTTGATAATACCTCTTTCTTTCAAGATGAAACTGAGATAATTTACAAGAAATTTAAAGGAATGTGAAACGTTTTTTCTATGAAAATTTTAATTGTAGAAGATGAAGAGATGATCCGTGAGGGGATTAGTGACTATCTGACGGATTGTGGTTATGAAACCATTGAAGCAGCAGATGGACAAGATGCTCTGGAAAAATTTTCCAGCTATGAAGTTGCTCTAGTACTGCTGGATATCCAGATGCCCAAGCTCAATGGTCTAGAAGTTCTAGAGGAGATTCGTAAGACCAGTCAGGTTCCTGTCTTGATGCTGACCGCCTTTCAGGATGAGGAATACAAGATGAGTGCCTTTGCCTCTCTGGCAGATGGTTATCTGGAAAAGCCCTTCTCTCTCTCCCTTCTAAAAGTGAGGGTAGATGCAATTTTCAAGCGCTACTACGATACGGGACGAACCTTTTCCTATAAGGATACCAAGGTGGACTTTGAGAGTTATAGTGCAAGCCTATCAGGTCAAGAAGTGGCTATCAATGCCAAAGAGTTGGAAATTCTGGACTATCTGGTGAAAAATGAAGGCCGAGCCTTGACTCGTTCTCAGATTATCGATGCTGTCTGGAAGGCGACAGATGAGGTTCCCTTTGACCGTGTCATTGATGTCTATATCAAGGAACTGCGGAAAAAGCTAGACTTGGATTGTATCCTCACTGTGCGCAATGTTGGTTATAAATTGGAGCGAAAATGAAACGAACAGGTCTATTTACTAAAATATTTATCTATACCTTCTCGATTTTTAGTGTTCTGGTTATTTGTCTTCATTTAGCTATTTATTTTCTCTTTCCATCGACTTATCTGAGCCACCGTCAGGAAACCATTGGTCAGAAAGCGACAGCTATTGCCCAGTCCCTAGAAGGAAAGGATAGGCAAAGTATCGAGCAAGTGTTAGATTTGTATTCCCAGACCAGTGATATCAAAGGGTCCGTTAAGGGTGAGATGACTGAGGACAAGTTAGAGGTTAAGGATAATTTTCCACTAGATACAGCTCGCCAGACAACCTCCCTCTTTATTGAGGAGCGTGAGGTGAAAACGCAAGACGGTAGCACTATGACTCTTCAGTTTATAGCTTCTATGGACTTGCAAAAGGAAGCAGAGCAGATCAGTCTCCAGTTTCTTCCCTATACTTTGTTGGCATCCTTTCTGATTTCCCTCTTGGTGGCCTACATCTATGCTCGGACCATTGTTGCCCCGATTTTGGAAATCAAGCGGGTGACCCGTCGGATGATGGATTTGGATGCCCAAGTGCGATTGCGCGTGGATTCTAAGGATGAGATAGGTGATCTCAAGGAACAAATCAATAGCCTTTACCAGCATCTCTTGACTGTCATTGCGGACTTGCATGACAAGAATGAAGCTATTCTCCAGCTGGAGAAGATGAAGGTTGAGTTCCTACGAGGGGCTTCTCATGAATTGAAAACACCTCTGGCTAGCTTGAAAATTCTGATTGAAAATATGAAAGAAAATGTCGGTCGTTATAAGGATAGAGACCACTATCTGGGAGTTGCCTTGGGAATTGTAGACGACCTCAGTCACCACGTTCTCCAGATATTGTCTCTTTCTTCTGTTCAGGAATTGCGAGACGAGAAAGAAGAGGTTGACCTCCTTCAGGTGACGCAAAGTTTGGTTAAGGATTATGCTTTGCTAGCCAAGGAGAGAGAACTTCAGATAGACAATCGTTTGACCCATCAGCAGGCTTACATAAACCCATCTGTCATGAAACTGATATTATCGAATCTCATCAGCAATGCTATCAAGCACTCCACTACAGGCGGCTTGGTCCGCATTGGAGAAAGAGAAGGAGAACTCTTTATCGAGAATAGCTGTAGTCCTGAAGAACAAGAACAATTGGCCCAGTCTTTTTCTGGAAATGCTAGTCGCAAGGCCAAAGGTTCGGGGATGGGACTCTTTGTGGTCAAAAGTTTATTAGAACATGAGAAATTGCCTTATCGTTTTGAAAGGCAGGATGATCGCTTGACTTTCTTTATACGCTTTCCTAGAGTTAGTCAAGATTAAAAAGAAAGGGTTTACATCAATCGGATTAGAAGAAATTCAATCTAAAGTATGGGAAAAACTAGCTTTTTTTATCAAAAAGTGATAAAATGAACAATGTAAATGGGTTGACCCATAAAAATATACAGGAGGCCTGATAAAATGGCAATCGTTTCAGCAGAAAAATTTGTCCAAGCAGCTCGTGACAACGGTTATGCAGTTGGTGGATTTAACACAAACAACCTTGAGTGGACTCAAGCTATCTTGCGTGCAGCAGAAGCTAAAAAAGCTCCAGTTTTGATCCAAACTTCTATGGGTGCTGCGAAATACATGGGTGGTTACAAAGTATGTAAACTTCTCATCGAAAACCTTGTAGAATCAATGGGAATTACTGTACCAGTTGCTATTCACCTTGACCATGGTCATTATGAAGATGCACTTGAATGTATCCGAGTTGGTTATACTTCAGTTATGTTTGACGGTTCACACCTTCCAGTTGAAGAAAACCTTGAAAAAGCTCGTAAAGTTGTAGAATTTGCTCATGCAAACGGCGTATCAGTAGAAGCTGAAGTTGGTACTATCGGTGGTGAAGAAGACGGAATCATTGGTGATGGCGAATTGGCTCCAATTGAAGATGCTAAAGCAATGGTTGCAACTGGTATTGACTTCTTGGCAGCTGGTATCGGTAACATCCACGGTCCTTACCCAGCAAACTGGAAAGGTCTTCACCTTGATCACTTGCAAAAATTGACAGAAGCAGTTCCAGGCTTCCCAATCGTATTGCATGGTGGTTCAGGTATTCCTGATGACCAAATCCAAGCAGCTATCAAACTTGGTGTTGCGAAAGTTAACGTTAATACTGAATGCCAAATCGCATTTGCTAACGCAACTCGTAAATTTGTTGCTGAATACGAAGCAAACGAAGCAGAATACGATAAGAAGAAACTCTTTGACCCACGTAAATTCTTGAAACCAGGTTTCGAAGCAATTACAGAAGCTGTTGAAGAACGTATCGACGTATTCGGTTCAGAAGGTAAAGCATAATCTAGCTGAACAATACAGAAAGAACCTGCCCATTGGGGTGGGTTTTTTGGTGTTTTAAGGAAGCTATTAAACCAGAATTTTTGATTAAAACTATTATTTTAAGAGTGGAATCTCTAATTTTACAATCTATAGGCAAACGCTTGCATTTCGTTTTTTATTGGACTATAATAGGTTGGTATAAAGCCTTCTGTAATGATAAAATGTGGAAGGTGTAAAAAGTAAGGATTTAGAATATTTGTAGTCAAAAATACAATGTTGCTATTCCTTGTGGTAGGGAGATAGATATGGCAATGATAGAAGTGGAACATCTTCAGAAGAACTTTGTGAAGACAGTAAAGGAGCCGGGGTTAAAGGGAGCTTTGCGCTCCTTTATTCATCCTGAAAAGCAGACCTTTGAAGCAGTCAAGGATTTGACTTTTGAGGTACCAAAAGGTCAAATTTTAGGTTTTATCGGGGCAAATGGTGCTGGGAAGTCAACAACTATTAAGATGCTGACAGGGATTTTAAAACCGACATCTGGTTTTTGTCGGATTAATGGCAAGATTCCGCAGGACAATCGTCAAGACTATGTCAAGGATATTGGCGTAGTCTTTGGACAACGCACCCAGCTGTGGTGGGATTTGGCTCTGCAAGAGACCTATACGGTCTTAAAGGAGATTTATGATGTGCCAGACTCGCTTTTCCATAAGCGCATGGACTTTTTGAATGAAGTCTTGGATTTGAAGGAATTTATCAAGGATCCCGTGCGGACTCTTTCACTTGGTCAACGGATGCGGGCGGATATTGCGGCTTCCTTGCTCCACAATCCTAAAGTTCTCTTTTTAGATGAGCCGACCATTGGTTTGGATGTTTCCGTCAAGGATAACATTCGTCGCGCCATTACCCAGATCAATCAAGAGGAAGAAACCACCATTCTCTTGACCACTCACGATCTGAGTGATATTGAGCAACTTTGTGATCGGATTTTCATGATTGACAAGGGGCAGGAGATTTTTGATGGAACGGTGAGTCAGCTCAAGGAAACCTTTGGCAAGATGAAGACTCTTTCCTTTGAATTGGTGCCAGGGCAAAGTCATCTCCTTTCTCACTTTGAAGGCTTGCCTGATATGACCATTGATAGACAAGGAAATAGCCTTAACATTGAATTCGATAGTTCCCGCTACCAGTCAGCTGATATTATCAAGCAAACCCTGTCTGATTTTGAAGTCCGTGATTTGAAAATGGTGGATACGGATATTGAGGATATTATCCGTCGCTTCTACCGAAAGGAGCTCTAAGATGGTCAAATTGTGGAGACGTTATAAACCCTTTATCAATGCAGGGATTCAGGAGTTGATTAGCTATCGAGTCAATTTTCTTCTCTATCGGATTGGCGATGTCATGGGGGCTTTTGTGGCCTTTTATCTCTGGAAGGCAGTCTTTGATTCCTCGCAAGAGTCCTTGATTCAAGGCTTTAGTATGGCAGATATCACCCTCTACATCATCATGAGTTTTGTGACCAATCTGTTGACCAAGTCAGATTCTTCCTTCATGATTGGGGAGGAGGTTAAGGATGGCTCCATTATCATGCGCTTGCTGAGACCAGTGCATTTTGCGGCCTCTTACCTCTTTACGGAGCTTGGGTCTAAGTGGTTGATTTTTATCTCTGTTGGACTGCCATTTTTAAGTGTCATTGTCTTGATGAAAATCTTATCTGGACAAGGTATTGTAGAGGTGCTGGGCTTAACTGTCCTTTATCTCTTTAGCTTAACGCTGGCCTATCTGATTAACTTTTTCTTTAATATCTGCTTTGGATTTTCAGCCTTTGTGTTTAAAAATCTATGGGGGTCCAATCTACTTAAGACTTCCATAGTGGCCTTTATGTCTGGAAGTCTGATTCCCTTGGCTTTCTTTCCAAAGCTTGTTTCAGATATTCTCTCCTTCTTGCCTTTCTCATCCTTGATCTACACTCCGGTCATGATCATTGTTGGGAAATACGATGCCAGTCAGATTCTTCAAGCGCTTTTGCTCCAGTTTTTCTGGCTCTTAGTGATAGGTGGCTTGTCTCAGCTGATTTGGAAACGAGTCCAGTCCTTTATCACTATTCAGGGAGGTTAGTATGAAAAAATATCAACGCATGCATCTGATTTTTATCAGGCAATACATCAAGCAAATCATGGAATACAAGGTGGATTTTGTGGTTGGTGTTTTAGGTGTTTTCCTGACCCAAGGCTTGAATCTTTTGTTTCTCAATGTCATCTTTCAACACATTCCCTCGCTAGAAGGCTGGACTTTTCAAGAAATCGCTTTTATCTATGGATTTTCCTTGATTCCCAAGGGACTGGACCATCTCTTTTTTGATAATCTCTGGGCATTGGGACAACGCTTGGTGCGAAAAGGAGAGTTTGATAAGTATCTGACCCGTCCTATCAATCCGCTCTTTCACATTCTGGTTGAGACCTTTCAGATTGATGCCTTAGGTGAACTTTTGGTCGGAGGTATTTTGCTAGCGACAACGGTATCTAGTATTGCTTGGACTCTTCCAAAATTCCTGATTTTTCTAGTCTGCATTCCTTTTGCGACCTTGATCTATACTTCCTTGAAAATCGCGACTGCCAGTATCGCTTTTTGGACCAAGCAGTCAGGCGCCATGATTTACATTTTTTATATGTTTAATGATTTTGCCAAATATCCGATTTCCATCTACAATTCCCTTCTTCGTTGGTTGATTAGCTTTATCATCCCTTTCGCCTTTACAGCCTACTATCCTGCTAGCTATTTCTTGCAGGACAAGGATGTCTTCTTTAACATCGGTGGTCTGATTCTGATTTTCCTTGTTTTCTTTGGTATCTCCCTAAAACTCTGGGACAAGGGCTTAGATGCCTACGAAAGTGCGGGTTCGTAAAAGGAAGAAACTCAAAGCCTTGTCTCAGGACAGGCTTTTTTCTAATTAAGATGAAAATTTCTTGACATCTATTCTCAGAGTGCTATACTAAAAGGGTAATCGCCGATTTAGCTCAGTTGGTAGAGCAACGCACTCGTAACGCGTAGGTCACAGGTTCGATCCCTGCAATCGGCAGAATCAAGAAGCCCAATTAAGGCTTCTTTTTTTGTTGTCGGTAATATTCAACCACTTAGACTGAGATAGAGACCAGATAGGCAAAAGGGATTGTTCTGGGGAAAACCCTCTGCTATAATGAATTTTGTAAGGGACGTGAAGAGTTGGTGTCAGACAACTCAGGTTCCCAAAAAAGAAAATGGGGACAAAAAATGAAAAAATTATTGGGACTTGTATTCTTAGTAGCAGCAGAGCTAGTATTGTATTTCGGCTCTGTTGGATGGCCAAGTTTGGATGTCAACCTCTGGTCACTCATTCCGGTAGGATTGTTCCTCTATTTCACACTAGAAAACGTTTTGAAAAAAGACTACAAGTCTAGTCTGATGTGCTTGATCATTGCCTTTATCATTGCAAATGCTATCTTGGATCTCTTGCCAATTTCAAGTGGTTTGGTGATTGGTGCCGGTGTGCTAGCTTGTGTAGGACTTGGCTACCTTCTTTCCTGATAAAGATAAACAAGAAGACAAATAAAAAGTCTCGAGATTTCTCGAGACTTTGTTATTATTTACCAGCGTAATATTTTTGGATCCCTTTCACAATACCTGCGACCAGTTTATCTTGGTAGTGGCTATCTCTGATTTGTTGGTTTTCGGAGAAATTATCCATATAACCAAGCTCTAGGAGAACCGCTGGTTTAGCTGTTTCGCGTAGGACAGCAAAGCTGCTCTCCAACAGACCAGCATCCTTAGCTCCTGTTTCTGCTAGAAGAGAGGAGTGGATAGCAGCAGCGAGGCGTTTGCTTTCACTCATACGATCAGGGTGATTGTGCCAGTATTGATTAATCTTACTTGGATAATCAGGTTCATCTCTATAGGAGTAGGTTTGAATACCGCTTGCTTTTGAGTATGCGCTACCAGTTGCATTGAAGTGAATACTGATAAAAATGTCAGAGTTGGTTTTATTAACCATACGAGAACGTTCGGTAACAAAATCAACGTCAATATCACTATCACGAGAGGTGAGGACCTTGTAGCCCAGTTCTTCTAACTTAGCGCGAAGTTTATGGTAAATCTGCATGTTGAGATCTTTTTCAGCGACATTGTAGTAAAAGGAACCAGAATCCCGGCCACCATGTCCAGGATCTAGGAAGATGGTATTGCTGTATTGACCTTTTGTAAATCCACCTTCAGTTGAAACTTCAGAAATCCATTGGCCGTATTTTTGGAACAAGTGTTCCTTGCCGTCTATCTTGTAAGTTCCTGAAACATAATGTCCACTATCGTCCAGATAGTAACGAGCCTTGTAATAGTCGTCGTAAATCCACTCATTCTTGGCCATATAACCGCCAGACTTGAGGTAGTATGCTCCAATCCACTCCTGATTTGCATAACGGCCATCCGCTTTTAGATAGAACCAGCTCTTGTAGGATTTATCAAAGATCCACTCTTTTTCCGCCATGGCTCCACTGGCTTTGAGGTAGTAGCTTCCTTTCCATTTATTGGAAAGCATGACTCCATTTTGTTCAAAAGCATACCAAGAACCATTGATTTTCTCCCATTTGTCTTGGCTATATTTCCCATATTCATCAGCGTAATACCAATTTTCATTGATTTTCACCCAAGAGTTTTCCGCCATAGCCCCGCTATTGCTGAGCAGGTAAGCACCAATGGTTGTCTGGCTGAGCATCACACCGCTTTTGTCAAAATAATACCAAGAACCGTTTACTTTTTCCCATTTGTCTTGCGAGATTCTGCCAGATGGTGTGACATAATACCAATTTTGGTCAATCTTTACCCAGCCATTCTCAGCCATGGCCCCGCTTTTAGTAAGGAGATAACCATCAACGATTGTCTGACTGAGCATGCTTCCAGTTTGGTCAAAATAGTACCAAGAGCCGTTAATTTTTTTCCAACTGTTCTGAGCTAGTCGTCCAGAAGAATTAGCATAGTACCATTGATTGTCCAGTTTGGTCCAGCTATTTTCTATCATGACACCATCTTGGTCAAAGGCATAACCTTTGTAGACAGTAGAATGAAGACGATTACCATCTTGATCGAAGTAGTACCATTTGCCTTGGATTTGTTTCCAGTTCAAAGCAGGCTTATCATCTTGGTAAAAACGCCAGTGGTGATTTTCTTGGTACCACCCTTCTTTTTGGGGCTTGCCTTCTTGCACATCTACTTTCGGAAGAACTTCTGATTTAGAGTTTTCCTCAACACTCGACTCTTTCTTTTCTTCTTTGGCAATTGCTTCCTTGACAGCAGATGTGGTCTGAGTTGTGTTTTCTTCTCCTAAGACGGATGCGGGTGCTAATCCTGCGATTGAAAGGATTAAAGCACTGGTCAGTAGTATCTTTTTCACTTTCTATTTCCTAACTTTTTCTTTTTCCTATTAATTATCGAATTGAACTTCTTCTACTAAGTATTCGATAAAGCGTTCACCCATCTTAGACAGGCTGGTTTTTTCATGCTGGATATAGACTAGTTCAATCGGGTCGTCAATGTCCAGTGGAATGGAAACGATATTGTCTCCGTTGAGGTTGCTGTTCAAAATCCCTGTCGCAATGGTATAACCATCCAAACCAATCAAGAGATTAAAGAGAGTGGCACGGTCACTGACCACGATGGATTTCTTGTGGTGCTCTTGTGAAAGAATCTCCTCTGAAAAGTAGAAGGAGTTGTGCGTACCTTGGTCATAGCTGAGGTATGGGAAGTCTTCCAAATCAGCCAGTTTGACCTTGTCTTTTTTAGCTAGAGGGTTGGTCTTGCTGACAAAGATATGGGGTTGAGCGGTAAAGAGGTGGTGCGCTAGCAGGTGATTGTCATCCAGCATTTTCGTTAAAACATCGCGGTTGTAGCTGTTTAAAAAGAGGACACCGACCTCGCTACGGAAGTTCTTGACGTCATCGATAATCTCCCAAGTCCGCGTTTCACGAAGGAAGAGCTCGTATTTTTCCATATCACTCTTCTTGAGCAGAGAGACAAAGGCATTGACTACAAAGGCATAGTGCTGAGAGGAAACGCTGAAAAGTTCGCGGTGGGCGACAGGATTTTTATAGCGTTCCTCCAGAAGTTGGGTTTGCTCGACAACTTGACGAGCGTAGGAGAGGAATTCCATCCCATCACGGGTCAAGGTAATGCCCTTGGGATTGCGGATAAAGATTTCAATACCCATTTCATTTTCCAAGTCTCGAACAGCATTAGAGAGACTGGGTTGGGTGATAAAGAGTTGCTTGGCTGCCTCATTCATAGAGCCAGTTTCGACGATTTTGATAATATAGTGTAATTGTTGAATTCTCATGCTTTTATTGTACCACACTTGGTGAAGAATGAGCAAAGAAGATGAAGGGAAGAGAGGAAAGCCCCAAACTGGTATTGAAAAAAAGTCTAAAATCTGTTAGAATGGAAGCTATGAAAACATTCTATGATGTGCAGCAATTTCTCAAACAGTTTGGCATTATTGTCTATGTGGGGAAGCGCTTGTATGATATTGAACTGATGAAGCTCGAACTCTCTCGGATCTATGATGCAGGTCTGATGGACAAGCTAGACTATCTAGAGGCAGAAGCTGTTCTTCGTAGAGAGCACAAGATAGAATTAGACTACATAGAGAAAAATGGAGATAAGAACTTATGACAATTTGGATTTTGTGGGGAATCGTACTAGCGATGGCGGCATGGATGGGGTATAACTACCTTCGTATTCGTCGTGCAGCTAAGATTGTGGACAATGCAGAATTTGAAGCCTTGATTCGGAAAGGGCAATTGATTGATGTCCGTGAACCAGCAGAATTTCACAGAAAACATATCCTCGGAGCTCGCAATATTCCTTCAAATCAGTTGAAGTCAAGCCTTGCAGCCCTTCGTAAGGATAAACCTATCCTTCTCTACGAAAACCAACGCGGACAACGAGTGACCAATGCAGCACTTTATCTGAAAAAACAAGGTTTTTCTGAGATTTATATCCTTTCTTATGGGTTGGATTCTTGGAAAGGGAAAGTGAAGACTAGCTAAGATTCTTTAAAAAACTGTCGAATGATAGATAAATCTAGTATCTTAAGGTATCATCATTTATAATAAATTTAAGGAGATTTTATAATATGAATTCACAACAAAAGAAAAAACCTTCACTTATTTTAGGTATCTTATCTATCGTCCTTGGTTTGCTATTTCCAATAGTAGGTCTGATTTTGGGGATCATAGGATTGGTCTTGGCTTTTTCATACCAAAAAGAATCTGGACTAGACTATAAAACAGAAAAAATTCTCAACATCGTAGGACTTGTGGTTTCTGTACTTAACTGGATTGTAACTGTCGCAGTATTTTTTAGAATTGTAGCTGTCGCAGTATTTTTTAGATAAGCAATAAACAAAAAAGCTTTAAATTTAAAGCTTTTTTATTTTATCGACTCATCTCTAAGTAGTTTTTTATGATTTCCAATTCCTCTGGATTCAAGGGACGGTATTGCCCTTCTGCAAGTTCTGAATCTAACGTAAAATCACCGAACTGAACTCGTTTGAGAGAGGTCACCTTGACAGCAACTGAGAGGAACATTTTTTTAACCTGATGAAATTTGCCTTCTGAGATGGTGATGGAGGCACGGCTCTCTGTTGGGCTTGCGGACAGAATATCTAGTTTTGCAGGTTTACAAGTGGTCCCATCTAAAAAGACAATCCCCTCTTTGAAGTACTGAATATGGTCTGGTGTGAGCAGTCCGTTGACCACCACTTGATAGGATTTATCGACATGGTACTGGGGATGGAGGAGTTGAAAACCAAGAGGTCCATTGTCTGTCAAAAGCAGCAGTCCCGTCGTATCGCGGTCTAGTCTGCCGATAGCATAGAGCTGGTCAGACTGGATGTCAGGTGGAAGGAGGTCCATGACGGTTGAAAGTTTCTTATCCTTGCTAGCTGTAACGACTCCGTTTGGCTTATGAAGCAGGAGGTAGGTGTGCTCGTAGCCTTGGATTTGCCGTCCTTGAAAGACTAATTTCTGCAACCCAGTGTCGACATTTTGAGACAGGGAGCTGGCTGGACAATTGTCCACTAGGATTTCTTTTTTTAATAGAGCCTGTTTCATAGCCTTGCGACTGACCTTTTCTTGGGCTAATAATCTATCTAAACGCATACCAGCTTATCTTATCATAAGTCTCTGACTTTGAAAAGAGTTGCCTTGACTAGAAAAGCAGAGTGAAAACATTTACACTTAGCTGAACTGTGATTTTTGAATGAGACTGTGGTATAATTGTTCAGTTAGAAATAAAAATTTAAATATTAGAGGAAATCATGACAAAATTAAGAGAAGATATCCGTAACATTGCGATTATCGCCCACGTTGACCACGGTAAAACAACCCTCGTTGACGAATTATTGAAACAATCTGAAACTCTTGATGCACGTACTGAATTGGCAGAGCGTGCTATGGACTCAAACGATATCGAAAAAGAGCGTGGAATTACAATTCTTGCTAAAAATACAGCCGTTGCCTACAACGGAACTCGTATCAATATCATGGACACACCAGGACACGCGGACTTCGGTGGAGAAGTTGAGCGTATCATGAAAATGGTTGACGGTGTTGTCTTGGTCGTGGATGCCTACGAAGGAACCATGCCACAGACTCGTTTCGTATTGAAAAAAGCCTTGGAACAAGACCTTGTCCCAATCGTGGTTGTTAACAAAATCGACAAACCATCAGCTCGTCCAGCAGAAGTAGTAGACGAGGTATTGGAGCTCTTCATTGAGCTTGGTGCAGACGATGACCAGCTTGATTTCCCAGTGGTGTATGCTTCAGCTATCAACGGAACTTCTTCATTGTCAGATGATCCAGCTGATCAAGAAAAAACAATGGCACCAATCTTTGATACCATTATCGATCATATCCCAGCTCCAGTAGACAACTCAGATGAGCCTTTGCAGTTCCAAGTCTCACTTTTGGACTACAATGACTTCGTAGGTCGTATCGGTATCGGTCGTGTCTTCCGTGGTAGTGTGAAAGTTGGAGACCAAGTTACCCTTTCTAAACTAGATGGTACAACGAAGAACTTCCGTGTTACAAAACTTTTCGGTTTCTTTGGTTTGGAACGTCGTGAAATCCAAGAAGCAAAAGCGGGTGACTTGATTGCCGTATCAGGTATGGAAGATATCTTTGTCGGTGAAACGATCACTCCGACAGACGCAGTTGAAGCTCTTCCAATCCTACACATCGATGAGCCAACTCTTCAAATGACTTTCTTGGTCAACAACTCACCATTTGCTGGTAAAGAAGGTAAATGGGTAACTTCTCGTAAGGTGGAAGAACGCTTGCAAGCAGAATTGCAAACAGACGTTTCCCTTCGCGTTGACCCAACAGATTCACCAGATAAATGGACTGTTTCAGGTCGTGGAGAATTGCACTTGTCAATCCTGATCGAAACAATGCGTCGTGAGGGTTATGAACTTCAAGTGTCTCGTCCAGAAGTTATCGTAAAAGAGATTGATGGTGTTAAATGTGAGCCATTTGAACGTGTTCAAATCGATACTCCAGAAGAATACCAAGGATCTGTTATTCAAAGCCTTTCTGAACGTAAGGGTGAAATGTTGGATATGATTTCAACTGGTAATGGTCAAACTCGTTTGGTCTTCCTAGTTCCAGCGCGTGGTTTGATTGGATACTCAACTGAGTTCTTGTCAATGACTCGTGGTTACGGTATTATGAACCATACCTTTGACCAATACTTGCCATTGATTCCGGGTGAAATTGGGGGACGTCACCGTGGTGCCCTTGTTTCCATCGATGCTGGTAAGGCTACAACATACTCAATCATGTCTATCGAAGAACGTGGAACCATCTTTGTCAACCCAGGTACTGAGGTTTACGAAGGAATGATCATCGGTGAAAACTCTCGTGAAAACGACTTGACAGTTAACATCACTAAGGCCAAACAAATGACCAACGTTCGTTCAGCTACCAAGGACCAAACAGCGGTTATCAAGACACCTCGTATCTTGACACTTGAAGAGTCTCTTGAGTTCTTGAATGACGATGAGTACATGGAAGTAACGCCTGAGTCTATCCGTTTGCGTAAGCAAATCCTCAACAAGGCAGAGCGCGAGAAAGCCAACAAAAAGAAAAAATCAGCTGAATAAGAGCTAGAAAGAGATAAAGATGGTCTATTTAATCATAGGGATACTCTTATTACTACTCTATGTATTTGCGACACCCCAAAGTATCAAAGGAACAGTCAACATCGTTATCTTGGTCTTTGTAGTTGTTGCACTCTTGATTTTGCTGATGTTGTCCATCTTGCAAATCTTCCAATTACCGACAGAATTCTTTGTCACAATCGCCATGCTGGTCCTAGCCTACTTTAGCTTGAGAGACATTACGCTCATGTCTGAAAAAAAGAGCAAAAGAAGATAAATAGAAAGAGAGCTAGGGCTCTCTTTTTTGATTTAAAATAAGATTTTTAAGACTTTCCTTAGGTGATTACGGACGGTAGCGACTTTCTTCGAAATTCCATACCTAAACTTTGAGCCTATAGTCTCAAAGTTTCCGAATGCCTGAAATCTATTGTTTTCAGGCATTTTTATCACAACGGAAAGTCTAAGATTCCGTTTCTTGCAAAAAGGAATAAACCTAAAAATATTTTGTTCAAGTGAGTTTTTTTCCACATTTTAAGAGCTCTATATTGTTATAGAAGTTTAAAAAGTTAGTCCAAAAAAATATAATTATATTTTGCTAAAATTTATTGACAATTTATCATAATGGTGATATATTTGCGATAAATAGAAACCGATTTCATACTCTAAAATCTTACCTCCTGAAATCAATTTTCACCACAAGGAGTCTACTATGAAGAAACTATTCATATTATTATCAACTTTTTTTCTCAGCTTCTTCTTTGCTTGGATTATAGTCTTACGTGCGCCACAATATTTATATGCAAGCTATGATTCCGTTTCTCTACTTCGTGTCAAAAAAGATACTCAGGAACCGACGCGTGAGGTATTTGAAAAGGAATTAGAGAAGTTTGTAAACTCAGAACAGAGTTTAATAGCTAGAAGAATTGTAGAGCCGAGTAAGGATGGGACGACTCACTTTACTTATGCAACTTATGGTCAGGGAACATTACCAAAAGAATTCCAAGAAGCTAGCCAAGAAAGTCGTGAACGTAGTGATCCACTAAATAGTTATCTCCTTTTATCAGGCTCCTTGACGAAAGAAAAGCTAGCCGATAAATTAGGAGATTTGGGTTATAAAGCAATTGCTGACCGAAAGACACCTCCTTATTCTCTTGCTTTTCGAATTTTACTAAATCCACTTATTTTAATTAGTTTAGCAATATTTGGCTTATCTTTCTTTGCTTTAGTGATTATCACTCGGATTAAGGAAATGAGAGTAGCAGGTATAAAACTCTTTTCTGGTCAGACACTCTTATCAATCATGGGGCATTCTTTATCGACTGATATCAAGTGGCTCCTTCTATCAGCCCTCCTTTCCTTCCTAGGTGGGGGAGTCGTTCTTTTTAGTCAAGGTTTGTTTTATCCTATCTTGTTAGCTACCTATGGTTTTGGGATTAGTTTTTACCTTTTGTTTTTATTGGGGATTTCAATTTTACTAATGCTCCTTTACCTAATGAGTTTGAGTTACAAAGCATTAGTTCCCGTTATTAAGGGGAGATTACCCCTTAAACGCTTGATGACTTTAACCCTATTGTGTCAGTTAGTAGCTGTTTTTACAGTAGGCTACGCTGTTAAGACGGGTTTGACGTCTTACCAACGATTGAAAGAACTTGAAATTTCAAAACAAGCATGGAAGGATAGAGCAGATTATTATCAAATTTCTTTTGGTTTAGGTGATAGAGGAAAAGATACAGAAAATCTGAATAAGTGGTATGAATTTTCCAAAGAAGCAGTTGAAAAAGAACAGGCTCTATTTGTAAAAGATAATCTCATTCATTTTGCAAATCCTCAAGGAAAAAATGAACAGGGAGAGACACTGGATACCTATAGTCCAGATGCTAATGTTCTCTATGTCAGTCCAAGTTATTTGGATAAGGAAAATGTGGCTGTAAATGATGAGACTAGACAGAAACTAGCTCATCTTCAAAAAGGGGAATTTGGACTCTTATTACCAGAATCTCTTCGTTCACAGGAAGCAGAACTTAAGAAAGTTTTTGAAGAACGTTTGAACTATTACGGAAAATCAAGCGAGGATAAAGACGCTCCTTTAGAGTATGAAATGAGAGCGATTGTTAGCTATCTTCCAACAGGAGAAAAACGATTTGTTTATAATAACGGTGAAAGCCCGGTATCCATCCAGTACTTAACTGATCCGATTTTAGTTGTGTTTACTCCGACATCTACAGGTGATAGTTTCATTTCAAAATATATTTGGTCTATCAATGCTGGAAAGCAACTCTTTATCAAAGGATATGAGAGTGGTCTATCTCTCTTGAAGGAAGCTGGAATTTATGAGCAAGTATCTTATCTTAAAGAAGGAAGAAGTGTTTATCTAACTCGTTATAATGAAGTGCAAACTGAAACAGCAACTTTAATCTTAGGAGCCATTGTGGGGATAGCTAGTTCCTTGTTACTCTTTTATTCTGTCAATCTTCTATATTTCGAGCAATTCCGTCGAGATATCTTGATTAAACGAATTTCAGGTTTACGATTTTTTGAAACGCATGCTCAGTATATGGTTAGTCAATTTGCCAGTTTTGTATTTGGTGCTAGTCTCTTTATTTTACGCAGTAGAGACTGGGTAATTGGCTTACTCACTTTATTAGTCTTTCTAGTTAGTGCAGTTCTGACGCTTTACCGTCAAGCGCAGAAAGAATCTCGTGTTTCTATGACAATTATGAAAGGAAAATAGGATGATTGAACTAAAGAATATATCTAAAAAATTTGGAAGCCGTCAGCTATTTTCAGATACTAATCTTCATTTTGAAGGTGGGAAAATTTATGCCTTAATCGGTACAAGTGGCTGTGGTAAGACAACACTCTTGAATATGATTGGACGATTAGAGCCATATGACAAAGGGCAAATCATCTATGATGGCACTTCTCTTAAAGACATTAAGCCCTCTGTTTTCTTTAGAGATTACTTGGGATATTTATTTCAAGATTTTGGCTTAATTGAAAGCCAAACCGTCAAAGAGAATCTCAATCTGGGTTTAGTTGGTAAAAAGTTGAAAGAAAAAGAGAAAATCTCTTTGATGAAACAAGCTCTAAATCGTGTAAACCTATCCTATTTGGATTTAAAGCAACCTATATTTGAGTTATCAGGAGGAGAAGCACAACGTGTTGCACTAGCGAAGATAATTTTAAAGGATCCGCCTTTGATTCTCGCAGATGAACCAACTGCGTCGCTAGACCCCAAAAACTCTGAGGAATTACTTTCTATCCTAGAATCTTTAAAAAATCCGAATCGGACCATTATTATTGCGACCCACAATCCTCTTATTTGGGAACAAGTGGACCAAGTAATTCGAGTTACCGATTTATCACATAGATGATAAGAGAACATTAAGTTAGAAGAAAGAGTCACAAATACACTTTGTGGCTTTTTTATTTCCATAAAAATGGTAAAATAGTAGGAGTAGAAATGGAGTTTGAGACATGAAAGTAATCGATCAATTTAAAAATAAGAAAGTACTTGTTTTAGGTTTGGCTAAGTCTGGTGAGTCTGCAGCCCGTTTGTTGGACAAGCTAGGTGCCATTGTGACAGTAAATGACGGCAAGCCTTTTGAGGAAAATCCTGCTGCGCAAAGTTTGCTAGAAGAGGGAATCAAGGTTGTCACTGGTGGGCATCCTTTGGAATTGTTGGATGAAGATTTCGCTCTGATGGTGAAAAATCCAGGTATCCCGTATAGCAATCCCATGATTGAAAAGGCATTGGCAAAGGGAATTCCAGTCTTAACTGAGGTGGAGTTGGCTTACTTGATCTCGGAAGCGCCAATTATCGGTATCACAGGTTCAAATGGGAAAACCACCACAACGACTATGATTGGGGAAGTTTTGACTGCTGCCGGCCAACATGGTCTCTTGTCAGGGAACATCGGCTATCCTGCTAGTCAAGTGGCTCAAACTGCAACAGCCAAGGACACGCTTGTCATGGAACTTTCTTCTTTTCAATTGATGGGTGTTCAAGAATTCCATCCTGAAATTGCGGTTATTACCAACCTCATGCCCACTCATATCGACTATCATGGTTCTTTTGAGGCCTATGTGGCAGCTAAGTGGAATATCCAAAATAATATGACAGCAGCTGATTTCCTTGTCTTGAACTTTAACCAAGACTTGGCAAAAGAATTGGCTACCAAAACACAAGCCACTGTTGTACCATTTTCAACACAGGAAAAGGTTGATGGAGCTTATTTGGAAGATGGTCAACTCTACTTCCGTGGAGAAGTGGTTATGGCAGCTAGTGAAATCGGTGTTCCAGGTAGCCACAATGTAGAAAATGCCCTTGCGACTATTGCTGTAGCCAAGCTCCGTGGCGTGGACAATCAAACCATCAAGGAAACTCTATCAGCCTTTGGAGGTGTCAAACACCGTCTCCAATTTGTGGATGAAATTCAGGGTGTCAAATTCTATAACGATAGTAAGTCAACCAATATCTTGGCTACTCAAAAAGCCTTGTCAGGATTTGACAATAGTAAGGTTATCTTAATTGCAGGTGGTTTGGACCGTGGGAATGAGTTTTACGAATTGGTGCCAGATATTACAGGGCTCAAGAAGATGGTTATCCTCGGTCAGTCTGCAGAACGTGTCAAACGGGCAGCGGATAAGGCTGGTGTGGCTTATGTGGATGCCACTGATATTGCAGATGCGACCCGCAAGGCCTATGAGCTTGCGACTCAAGGAGATGTAGTCCTTCTCAGTCCTGCAAATGCTAGCTGGGATATGTATGCTAACTTTGAAGTACGTGGCGACCTCTTTATCGACACAGTAGCGGAGTTAAAGGAATAATATGAAAAAAATTGTCTTTACAGGTGGGGGGACGGTTGGACATGTCACCCTCAATCTTTTGTTAATGCCTAAGTTCATCGAAGACGGCTGGGAAGTTCACTATATTGGTGATAAACACGGAATCGAACACCAAGAAATCCTCAAATCAGGCTTAAATGTTACCTTCCATTCTATTGCGACTGGGAAGTTGCGCCGCTATTTCTCTTGGCAAAATATGCTGGACGTGTTTAAAGTTGGTTGGGGAATTGTCCAATCGCTCTTTATCATGTTACGACTGCGTCCACAGGCCCTTTTTTCTAAGGGAGGATTTGTCTCTGTACCGCCGGTTATCGCAGCGCGAGTGTCAGGAGTGCCAGTCTTTATTCACGAATCGGACCTGTCTATGGGCTTGGCCAATAAAATTGCCTATAAATTTGCGACCAAGATGTATTCAACCTTTGAGCAAGCTTCAAGTTTGTCTAAGGTTGAGCATGTGGGGGCAGTGACCAAGGTTTCGGACCAAAAAAGTTCAGAACCAGACGAGTTGGTGGATATCCAAACCCACTTTAATCCTAAATTGCCAACGGTATTGTTTGTCGGTGGTTCTGCAGGAGCTCGTGTCTTTAACCAATTGGTGACAGATCATAAGCAAGAACTGACCGAACGCTACAATATTATCAATCTCACTGGAGATTCAAGCCTCAATGAGTTGAGTCAAAATCTCTTTCGTGTTGATTATGTGACAGATCTCTATCAACCTTTAATGGAGATGGCAGATGTGGTGGTGACGCGTGGCGGTGCCAATACGATTTTTGAGCTCTTAGCCATGGCGAAACTCCATCTCATCGTACCATTGGGGCGTGAAGCAAGTCGAGGAGACCAGATTGAAAATGCTGCCTACTTTGTTAAGAAAGGCTATGCAGAAGAACTTCAAGAAAGTGACTTGACCTTGGAAAGTTTGGATGAGAAACTCAGTCACTTGCTTAGTCACAAGGACAAATACCAAGCTAGCATGAAAGCTTCGACTGAATTGAAATCTCTTGCGGATTTTTACGATCTATTAAGAAAAGACCTATCATAAGGAATATCAATGTCAAAGGATAAGAAAAAAGAATCAAGCCCTAAGAAAGAATTGTCTGAATGGCAGAAACGAAACCAGGAATACCTGAAAAAAAAGGCTGAGGAAGAAGCTGCCCTAGCTGAAGAGAAGGAAAAGGAAAAACAAGCTCGAATGGGGAAAAACTCTAAGTCGTTAGAGGAAAGTAAGAAGTCATCAAGTGATTCCGACCAGAACGAAACTGTTCCAGACGAAGAATCATCCGAAAAAGAAGAGAAATCTAAAAAGGATGACCGGAAAGTCAAAGAGGAAAAAGAGAAGAAAAAAGAAAAAACAGAGAAACCAGCCAAGCCTAAAATTGCACCTGTTCATATTTGGCGAGCTGTGAGTATTTTGGTACCGAGTGTCCTGGTCCTCCTTTTTTCAGTCTATTTGTTGACTCCGCTGTCGACCATCAAAAATATCGAGGTTAAGGGGAATAGTAACACCCAGGCGGATGACATCAAACAGGCTTCTGGAATTCAAGATAGTGACTATACCTTAGCCCTATTGTTGGATAAGGAAACATACGCTGAGCGAATCAAGTCTAACCATTGGATAGAATCAGCGAAGATTGACTATCAATTTCCGACTAACTTTACGATTGAGGTTAAGGAATTTGATATTGTTGGTTATTATGTGTCTGGTGAAGAGTATTATCCAATTCTTTCTAGTGGTGCGGTTGAGTCAACTCCTGTAAATCGCTTAAACTTGCCTGAGACTTATCTGACAGTTACCTTTAATGACGAGCAGCAGGTGAAAGAACTGATTACAGGATTGTCTACCATCAGTGAGGATATCAAGAGTCAAATCCAGAAAATCGAATTAGCGCCAAGCAAGGCAACAGCAGATCTTTTAAAAATTACTATGCTGGACACAGATGAGATTTTGGTTCCCTTGTCAGAATTGAGCAAGAAATTGCCTTATTACAGCAAAATCAAGCCACAATTGTCAGAACCGAGTGTAGTCGATATGGAGGCTGGAGCATACAGCTATACGATAGCGGATAAGCTGATAGAAGAAGCAGAAGAAAAAGCCAAACAAGAGGCCAAGGAAGCTGAGAAGAAAAAACAGGAAGAAGAAAAGAAAAAACAAGAAGAACAGGGAAGTCAAAGTCAAACGAGCCAGCAATCACAGAGTCGTTAGACTAACTTTTCCTCTTGATTTTGAATGGTATAGAAGTCCAGTTTCAAGTTTTTGCTTGACAAGTCCTACTATAAATAATAGAATAGAAAAAAACCTTTAAAGCAGTCCAGAGAGGCAGCTAAGGTTAGACGGTGAAAGGGTGGAGACTACCCATTTTTCGTGGAACCTTGCTGTTGGCAGGTTCCTTTTTTCGTGGTTTGTTTTTGACCATACTCTCTTGCTAGCTAAGGTAAAAGGAGAAAGGTATGCGTGAACATCGTCCAGTTATTGCTCTTGATTTTCCTAGTTTTGAGGCGGTCAAGGAATTTTTATCTCTTTTCCCGGCAGAAGAAAGTCTTTATCTAAAAGTAGGGATGGAGCTTTATTATGCGGAAGGTCCAGAAGTTGTCCGTTATTTGAAGTCATTGGGGCATAGTGTCTTTCTGGATCTCAAGCTACATGACATTCCAAATACAGTAAAATCTGCCATGAGGGTCTTATCTCAGCTTGGTGTAGACATGACAAATGTTCATGCTGCTGGTGGTGTGGAGATGATGAAGGCAGCACGTGAAGGTCTGGGGACACAAGCCAAATTGATCGCTGTGACCCAGCTTACATCAACGTCGGAAAGCCAGATGCAGGATTTTCAAAATATCCAAACCACTCTGCAAGAGTCTGTGATTCACTATGCCAAGAAGACAGCTGAAGCGGGCTTGGATGGTGTCGTTTGCTCAGCTCAGGAAGTGCAACTCATCAAAGAAGTCACCAATCCAGATTTTATCTGTCTGACGCCAGGAATTCGTCCAGCGGGAGCTGCAGTAGGAGACCAAAAACGTGTCATGACGCCAGCGGATGCTTATCAAATCGGTAGTGACTATATCGTAGTGGGACGTCCCATTACCCAAGCTGAGGATCCTGTTGTAGCTTATCATGCTATCAAGGATGAATGGAATCAAGACAGAAATTAAAGAAATAGATTATAAAAATAAAAGGAGAATACTATGACACTTGCTAAAGATATCGCTAGCCACCTCTTGAAAATCCAAGCCGTTTACCTCAAACCAGAGGAGCCTTTCACTTGGGCATCTGGTATCAAGTCACCGATTTATACTGACAACCGTGTGACGCTTGCCTATCCTGAAACTCGTAGCTTGATTGAAAATGGTTTTGTGGAAGCTATCAAAGAAGCCTTTCCTGAGGTTGAAGTGATTGCAGGAACTGCGACAGCAGGAATTCCACACGGGGCTATCATTGCTGACAAGATGAACTTGCCTTTTGCCTACATCCGTAGCAAACCAAAAGACCACGGAGCTGGTAACCAAATCGAAGGCCGTGTAGCTCAGGGGCAAAAGATGGTTGTTGTTGAAGACCTCATTTCAACGGGTGGGTCTGTTCTTGAAGCCGTAGCAGCTGCTAAACGCGAAGGAGCAGATGTGCTTGGAGTTGTAGCGATTTTCAGTTATCAATTGCCAAAAGCAGATAAGAATTTTGCGGAAGCTGGTGTGAAATTGGTGACACTTTCAAATTACAGCGAACTCATCCACATAGCACAAGAAGAAGGTTATATCACGCCAGAAGGACTCGCTCTCCTAAAACGCTTTAAAGAAGACCAAGAAAATTGGCTGGAAGGCTAAGTTAGTAAGATAAAGAGAGACGAGGGTTCCGAGTCTCTTTTTATAAGCTTTTATGAATATGATACAGTCTTATAAAAGTAATTGACAACGCTTTCTTTTTTGCTTATAATGAAACTATAATATGTGTTAAATCAATCAACTATCTTGTTTATCACTTCTTAAGAGGACGATGTCATGAAAAGAAGAAAAATATATTCCCTTTTTTGCGTAGTTACAATTGCATCTAGTTTGTTTCTCCCTACAGTTTTAGCTAGACAGATTGGAGATTATGATTTAACGTTGCCACGTTGGGGTTCGGATACAACTAGTGAGCTTGAGAAAGAAAACGCCTCTGCTGGAATTAATAATAATGACAGTACTGGTGGCGGTAAAACATTAAATACCTCTATTCGTAGCGCCTATAGTGGGTCAGATATTACCCCGGTATATTCATTGGGGTCTGGCTCTAGGATTGTCATGTACTATAATGGAGGTGGTGACAATTATATTGGTTCTGGTACTAGATTAGCTATGGCGCCACAATTTGGAAATTATGTAAGAATTCATACTTCAGGTTCTTGGAGTCCAGATTCTTATTAACTTACTTGTCAGAGTAAGCCTTAAAGATGGTTGATTGTGGGTGTAGCATGAAAAAAGAATGCTACACCCTATTTTTATTATAAGGAGGAGTAAGGATGGAATTTTTCATTTGTAATCTTGTACGAGTCGTTCAATCACCTCGATTTTATATGTCTTTATTTTTGACCCTTCTTTGCATGTTTTTAGGAAATCTTCTTGCTTTCAATGGTATTTATAAAATTGAAGGTTTATCGATTTTTTTTGCTGCCTCTTCTATTCGAGGATTTTCACCGATTAGTCTAGTAGCTGCACTTATCTGTACACTGCCTTATTCTAGTCAGATAATAGAGGATGCTGAGAGTCATTTTCTAACAGCACAATTGTGCCGAATTTCTAAAAAGAGGTATCTAGCTATTGTAGGTAGTACTGCAATTATTTCTTCTTTTCTAGTCTTTTTTCTCCCCTATTTATTATTATTAGGAATTAATCTTTTAGTGACTCCTTATCAGGAAATTTATATTGGAGATTATAGTGGTGCCTTAAAAGAATTATTTGATTCCAATCAGTTGCTCTATAGTCTTGTGACGACTCTCTGGTATGGAGTTTGGGGAACGGTGTTCTCTATTTTTGGACTAGCTAGTGCTTTGCTAGTGAAGAAAAAATTAGGAGCTATTTTCATCCCAATTGCCTATATGATGGTTGGGGGTATTTTATGGGCTATTTTAGGGCTATCTTACTTAGAACCTGTGACAACGTTAGCTTTAGGATATCAGAAAGATATCAGTCTTTCCTTAGTTAGTGCTCATCTTGCTTTTATTTTATTTGTTAGTTGTTTGGTTGTGTATGGTACATTTTTTCTACATTCAGAGGACTATGTATAATGAAACAATTTGTTCAATTTTATAAAAAAGATTTCTTAGCAGTATTGGTTTATTTTATATTACTGCTATCCTGTGTTTTATCTAGTACAGTATATTTATTGCGCTGTCGCCAATATTCAATCCATCCAAATGTATTAGAATGGATCTTAGTCTTACTTCAAGATATGACAACTGGAGTATATTGCTTTCCGTTCATATATATATTGTTCTTTTTTTATTTGATGAATAACTATTTTAATAGGTTGGAGTGTCGCATTCGTCTGAAATCAATTAAGCACTTTACCAGTTTTAGTTTCAAATTAGCAGCTCTTAGTACGGGGATTTGGACGGCGACTTTATTTTTATTGATTTTTCTAATTGCATTTAGTAATGGTTTTAGCTTCTCTTTGGAGATAAAGGAGGTTGATTTTTTAAGAGAATTTTATGGTATAAGTATTGCAAACAATGCTAGTTTCTTTATAGGATTTTTTTTCTCTTATATAGCATACTATTTCTTTTTATCCTTACTTACTATTAGCAGTTTTTCTTGGTTTAAAAAATCAAACATGAGCTTAGTATTTCTGTTTACTTTTTTATTTGTAGAATCCTTATTCTGGATTTATCAGTTGAACAATGGGATAATTGGATTATTGCCAATTTTTCAGTATATGGTAAATTCCAATCCGTATGCATTGATTTATTGGCTTACATTACTATCTATCATAATTCCATTGACTGTATTTTCTGTTCATAGAAACTGGAGGAGAGTGTAAAAGTTGGAAATGGGAAAGTTAAGTAGTCACATGTGGAGGTTGAATCAGATAATCTATACCAAGTACTTTTGGGGTTATGTTCTTTTTTGGATATTGATTTGTTTAGGATTATGGTATTGGTTAGAAGGAAATGATAGACTTGTTATAGAAATTTTAAAAGGGCCTAATCTGAGTCAAAACTCTTTTTTAGTCTTATCTATATGGTTGCTTCATTGGTTTATTATTCATACATTTTTTCTAGCAGTTGTATATCGTAGAAGAGCATCCGATTTCTTTATGGAAGTGATTCGATTTTCTTCTATTAAGCTCTGGATTAGGTATCAGATTTGGACCTGTTTTCTTTATGGACTCGTTTTAATCATGGTAAAAGTTCTAGTGATTCAATTTATGTTACAGTTACCAAACTGGGATATAGGAGTTTTGTTTATAGTTGATTCTTTGAATGCTTGTGTGTTAGTCTTGTTTTGCTTTATGTTATACGCACTAGGAGCGAATGTACAAATGAACTTTGCTTGCGTTAGTTTCTTTTTACTCATGATTGTGTTTGGTGGTCTATTTGTAGGAAATCGAACTAATTATCTATTTTATATTTTGAATCGAGGGAATGGGGATGTAGGGGGAGATTTGTTTCTTCAGTTGCTATTTTTAGTCTTTCTTTTTCAAAGCATTTTCTATTTCACTCGTCAAAAGAGGAGGTTTATAGAATGAATGAAATAATTATATTAAAAAATATTGAGTTGAAATTAAAAAAGACATGTGTTTTTCAAAACCTTAACTTTAGTTGTAAACCAGGGGAAATCATAGGAATCACTGGTGCGAATGGCTCAGGGAAAAGTGTCTTGTTTAAATTAATAGCTGGTTTATATAGTCCGTCTTATGGAGAAGTGTTAATCAATGGGGAAAATATTGTTCCTGAGAGAAAAATTCCAGCTAATTTGGGAGCTTTGATTGAAGAACCTGGTTTTATAAATTATTATAGTGGCTTTAAGAATTTACAATATTTAGCAAGCATACGAGGAGTAGTTGGTAATCAGGAAATCAATGATACACTGAAAATAGTTGGTCTATATGAGCAAAAAGACCAGAAAGTTAAAACTTATTCGCTGGGTATGAGGAAAAAGCTAGGGATTGCTCAAGCAATTATGGAGAATCCCTCTATTCTTTTACTAGATGAGCCTATGAATGCCTTGGATAAATCTAGTGTAGAAAATATGAGAGTATTGTTTAGAAAACTCTCTAGTGAAAAAGGAACAACAATTTTGATTGCTAGTCATAGTGAAGAAGATATTCGTATCTTATGTGATAAAGTATATGCAATAGAAGATAAAATATGCACACTGTGTCCATATTGAACATCTTAGATAGACTCAGGATGTTATAGAAAAAATCTTAAAAAGGGATTGGAGCTTAAAATCCAGTCCCTTTTAAGAGTTAATAATTAGTCAACTTTTCCGTCTTCAAAAACCAGGTCATCTGATTTAGCAGCGTTATCGTAAGTTGAGTGAAGTGTTTTTTCATAGGCTTTGTGGAAGAAGTTTTCTTTACCTAATTTTTCAATATCTTTATTGATGAAGCCAAGTAGTTCTTGGTTGCCTTTTTGAACTGCTGTTGCGAAGGTATCTGGATCACCAAGAGAAGTAATCCCTAATTCAAATCATTTATTTTCGATCGTCCAAGCTATGTGTTTTTTATTGCTGTTATAAAGATTTTTTATCATAGCTATAATCTTTCTGAAATTTCCAGACAAATTTTTTGAAAGGAATCTGAAAAAGGGTTAAGATATTTATGTAAGAAAAAAGTAAACGCTTACTTAATAAAGAGGACACTTTATGTCATATAAAACAAGCAATGCAGAAGGACCTGTAGATTTTATTAACACTTATGATTTGGAACCCATGGCGCAACAAGTCATTCCTAAAGCAGCCTTTGGTTATATCGCTAGTGGAGCAGAGGATACTTTCACTTTACGCGAGAACATCCGTGCCTTTAACCACAAACTCATCGTTCCTCATACGCTTTGTGATGTTGAAAATCCAAGTACAGAGATTGAATTTGCAGGTGAAAAATTATCTTCACCAATTATTATGGCGCCTGTTGCGGCTCATAAATTGGCAAATGAGCAGGGGGAAGTGGCTACTGCGCGTGGTGTGCATGAATTTGGACTAGTTCCTACTCTACCGTTGACCTTCCAGAAATTACGGAAGCTCTTCAAGGGACACCTCATTGGTTCCAATTTTACTTTAGTAAGGATGACGGGATTAACCGCCATATCATGGACCGTGTGAAGGCTGAAGGCTACAAAGCGATTGTCTTGACGGCAGATGCAACTGTAGGGGGGAATCGTGAGGTCGATAAGCGCAATGGTTTTGTCTTCCCAGTTGGTATGCCGATTGTTGAGGAATACCTGCCAGAAGGTGCTGGAAAATCAATGGACTTTGTTTACAAATCAGCTAAACAACGCTTGTCTCCACGCGATGTAGAATTTATCGCTGAATACTCAGGACTTCCTGTGTATGTCAAGGGACCACAATGCCGTGAGGACGTTGAACGTTCGCTTGCTGCAGGAGCTTCTGGTATCTGGGTAACCAACCACGGTGGCCGCCAAATCGACGGTGGACCAGCTGCCTTTGACTCACTTCAAGAAGTAGCAGAAGCAGTTGATAAACGTGTGCCAATTGTCTTTGACTCTGGTATCCGTCGTGGTCAACATGTCTTTAAAGCCTTGGCTTCGGGAGCAGACTTGGTAGCTATTGGCCGCCCTGTTATTTATGGCTTGGCCCTCGGTGGTAGTGTCGGTGTTCGTCAAGTCTTTGAACACTTGAATGCTGAATTGAAGACAGTCATGCAGTTGTCTGGAACTCAGACTATTGAAGATGTCAAACACTTCAAACTCCGTCACAATCCATACAACCCAACCTTCCCAGTTGACCCTCGTGACTTAAAATTGTATTGATAAAGAAGACGGCCTCCACCTTATGTGGAGGTTTTTGATGTTTTGGAATGTGTTTAACATTTCTAGTGTTATATAAAAATCAATTTTTATAATTGACAAATGTAGATTTTGAGAGTATACTTAGAGTCATGATTGACAAATGTAGATTTTGGAGGGATGCTAATGCAGATTTCAGATGCAGAATGGCAGGTTATGAAGATCATTTGGATGCAGGGTGAGCAGACCAGTAGGGATTTGATCAGGGTTCTGGCAGAGCGGTTTGACTGGTCCAAGTCCACAGTTCAGACACTTTTGGCTCGTCTGGTTGAGAAAGAGTGTCTGACCAGGAAAAAAGAGGGCAAGTCCTTTGTTTATTCAGCCCTTTTAACTCTAGACCAAAGCCGATACTTGCTTGTCCAAGATATTAAAGACAAGGTTTGTTCTCGTAGAATTAAGAACTTGTTGGCTGATTTGATTGCCGAATGTGATTTCACTCAGACTGACTTGGAAGCCTTGGAAGCTGTGATTTCTGAGAAAAAAGCCAGCGCAGTTGCTGAAGTAAAATGTAATTGTATGTAAAGGAGACGTCATGTTAAATAGTATTGTAACCATTGTTTGTATTGCCCTTATCGCGTTTATCTTGTTTTGGTTTTTCAAAAAGCCTGAAAACTCTGGACAAAAGGCCCAGCAAAAAAACGGCTACCAAGAGATTCGAGTGGAAGTCATGGGGGGCTATACGCCTGAGTTGATTATCCTTAAAAAATCAGTGCCAGCCCGTATTGTCTTTGACCGCAAGGACCCGTCACCCTGTCTGGATCAGATCGTCTTTCCAGACTTTGGTGTACATGCGGCTCTTCCTATGGGTGAAGAGTATGTAGTGGAAATCACGCCTGAACAGGCTGGAGAGTTTGGCTTTGCATGTGGCATGAACATGATGCACGGTAAGATGATTGTAGAGTAGGAGGAGACTATGACTGAAATTGTGAAAGCAAGCCTAGAAAATGGCATTCAAAAAATCCGTATCCGAGCTGAAAAAGGCTATCATCCAGCCCACATTCAGCTTCAAAAAGGGATTCCAGCTGAGATCACCTTTCATCGTGCCACCCCTTCAAACTGTTACAAAGAAATTCTTTTTGAAGAAGAAGGAATTCTAGAACCAATCGGCGTGGATGAAGAGAAGACAATTCGTTTTACACCTCAAGAATTAGGTCAACATGAATTCTCATGTGGCATGAAGATGCAAAAGGGAAGCTATACCGTAGTTGAAAAGACGCGAAAATCTTTGTCACTTTTGCAACGTTTTTGGATTACTAGTATCTTTACTCTGCCGCTGGTTATTCTCATGATTGGGATGTTGACAGGGACTATTAGTCATCCAGTCATGCATTGGGGCACCTTTTTAGCCACAACGCCTATTATGCTAGTGGCCGGTGGTCCTTATATCCAGAGCGCTTGGGCTAGCTTTAAAAAGCACAATGCCAACATGGATACCTTGGTAGCGCTGGGAACTCTAGTGGCCTATCTCTATAGTCTAGCTGCCCTCTTTGCTGGGCTACCTGTTTACTTTGAAAGTGCTGGATTTATCCTCTTCTTCGTTCTTTTGGGGGCGGTTTTTGAGGAGAAAATGCGCAAAAATACTTCCCAAGCTGTGGAGAAATTACTAGATTTGCAAGCTAAAACAGCAGAAGTCTTGCGTGAGGATAGCTATGTTCAAGTTCCATTGGAGCAAATCAAGGTAGGAGACCTGATTCGGGTGCGTCCCGGTGAAAAGATTGCAGTTGATGGGGTTGTAGTGGAAGGCGTCTCCAGTATTGACGAATCCATGGTGACAGGTGAGAGCCTGCCAGTAGACAAAACGGTTGGAGATACGGTCATTGGCTCCACCATCAATAATAGTGGGACTCTTATTTTTAAAGCAGAAAAAGTTGGTTCAGAGACTGTCTTGGCTCAGATTGTAGACTTTGTGAAGAAAGCTCAGACCAGCCGAGCACCAATTCAGGATTTGACAGATAAGATTTCAGGAATTTTTGTCCCTGCAGTTGTCATTTTAGCGATTTTGACTTTTTGGATTTGGTTTGTCTTGCTTGAGGCTAGCTTTGTAACCTCTCTGCTTTATGGGGTGGCAGTGTTGATTATCGCTTGCCCTTGTGCCCTAGGTCTTGCAACACCAACAGCTCTCATGGTAGGGACAGGACGTAGTGCCAAGATGGGAGTTCTCCTCAAAAATGGAACCGTCTTACAGGAAATCCAGAAAGTCCAAACTCTCGTCTTTGATAAAACAGGAACTTTGACAGAAGGAAAACCAGTGGTCACTGATATCATTGGCGACGAGACAGAAGTACTTGGCTTAGCTGCCTCTTTGGAAGAAGCCTCACAACATCCACTGGCTCAAGCTATTATCAAGCGAGCGACTGAAGCAGAACTTGAGCTTCAACCTGTAGAAGATTTCCAAGCCCTACACGGAAAAGGTGTTTCAGGGCAAATCAATGGAAAACAAGTCTTGCTTGGAAATGCTAAAATGCTAGATGGAATGGATATTTCGAGTGCTTATCAGGAAAAACTTGAAGAATTGGAAAAAGAAGCTAAGACAGTTGTCTACTTGGCTGTTGACAATGAAATCAAAGGCTTGCTTGCTTTGCAAGATATTCCCAAGGAAAATGCCAAGCTCGCCATCAGTCAGCTGAAAAAACGTGGTCTCCGAACAGTTATGCTGACAGGAGACAATACTGGTGTGGCGCGAGCTATTGCAGATCAGATCGGCATTGAGGAGGTTATTGCTGGTGTCTTGCCAGAAGAAAAAGCGCATGAAATCCATCAACTACAAGAGGCTGGTAAAGTAGCCTTTATCGGAGATGGTATCAATGATGCGCCAGCTCTCAGTGTAGCAGATGTCGGGATTGCCATGGGTGCAGGAACCGATATTGCCATTGAGTCGGCAGGGATTGTTCTTACTCACAATGATTTGACTGGAGTTGTTCGTACCTTTGATATGAGCAAGAAAACCTTCAATCGAATTCTTCTCAACCTCTTCTGGGCCTTTATCTACAATGTCATCGGAATTCCGGTTGCAGCAGGAGTCTTTTCAGGAATTGGATTGGCCCTCAATCCAGAACTGGCTGGTCTAGCCATGGCCTTTAGTTCTGTATCTGTTTTAACCAGTTCACTCATGCTAAACTTTAGTAAAATAGACTAAAAGCGAGCTTGCTCGCTTTTTTTATTATAAAACAGTTTTCTGAAGCGTTTTCAAACTGTACTGTAATAGAGAATAAAAACTTCTGAGCACATTCTTAGGAGACTCCAAGTAAATGTGGTAAATTAGGATTGTAAATTTACTGAATCGCTTTCAAATAATATATAAAAGCGCTTTTTGTAAATATATGAAATTATTTTGAAGGAGAGTTATTATGACTCAAGGGAAAATTACTGCATCTGCAGCAATGCTCAACGTATTGAAAACATGGGGCGTAGACACAATCTACGGTATCCCATCAGGAACACTCAGCTCATTGATGGACGCTTTGGCTGAAGACAAAGATATCCGCTTCTTGCAAGTTCGCCACGAAGAAACGGGTGCTCTTGCAGCGGTTATGCAAGCTAAATTCGGCGGCTCAATCGGGGTTGCAGTAGGTTCAGGTGGTCCAGGTGCGACTCACTTGATTAACGGTGTTTACGATGCAGCTATGGATAACACTCCATTCCTTGCTATCCTTGGATCACGTCCAGTTAACGAACTCAACATGGATGCTTTCCAAGAATTGAACCAAAACCCAATGTACAACGGTATTGCTGTTTACAACAAACGTGTAGCTTACGCTGAGCAATTGCCAAAAGTAATCGACGAAGCTTGCCGTGCTGCAGTTTCTAAAAAAGGTCCAGCTGTTGTTGAAATCCCAGTAAACTTTGGTTTCCAAGAAATCGACGAAAACTCTTACTACGGTTCAGGTTCATACGAACGTTCATTCATCGCTCCTGCTTTGAACGAAGTTGAAATTGACAAAGCTGTTGAAATCTTGAACAATGCTGAACGTCCAGTTATCTATGCTGGTTACGGTGGTGTTAAAGCTGGTGAAGTGATCACTGAATTGTCACGTAAAATCAAAGCACCAATCATCACAACTGGTAAAAACTTTGAAGCTTTCGAATGGAACTATGAAGGTTTGACAGGTTCTGCTTACCGTGTTGGTTGGAAACCAGCCAACGAAGTGGTCTTTGAAGCAGACACAGTTCTTTTCCTTGGTTCAAACTTCCCATTTGCTGAAGTTTACGAAGCATTCAAGAATACTGAAAAATTCATCCAAGTCGATATCGACCCTTACAAACTTGGTAAACGTCATGCCCTAGACGCTTCAATCCTTGGTGATGCAGGTCAAGCAGCGAAAGCAATCCTTGACAAAGTCACCCCAGTAGAATCTACTCCATGGTGGCGTGCAAACGTGAAGAACAACCAAAACTGGCGTGATTACATGAACAAACTCGAAGGTAAAACTGAGGGTGAATTGCAATTGTACCAAGTTTACAATGCAATCAACAAACATGCTGATCAAGACGCTATCTATTCAATCGACGTAGGTGACACTACTCAAACATCTACTCGTCACCTTCACATGACACCTAAGAACATGTGGCGTACATCTCCACTCTTTGCGACAATGGGTATTGCCCTTCCTGGTGGTATCGCTGCTAAGAAAGACAATCCAGATCGCCAAGTATGGAACATCATGGGTGACGGTGCATTCAACATGTGCTACCCAGACGTTATCACAAACGTTCAATACGACCTTCCAGTTATCAACGTTGTCTTCTCAAATGGTAAATATGCCTTCATCAAGGACAAATACGAAGACACAAACAAACACTTGTTTGGTTGTGACTTCCCTAATGCTGACTATGCGAAAATCGCTGAAGCTCAAGGAGCTGTTGGATTTACAGTTGATCGTATCGAAGACATCGACGCAGTTGTTGCAAAAGCTGTTAAATTGAACAAAGAAGGTAAAACTGTTGTGATCGATGCTCGCATCACTCAACACCGTCCACTTCCAGTAGAAGTGATTGAACTCGATCCAAAACTTCACTCAGAAGAAGCGATCAAAGCCTTCAAGGAAAAATATGAAGCAGAAGAACTCGTACCATTCCGTCTCTTCTTGGAAGAAGAAGGATTGCAATCACGCGCAATTAAATAATTCCTTCGTGGAACTTAAAAAGATCGGAGCAATCCGGTCTTTTTATGGAGGATAGTAAATGAACTTAAATCAATTAGATATTATCGTTTCAGATGTTCCCCAAGTCTGTGCTGACTTGGAGCGTATTTTGGATAAAAAAGCTGATTATGTTGACGATGGTTTTGCTCAGTTCACGATTGGCAGTCACTGTCTCATGTTGTCTCAAAATCATTTGATTTCTTTGGAAGTTTTTCAGTCAGGAATCATTATTCATATTGAGGTTGAGGATGTAGACCAGAATTATCAACGTTTAAAAGAGATTGATATCGAGATTTTATACGGTCCTTGTGAAACGGATTGGGGAACAGAGTCCTTATTAGTTAAAGGTCCTGCCGGTCTAGTGATTGATTTTTATCGTATGAATTAGGTAATGCTATTATCGAATTTTTATCTAAAATTTAAACATTCTTGGAGCAGAACTTAAAAAGATCGGACTAATCCGGTCTTTTTTATATAAAAAGTTGACAGCGCTTCCTTGAGATCTTATAATAAAAACATAACAGCAGAAAATAAAACTGATATGGGAAAGAGAAATATTTTTTAAATAGCTGTAGTAAGTGGATTTTCTTATTTCATTAGGAGGAAAGAGATGCAAAAAAAGGATGTTTATCTAATCTGTGTGACCATGATTATCTGTTCAGTTATTATAGGATTGATTATAGGCAGTTTTATTTTGCATGGTCTTGAAGATATTGCTGCAATAATTAACCATGGCTTACTGACAATAAATCAGTCCATCCATTGATTGATAAGAGCTATTCATTTTTACATTTTATTGTTCAAACAGATCGGAGCAATCCGGTCTTTTTCTTATCACCAGACTGCGATAGTTTATATTTTTATAACAAAATTCTCAAACTCTTGCTTGTTTTTGCATCAAACATAAAAGCAAGCTCAGCCCCATCATTACCCAGATAGTTACTAACTTTTTATCTATTTTTAGTATAATAGAAGTAATAAATCAAGTGAGGTAAAGCGATGACAGAAAATGGTCAATTTCCAGAGGGCTTTCTCTGGGGTGGTGCTACGGCAGCTAATCAATGTGAGGGTGCTTATAATCAAGATGGCCGTGGTCTTGCTAATGTGGATGTGGTACCGATTGGATCTGACCGTGAAGCCATTATCACAGGTCAGAAAAAGATGTTTTCTTTTGAGGAGGGCTATTTTTACCCAGCAAAGGAAGCCATTGATATGTACCATCATTATAAGGAAGATATCGCGCTTTTTGCAGAAATGGGCTTTAAAACCTATCGACTTTCCATTGCTTGGACTCGGATTTTTCCTAAGGGAGATGAAGCAGAGCCAAATGAAGCTGGTCTAGCTTTTTATGAGGATTTGTTTAAGGAGTGCCACAAGCATGGAATCGAGCCACTGGTGACCATCACGCATTTCGACTGCCCCATGCACTTAATCAGGGAGTACGGTGGTTGGCGCAATCGTCGTATGTTGGACTTTTACGCAAATCTCTGTCGCACCCTCTTTACTCGTTACAAGGGCTTGGTCAAGTACTGGCTAACCTTTAACGAAATCAACATGATTCTGCACGCCCCTTTTTTAGGAGCTGGGATCTGTTTTGAAGAGGGGGAAAATCAAGAGCAAGTCAAATACCAAGCAGCTCACCATGAGCTGGTAGCCTCGGCTATGGCGACTAAAATTGCCCACGAAATTGACCCAGAAAACAAGGTGGGATGTATGTTGGCAGCAGGGCAATATTATCCTAACACTGCCCATCCGAGAGACTACTGGGCAGCCATGGAAGAAGACCGTAAGAGTTACTTTTTCATTGATGTTCAAGCGCGTGGGGAATACCCAAACTATGCCAAGAAGCAGTGGGAGCGTGAGGGGATAGAAATTGAAATGACGGCAGAGGATTTGGACTTGTTAAAGAATCACACTGTTGACTTTGTTTCCTTCTCTTACTATGCGAGTCGAGTGGCCTCAGGCGATTCAGAAGTGAGGGATCTGACTGCTGGAAATGTCTTTGCCTCTATCAAAAATCCCTACCTTAAATCCTCAGAATGGGGGTGGCAGATTGACCCACTGGGGCTTCGTATCACTCTAAATACCATCTGGGATCGTTATCAAAAGCCTATGTTCATCGTAGAAAATGGACTCGGTGCTATGGACACGCCGGATGAAAATGGCTATGTAGCAGATGACTATCGGATTGCTTATCTAGAAGCCCACATCAAGGCTATGCGAGATGCTATTTACCAAGATGGCGTTGAATTGCTTGGTTATACGACTTGGGGTTGTATAGATCTGGTTTCAGCTGGAACAGGCGAGATGAACAAGCGCTATGGTTTTATCTATGTGGATCGTGATAATGCAGGTCAAGGAAGTTTCAAACGGAGCAAGAAGAAATCCTTTTACTGGTACAAGAATGTCATTGCCAGCAATGGTGCAAGTATTAAGTAGAGCATATTTGTTCACTATTTTTATAAAATCTTCTCTCTACTTTATAAGATGTGAAAAAGAGTTCAATTAGACCAGGCTTTTTGCTATAATGAAGTGAGAAACATAGACAGGAGAATAAGATGTCAGAACCATTATTTTTACAATCAGTTATGCAAGAAAAAATCTGGGGTGGAACCAAGCTACGTGATGAGTTTGGCTACGATATCCCAAGTGAAAAAATCGGAGAATACTGGGCTATCTCAGCTCACCCAAATGGGGTTTCAAAGGTCGCTAATGGGCGCTTTGAGGGAACAGACCTAGCTACATTGTATGCAGAACACCGTGAATTGTTTGGTAACCGTCCAGAACCTGTGTTTCCACTCTTGACCAAGATTCTCGATGCCAACGACTGGCTCAGTGTCCAAGTTCACCCAGACGATGCCTATGGTCTAGAACATGAAGGCGAACTCGGAAAAACAGAGTGCTGGTACATCATCGCTGCGGATGAAGGTTCAGAGATTATCTACGGTCACAATGCCAAATCAAAAGAAGAACTCCGCCAGCAAATTGAGGACAAGAACTGGGATGCCTTGCTGACAAAAGTACCAGTTAAAGCTGGAGATTTCTTCTATGTACCAAGTGGTACCATGCACGCTATCGGGGCGGGTATCTTGATTCTTGAAACCCAGCAGTCTAGCGATACCACCTACCGTGTTTATGACTTTGACCGCAAGGACGACAAGGGCAACTTGCGTGAACTTCACCTTGAAAAATCTATCGATGTTTTAAACATTGGAGAGCCTGCCAATAGCCGTCCTGTAACTATCAAAGCTGATGATTTGCGTTCAACTCTCCTTGTATCCAATGATTTCTTCGCCGTTTACAAGTGGGAAATCACTGGAAAAGTTGATTTTGAAAAGACAGCTGACTACAGCTTGTTTAGTGTCTTGGCTGGTCAAGGTCAGCTAACAGTTGACGGGAAAAACTATCCAATCCAAAAAGGCAGCCACTTTATCCTACCAAGTGATGTTGAAGCTTGGACCTTGGAAGGGCAAGGTTTGGAATTGATTGTTAGTCATCCATAAAAAGAAAGGGCCTGAGTTCATTACTCAAGTCCTTTTTGATTACATAAATTGGGCGATAAAGACCACGATGATGATGATTGGAATGATGAAACGAAGAAGGAAGAGCCAGACTTGGAACAGTCCTTGTTTCCAAGCTCGTTCATCGAGATGGAGTTCCTCCTTAGCAAGAGCCTTCTTAAAGATATAGCCTGTAAAAAGTGATAGGCAGAGAGCTCCAAATGGCATGAGGAGATTGGAAACCAAGAAGTCCATAGCATCAAAGAAAGTTTTCCCCAAGATGTGAACATCCGCCATAACACCGTAAGAAAGGGCTGAAGGAATTCCAAAGACAAAGGTCAAAATTCCTAAAATGGCACTCCATTTAGCACGCTTGCTGTTGTCCTGGTTGGTGATATTGCCCACATTGATTTCCAGCATCACGACAGAGGAAGTAACCGTCGCAAAGAGGAAGAGTAAGAGGAAAAGGATGTAGAAAATAGTTCCAAAAGGCATCTTGTCAAAGAGTTGAGGCAAGACGATAAAGAGCAGGCTTGGTCCCTCTTCAGACTGGATATTGAAGGCTGACATGGCTGGGAAAATGGCTAGTCCTGCCATGATGGATACCGAGATGTTCATGGCTACGATGGAAATCCCTGACTGGACCAGATTGGTTTTCTTGTCCAAGTAGGAAGCATAGGTCAGCATAGCTGTCACCCCTAGTGAGAGAGCAAAGAAAGATTGACCCAGAGCATAGAGGAGACCAGCGCTAGTTAGTTTTGAAAAGTCTGGTTTGAGAAAGTAGAGAACCCCTTCCATGGCATTTGGCAAGCTGAGAGAGCGCCCGATGATGACGACAAAGATGATAAAGAGTAGCGGCATCATGACTTTCGAGGCCCTTTCAATCCCTTTTTGAACCCCACGTGATACAATAAAGATATTCAACAAGATAAAGGCTGCTTGAGCCCCTAGGGCAATGGCTGGATTTGAAATGATTGAAGTAAATAACTGAGCATAATCACCCGTACCGCCAAGCTGGAATAATTTCCCAAACTCAATACCTATATAGACTAAAATCCATCCTCCGATAACACTGTAAAAGGAGAGGAGGATAAAGAGGGCAAAGGCACCAATCCAACCGATAAAGTTGTACTTGCTATTGTTACCAAGTTTTCCAAAGGTTTTGATAGCGGAAACGCCAGCACTACGGCCAAGGGCAAACTCAGCCAGCAGGAGCGGGAAGCCGATTAAAATAGTGGAAATGAGAAAGACCAGTAAAAAGCCTCCACCGCCATTAGCAGCAGTCATGTAGGGGAACTTCCAAACGGCACCAAGTCCGATAGCTGAACCAGCAGATGCTAGTATAAAGCCTAGTTTCGAGCCCCATTGCGATTTTTCTGACATAGTTGAAACTCCAATCTCCTTTTTTTAAATAAGAAAAGGCTACTTGAGTGGTCAAATAGCCTTCTCTCAATGGCTCTCTATGAGCCTTCTGTTTGATTGATAGACTTGACTATCCTATCATGTTTTCTAAGGTCTGTCAAGAAAACCATTTTCAAGTTTTCACACCTTTCTCAAAAAGTTAAAAATTTTTCTCAAAAACGCTTGACTCTGACCTAAGGGGAGGGGTTATACTATTTCTTGTAAGGAGGAAATCATGTACCATATAAAAGAAGCTGCGCAGCTTTCAGGTGTCTCTGTCAAGACCCTGCACCACTACGATAAGATAGGGCTCTTGGTTCCCTTAAAGTCGGAAAACGGCTATCGAACCTACAGTCAGGAGGATTTGGAACGCCTTCAGGTCATTCTGTATTACAAATATCTAGGTTTTTCTTTAGAAAAAATAGCAGAGCTGTTAAAGGAAGAAAGGACAGATTTATTGCCCCATTTGACCAGGCAGTTGGACTATCTAACTCGAGAAAGGCAACATCTGGATACCTTGATTTCCACCTTGCAAAAAACCATTCAAGAACAAAAAGGAGAAAGAAAAATGACGATTGAGGAAAAATTCACTGGATTTAGCTATCAAGACAATCAAAAATACCACCAAGAGGCGGTAGAGAAATATGGTCAGGAAGTCATGGACCAAGCGCTTGAACGCCAAAGTGGTAGAGAAGATGAGGCTACGGCTGCCTTTAACCAAGTTTTTCAAGCTTTAGCTCAAAACCTTAAAAATGGACTAGCTGCAACAGCGGCCGAAAACCAAGAAGAAGCAGCCAAACTCTTGCAAGCCCTTCGTACTTATGGATTTGACTGCTCTATTGAGGTATTCGGTCATATCGGTAAAGGCTACGTCTACAACCCAGAGTTTAAGGAAAACATTGACAAATTTGGAGCTGGAACAGCTCAATACACATCAGATGTTATTGCTGCTTACGTTCAGACAAATGCAGAATAAATAGGCTAGGAATTTCCTAGCCTATTTTTTACTTCAAATCGTAAAGCCAGTCGTCACCGTCTTTGTAGTAAAAAAATTCACTGAGATTCTCTTCTAAAAAAACACGAAGCATATCAGACATATCATCGGTTGCAAGTTTTAGATGAGAAAGATTTTCAAAGTTCTCCCACCAAACTTTCCCTTCGTCTGAAGACTGGAGTTCACCAGAAAAGTGTTCTGTCTTGTAAAAAAGGACGACATAACGATAATCCTTGTCATCGTACCAGTTTTTGATACCACAGAGTTGGGGTTTGGAAATGGTCAGACCAGTTTCTTCTTTCACTTCACGAATGACAGCATCGACAAAGGATTCGCCACATTCAACATGACCACCAGGAAAAGTAATGCCGGGCCAGTCGGGATTAACTCGATCTTGAACCAGAACCTTGTCTCCGTTTTGAATCATACACATATTGACAAATTCGACTGTTTCTCCTCTATTCATTCTTCATAACCTTTGATTTTTAATCATAATGCAGACTTCCTGCCACCCAGCCGGTGCAGAGGGCAGAAGTGATGTTAAAGCCACCCGTGTGGGCATTGATATCCAGTACCTCGCCAGCAAAGTGGAGCCCAGGAACGAGCTTACTTTCCAGAGTTTTGGGATTGATTTCCTTGAGACTGACACCGCCTTTAGTGACAAAGGACTTAGCCAATGACATTTTACCAGTGACAGGAATTTTGAGAGCCTTGATAGATTGGACAAGTTGCTCGCGTTCCTTTTCAGTCAGTTGTTTAACTTTGTCAGGATAGCCTTGCACAAAAAATTCTGCCAAGCGTTCTGGAAGCAAAGTTTTTAAAGCGTTTTTCAAGGATTTTTCACGATTTTCTTCTAGAAATGCTACCAAGTCGCTCTCAGAAAGTTGAGGCAAAACATCGAGTGAGAGAACCTCTCCGCCCTTGACAAAACTAGACATACGCAGAGCAGCAGGACCGGATAGACCAAAGTGAGTAAAGAGCAGATCGTGGGTGATGACATGCTTGCCGTAGCTTAGGGTCACGTCATCTAGGGAAATTCCCTGCAAGGCCTTATGGGGGAAATCTGTCAATAAAGGACTTTCAGCGGCTTCAAGTTCAGTAATAGTATGCTTAAAATGGCGGGCAATCTCGTGACCGAAACCAGTCGAGCCAGTAGAAGGATAGGATTTTCCACCAGTTGTGACAATGAGTTTATCACAAGTGAAGCTTTGGTCTGCGGACTTGAGGACAAACTGGTCGTCTATCTTTTTAACCGAAACAATCTCCGTTTGAGTAGCAACTTGACCACCGAGTTCAGTGATTTTCTTTTCTAGCGTCTCGATAATGGTCCGAGACTTGTCAGTAGCAGGAAAGACGCGTCCGTGGTCCTCGACCTTAAGTTTGACTCCATTTTCCGTAAAAAAGTTGATAATATCATGGTTATCAAACTGGGAGAAGACACTGTAAAGAAAACGCCCATTTCCAGGAATGCCAGCTAGTAGGTCGTCCAAGCTACCATTGTTGGTGACATTACAACGACCACCGCCTGTTCCAGCTAATTTTTTGCCAAGTTTTCGATTTTTTTCGATGAGTAGAGTTTTCTGACCATAAAAGCTACTGGAAATTGTAGCCATCATGCCAGCAGGTCCACCACCGATAACAATAGTATCAAAATGTTTCATAGCTCTATTGTACCACAAAAAACAAGAGATGCTTGGCATCTCTTGTTGCTCATAATCTTAGTTAATTTCATATCCCATCAACAAACCGCCATCTTCTGCATAGAAACTGCAGAGACCAGACGTTGGGATGATTTTGATATTGGCTTGTGGGAAGGTTTCCAGCAAGCGTTCCGATAATTGCTGACAGAATTTTTCATTGCAGCGATGAGCCATGACAATTCGACCACCAGCATAGCCAGCTTTGATGAGTTCTTCATAGGCTGCTTGAAGGGATTTTTTTGGTCCACGTGCTTTCTGGAGCAGTTCTAAGGTTCCAGTTTTACTTGCTTCCCCAACCATACGGATGTTGAGAAGGCCAACGACTGTACCGATAAGCTTACTCAAACGGCCATTTTTTACCAAGTTATCGACCTTAGCGAGTACAAAGAGCAACTTGGTTTTTTCTTGGTAAGCTGTAATAGCTTCAACAATTTCCTCAAAAGAAAGTCCTTGATCAATCAAGTCATTGATTTTCTCGACAATCAAGTCAACTTCACCACCTGCAGACAATGTATCAATTACATGAATCTGAGTGTCAGGGTGTTCTTCAAGGTAGATATTCTTAGCGAGCTGAGCACTATTATGGCTACCTGAAAGAGTACCGGTGATAGTAACGACAAAGATATGCTTAGCACCTTCAAATGCACGCAAGTAATCATCAGGGCTAGGACAGGCTGATTTTGAAGCCTCAGAAGTCGCATACATGGTTTCCATCATGTGGTCAATGTTAAGATTGGCATCATCGATAAAGACCTGATCAGCTACTTGAATGGTTAAAGGAACACTAACAAATTCAGTATCAATAGCAGGAGTTGCTAGTTGACGATAATCACAACCAGAGTCAGCTACAATCTTCCAAGTCATAGAAATTCTCCATCTTTGTCACTTATACATTGACAAAGGTTCTGTCTTTTTTTACAATTATATCATGAAAGCCCTTGAAACAAAAGTACCACCTCTCTGTTGTCACAAGTAGAAAGAAATTGTTATGTCTGAACGTAAAATATCTGAAAAATCTCTTGAAAATCTCAGAAAATCCAATCAAGAATCCAATTTTTTGACCAGAGAAGCGATCGAGACGGCGCTTTTGCAACTTCTAGAGAAAAAGGACTTGGCAAAGATCAGTATTTCAGAATTAGTCAAGCGGGCGGGCGTCTCTCGTGCTGCCTTCTATCGTAACTATGACTCCAAAGAAGAGATTTTGGAAAGTGTTTTTAAACGCAGTGTCCATAACATTATGGAACAGTTGAGCCACTACGATGTCAAAACCGATCTTTATCTAGTCTGGGTTCACCTTTTCAGAGCAGCCAAGAAAGAAGCCAAGATTATCCAACTTGCTCTGGACTACCATTTGGAAAAGATTTTCGTCCAAGCCATGCAGGAATTTCTAGAAAAATACCACGGAAAGTCAAAAGGCGTTAGCAGCTATCTTCATTCCTTTTGGAGCTCTGCCATCGTATCGGTTCTGCTCAAATGGATCAAGGATGGCATGAAGGTTCCGGCTGAAAAGATTGCAGATTTACGCTTGCCATTTTTCAAAAAATAGGGGATAAGGAGAAGAATTATGACAGAAAAAAGACTGGCTTGGGATGAGTACTTTGCAGCCCAGGCTTTACTGATTGCTAATCGTTCGACCTGTAAACGTGCCAAGGTGGGAGCTGTCCTAGTCAAGGATAATAAGGTCATTTCAACAGGATACAATGGTTCCGTATCAGGAACGGAGCACTGTATTGACCACGAATGTTTAGTCATTGAAGGTCACTGTGTTCGAACCCTTCACGCCGAGGTTAATGCCATCTTGCAAGGAGCCGAACGAGGGGTTCCCAGAGGTTTTACAGCCTATGTGACCCATTTTCCGTGTCTGAACTGCACCAAACAACTGCTACAGGTTGGTTGCAAGCGCGTGGTTTATATCAACCAGTACCGAATGGATGACTATGCCCAATACCTCTATCAAGAAAAAGGGACAGAATTGACCCATCTACCACTTGAGACCGTACAGGCCGCTCTTAAAGAGGCAGATTTGATTTAAAAATTAATAAAAAGAAATGGTTTAGAAAGCTTTTTAAACCATTTTTTGATATAATAAGAAGAATAAATTGAAAGAAGGAATTCAGAAAATGGGAAAAATTGAAGTCATTAATCATCCACTTATTCAACACAAATTGTCAATCTTGCGTCGTACAGACACTTCTACAAAAGCTTTTCGTGAGCTAGTAGATGAGATTGCAATGTTGATGGGATATGAAGTACTTCGTGATCTTCCACTTGAAGACGTTGAAATTGAAACACCTATCACAAAGACTGTTCAAAAACAATTGGCTGGTAAAAAATTGGCGATTGTCCCAATTTTGCGTGCAGGTATCGGGATGGTAGATGGTCTCTTGAATCTGGTTCCAGCAGCAAAAGTTGGACACATCGGTATGTACCGTGATGAAGAAACCCTTCAACCAGTTGAATACTTGGTGAAATTGCCTGAAGATATTGGCCAACGTCAAATCTTTGTCGTTGATCCAATGTTGGCAACAGGTGGCTCAGCAATCTTGGCTGTAGATTCGCTTAAAAAACGTGGCGCATCCAGTATCAAGTTTGTCTGCCTAGTATCTGCTCCAGAAGGTGTAAAAGCCCTTCAAGAAGCACACCCAGATGTAGAAATCTTTACTGCGGCTTTGGATGAACGCTTGAACGAACACGGTTATATCGTTCCAGGTCTTGGAGATGCTGGAGACCGCTTGTTCGGTACTAAATAAAATCCCAAAGTAAATACTGGGATTAGAAGTTCGTTTTTGATTTGAAAGGAGGTTGAGTTTTTGTTTCTGTTTAGAGAATAGAGCAAAAATTTGACCTTTTTTGACCAAAAAGATATAATAGTTCTGTATTGAGTCGTAAGACTAAGAAAATTCAACATAAAACATAAAAGGAGAAATGAATGATTCCTGTAGTTATTGAACAAACAAGCCGTGGAGAACGTTCCTATGATATTTACTCTCGTCTTCTGAAAGACCGCATCATCATGCTAACAGGTCCAGTTGAAGACAACATGGCCAACTCCGTTATTGCTCAGTTGCTCTTCTTGGATGCCCAAGACAGCACAAAAGATATTTACCTTTATGTCAATACACCTGGGGGCTCTGTTTCAGCTGGTTTGGCAATCGTTGATACCATGAACTTTATCAAGGCAGATGTCCAAACAATTGTTATGGGGATGGCTGCATCTATGGGTACTGTCATCGCATCAAGTGGTGCAAAAGGCAAACGTTTCATGCTTCCAAATGCAGAGTATATGATTCACCAACCAATGGGTGGTACAGGTGGTGGTACCCAACAGACAGATATGGCAATCGCTGCAGAGCACTTGCTTAAAACTCGTAAGACTTTGGAGCAAATTCTTGCAGATAACTCTGGTAAAACAGTTGAGCAAATTCATGTAGACGCAGAACGTGATTACTGGATGAGCGCCCAAGAAACACTTGAATATGGCTTTATTGATGAAATCATGGCCAACAATTCTTTGAGCTAACCAACTTAAAAAGCAAACTCGACGGGGTTTGCTTTTTTTGATATAATAGGAGAAGATTTCTTAGAAAGAGGATTTATCATGTTTGAAAAGGTCAATCGATCAGGATTAATCATCTATCTTTACTATAATCGGGATGCAAAGAAACTTCAGGAATACGGTGACATCTGTTACCATTCTAAGAAGCATCGCTACTTGCAGCTCTATGTTCCAACTGAGGAGCTAGATGACTTAGTTGAGAGGTTAGGTAAGGAAAGATTTATCAAGAAAATTAGACGGTGTCACATTCAAGAGTTAGAAACTCCCTTTGTTGGCAATCTCTATCGAAATAAAGAAAACGTTATCATTTAAAAAGTGAATAAAAAGGTTGACAATTTTCTGATAATTCGGTATATTCTTAACATACTATTTTGGAACAATATTATAAGGAGATAAAAAATGAAGAAAAAATTTGCCCTATCTTTTGTGGCCCTTGCTAGCGTAGCCCTTCTCGCTGCTTGTGGAGAGGTCAAATCAGGAGCCTCAAACGCTGCTGGTAACTCAGTCGATGAAAAGACAATTAAAATCGGATTTAACTTTGAAGAAACAGGTGCCGTAGCAGCCTACGGAACATCTGAACAAAAAGGAGCTCAACTTGCCGTTGATGAAATCAATGCAGCAGGTGGTATCGATGGAAAACAAATCGAAGTTGTAGACAAAGACAACAAGTCAGAGACTGCCGAAGCAGCTTCTGTTACAACGAACCTTGTTACCCAATCAAAAGTAGCAGCTATTGTAGGGCCTGCGACATCTGGTGCAACTGCTGCAGCTGTAGCTAACGCTACCAAAGCTGGAGTGCCATTGATTTCACCAAGTGCTACTCAAGACGGTTTGACTAAAGGTCAAGATTACCTATTTATCGGAACATTCCAAGATAGCTTCCAAGGGAAGATTATTTCTAACTATGTAACAAACAAGTTGAATGCTAAGAAGGTTGTTCTTTATACTGACAATGCTAGTGACTATGCTAAAGGTATTGCTAAATCTTTCCGCGAAACCTACAAGGGTGAGATTGTAGCAGATGAAACGTTTGTAGCAGGTGATACAGACTTCCAAGCAGCCCTTACTAAAATGAAAGGGAAAGAGTTTGACGCTATCGTTGTTCCAGGCTACTACACAGAAGCAGGTAAAATCGTAAACCAAGCCCGTGGTATGGGAATTGATAAACCAATCGTTGGTGGTGATGGATTTAACGGTGAAGAATTTGTTCAACAAGCAACAGCTGAAAAAGCATCAAACATTTACTTCATCTCAGGATTCTCAACTACAGTTGATGTTTCTGAAAAAGCTAAAGCCTTCCTTGAAGCATACCGTGCTAAATACAATGAAGAGCCTTCAACCTTCTCAGCCTTGGCTTATGACTCAGTTTACCTAGTAGCCAATGCTGCAAAAGGTGCTAAAAACTCAGGTGAAATCAAGGACAACCTTGCTAAAACAAAAGATTTTGATGGTGTAACTGGTCAAACGAGCTTTGATGCTGACCACAATACAGTGAAAACTGCTTACATGATGACCATGAACAATGGTAAAGTAGAAGCAGCAGAAGTTGTAAAACCATAACATTAGAATAGTAGTTGAAATAGGGAATGAGCCTTTGACTCACTCCCTGTTTCGGTGTTTATGAACTTGTGAAAATGATGAAATTTTCTAAAAAATAACGATAGAAAAGAGTGAATGCTATGCTCCAACAACTTGTGAATGGTTTAATTCTGGGTAGTGTTTATGCACTTTTGGCCTTGGGTTATACCATGGTTTATGGAATTATCAAACTCATCAACTTCGCCCACGGTGATATTTATATGATAGGTGCCTTTATTGGTTACTTTTTGATTAATTCCTTCCAAATGGATTTCTTTTTAGCTTTGATTATTTCAATGGCAGGAACCGCACTACTTGGTGTTGTGATTGAGTTTCTTGCCTACCGTCCTTTGCGACACTCTACACGTATTGCTGTATTGATTACTGCCATCGGGGTGTCTTTCCTACTGGAATACGGAATGGTTTATCTAGTAGGCGCCAATACTCGTGCCTTCCCTCAAGCAATTGAAACAGTCCGCTTTGACTTGGGACCAATTAGCTTAACAAATGTTCAATTGATGATTTTAGCAGTTTCTGTTCTCTTGATGGTTTTATTGCAATTAATCGTCCAAAAAACAAAAATGGGGAAAGCTATGCGTGCGGTATCAGTTGATAGTGATGCAGCTCAATTGATGGGAATTAATGTAAATCGTACAATCAGTTTTACCTTTGCTTTGGGTTCAGCTCTTGCTGGTGCAGCAGGCGTCCTCATTGCCCTTTACTACAACTCTCTTGAACCTTTGATGGGTGTGACTCCAGGTTTGAAATCATTCGTTGCGGCCGTACTTGGTGGTATCGGAATTATTCCTGGTGCAGCTCTAGGGGGATTTGTGATTGGCTTGTTGGAAACATTTGCTACTGCCTTTGGTATGTCTGATTTCCGTGATGCCATCGTATATGGGATCTTGCTTTTGATTCTGATTATTCGTCCTGCAGGTATCCTTGGTAAGAATGTGAAAGAGAAGGTGTAAACAATGAAGACAAATCTTAAAGTAAATATTCTCTGGTTATTCCTTCTGTTAGCAGGTTATGGATTGATTAGCGTATTGGTTTCTGCTGGTGTTCTCAATCTATTCCATGTCCAAATTTTAGAACAAATTGGGATTAATATCATCCTTGCAGTAGGTCTGAACTTAATCGTTGGTTTTTCAGGACAATTCTCACTCGGTCATGCAGGTTTTATGGCGATTGGGGCTTATACAGCAGCGATAATTGGTTCAAAATCACCAACCTATGGTGCCTTCTTTGGAGCAATGGTCTTAGGCGCCTTGATTTCTGGTGCAGTCGCTTTGCTCGTTGGGATTCCAACACTCCGCTTGAAGGGTGACTACCTGGCTGTTGCGACACTAGGTGTTTCAGAAATCATTCGTATTTTTATCATTAATGGTGGAAGTTTGACCAACGGTGCTGCTGGTATCTTGGGTATTCCAAACTTTACCAACTGGCAGATGGTTTATCTTTTTGTAATTATCACAACTATTGCAACCCTCAACTTCTTACGTAGTCCGATTGGACGCTCTACTCTCTCAGTTCGTGAGGATGAGATTGCTGCAGAGTCTGTTGGGGTAAACACTACAAAGATTAAGATTATCGCTTTTGTCTTTGGAGCTATTACAGCAAGTATTGCTGGTTCACTTCAGGCTGGTTTTATCGGATCTGTTGTACCAAAAGATTACACCTTTATTAATTCCATCAACGTGTTGATTATCGTTGTATTTGGTGGACTTGGATCGATTACTGGTACCATCGTTTCAGCGATTGTTTTAGGAATTTTAAATATGCTCCTTCAAGATGTAGCTAGCGTACGTATGATCATCTATGCTTTGGCTCTTGTATTGGTGATGATTTTCAGACCAGGTGGACTTCTTGGGACATGGGAATTGAGTCTATCACGTTTCTTTAAAAAATCTAAGAAGGAGGGACAAAACTAATGGCATTACTTGAAGTTAAACAGTTAACCAAACATTTTGGCGGTCTAACAGCTGTTGGAGATGTCACTCTTGAATTGAACGAGGGAGAGTTGGTTGGTCTGATTGGACCAAACGGGGCTGGTAAAACAACCCTTTTCAATCTCCTGACTGGCGTTTATGAACCAAGCGAAGGTACTGTGACGCTAGATGGTCACCTCCTAAATGGGAAAACTCCCTATAAGATTGCTTCGCTTGGACTCAGTCGTACTTTCCAAAATATTCGTTTGTTCAAGGACCTGACAGTTTTGGAAAATGTTTTGATTGCATTTAGCAATCATCATAAACAACATGTCCTAGCTAGTTTTTTACGCTTACCTGCTTTCTATAAGAATGAGGAAGAATTGAAAAGCAAAGCTTTGGACTTGCTGAAGATTTTCGATTTGGATAGTGATGCAGATACTCTTGCTAAGAATCTTGCCTATGGTCAACAACGTCGATTAGAAATCGTTCGTGCTCTGGCAACTGAACCTAAAATCCTCTTTTTGGATGAACCGGCAGCTGGGATGAATCCACAAGAAACAGCTGAATTGACAGAATTGATCCGTCGTATCAAAGATGAATTTAAAATTACCATCATGCTTATCGAACATGACATGAATTTGGTTATGGAAGTCACTGAACGTATCTATGTTCTTGAATATGGCCGTTTGATTGCTCAGGGAACTCCTGACGAAATTAAGACGAATAAACGTGTTATCGAAGCTTATCTAGGAGGTGAAGCCTAATGCCTATGTTAAAAGTTGAAAACCTCTCTGTACATTATGGTATGATCCAAGCAGTTCGTGATGTGAGTTTCGAGGTTAATGAAGGAGAAGTTGTTTCCCTTATCGGCGCCAATGGTGCTGGTAAAACAACCATTCTTCGTACTCTTTCAGGTTTGGTTCGCCCAAGTGCTGGTAAAATTCAGTTTCTAGGAAAAGAAATTCAAAAGTTGCCAGCTCAAAAAATTGTGGCAGGTGGCCTTTCACAAGTTCCTGAGGGACGCCATATTTTTCCAGGCTTGACTGTTATGGAAAATCTAGAAATGGGAGCCTTTTTAAAGAAAAATCGTGAAGAAAATCAAGCCAACTTGAAAAAAGTTTTCTCACGTTTCCCTCGTCTGGAAGAACGCAAAAACCAAGATGCGGCAACTCTTTCAGGTGGTGAACAGCAGATGCTGGCTATGGGACGCGCGCTCATGTCTACACCTAAACTTCTCCTCTTGGATGAGCCGTCAATGGGACTTGCCCCAATCTTTATCCAAGAAATTTTTGATATCATTCAAGATATTCAGAAGCAAGGAACAACAGTTCTCTTAATTGAACAGAACGCTAACAAGGCTCTTGCTATCTCTGACCGTGGTTATGTACTTGAAACAGGCAAGATTGTCCTATCAGGAACAGGAAAAGAACTCGCCTCATCAGAAGAAGTCAGAAAAGCATATCTAGGTGGCTAAAAAGGTCCGGGGGACCTTTTTAGTCGGCAGATAAGGATTGCGTCAGTAATCATCCAATCCAGTGGATTGTTTTAGTCGGCGGATAAGAATTGCGTAAGCAATTCTCCTCTAGTCTGGGAGACTAGTTTAGGTTGCGGATGGAGATTGCATGAGCAATTTCCCTCTAGTCCGGGGGACATTTCAATCGTTGGATGAAGATGGTCAAACAATCATCATATAACAGGGAGTTACTTTCCTAATCATCAGATGATAGAATGTTCTGGAGCTCCAACTTAGGAGCTTTTTCGTTTATAGTTGGATTTTGGAAATAAATGAAATGGTGTCTTAATTTTAACTAGATGATTTCATGTTTGAATTGACAGTCATTTTTGTTCATATTATAATATGGATAAGTGGAAATTGAACAGGAGGACTAATGAATGGTGACAGAAAAACAATTTAAACTTTTGCGTTTTATGTTGATACATAAAGAAAAGACCTTTACTCAGAGACAGTTAGCTGAAGAGTTAGGTCTATCTGTAGGGACAGTTAACACATTGGTGAAAAAATTGAAAGAAGAGAAGTGGGTTGATGAGGAACATCACTTAACTGAACTAGGTCAAAAAGTTTTAGAACCCTATCGAGTAGAAAATGCCATTATAATGGCTGCTGGCATGAGTAGTCGTTTTGCTCCCTTGTCTTATGAAATTCCCAAAGGATTGCTTCAAGTTAAGGGTGAACGCTTGATAGAGAGGGAAATCAGACAACTGCAAGAAGCAGGAATAGAAGATATAACCGTTATCGTAGGCTACCTACAAGAAAAAATGTTCTATCTTGCAGAGAAGTTTGGTGTAAAAATTGTAGTGAATAATGATTACTACAAATACAATAACTGTTCGTCTCTTATGTTAGTTAAAGATCAACTTTCCAACACTTATATTTGTTCATCGGATAATTATTTTGTGGAAAACCCGTTTGAGCAATATATTTATAGAGGTTATTACTCAACGATATTTGCAGAAGGTCAAACGGACGAATATTGTGCGATAGAGGATTCGAATCATACGATTATTGATATTCAGGTTGGTGGGAAAAACACTTGGGCCATGGTGGGGCACGTTTATTTCGACCGTGCATTTAGCGAGAAATTCAAGGAAATTTTAGAAATCGAGTTTAAGCACGAACCTTATCGGGAACAGCTTTGGGAGGATTACTATAGTCGCCATGTCAAGGAACTCCTTTTAGAAGCTCGCTACTATTCAGCGGATATTGTTAAAGAATTTGATTCACTAGATGAACTCCGTCAATTTGATGAACGTTATTTGGTAAATGCAGATTCGGCCATTATTGATAATATCTGTAAGACATTAAAGTGTGTGGCTTCAGATATTGTCAATATCAAACCTCTAAAAGATGGATTAACCAACACATCATTTTCATTTGACTGTCTAGGGAAAAAATATGTTTACCGTCATCCGGGTAGGGGAACTGAAAATTATATTGACCGAGCTAGTGAAGCAGCTTCAATGGAAATTGCTGCAAAATTAAAGATTGACCGTACCTTCGTAGCTATGAACAAGGATGAGGGCTGGAAGATTTCAGAATTTATTCCCAATGCTAAGCAACTGGATTATGATAATTGGGATGATGTGGCACAAGCAATGGACCTCTTGAGACGGTTACACCAGTCTGGAGAAAAAACGGGACATTCCTTTGACCAATTTGACGGAATTGATGATTTTAGAGAAAAATTGAAGGCTAGAAATCGGTTCGAGTTTGATGGTCTCGAGGAATTGGATGAAACTGTTTCACTTCTCAAAAATTATTTACAGAATGATCCGAAACAGGTTGCCCTTTGTCATGGAGATTCCTATAGTCCTAATTTTTTGTTGAATGAAGCAGGTGAAATGAGCTTGATTGATTGGGAATATTCTGGAATGGGAGAGCCAGCAGGAGATTTGGGAACCTTTATCGCGTGTTCCAATTATACTGTAGCAGATGCTGAAAAAGTACTGGAATTGTATCTACAAGGAGTTCCAGATAAGAAAACCAAACGTCACTACTTGGCTTATGTAGTAGTGACCTCATATTATTGGTTCTTGTGGGCGTTGTTCCAGGAGAGTGTCGGAAAACCAGTCGGTGAGTTTCTCTACATCTGGTATCGCTATACCAAACAATATGGACAACTGGCCCTTGACTTGTATTTGGAGGAAAACTAAGATGAAAACGACATCCGAAATTGAAGAATTAGTAGCAGCTGAAACAAAGAGAAGATTGGAAGAAATGGAGTCACCAAACTACGAGTTTGTTCAACCCTTCTTAAAAAGTGATTTCATTTTAGTCATCTCCATAGTCCTAATCAACCTTATTTTGATTATCTTAGCAATGACGGGAGGAATTCAATAATATGTCTAAAATGAATGATTATATCCAACAAGAAACCATAACAGGAATTGTTCCCATGACCAATAAGGATCGTCAGTATTCTTTTTGGGATCTCTTTCTATCGACAAGTGGTTTTGCCATTGCTACTTGGTGTTATACCCAAGGGGCTTATGTAGCTCAATACTTGACCTTTAATCAAATGTTGATAAATATTTTTAGCTTTAACATTATCTGGGTTTTTATTGAATGTCTCCCTATTTTGTTTGCGGTTAAGTATGGAATTGATTTGTGGATTTGGTTGAGAGCTGTTCTAGGAAAAAGAGGTGTAGCCCTGTTATCAACCATTATTAGCTTGGCTAACTTTGGATGGTATGCTGTTGCGGCCAATCTTTTTGCCAGTTCCATGATCCATTTGGCAAATAATTTTGGTCTTGGTTTGGACAAGGGAGTATGGGCACCTATTCTTGGTACCCTCTGTGTTCTGCTTGGAACTCTCATTGCTCTTGGAGGCCCGGAAGTGATTAAATGGACCAATCGCTTCTTGGTTATCGCCTTATTGATTGTAGGTCTCATCATCGTTGGAATCTGCTTTGTCGCCGTTCCTATAACGGATATTATGAATATCCAACCAGCCACTCAAGGAGATTTGACGCCATTAGAACGCTTCATGCTCTCTGGAGAAGGAAATGTTGCCTTTGCCTTTTCTTGGTCTACACAAGCATTGGTTTTACCGCGTTTGGCAAAATCAGAACGCAGTGGTTATTGGGCTACAGCCTTATCATACGGAGTTGTGGCTCCATTCTTCGTTGCGACAGGTGGAGTCATGGCTCTAGCCATGTTTGTCAAAACAGGTGTTTATGAAAGTGATCCAACAACCATGCTTTCAACTCTAAGCACCCCAGCCTTTGCTCTCTTAAGTCTACTACTAGTAGCCTTTGCTAATATTGGAACCCAGGGAACAGGATCATATGTGAACTGTATGATTGTCAAAAGCGGGATGCCCAAAGTAAGCTATAAACTAATGGTTTGGATTGCCATGGTTTACGTGAGTCTACTCACTATCTGGGGAGGAGTAGAAGAGTATTTCGGATCCTTCATCTCCCTGGCTGCCTATATTCAGGGGCCAATTATTGGTATGATTGTTGTCGATTATTTTATCTTAAGAAAACGAAAACTCGACTTGCGTTCAGCCTATTTCCTTGAAGGGCATGACGCCTACGAATTTACTAAAGGATTTAACTTAGTTGGCTTGTCTTGCGTATTTATCTCCTTATTGGTAGCGGTACTTTTTGTCTACAACCCTGTAACTGCACAAATTCAAAGTCCAATTTTTTTAATCACAACTGGTAGCGGATTTACTGCGCTATTCGGTGGACTACTATATTGGTTAGCTAGTCTTAGCCCGTTGAAACGTTATATGATAAAAGATCGAGACACTGTTACGATTTAAGAAGAGAGGGGACTACGGTTCCCTTTTAACTTACACTGGCATTTTATGCAAACTTCTCAGATTATTCAAAATCTTGAAAAATAGATGAAAGCGTTTGATAGATTTTCTAAGAAAGTGTATAATAAAAGTAGCAATATAGAAGGAGAAGTCTCATGGCAGTTAAAGATTTCATGACCCGTAAGGTAGTTTATATCAGTCCAGATACGACTGTAGCACACGCAGCAGATTTGATGCGCGAGCAAGGCTTGCACCGTTTACCTGTTATCGAAAACGATCAATTAGTCGGATTGGTAACAGAAGGAACCATTGCGGAAGCCAGCCCATCTAAAGCAACCAGTCTCTCTATCTATGAGATGAATTATCTTCTGAATAAAACCAAAGTAAAAGATGTAATGATTCGAGATGTCGTGACTGTTTCTGGCTATGCTAGTCTAGAAGATGCGACCTACCTGATGCTGAAAAATAAAATTGGGATATTACCAGTCGTAGACAATCATCAGGTCTACGGCGTCATTACAGATCGCGATGTTTTTCAGGCTTTCTTGGAAATCGCTGGATACGGAGAAGAGGGGATTCGTGTTCGTTTCATTACAGAAAATGAAGTAGGAGTACTGGGGGAAATTGTAGATTTAATTGTAGAGGAGGATTTAAATATTTCCCATACTGTCAATATTCCACGTAAGGATGGCAAGGTCGTCATCGAAGTTCAAATTGATGGAAAAATCGATTTGACTGCATTAAAGGAAAAGTTTGAAAAAGAAGGAATTCAAGTGGAGGAGATCACTCATACCTCTGCTAAAGTCCTTTAAACAAGAGGCTTTAAAGCCTCTTTTCTTCTGCCATCAAAAGCGATGAAAAGCAAAATATGGAAAGAAATAAGAGATTATGGTATAATAAAACGATATGAAAAGGAGTATCTATGGACATTTCAGAAATTCGTCAAAAAATTGACGCAAATCGTGAAAAATTAGCTTCTTTCAGGGGGTCTCTTTGACCTCGAAGGCTTAGAGGAAGAGATTGCCATCTTGGAAAACAAGATGACAGAACCTGATTTTTGGAACGATAATATCGCGGCCCAAAAAACGTCGCAAGAATTAAATGAATTAAAAAACACCTACAACACCTTCCGTAAAATGGAAGAGTTGCAGGATGAAGTTGAGATTTTATTGGACTTTTTAGCAGAAGACGAGTCAGTCCATGATGAACTGGTCGAGCAGCTAACCGAGTTGGATAAGATGATGACCAACTACGAGATGACCCTTCTCTTGTCAGAACCTTATGACCATAATAATGCCATCTTGGAAATCCATCCAGGATCTGGTGGTACTGAGGCTCAGGACTGGGGGGATATGTTGCTCCGGATGTACACTCGTTATGGGAATGCCAAAGGCTTTAAAGTAGAAGTTTTGGATTACCAGGCTGGTGATGAAGCGGGTATCAAATCTGTGACCTTGTCTTTTGAAGGACCCAATGCATACGGCCTACTTAAATCAGAAATGGGTGTTCACCGTTTGGTCCGTATTTCACCATTTGACTCTGCCAAACGTCGCCATACTTCATTTACATCCGTAGAGGTTATGCCTGAGCTGGATGATACCATCGAAGTGGAAATTCGTGAAGATGATATCAAAATGGATACCTTCCGTTCAGGTGGTGCTGGTGGACAAAACGTCAATAAAGTTTCAACAGGTGTGCGTTTGACACACATTCCTACAGGAACTGTCGTCCAATCAACGGTCGATCGTACCCAGTATGGAAATAGAGATCGTGCCATGAAGATGTTGCAGGCTAAGCTCTATCAGATGGAGCAAGAAAAGAAAGCTGCGGAAGTTGATTCTCTCAAAGGTGAGAAAAAAGAAATCACATGGGGAAGTCAGATCCGTTCTTATGTCTTCACACCTTATACCATGGTAAAAGATCACCGTACAAGCTTTGAAGTTTCCCAAGTAGATAAGGTCATGGATGGAGACCTTGATGGTTTCATCGATGCCTATCTCAAGTGGCGAATCAGCTAAGATAGAAAGGAACTCATATGTCAATCATTGAAATGAGAGATGTTGTCAAAAAGTATGACAATGGAACGACTGCCCTGCGTGGTGTCTCTGTCACCATTGAACCAGGAGAGTTTGCCTATATCGTAGGACCTTCTGGGGCAGGTAAGTCAACCTTTATTCGAGCTTTATACCGAGAAGTAAAGATCGAAAAAGGAAGCCTATCAGTTGCAGGCTTTAATTTAGTTAAAATTAAGAAGAAAGATATCCCGCTTCTACGTCGTAGTGTTGGGGTTGTCTTTCAAGATTACAAACTCTTGCCAAAGAAAACGGTTTATGAGAATATTGCCTACGCAATGGAAGTTATCGGAGAGAATCGCCGTAACATCAAAAAACGTGTTATGGAAGTGTTGGACCTAGTAGGTTTGAAACACAAGGTTCGTTCTTTCCCGAATGAACTCTCAGGTGGAGAACAGCAACGGATTGCGATTGCCCGTGCGATTGTCAACAATCCTAAAGTATTGATTGCTGATGAACCAACAGGAAACTTGGACCCAGATAATTCGTGGGAAATTATGAATCTGTTGGAACGCATCAATCTTCAAGGTACAACTGTTTTGATGGCGACCCACAACAGCCAGATCGTAAATACCTTGCGCCACCGTGTCATTGCCATTGAAAACGGCCGTGTCGTTCGTGACGAAGCTAAAGGAGAATATGGATACGATGATTAGTAGATTTTTTCGCCATTTATTTGAATCATTAAAGAGTTTAAAACGAAATGGCTGGATGACAGTAGCAGCAGTAAGTTCGGTTATGATTACCTTGACACTCGTTGCCCTGTTTGCATCCGTAATTTTTAATACAGCAAAGCTGGCTACCGATATTGAAAACAACGTTCGTGTTATGGTCTACATTCGTAAGGATGTAGCGGATAACAGTGAAACGATTGAAAAAGAAGGTCAGACAGTTACCAATAATGACTACCACAAGGTCTATGACGCTTTGAAAGCTATGCCTGCTGTAAAAAGTGTTACCTTCTCAAGTAAAGAAGAACAATACGAGAAACTGACGGAAACAATGGGTGACGATTGGAAGGTCTTTGAAGGGGATGCAAACCCTCTCTATGATGCCTATATCGTCGATACAAATTCTCCGAGTGATGTTAAAACAGTAGCTGAAGAAGCAAAGAAAATTGAGGGAGTATCAGAAGTTCAAGATGGTGGAGCCAACACTCAACGACTTTTTGAACTAGCTTCCTTTATCCGTGTTTGGGGATTGGTTATTGCAGGGCTCTTGATTTTTATCGCAGTCTTCCTCATCTCCAATACCATTCGTATCACCATTATTTCACGTAGTCGTGAAATTCAGATCATGCGTCTAGTAGGAGCGAGAAATGGCTATATCCGTGGCCCATTCTTGCTAGAAGGTGCTTTTATTGGCTTGCTTGGCGCAGCGATTCCTTCAGTTCTTGTATTCTTTGTTTACAATATCGTTTATCAATCGGTCAATAAATCCTTGGTAGGTCAAAACTTGTCAATGATTACACCAGATGTGTTTGTCCCTTTGATGACAGTTCTACTATTTGTAATCGGAATTTTCATTGGTTCAATTGGTTCAGGAATTTCGATGCGTCGATTCTTGAAAATCTAATTGGATATAAATGCAAATTGAGATAAAAACAGAAAAACAAAACATTTTTAAAGAGAAGTTTTCGTAAACTTCTCTTTTTCCTTTTAAAAATTAAAAAAAGTAGATATTTTTTTATAAAAGCCTTTACAAAAAAAAAATAAAAGTGGTATAATTAATACATAACCAAATGCAAACGTTTTCGTAAAACGTTTGCCTAAATAAAATAAAGGAGATTTGAATGATGAAAGCTACATTCAAAAATGTCTTGTCTTTCGAATTTTGGCAAAAATTCGGTAAGGCTCTAATGGTGGTTATCGCCGTTATGCCAGCGGCTGGATTGATGATCTCAATCGGTAAATCAATCGTGATGATCGACCCTAACCTTGCTCCTCTAGTGATTACAGGTGGAATCCTTGAGCAAATTGGTTGGGGGGTTATCGGTAACCTTCATATCTTGTTTGCCCTTGCTATTGGGGGAAGCTGGGCAAAAGAACGTGCAGGTGGTGCATTTGCAGCCGGGCTTGCCTTTATCTTGATTAACCGTATCACAGGTACTATCTTTGGAGTTACAAGTGATATGCTAAAAAACCCTGAGGCTATGGTCACTACTCTCTTTGGTGGCTCAATCAAAGTTGCTGATTACTTCATCAGTGTTCTTGAAGCACCAGCATTGAACATGGGTGTTTTTGTAGGGATTATCTCTGGTTTTGTAGGGGCAACCGCCTTCAACAAATACTACAACTACCGTAAACTTCCTGATGCGCTTTCATTCTTCAATGGGAAACGCTTCGTACCATTCGTTGTCATCCTTCGTTCAGCTATTGCAGCAATTGTGCTTGCAGCTTTCTGGCCAGTAGTTCAAACAGGTATCAATAACTTTGGTATTTGGATTGCCAACTCTCAAGAAACTGCTCCAGTTCTCGCACCATTCTTGTATGGTACTTTGGAACGTTTGCTCTTGCCATTTGGTCTTCACCACATGTTGACAATCCCAATGAACTATACAGCTCTTGGTGGAACATACGAAATCCTTACTGGTGCAGCTAAAGGAACTCAAGTATTTGGTCAAGACCCACTTTGGCTTGCTTGGGTAACAGACCTTGTTAACCTTAAAGGTTCAAATGCTGACCAATACCAACACCTTCTTACAACTATCACTCCAGCTCGTTTCAAAGTTGGTCAAATGATCGGTTCATTCGGTATCTTGATGGGTGTCATCGTTGCTATCTACCGCAATGTTGATGCTGACAAGAAACACCAATACAAGGGTATGATGATTGCGACAGCCCTTGCAACATTCTTGACAGGGGTTACTGAACCTATCGAGTATATGTTTATGTTTATCGCAACACCTCTTTACCTAGTGTATGCTCTTGTTCAAGGTGCTGCCTTTGCTATGGCGGATATTGTTCACCTTCGTATGCACTCATTCGGTTCAATTGAATTCTTGACTCGTACTCCGCTAGCTATCAACGCTGGTCTTGGTATGGATATCATTAACTTTATCTGGGTAACTGTCCTCTTTGCAGTCATCATGTACTTCATTGCCAACTTCATGATTAAGAAATTCAACTATGCAACTCCAGGACGTAACGGAAACTATGAAACTGCTGAAGGAGCATCAGAAGATGCAGCTCCAGGAAAAACAAAAGTTGCAGCAGCTTCTCAAGCTGTAAATATCATTAACCTTCTTGGTGGTCGTGCAAACATCGTAGATGTAGATGCATGTATGACTCGTCTTCGTGTAACTGTTAAGGACGCAGATCGTGTTGGTACTGAGGAACAATGGAAAGCTGAAGGAGCTATGGGTCTTGTCATGAAAGGACAAGGTGTCCAAGCTATCTACGGACCAAAAGCTGACGTATTGAAATCTGATATCCAAGATATCCTTGACTCAGGTGAAGTAATTCCTGAAACTCTTCCAAGCCAAATGACAGAAGCTCAAAAGAATACTGTACATTTTAAAGGTGTAACTGAGGAAGTTTACTCAGTAGCTGACGGTCAAGTTATTGCCTTGGAACAAGTGAAAGATCCAGTCTTTGCTCAAAAAATGATGGGTGATGGTTTTGCAGTAGAACCAGCAAATGGAAACATTGTATCTCCAGTTACAGGTACTGTATCAAGTATCTTCCCAACAAAACATGCACTTGGACTTGTTACTGAATCAGGTCTTGAAGTACTTGTTCATATTGGTTTGGATACTGTAAGTCTTGAAGGAAAACCATTTACTGTTCACGTTTCTGAAGGACAAAAAGTGGCTGCTGGTGACCTTCTTGTGACAGCTGATTTGGATGCTATCCGTGCAGCAGGTCGTGAAACATCAACAGTGGTTGTCTTTACAAATGGTGATGCTATCAAGTCAGTTAAATTAGAACAAACAGGTTCTCTTGCAGCTAAAACAGCAGTTGCTAAAGTAGAATTGTAATATACTCGAGGTTGGAAGCTGTTTTCCAACCTCTTGTTTTAGGAGAAAAGCATGAAATTTTTAACACTCAATACTCATAGTTGGATGGAAAAAGAAGCAGAGGAAAAATTCCAGCTCTTGCTCCAAGATATTCTTGACAAAGATTATGATTTGATTTGTTTTCAAGAAATCAATCAGGAAATGACTTCGCCTGAGGTAGAGGTTAACACTCACTATCAAGCTTTACCATCAGCAGAACCCATTCATCAGGATCACTATGTACGACTCCTGGTTGAAAAATTGGCTGAGAAAGGGAAAAACTACTACTGGACTTGGGCTTACAATCATATCGGCTATGACCGCTATCATGAAGGTGTAGCCATCTTATCCAAAACACCGATTAAGGCGCGTGAAATTTTAGTGTCAGATGTAGATGATCCAACGGACTACCATACTCGCCGTGTTGCCTTGGCGGAGACAGAAGTTGAAGGTAAGGAGCTTGCTCTTGCAAGTGTCCATCTCTCTTGGTGGGATAAAGGTTTCCAAGAAGAATGGGCACGATTTGAGGCTGTACTAAAAGAGTTGAACAAACCTCTGATTTTAGCAGGTGACTTTAATAATCCAGCTGGTCAGGAAGGCTATCAAGCGATTTTAGCTAGTCCATTAGGATTACAAGACGCATTTGAAGTTGCGAAAGAAAGAAGTGGTAGCTATACCGTTCCACCAGAAATTGATGGCTGGAAAGGCAATACCGAGCCGCTACGAATCGACTATGTCTTTACGACAAAAGACTTAGAAGTAGAAAGTTTGCATGTAGTTTTTGATGGTCAAAATGGTCCACAAGTCAGTGACCACTATGGTTTGAATGCTATTTTAAACTGGAAATAAAAATGAAAGGAATTACTTCCTTTCATTTTTTGCTTCTCGAACTGGACTACTGAAAATGTTCAAATTATGGTATAATGGTTAAATGAATAGAATCGAGGATAATATGTCATTTACGAAATTTCAGTTTAAAAACTATATAGAAAAGGCATTGGAGGAGTTGAAGTTTACGACTCCTACCGAAGTTCAGGAAAAGTTGATTCCTATTGTCTTGGCGGGTCGTGACTTGGTGGGCGAGTCAAAAACAGGTTCAGGAAAGACTCATACTTTCTTATTACCCATTTTTCAACAATTAGATGAAACTAGCGATAGTGTGCAAGCGGTCATTACTGCTCCAAGTCGTGAGTTAGCTACTCAGATTTACCAAGCAGCCCGTCAAATTGCAGCTCACTCAGATGTAGAGGTTCGTGTGGTTAATTATGTAGGTGGTACGGATAAGGCGCGTCAGATTGAAAAACTTGCCAGCAACCAACCACATATCGTTATCGGAACGCCAGGTCGCATCTATGATTTGGTCAAATCTGGTGATTTAGCCATTCACAAGGCCAAGACCTTTGTAATTGATGAAGCTGATATGACCTTGGATATGGGATTCTTGGAAACCGTTGATAAGATTGCAGGAAGACTTCCAAAAGACTTGCAATTCATGGTCTTTTCAGCGACTATTCCACAAAAATTGCAACCGTTCTTGAAAAAATACTTGTCAAATCCTGTTATGGAGAAAATCAAGACCAAGACAGTCATCTCAGATACGATTGATAACTGGTTGATTTCAACTAAGGGACGAGATAAGAATGCTCAGATTTACCAACTGACTCAGTTGATGCAACCTTATTTGGCAATGATCTTTGTTAACACAAAAACGCGTGCTGATGAATTGCATGCCTACTTGACTGCTCAAGGATTGAAGGTAGCAAAGATTCATGGAGATATTGCCCCTCGTGAACGCAAACGGATCATGAATCAGGTGAAGAACCTCGATTTTGAGTACATTGTCGCAACGGACTTGGCAGCGCGTGGAATTGACATTGAAGGTATTAGCCATGTTATCAATGATGCTATTCCGCAAGACTTGTCCTTCTTTGTTCACCGTGTTGGACGAACTGGACGCAATGGTTTACCTGGTACAGCGATTACCCTTTACCAACCAAGTGATGACTCGGATATCCGTGAGTTGGAGAAATTAGGGATCAAGTTTACTCCTAAGATGGTCAAAGATGGAGAGTTTCAAGACACCTATGACCGTGATCGTCGTGCCAATCGTGAAAAGAAGCAGGATAAGCTTGATATTGAAATGATTGGATTGGTTAAAAAGAAAAAGAAAAAAGTCAAGCCAGGCTATAAGAAGAAGATTCAATGGGCGGTTGATGAAAAACGTCGCAAAACCAAGCGTGCTGAAAATCGTGCACGTGGGCGTGCAGAGCGGAAAGCCAAACGCCAAACATTTTAAGAACAAAATTGGAGCTGAATGGCTCCTTTTTGTACCTTCGTTTTATAAATTTTCGAAAAGAATGCAAAAATGAGTAAAAAGTGATATAATGATAAGGTTATATAGTCCCGATAAGATGGTAGAAATTTCTATCAGTACTTTGTAACTCGCAAAGAATGACGGCTCCAAAGTCGCTCGTCCTTCTACGGTTGCCGCTATAACGCGGTCACCCTATGCGCCTTACTAGCTTCAGAAATAAAAAAGTATCGTTTTTATTTCTTTCGCGTCGTAACTCTTAGACGATAGAAATACCTATCAGTACTTTGTAACTCTATAACAATATTTTTTAAGGGGGGACATTTTTATGTCAGAACGTAAATTATTCACGTCTGAATCTGTATCTGAGGGGCATCCAGATAAGATTGCAGACCAAATTTCAGATGCGATTTTGGATGCTATTTTAGCAAAGGATCCAGAGGCGCACGTTGCTGCTGAGACAGCTGTATACACTGGTTCTGTCCATGTTTTTGGTGAAATTTCTACAAATGCCTATGTGGATATCAACCGTGTGGTTCGTGATACCATTGCAGAGATTGGCTATACGAATGCAGAATATGGTTTTTCTGCGGAAACAGTTGGAGTTCATCCATCGCTTGTTGAGCAGTCACCGGATATCGCCCAAGGTGTTAACGAAGCCTTGGAAGTCCGTGGAAATGCAGATCAAGATCCGCTTGATTTGATTGGAGCAGGAGATCAAGGTCTCATGTTTGGATTTGCAGTGGATGAAACAGAAGAACTCATGCCATTGCCAATCTCACTCAGCCACAAGTTGGTTCGTCGTTTGGCAGAACTTCGTAAGTCTGGTGAAATCAGCTATCTCCGTCCAGATGCTAAATCACAAGTTACTGTGGAGTATGATGAAAATGATCGTCCAGTACGTGTGGATACAGTCGTTATTTCAACTCAGCACGATCCAGAAGTCAGCAATGAACAAATTCACAATGATGTGATTAACAAGGTTATCAAAGAAGTAATTCCAGCTTCTTACTTGGATGAACAGACAAAATTCTTCATCAATCCAACTGGTCGCTTCGTAATCGGTGGACCTCAAGGGGACTCAGGTTTGACTGGTCGTAAGATTATCGTGGATACCTATGGTGGCTATTCTCGTCATGGTGGTGGTGCCTTCTCTGGTAAGGATGCGACGAAGGTGGACCGTTCTGCGTCATATGCAGCTCGCTACATTGCCAAAAATATCGTTGCAGCAGGTCTTGCTAAGAAGGCAGAAGTGCAATTGGCTTATGCTATCGGGGTGGCGCAACCTGTTTCTGTTCGTATCGATACTTTTGGTACTGGAACGGTAGCTGAAAGCAAGCTTGAAAAAGCAGCGCGTCAAATCTTTGACCTTCGCCCTGCAGGAATTATCCAAATGCTGGATCTTAAACGTCCAATTTACCGTCAAACAGCGGCATATGGTCACATGGGACGTACAGATATTGACCTTCCATGGGAACGTTTAGACAAGGTAGAGGCTTTGAAAGAAGCTGTGAAATAAAAAAGATTGGTAGTATACAACTACCAATCTTTTTTATAAGTGAAAACCAGCTTTGTAGCAGGTCATCTTATTTTATAGGGATTGAAATCTCAATCAATTTATCCGAATAGAGGGTTTTGATATTGGCTTCATCGATGCTTCCTTTGTCGATTTTACGTTTCAAGAAGAAGTCTTGGATGGTTTCAATTTCGGGTTCACGAATAGCACGGTGTTTGTTGGAAATGAGGATTTCATAGTGAAGCGGGGCTTGTGTGAAAACCACATCTGTATTTCCGGCCGAATAGACCTCGACAAGAGTTGCGTCAGTACTTTCTAATTGGCTTTTAACAAGTTGCGAGTGTGAGTTTGTCGTATTGATAAGCTTCATAACAGTTCCTCCGATTTTCTAACTCTATTATAGCACTTTTTGGATAAAATCGTGTATTTTAATCAATTTCATGCTGGATTTTCCAAGCTTCTATTCCCCATTTATGGCTACCACGTTTGAGTTTTTCAATTGCTTCATCAATGGGGAACCAAGCAATATGATTAAAATCTTCCAATGGTTTTTGTACTTCTTGGAAAGAAATAGCTTCATAGAGATAAGCTGGGTTGTAGTAGTAGGTATCACGGTGGCGAGAGTAGAAATACTCATCAGCTTGCCCATAATAGGTTCCAATCTCAGCTGTAAAGCCAAGTTCTTCGATGAGTTCTCTCTTCAGTGCTTCTTGATGATCTTCGCCTGCTTCAATCTCTCCACCTGGCAAGAACCAAGCACCATTGGGAGCTTGAACTAGGACAATTTGTTTTTTCTCCGCATCAGGAATAACTGCGTACACGCCATAGCGAGGCTGGTAAGTCACATTCTCTTTTTTTTCACCAAAAGTTGGGTTTGCCATTGCATTTTCCTCATTCTCTAGTATCTTTATTATTATCATAATGGACAAGGAGCTAGCTGTCAAGAATAAACTAACGAACTTGTGCAGAAATAGCTACTTTGTCTTGATCAATACTTGTCTAGTTAAACTTTCCAACCCTAGACTTCTAACTGGTATAATAAAAGAGAGGTGATTTTATGGCAGAATCAAGACTATTTCGTATTCTATATCTACTTTTAGAAAAAGGCAGTACAACGGCTCCTGAATTAGCTCGATTATTTGAAGTATCTGTACGAACGATTTATCGCGATATTGAGCGGTTGAGTATGGCTGGGATTCCTCTATATTCAGTACCTGGAAAGGCGGGCGGAATCTTTTTAATGAAGGACTTTGTTCTGGATCGTACTCTCGTATCGGAGGATGAAAAATTAGAACTTCTGTCAGCTTTGCAAGGAATTCAAGCCCTGACCAATGACAGGCAAGACCTGTTGCTTGAAAAGTTGGAATCTATTTTTCAAGTTTCTACCATCCCTTGGATAGAGGTAGACTTGACTGACTGGAGAAAGCGAGAAGGTCAAAAAGAATTATTTGATAACATCAAACAAGCTATTCTAGAGAAGAGGCGACTGGTGGTCACTTATCTGGGTGGGAGTGGTCAGAAAACGGTTCGTACAGTTGAACCTTTTAAACTCATATTTAAAAAGAGAGATTGGTATCTTCATGCCTACTGTTGTTTGAAAGAAGAGTGGCGTTTTTTCAAATTATCCAGAATTAGGAATTATCACCTAACAACTGAAACTGTGAAGCAGAAAAATGTGCTGGATTGCGTTGATGGTTCAGATCAAGTGGCAAATCAAATCGAAGTTTCCTTGAAGTTTAGTCCCAATCTTGCTTTCCGGGTTTATGAAGATTTTTCAGAAGCTGAGATTAGCTTGGGGAAAGATGGATGTTATTATGTCAAGACAGTCCTACCAGAGCATGAAAGTCTGTATACTTACCTCCTGTCTTATCTAGATGGGGTGGAAATACTCGCCCCCAATCATCTGAAGAAGGAATTGCTTTCTAGAGTAAAAAAAATTCAAAAACTTTACAAACCTTGACAAAAGATGTCAGGGTTTTGGTGCTATACTAGAGATAGAAAGGAGAAGAACCAAATGAAATACGAATGGAGAAAAGAAGCAAAAGATCTTTATCAAGTGAAAGCTAGGCCCAGCATCCTGCAGGTACCAGGTCAATCCTATATCGTGATTGATGGTAAAGGTGATCCAAATCAAGAAGATTTTTCAGAATGCGTAGGGGCATTATATGCCTTAGCCTATGCGATAAAGATGAAGTATAAAAAAGCTCCTCTGGATGAGATTTACACTGATTTTACTGTCTTTCCTTTAGAAGGTGTATGGAAAAAGGAGAAGGAGGGAGAACTGGTAAAAAGTGAGCTTTCTTATAGCATTATGATTGGGCAACCCGATTTTATTACGAGAGAACTATTTGAAAAAGCTTTGGAAGAGGTCATAATCAAGAAGCCAAATATTCTCTATGAGGCTATTCGTTTTGAAATGATAGAAGAAGGCCAAAGCCTTGCTATGCTTCATGTAGGACCTTTTGATACTGAAAATGAGACTTTTGCAGAGATGGAGCATTTTTGTCAACTTCATAAGCTCAAAAGAACTTCGGAAGTCCACCGAGAAATTTATCTCAATAATCTTCATCGAACGGAGCCAAGCAAATTAAAAACAATTCTTCGCTATCAAGTTCAAGAAGAGAATTAAAAAAGAACAGGAAACAAGATTTCCTGTTCTTTTTTATGAGTTCTAATCTTCTCTTTCAGAAGTATTCTCTTTGATTTTTTCAGTTTTTTTGGCAGATTTGATTTGAATCTTGCCATTGCTTGTCATAACTGCTTTGAGGTCTTTTTCACTTGGGTTTTCAAGGTAGTAGTCTGTGATGGCATCCTCGATATGGTCTTGAATAGTACGACGGAGTGGCCGTGCCCCCATTTTTGGATCATATCCCAAGTCAACCAACTTTTCCTTGACCTTGTCTGTCACATCGAGATGGATATTGTTGCTGGAGAGGCGTTTGTTGACATCTTCCAGCATGAGTTCGACGATTTGGAGAAGGTTGTCCTTGCTGAGAGGTTTAAATTCGATGATGCCGTCAAAGCGGTTCATAAACTCTGGACTAAAGAAGTTGCCGAGTTCACCGAGAACAGAGTTGGTCCGGCCTTCACGAGCAGCTCCAAAACCAACGCTGGCTTCGGCCTTACCGGTACCCGCATTTGAGGTCATGATAATGATAGCATCCTTAAAGCTAACTGTGCGTCCTTGCCCATCAGTCAAACGACCATCGTCCAAGACTTGAAGGAACATGTGCATCACATCTGGATGGGCTTTCTCGACCTCATCAAGAAGGATGAGAGAGTAAGGATTGCGACGAACTTTTTCCGTTAACTGACCAGCTTCATCATAGCCAACATAACCTGGAGGGGCACCGACTAATTTAGCCACACTGTGTTTTTCCATGTATTCACTCATATCAAAGCGAATCATGCTGTCAGCAGAACCAAAGAGCTCAATGGCTAGTTGTTTGGAAAGTTCTGTTTTACCGACACCAGTTGGTCCGACAAAGAGGAAGCTTCCGATTGGCCGGTTAGGAGTTCCAAGTCCAACTCGATTACGACGGATGGCCTTGGCAATCTTATCGACAGCTTCATCTTGACCTATAACATGGGCCTTGAGGTCGTCTGCTAGATGAATAAGCTGAGACTGTTCTTTTTCTTTGAGTTCTCCAACAGGGATATTAGTTTTCTGCTCAATGATATGTTCAATGGTTTTCTCGCTGATGATTGGAGTATCCTGATCGGCCACCTTGTTTTTTTGCATTTCCTTGTACTTGGCAATCTGATCGCGGAAATAAGCAGCTTTTTCAAAGTCTTCCTCTCGTGTAGCTTGTGCCTTGAGATTTTCAGCTTCAATTAAACGCTGATCAATCACTTTAGGATCAACAAAGTTCAGCGTCAGATTCATCTTTGAACCAGCTTCATCCAACAGGTCAATAGCCTTGTCTGGTAAGAAGCGGTCTTGGATGTAGCGGTTGGAAAGATTTGCAGCAGCTTTGATAGCAGCGTCTGTGTACTTGACGTGATGGTAGTCTTCGTATTTTTTTTGAACCCCTTTGAGGATGGTAATGGTTTCCTCGACAGTTGGTTCATCTACCTTGACAGGTTGCATACGGCGCTCGAGAGCAGCATCTTTTTCAATGATGCGGTATTCATTGAGAGTAGTGGCACCGACCAGTTGCAATTCACCACGGGCAAGGGCTGGTTTGAGGATATTTCCTGCATCCATATTGCCATCGCCAGCTGATCCTGCGCCAACAATTTCATGGATTTCATCGATAAAGAGGATGATGTCCTCGCGTTTGCGAATTTCTTCCATGAGCTTTTGCATACGTTCTTCAAATTGGCCTCGAATCCCTGTCCCTTGGACTAGACTGACTACATCCAGACGGATGACCTGCTTGCCTTGGAGTTTGTGGGGAACATCACCATCGACAATCTTCTGAGCTAGACCTTCGACAACGGCAGTTTTACCGACACCTGGTTCTCCGATAAGAACAGGATTGTTCTTGGTTCTTCGGTTGAGGATTTCGATAACTCGGATAATCTCCTCATCTCGACCGATAACGGGGTCAATATCTCCCCGACGAGCAATCTCAGTAATATTGATACCATATTCCTCAAGGAGTCCTCTTTCTTGGCTAGGAGGAGGTGTTTGAACAGGTCCGCGGTTTTGAGGTCCATAACCACCGTTTCCTCCATATCCCCCACCAGATTGAGTTGGAGGGACGTTATTAGAAGAAGGTTTGAAATTGTTCAAGTCATTGAAAAAGTCGCCGAATGGATCAAAGTCATGATTGTTTAAGTCAGTCATTCCTTTAAAGAGGGTATTATTTGGATCTGTTTTGATAATTTTATAGCAGTTTTGACAAAGATCAATTTGCTTTTGCTGTCCATTGATATTGGTATACAGATGAATTGTTGAGTCGTTTATTTTACAGTTTTGACAGAGCATACATCTACCTCATTTCATTCGTATACTTGGCCTAAGAAAAAGGTCAAGAATAGTCAAAGTTTTATACTCTCATTATAGCATGATTAAGGTGTAAAGCAAGTAAAAAGATTGGGAAGTGGTCGTTTTTAAAAGAAGGATTTATGGAGAATCCAGCGACATTGAAGGTAAGAAAAAATCCCATTTGTGGTGACAAAAAGGATTATCATTCATCGGGCCTTACTGCCCGTTGTTTTTATATTAGTAAAGGAGTTCGTAGATCTCCATTGCAATCAAATCAATGCTATCAAAGGTATAAGTTTCACGAGCCTCTACATCGCGAAGGGTGAAGAGTGATCCGTTTTCTTCGTCATGGCTGTATGCAACTTCTGCGACAACAACACCTTCACGTTCAAAATTACGTTTTAGATTTCCACCATCTTTTGTCATTGCTTCTAGGCGGTTAATGATTCTAACCAAATGTGATTCCATTTTGATTCTCCTCCATTTCTTATCGTTTCTATTTTACCATAAACAAGAGGTAGTTGACTAGAAAAAAACTGTGATTTCTCTCTATTTCTCTATTCTATCAAGTTAATTGTTAAAATTAGAGAAAAAATATTGCATTTTAATTCAATTTGTGTTATAATCATACAATCTAATACATAGAAAGTTGATTGAATATGAATTTTTCTTTTTTACCAAAGTATTTACCATATTTTAACTATGGTGCTCTGATTACCGTATTGATTTCCATCCTTGTTGTCTGCTTAGGGACCATTATAGGTGTGTTACTGGCCTTTGCCCAACGTTCACGCTTTAAACCGCTCGTTTGGTTTGCCAATGTGTATGTTTGGATCTTCCGTGGAACTCCGATGATGGTTCAGATTATGATTGCCTTTGCTCTTATGCATATCAATGCTCCGACTATTCAAGTGGGAATTTTAGGAGTTGATCTTTCTCGTTTGATTCCTGGTATTCTGATTATTTCTATGAATAGTGGAGCTTACGTCTCAGAAACTGTTCGTGCGGGGATCAATGCGGTCCCTAAAGGTCAGTTAGAGGCCGCATATTCTTTAGGTATTCGTCCGAAAAATGCCATGCGTTATGTCATTTTGCCACAAGCTATCAAGAATATTCTTCCAGCGCTGGGAAATGAATTTATCACCATTATCAAGGATAGTTCCCTATTATCAGCGATTGGGGTGATGGAGTTGTGGAATGGTGCAACGACAGTAGCAACAACAACTTATTTACCGTTGACTCCTCTTTTATTTGCAGCCTTTTACTATTTGATTATGACCTCTGTTTTGACAGTGGCGTTGAAAGCATTTGAAAAACATATTGGACAAGGAGACAAAAAATAATGACAGAAACCTTGATTAAAATTGAAGAACTACATAAATCTTTTGGGGAAAATGAAGTTTTAAAAGGCATCAATCTTGAGATTAAACGAGGAGAAGTTGTGGTCATTATCGGTCCGTCAGGGAGCGGGAAATCAACTCTCCTTCGTTCGATGAATCTCCTTGAAGAAGCAAGTAAAGGTAAGGTTATCTTTGAAGGAGTCGATATTACGGATAAGAAAAATGACCTTTTTGCCATGCGTGAAAAGATGGGGATGGTATTCCAACAATTCAACCTCTTTCCTAATATGACAGTGATGGAAAATATCACTTTGTCACCAATTAAAACCAAAGGTGAAAGCAAGGAAGTTGCGGAGAAAAGAGCACAGGAACTGTTAGAAAAAGTTGGCTTGCCAGATAAGGCGACGGCTTATCCTCAGAGTTTATCAGGTGGTCAGCAACAACGGATTGCCATTGCACGTGGACTTGCTATGGAACCAGATGTTTTGCTCTTTGATGAGCCGACTTCAGCCCTAGACCCTGAGATGGTTGGAGAAGTCCTAGCTGTTATGCAAGACCTCGCTAAGTCAGGGATGACCATGGTGATTGTGACGCATGAAATGGGCTTTGCGCGTGAGGTAGCAGACCGTGTTATCTTTATGGCGGATGGAGTTGTTGTCGAAGATGGAAGGCCAGAAGAGATTTTCGATCAAACAAAAGAACAACGAACCAAGGAATTTTTGAGTAAGGTTTTGTAAGACCTCATTTTTAGAAGAAATGGAGTAGGCATCATGGCTTCCAGTAAAGAATATTTAGATTTTATTCTCGAACATCTATCAGAGCTAGAGGAGATGAGTTATCGTCCAATGATGGGAGAGTATATCCTTTATTATCGTGGGAAGATTATTGGGGGAATCTATGATAATCGTCTGTTACTGAAGCCTGTGAAGGTAGTCATGGATCAACTGGGACAGACTAGGCTTGAACGTCCTTATGAAGGAGCTAAGGAGATGATTTTGATAGAAGACATTGAAGATAAGTCATTTCTAACGAGATTAATTAAGGATATGAATGAAGTCTTACCGGCTCCAAAAGTCAAAAAGAAAGCATGACAAATTTACCTAGTATAAATAGGCATAAAAGCTCGATATGAGCTTTTTCTTATAGTTTTTGACTATAAGGTCTATTAGTCAAGAAATGTTAGAATGACAAGGTATTTTTTGTTATAATAGAGGATATCTGATAGAAAAGAGAAGAGATATGGCACAGATTATTGATGGAAAGGCTCTTGCGGCTAAGTTACAAGGACAGTTGGCTGAAAAGACGGGCAAACTAAAAGAAGAAACAGGTTTAGTTCCAGGATTGGTGGTGATTTTGGTGGGGGACAATCCTGCCAGCCAAGTCTACGTTCGCAACAAGGAACGGTCAGCTCTCGCTGCTGGCTTCCGTAGTGAGGTAGTGCGAGTTCCTGAGACCATTACCCAAGCGGAATTGTTAGACTTGATTTTCAAATACAATCAAGATTCAGCTTGGCATGGGATTTTGGTCCAGTTACCCTTGCCAAAACATATTGACGAAGAGGCAGTTTTATTAGCCATTGACCCCGAAAAAGACGTGGATGGTTTCCATCCCCTAAACATGGGTCGCCTCTGGTCTGGTCATCCAGTTATGATTCCTTCAACACCAGCAGGAATTATGGAAATGTTTCATGAATATGGGATTGAGTTGGAAGGTAAAAATGCGGTTGTTATTGGTCGCTCAAATATCGTTGGAAAACCGATGGCTCAGCTTCTTTTAGCCAAGAATGCAACTGTGACCTTGACCCACTCACGGACCCATCATCTTGCTAAGGTGGCTGCAAAGGCGGATATTCTTGTGGTTGCAATCGGTCGCGCTAAGTTTGTGACTCCAGACTTTGTCAAACCTGGCGCGGTTGTCATTGACGTTGGGATGAACCGAGATGAAAATGGCAAGCTTTGTGGAGATGTTGATTATGATGCCGTTGCACCACTTGCTAGTCACATCACACCTGTACCTGGTGGAGTTGGACCTATGACTATTACCATGCTAATGGAGCAAACCTATCAGGCAGCGCTTCGAACACTAAACAAGGACTAGGAAGATGAAATTCGTATTTGACCTGGATGGAACGCTATCTTTTGACTACATGACCATAGATGAGGAGATTCAGCAGGTTCTTTTAAAGGCTGAAGATTATGGACATGAGCTTGTGTTTGCCTCAGCCCGCTCTTATAGGGATTGCTTGGGTTTATTAGGCCCTGAACTCAGTCAGCGCTTAGTCATAGGGTTGAATGGTGGCGTAGCCTATCATTTGGGGAAGGCTATCTTCGAAAGGAATCTCGATGCTAGAGTTTATCATGCGCTAGTTGATTATTGCCAGACCTACAATCTCCCTTTTTTTGCAGATGATTGCTTTGACTATAGCGGTCAGATTGTAAAGAAGATTCCATTTTTCTCTAGTGTGGATCCCCTAAAGGTAGCTCGTCATCAGAAACTCGAGGGCTTGGGTACTCCGATTAAGGTAGTCGTTTATATGGGCGACCATGAGGATTTGCTTGATGATCTGCTTGGTCAGCTAGAAAGACTAGGACAGGCTCATCTCTCCTATCATGAGCATGAAAAGTGCCTCTATGTTAATCCCTTGGATACTCATAAGGCGACAACTGTTGAAAAGTTATGCGGGGAGAACTTCATCGCTTTTGGAAATGACCAAAACGATATTGAGCTGTTTAAAACGTCTCTCTATTCAGTTCAGATAGGAGACTTTGCTGGTCTTACTCCATATGCAGATGACACGTTAGAGTTAAAAGGAGAACCTTCTTCAGCAGTAGCAGCTAAAATCTTACAGACTTTTGCGGAATTTAAGGGAAAATAGATAAAAGGAGGTTTGCCCCTCCTTTTGTAGTATAATGGAGTGAGAGGAAAAAACGATGAAAGTGATTGATCAAGCTTTATTAGAAAAAGTCATTATTGAACGTTCTCGTCACAGCCATAAGGGAGATTACGGTCGCCTGCTCTTGCTGGGAGGGACCTATCCCTATGGGGGAGCTATCATCATGTCAGCCATTGCAGCAGTCAAAAGTGGGGCAGGGTTGGTGACTGTTGGCACGGATAAGGAGAATATTCCGGCTCTGCACAGTCATTTACCTGAGGCCATGGCATTTTCTCTTCAAGATCAGCAATTGTTAGAAGAACAGTTGGAAAAGGCAGAAGTTGTCTTGTTAGGTCCGGGTTTGCGAGAGGATGCATTTGGAGAAGAACTCGTAAAACGAGTCTTTGACTGCCTTAGAAGAGACCAGATTTTGATTGTAGATGGTGGTGCTTTGGGCAGCTTATCAAAAGGCCAGTTACCATTTCCTTCCAGTCAGCTTATTCTAACTCCCCACCAAAAGGAATGGGAAAGACTGTCTGGTATAGTTCTTGACCATCAAAATACAGAGACGACTGCTAGTGCTCTTTCAGCTTTTCCTCAAGGGACGATTTTAGTTGAGAAAGGTCCAGCGACTCGTATCTGGCAAGCCGGGCAGCCTGAATATTATCAGTTACAGGTTGGAGGCCCCTATCAAGCAACTGGTGGGATGGGAGATACTCTGGCTGGGATGATTGCAGGTTTTGCAGGTCAGTTTCACCAAGTCAGTCTCTATGAGAGAGTAGTGGTAGCGACTAACCTTCATTCAGCTATCGCGCAAGAACTAGCTCAAGAGAATTACCTTGTCTTGCCTACCGAAATTAGTAAAGCTCTTCCGAAAACAATGAAAAAAATATCTCAAAAAGGCAGCTAATACCTTGGTTGTCTTTTTATGTTGATGTAGGTTTGTTGATAAGGTTTTCAAATCCCTCAGAACCAGCAATCAACTGCTGAACTTACGAGGAATTCTCACTTTTAAGGTCTTGATGTTTACTCAAACTCACAAATAAAGCGAGATTGTTATCAAAGTTGAGGGGTGTCAAATCATGCTTTTTTTGATATAATTTTTAATGATGAATGCAAGAAATGATCGGTATGTGGTCGTTGATTTAGAGGCGACCAGCACCGGAAGCAAGGCAAAAATTATTCAAGTAGGCATTGTGGTGATTGAGAATGGTGAAATCATCGATCAGTATGCGACTGATGTCAATCCCCACGAACCCTTGGATTCTCATATCAAAGAATTAACGGGTCTGACCGATCGGCGTTTGGCTGCGGCACCAGAGTTTTCTCAGGTGGCCGGAAAAATTTTTGAATTGGTTAAGGACGGTATTTTTGTTGCGCACAATGTACAGTTTGATGCCAACCTTCTTGCAGAATTTCTCTTTTTTGAAGGATATGAATTGCGTACACCGCGGGTGGATACAGTTGAGCTTGCCCAAGTTCTGTATCCTCAGTTTGAAAAATACAATCTAGGTATCCTTTGTCAAGAGTTGGGCATTGAGCTGGAACATGCCCATACTGCCCTGTCAGATGCCCAGGCAACAGCTGAACTCTTGCTTTACATGCGTCAAAAACTTTTTGAGCTACCTAAAGGGCTTTTAGAAAGCTTGTTAAACCTTGCAGACAACCTTCTCTATGAAAGTTATCTGGTGATTGAGGAGGTCTATCAGCAACAATCTCTCTTGTCTTCGCCAGACTTGATGGAACTTCATGGGCTTTTCCTCAGAAAGGAAAGCAAAGCTTTAGTCCCACGAAAGTTATCCAAAGACTTTGCTAAAAACATTTCTTTATTGGGACTGGATGAGCGACCGCAACAGTTGGAATTTGCGGAGAAGATTGAGCAATTATTGGAAGAACACCAGACTTCCTTTATTCAAGCTCAAACGGGATTGGGCAAGACTTATGGTTATCTCCTCCCGGCTTTGAACTTGGAGAGTCAAGCAGGTATCCTAGTGAGTGTTCCGACCAAAATTCTTCAAAATCAAATCATGCAAGAAGAAAGTCAGCGCTTAAAAGAGGTCTTCCATCTGGAAATTCATAGTCTCAAGGGGCCTCAAAATTACTTGAAACTGGATGCTTTTCACCAAGTCCTCCATCGACCGGAGTCCAATCGCCTTTTCACACGCTTTAAAATGCAACTGCTTATCTGGCTAACAGAGACAGAGACAGGTGACTTGGACGAAATCGGGCAGCTTTATCGCTACCAGCATTTTCTGCCAGAACTAGTCCACGATGGCAAGCTTTCAAAGAAAAGTTTATTTGCTACAGAGGATTTTTGGAAACGAGGGCAGGAAAAGGCCAAGACCAGTCGCGTTCTCTTGACTAATCATGCCTATCTGGTCACTCGTTTGGAAGACAATCCAGAGTTTGTCGACAACCGTTTGGTGATCTTGGATGAAGCTCAAAAAATGCTGCTAGCCCTTGAAAATCTAGCCCAGCAGGCTTATCGCCTTGAGGATCTTGTAACTCAAAATGAAAAGTCCTTAGAGTCAGTGGAGAATTTGGTTCAGAAACGCTTGCTTGAGAGTATTAGCTTTGAATGTCGATACTTGATAGAGCACTATCAGTCAGGTCTGAAGAATGGAAAGTGGTTGGATTCTTTCGAACACTTGCGCCAGCATTTTTCGGAGTTAGCTCTCCCAGAGTATAGAGAGCTTGCAAACTTTTTCACGTCGGACCGTGAATTTTGGCTTGCTACAGCAGAAAAATCGAGCAAGGATATCTTGATTTGTTCAAGTAAAAAAGGCCGCTTTATACTAGCAGACTTATTGCCAGAAGATTGTAGACTTCTAGGAGTATCGGCCACTCTTGAAATCAGCAATCGGGTTTCCCTAGCAGATTTATTGGGATTTCCAGATGCTCCACTTGTTAGGCTTGATGTAGCAAAGCAGGAGCAACAAGAAGTCTTTCTAGTCGATGATTTTCCTCTTGTGACAGAAGTTTCACCTGTTGACTATGCTAGTGAAGTGGCTTCTGTTATTCGAAGGTTACAAGTCTTTCAAGAACCTTTATTGGTTTTGTTTACCTCAAAAGAGATGTTGCTGGCAGTTTCAGACCTGCTCGGCCAACCGCATCTAGCTCAGTATAAAAATGGGGAACCAAGCCAACTGAAAAAACGTTTTGAAAAAGGCGAACGTCAGATCTTGCTTGGAACAGGTAGTTTCTGGGAAGGGGTTGATTTTTCAACCCATCCTTGCGTGATTCAAGTGATTCCGAGATTGCCTTTCCAACCCCCCCAAGAACCCTTAACCAAAAAATTAAACCAAGAACTGCGTCAAGAAGGGAAAAATCCTTTCTATGATTATCAGTTGCCGATGGCGATTATTCGGCTAAAACAAGCTCTGGGCCGTACTGTTAGACGATCTGACCAAGGTTCGGTTGCTGTGCTTTTAGATAGTCGTGTTGTCAGCAAGCGTTACGGCAAACAAATTGCTCAGGCCTTGTCAAAAGAAAGGGCTGTTCAGGTTCTTTCTAGAGAACGGCTAGAGCCTGCTGTAGCTGATTTTCTCCAATCTCGTCGCAATAGAATGAAAGAAAAAAGGTAAAAAATATGAAACGTTCCTTCGACTCTCGAGTCGATTATAGCCTTCTCCTACCAGTGTTTTGTTTACTGGTGATTGGAGTAGTGGCCATTTATATAGCAGTTAGTCATGACTATCCAAATAATGTATTGCCAATTCTAGGTCAGCAAATTGCTTGGATTTCCTTGGGCCTTGTCATTGGTTTTGTGGTCATGTTCTTTAATACCGAGTTTTTATGGAAGGTGACTCCCTATCTTTATGGTCTAGGGCTAGCTTTGATGGTCCTACCTCTTGTTTTCTACAATCCGAGTTTGGTAGCTTCTACAGGTGCCAAAAACTGGGTATCGATTGGTGGAACGACACTCTTTCAGCCATCGGAGTTCATGAAGATTTCCTATATCTTGATGTTGGCTCGAGTCATCGTACAATTCACGCAAAAACACAAGGAATGGCGACGGACTATTCCCTTGGATTTCCTATTGATTGGTTGGATGATCGCCTTTACCATCCCAGTCTTGATCCTCTTAGCCCTACAAAGTGACTTGGGGACTGCCTTGGTCTTTGTAGCTATTTTTGCAGGCATGGTTCTCCTTTCAGGTGTTTCGTGGAAGATTATCATTCCGGTCTTTGCGACAGGAGTGACTGCAGTTGCAGGCTTCATGGCCATCTTTATAAGCAAGGATGGACGTGCCTTCTTGCATCAGATTGGGATGCCAACCTACCAGATCAACCGCATCTTGGCTTGGCTCAATCCCTTTGACTTCGCGCAAACAACGACTTACCAACAGGCGCAGGGACAAATTGCGATTGGAAGTGGTGGCTTGTTTGGGCAAGGTTTCAATGTGTCCAATCTCCTCATTCCAGTACGTGAGAGTGATATGATTTTCACAGTGATTGCTGAAGATTTTGGCTTTATTGGTTCGGTCTTTGTCGTTGCCTTGTACTTACTTCTCATCTATCGGATGTTGAAGATTACGCTCAGGTCAAATAACCAGTTCTACACCTACATTTCGACTGGTTTTATCATGATGTTGCTCTTCCATATCTTTGAAAATATCGGTGCCGTGACAGGCTTACTTCCTTTGACAGGGATTCCTCTACCTTTCATCTCTCAAGGGGGCTCTGCAATTATTAGCAACCTCATTGGTGTCGGTCTCCTCTTATCTATGAGTTACCAGACCAACCTAGCGGAGGAGAAAAGTGGAAAAGTTCCATTCAAACGAAAGAAAGTCGTCCTAAAACAAATCAAATAAGGAGGCCACTATGTCAAAAGTAGCAGTTATTTTAGCCCAGGGTTTTGAAGAAATTGAAGCCTTGACAGTAGTTGATGTCTTGCGTCGAGCAAACATTTCATGTGATATGGTAGGATTTGAAGAGCAGGTGACAGGATCACATGGCATTCAGGTAAAAGCCGACCGTATCTTTGATGGTGATTTGTCTGACTATGACTTGGTAGTTCTTCCAGGTGGCATGCCAGGATCAGCTCACCTACGGGATAATCCAGCCCTCATTTCTGAGATTAAAGCTTTTGACCAAGCTGGAAAGAAAATTGCAGCTATCTGTGCAGCTCCAATCGCTCTCCATCAAGCAGGTGTCCTGAAAGACAAGCACTTCACCTGTTATGACGGTGTTCAGGAAAACATCAGTGATGGAATTTACCGAAAGGAAACAGTAGTTGTGGATGGCAATCTAACAACCAGCCGAGGACCGTCAACCGCACTTGCCTTTGCCTATGAGTTGGTAGAGCAATTGGGAGGAGATGCTGAAAGTTTACGAGACGGCATGCTCTATCGAGATGTCTTTGGAAATCAACAGTAAGACGAGAGTTCGGCTCTCGTTTTTGCTTGGAAAAATCTAGGAAATCATCGCTTTTTTCATAAAAAAATGGTATAATGAAGGGTATGAAATATCACGACTATATATGGGATTTAGGTGGTACCCTATTGGATAATTATGAGACTTCCACAGCAGCCTTTGTAGAGACCTTAGCCCAATACGGAATAGAGCAAGAACACGACCGTGTTTACGAAGCCTTGAAGGTTTCGACAGCTTTTGCCATTGAGAAGTTTGCCCCAGACATTGAGAATTTTTTAGAAAACTACAAAGAAAATGAAGCGCGTGAGCTAGAGTATCCAGTTTTGTTTGAAGGGATTCCAGAACTACTCAAAGACATTTATGACAAGGGTGGCCGTCATTTCTTAGTTTCTCATCGAAATGACCAAGTTCTAGAACTTCTTGCAAAGACTCAGATAGCTAACTATTTCACAGAAGTCGTGACTGCCAGTTCCGGTTTCAAACGAAAACCAGATCCTGAGTCCATGATTTATTTACGTGATAAATATCATATCTCATCCGGTTTGGTCATTGGAGACAGGAATATTGATGTAGAAGCAGGGAAAGCTGCCGGCTTAGATGCCTATCTTTTTAAAAACGTTGTGACACTGAGACAAGCAATAGACATGTAAGAAAAGGGAAAAAATGACAGAAGAAATCAAAAATCAACAGGCACAGGATTATGATGCCAGCCAAATTCAAGTTTTGGAGGGGTTGGAAGCCGTTCGTATGCGTCCAGGTATGTATATTGGGTCGACTTCAAAAGAAGGCCTTCACCATCTAGTCTGGGAAATCGTTGATAATTCAATTGATGAAGCCCTAGCAGGATTTGCCAGCCATATCCAAGTTCTTATTGAGCCAGATAATTCCATCACCGTTGTGGATGATGGACGTGGTATTCCTGTTGACATTCAGGAAAAGACAGGACGTCCTGCTGTTGAGACCGTCTTTACTGTTCTTCACGCTGGAGGAAAGTTCGGCGGTGGCGGATACAAGGTATCAGGTGGATTGCACGGTGTGGGTTCATCAGTAGTAAATGCCCTCTCAACTCAACTAGATGTTCGGGTTCATAAAAACGGAAAAATTTATTATCAAGAATACCACCGTGGGAATGTCGTTGCTGATCTTGAAGTGGTTGGAGATACGGATAGAACCGGAACAACAGTTCACTTTACGCCGGACCCAGAGATTTTTACAGAAACAACGACCTTTGATTTTGACAAATTAAATAAACGTATTCAAGAACTAGCCTTTTTGAACCGGGGTCTTCGAATCTCCATCACAGATAAGCGTGAAGGTCTTGAACAAAGCAAGCATTACCACTATGAGGGTGGGATTGCTAGCTATGTTGAATATATCAACGAGAACAAGGATGTTATCTTTGATACACCAATCTACACAGACGGTGAGATGGATGATATCACAGTTGAAGTAGCCATGCAGTACACAACCGGTTACCACGAAAACGTCATGAGTTTCGCCAATAACATTCACACCCATGAAGGCGGAACGCATGAGCAAGGTTTCCGTACAGCACTGACGCGTGTTATCAATGATTATGCCCGCAAAAATAAGCTGCTAAAAGACAATGAAGACAACCTAACGGGGGAAGATGTCCGTGAAGGCTTGACTGCAGTGATCTCTGTCAAGCATCCAAACCCGCAGTTTGAAGGACAAACCAAGACCAAACTGGGCAATAGTGAAGTGGTCAAGATCACCAATCGCCTCTTCAGCGATGCCTTCTCTGATTTTCTCATGGAAAATCCACAGATTGCCAAGCGTATCGTGGAAAAAGGGATTTTGGCTGCCAAGGCTCGTGTGGCTGCCAAGCGTGCGCGTGAAGTCACTCGTAAAAAATCTGGCTTGGAAATTTCCAATTTGCCAGGAAAACTAGCAGACTGTTCTTCTAACAACCCAGCTGAAACCGAACTCTTCATCGTCGAAGGAGACTCGGCTGGTGGATCAGCTAAATCTGGTCGTAACCGTGAATTCCAAGCTATCTTACCAATTCGTGGTAAGATCTTGAACGTTGAAAAGGCTAGCATGGATAAAATTCTTGCCAACGAAGAAATTCGGAGTCTCTTCACAGCCATGGGAACAGGATTTGGCGCAGAATTCGATGTTACTAAGGCTCGTTACCAAAAACTCGTTTTGATGACCGATGCCGATGTTGATGGAGCCCACATTCGAACTCTCTTGCTAACCTTGATTTACCGCTACATGAAACCAATCCTAGAAGCTGGTTATGTTTATATTGCTCAACCACCGATTTATGGGGTTAAAGTTGGAAGTGAGATCAAAGAATACATCCAGCCAGGTACAGATCAAGAAATTAAACTCCAAGAAGCCTTAGCACGTCATAGTGAAGGGCGCTCAAAGCCAACCATCCAACGTTATAAGGGGTTGGGAGAAATGGATGACCACCAATTGTGGGAAACAACCATGGATCCAGAACATCGCTTGATGGCGCGTGTTTCAGTAGATGATGCTGCTGAAGCAGATAGAATCTTTGATATGTTGATGGGCGATCGGGTAGAACCTCGTCGCGAATTTATCGAAGAAAACGCTGTTTACAGTACACTTGACGTTTAAAAAATGTGGGAAATAGTTCCCTTGGTTTAAAAAATATGATATAATCATTACGATTGTTTCTAGTATAAAAGGAGTTTGATATGTCTAATGGACAACTAATTTATCTAATGGTTGCGATTGCGGTCATTTTGATTTTAGCTTATGTAACAGCCATTTTTCTACGTAAGCGTAATGTAAGCAGATTAACGGCGCTTGAAGAAAGAAAAGAAGAACTCTACAACCTTCCTGTAAATGATGAGGTTGAAGCCGTTAAAAATATGCACTTGATTGGTCAAAGTCAGGTAACCTTTCGTGAATGGAATCAAAAATGGGTTGATTTATCTCTGAACTCATTTGCAGACATCGAAAATCACCTCTTTGAAGCTGAAAACTACAATAATTCTTTCCGTTTTTTTAAAGCAGCTCACAAGATTGATCAAATTGAAAGCCAGATTAGTTTGATTGAAGAGGATATTACAGCTATTCGCAATGCCCTTTCTGAACTCGAAAAGCAAGAATCTAAGAACAGTGGTCGTGTCCTACATGCTTTGGACTTGTTTGAAACCCTTCAACATACTGTTGCAGAGGACTCAGAGAAATATGGAAAATCTCTTCCTGAGATTGAGAAACAATTGGAAAATATCCAATCGGAATTCTCTCAATTCGTTACCCTTAACTCATCAGGTGACCCAGTTGAAGCTGCAGCAATCTTAGATGATACTGAAAATCATATTCTTGCTCTAACGCATATTGTTGATCGGATTCCAGCTCTTGTTGAAACCTTGACAAAGGAATTACCAGATCAATTAGCAGATTTGGAAGAAGGCTATCGCAAGCTGTTGGATGCTAACTACCACTTTACAGAAACAGATATCGAGTCTCGTTTCCAACTTTTGCATGAATCTTTGAAGAATAATCAAGAAAACATTCGTCAGTTGGAGTTGGACAATGCAGAGTATGAAAATAATCGCATTCAAGAAGAAATCAACGCACTTTATGATATTTTCACTCGTGAAATTGAGGCTCAAAAAGTCGTTGAGAATCTTCTCTCAACACTTCCAACCTATCTCAACCACTTGAAAGAAAATAACCAGGTGCTTGTTCAGGATCTTGAACGCCTGAATAAAACTTACCTTCTTCCAGAAAGTGATGGAAATCATGTTCGCCGACTTCAAGAAGAATTAGCTGCACTTGATACCGCTATTTTAGAAGTAACAGAGGATCAAAGAGAATCTGCTCAAGCCTATTCTGTTCTTGAAGAACAGTTGGAAATGCTTCAAAGCAATCTCAAAGATATTGAAGATGAGCAAATTTCTGTGAGCGAACGACTTGCGCAAATTGAAAAAGATGACCTCAATGCTCGCCAAAAAGCAAATGTCTATGTGAATCGTTTGCACACCATCAAACGTTACATGGAGAAGAGAAACTTGCCAGGTATTCCTCAAAGTTTCTTGAAACTCTTCTTTACTGCAAGTCATAATACAGAAGATTTGATGGCGGAGTTAGAACAACCGCAGGTTAATATTGAATCTGTTAAGCGAATTCTTGAAATTGCAACGAATGATATGGTAGTACTTGAGACAGAAACATACGACATTGTTCAGTATGCAACTTTGACAGAGCAACTTCTCCAATACTCAAATCGTTACCGTTCATTTGATGAACGCATCCAAGAGGCTTTCAACGAAGCACTTGAAATTTTTGAGAAAGAGTTTGACTACCGGGCATCATTTGAGAAGATTTCTCAAGCCTTGGAAGTTGCAGAACCAGGAGTTACAAACCGTTTTGTGACTTCATATGAAAAAACACGTGAAGCAATTCGCTTTTAAAATAGAAGCTTAGAGAACTCTAAGCTTTTTCTTTATTTTTTGAAATGGAGCTAGATTACCTGTTTATCATTGAAATAATAGCTTTGATTTGATATGATGGAAATATGAAGAAAAATACGAACCGTGTTTCTCACGATAAAAAGAGAAGGTTATTGCTTTTCTTTGTTGGGATCTTAGGAATCGCTATGATTCTTTTGGGAAGTGCCATTGGCTACAAGGTTCTACAAAAGCAATCTTATGAACAAAAAATTGAAGCGCTAAAAAGCGAAAAGGACCAGCAATTCAACTCAGGTAGTCAGAGGGACCATTTCCGAAAAGGGGAAGCTGAGGTGATTGCCTACTACCCTCTACAAGGAGAGGAAGTAATCGCATCTGTTAGAGAAAAAATCAACCAAGACATCAAAGAAAATCTAGAAGATAAAGAGGATCTGGTCTTTTATTATACTGAGCAGCTGGATCCTGTCCTAAAGGGAGTTGTTGCTCGTAATATCAGTAAGCAAGTCTATGATTTATCTGCATCAAAGGTTGAAGAAAAAGAAAAGACTTCTTTAGGAAAAATTTTCTTGACTGAAGATGGGAAAGATTTTGACCTCAGCAAACTCTTCAAAGATGTAAGCAAGGCTAAGGAACTCTTACTGAGTCAAATCAAATCAACTCTAGAAGATAAGAAACTTGACCAGGCAAAAATTGATCAGGTTGTAAAAAACTTCACAGATCAGGATTTGGCATCTTGGAGTTTTGATTATAAAGATAGTCAAATTATCCTTTATCCTGCTAATCCTGGAGAGACTGTTGAAGAAATTGCTTTACCAATATCCAGTGTCTTTGATGTCATTGATTCCTCTTATTTACTAGAAAAAGATGCTGAACTTTATCAAGCTTACTTTGCCAAGAAAAATAAAAAGGTTGTAGCCTTGACCTTTGATGATGGTCCAAATCCGACTACAACTCCACAAGCCTTGGATACCTTGGCTAAGTACGGTGTAAAAGCAACCTTCTTTGTACTTGGGAAAAACATAGCAGGAAATGAGGATCTTCTGAAACGAATGAAATCGGAAGGTCATGTTGTGGGAAATCATAGCTGGGATCACCCTATCCTTTCTAAATTATCCCTCGAAGATGCTAAAAAGCAAATCACTGATACAGAAGATTTGTTGACTCAAGTTTTAGGATCAAGCTCTAAACTGATGCGCCCACCTTATGGTGCCATCACTGATGATATTCGAAATAGCCTTGACTTGAGTTTTATCATGTGGGATGTGGATAGTTTAGACTGGAAGAGTAAGAATGAAGCTGCTATTTTGACAGAAATTCAACACCAAGTTCGTAATGGTTCTATCATTCTTATGCATGATATCCATGGTCCTTCTGTCAATTCTCTACCAAGTGTCATTGAGTATCTAAAGGGTGAAGGGTATACATTTGTGACCGTTCCTGAATTGCTCAATTCTCGCTTGAAGGCTCACGAGATCTATTACGACCGTGATCAATAATTGTTAAAATCTAAAGGATCAAGTGTTCTGATAATCAGGATTTTGTTTCTTTAGATTTTCTTCACATAGAAAGGAAAAACGATGAAATCTTATACCCTTAATAATGGAGTTTCCATTCCTGTACTAGGATTTGGAACATGGAAAGCTGAAAATGGAGAGGTGGCCTACCAAGCCGTTTTAGAAGCCTTAAAGGCTGGTTATCGACATATCGATACTGCAGCTATCTATAAAAATGAGGAAAGTGTTGGTCGTGCTATTCGAGATAGCGGTCTTCCACGACAAGAAATCTTTGTAACGACCAAACTCTGGAATACCAATCACAGCTATGATGAAACTCGCCAAGCATTTGAAGAATCAATGGAAAAACTGGGATTGGATTATCTAGATTTGTACCTTATCCATTGGCCAAATCCAAAACCACTAAGAGAAAATGACGAATGGAAAACTCGCAATGCTGAAGTCTGGCGAGCGATGGAGGACCTTTATAAAGAAGGTAAAATCCGTGCTATCGGCGTTAGTAATTTTCTTCCCCATCATTTGGATGCCTTGCTTGAGATAGCAAGAGTCATTCCAGTGGTCAATCAGGTGCGATTGGCGCCAGGGGTTTACCAAGAGGAAGTGGTTGACTACTGTAGAGAGAAAGGAATTCTCTTAGAGGCTTGGGGACCTTTTGGACAAGGAGAGCTGTTTGAACAGAAAGAAGTCCAAGAAATTGCTGCTAAGCATGGGAAATCAGTGGCTCAAATTGCCTTGGCTTGGAGTTTGGCAGAAGGATTTTTACCCCTACCTAAGTCAGTGACAGCCTCTCGCATCCAGAGCAATCTTGACTGTTTTGGAATTGAACTCAGCAAAGACGAGCGAGAAGTCTTAAAGACAATTTCAGTGACTTCAGGCGCACCTCGTGTGGATGAGATGGATTTTTAGTTTGTGAAATCTATATATACCGAAATAACAAAGACTAGGAATTTTTAATCCTAGTCTTTTTGTGTATAAAAAATCTAGATTGTTTGTATAATGAAATAATTTCATGGATTGAAATAAATGAATAAGTTTAGAAAATGTTGCTTTGATAGAACAAATAACACGAACGATAAAACTAAATAAGAACATTACATACACAAATATTACATTTTTGTGACAATTCAGATTTTTATGAAAATTTTTGATTATTTGCGTTATAATAGGTATACTTTAAAGAAAAAGGAGATTATGTATGAATAGACGACAACGTTTTTCATTACGGAAATACAAATTTGGTCTTGCTTCAGTTTTATTGGGAACTGCTTTGGTTTTTGGAGCAAGTCAAGTCAGTGCCAATGAGCAGAGTACAGATGAAAATCAAGCCCAAACTCAGGCAATCAAGACAGAGCTAAAAGACGATAAACACTCAAACTCTTCAACTGACCAAACCAATACTAATGGGATTGCACCAGTAGTTGGAGAGAAACAAGAAGTTGAAACTTCTAAAGAGGATGCTAGTAAACAAGATGTTAAGATAGAAGCTCCGGTTGATAAAACTGCTGAAGCCCAAGAATCAGGAAAAGATAGCGCAGTTGTAAAAGAAGAAAATCAAGGTGTCGTCCAAAAAGAAACAACAGTCGATACCAGTACAGCGCTTGCCACTGAGAAGGCTTCTGAGTTGGAGAAAAAAGAGGCTCCAGCAACGACAGCTCTTAAAACTACTGGAGAAACAGCAACTACTGAAAAAGAACAAGAAAAAGCTGAGTCTGCAAAACCCAATAGTATTTCAAGCAATGATATCATCACAGTACCGAAAACTTGGAAGGCTGGTTACAAGGGAACAGGGACCGTTGTTGCCATTATTGACTCTGGACTTGATTTGAATCATGAGGTACTTCGAATTTCGGATCCGTCAAAAGCAAAATTTAAAAACAAGGAAGCCATCGAAGCAGCTAAAAAGGCTGCTGGAATCGACTACGGTAAATGGTATAGTGATAAGGTTGTCTATGCCTATGACTACTTTGACGGAACAGATAAGATCAAAGAAGCAGAAAGAACTTCTCATGGGATGCACGTAACAGGGATTGCTGCTGGAAACCCTGATAAAGAAGCACCGAATGGTGAAAAGGTCTATGGTGTTGCACCAGAAGCCCAAGTCATGTTTATGCGTGTCTTTTCAGATCGCCAAAAGACGACAAGTTCGGCTCTTTATGTAAAGGCGATTGATGACGCAGTTGCCTTGGGAGCAGATGCTATTAATATGAGTTTGGGATCTAGCACTGGTTCTATGGTAGATGCTGGTTCTGATATTGTCGATGCTATCAAACGGGCTCGTGCCAAGGGAGTTTCTGTTCTTATCTCAGCAGGAAATAGCAATACATTCGGAAATGGTTATTCAAAACCGCTAGCCGAAAACCCAGACTATGGCTTGGTTGGAAATCCATCCACTGTTGAGGATTCGATTTCAGTTGCTTCTGTCAACAATAAAACATTGACAACAGCCGTTTTTGAAGTTAAAGGTCTAGAGGGAAATGCCGGCCTTCATAACGGAAAATTTGATTATAATCAACCTGAAGCAGATAAGGACTTTGAAAAAAGAAAAGAGTACGAATACGTCGAAGCAGGCTTAGGTCGTGAAGAAGACTTTGCGAAGTTGGATTTAACTGGGAAACTTGCCCTCATTCAGCGTGGAGCCATGAACTTTTCAGAGAAGATTAAAAATGCACGAAAACACGGTGCAGTTGGTGCTTTGATCTACAATAATGTAGAAGGTGCAAATATCAATATGGCTATTGATGATGAAGCAAAGAAAATTCCTTCTGTATTTATTTCTAAACAGTATGGTGAAGCCTTAAAATCAGGAAACTACAAGATTGTTTTTAATGACAAGATGGATAATCGCCCATCCGATGTAGCCAATCAGCTATCTGACTTTTCAAGTTGGGGAGTGACTACTGATGGACAATTGAAACCAGACGTGACAGCTCCTGGCGGCAATATTTACTCATCCTTTAATGACAATACCTACGGTAGTATCAGCGGAACCAGTATGGCGGCTCCTCACGTTACGGGTGTTGCAGTTCTGGTTAAGGAATACCTTCAAAAACACCATCCAGAATTGACTCCTGAGCAAGTATCAGAGACTGTCAAGGCCTTGATCATGTCAACTGCAAAACCACATGTTAATAAGGACACAGGCACTTATACCTCTCCTCGTCAGCAAGGTTCTGGTATTGTGGATACAGCTGCTGCAGTGTCAACAGATCTCTATGTAACGGGTGAAAATGGTTATCCAAGCGTGACTTTAGGAAATGTTGGAGACCAATTTACTTTTAAGGTTACTGTACACAACATTTCAGATACTGACCGCACTCTCAAGATGGTGGTGAATACCAATACAGACGAAGTCCAAGATGGAAAATTCACCCTTCGACCTCGAAAACTAACGGAGACAGTCTGGCCTGAAGTGACGGTCAAAGCCCACAGCAGTCAAACAGTTACTGTTAAAGTAGATGCTCGAAAATTTGCTGCTGAACTCAGCAAACAAATGCCAAATGGCTATTTCCTTGAAGGTTTTGTTCGATTTGTAGATCCAGCAGATGATGGGGATATTGTGAGTCTTGCTTTTATGGGCTTCCGAGGAGAGTTCCAAAATCTCCCCGCTGTCGAAAAACCAATTTACAACCTTGTTCGAGAAGGGAAAAATGGATTTTACACGGAAGTAGACAAGGAAAATCCTGCCGTTAACTACTCTAATGATGCCACCTATCTCGCAACCTTGCAAAATGATCTTCTAGTTTCTAAAGGTCAACGCCAAGGACGCCGAATTACCGTTCTTGGGATTGAACAAAATGCTGAAGGTAAGCATGTTCTTCAGTTGGACGAAAAAGGGAATGTCCGTATTGCTATTTCTCCAAACGATGATGGAAACAAAGACCTGGTTGAATACAAAACGGTTGCTTTGAGAAATCTTGTAAATCTTCGTGCAACAGTTTATGCGGCTACGGATACCAAGCATGAACATCCTATTTGGGAGGGCGATGCAAAGGATCTTCGCAAGAATTACTTTGATGGAGACAGTAGAAATCTGAAGAGTTATATTCTAGATAATACCGCTTGGAGAGGTCAGGATTTTGATGGCAATACTGTTGCAGATGGTTTATATGACTATGTTATCAGTTACACACCAGATGTTCCAGGAGCCAAAGAACAATACACGACCTTTAAAATTCAAATTGATACTCAAAAACCTGTCATCACAAGTGGTTATATTCGCTTTAAAGATGGAAATCAAGAATTCGTAGCTCGCAAACCAAAAGATGTGGGTCAAGGTGGTATTCTTTCAGAAAAAGTCTTCTATATCACACCATTTGACCAGAAAGGGACCATGGTTCTAACTGGAAAAGACCAATCTGGAACTCGTGCGCTTGAGAACACCCATCTGATTAAGGCCAATGCTGACGGTAGTTATACACTTCCTAAGGATGTTGACAAGGCTAATATTTACTATCTTGTTGAGGACTATGCAGGAAATGTAGACTATATCTCACTTGCTGAACTTGTCCGCGATCAAAATAGTGGTCGAGTTAAAATTGACTTGAAGGATGCAAAAACAAACCAAGATATTGATACCCTCTACGTCTATCGAATCAAAAATAGCAAGGGGCAATATGTTGATGTTGACAAGACAAAAGCGATTCATTTCTTACAATTTGGTCATTATACAGCAGAAATTTTCAGTTATGATCGAACAGAATTGAAATTTATCAGTGCCTTGTCCCAAGAGTTCGACTTGACGGAAGAAAATAGTTTCCAAACCATTACCTTCCTAGCAAATCTCCTAGAATATGCACCTGTGTCTGTTTCCTTCAATCGAGCAGTTCCAAAGACGACTACAGTAGTTTTGAAAGGAGAAGATGGGACAAGTATCACTCTTCCTGCTGAAAAATACGGTCAATACGCCTTTGGTAAGAAAGTTGCTACAGGTCGTTATACTGTACAAGTCACCTTGCCAACTGGATATGAACTCCTTGAAGATCTCGTTTCCTTGCTCGTTCAGCCAGGTCGAAATAATGCTTTGCGTCTATCTGTTGTGTCTAAGTTGGCCTTGATTGCTGCGGTAAATCAACAAAAAGAACTGGTAGAAACGTCTCGTTACTTTAATAGTAGTGCAGATAAGAGAAAAGCTTATGACCAAGCTTTCCAAGTGGCGCAGTCAGCCTTGTTAAGCAAGTTGAAGCAAGAATTGATTGATGGCGTTCTCGCTAGTCTTGAGGCTGCTGGTAAAGCTTTGGATGGAAAAGATTCGAACGTTACAGCCTTGAAAGAAGCTATGAAAGCTTACTACGCAACGACTAAAACTGGACGATATGCTAATGCCAAGGAAAAAGTACGTCGAGCTTATGATCGTGCCTTCCAAGAAATCGCCTTACTAGCTGTGGATCCTAAAGTTAAACAGGATCAAATTGACCAATCTCTTATTGCCCTAGCTACAGCTAAAAGTAAACTAAATGGCAAGGCCACAGACTTCTCTAGTCTAAAGAAACTGGTCAAGGATGAACGTCTTTTCCAAGAAAAGAATGCGAGATTTATCTACGCAGATAAGAAAGAAAAAGTAGCTTATCTTTTAACTTTTAAAGAGGCACAGGAACTCCTTAATGATCCAGGAGCGAGCCAAGAAGATGTCAAAGATGCCATTACAGCATTGAAACAAGCCAAGAGAAATCTGCATGGCAAAAAACCAAAAGCAAGAAGACATCCTTAAACAGGACTTTCTGAAGCTTTACTAATAAATGAGTCTGGAACTTTGTTTTCAGACTCATTTTTGGTTTACACTAGCTAGAAAATCTGCTATAATACTAGCTAGGAAAGAAAGTCTTATGGCGTTCTTCAAGCGAGCTTGGGGTAGTGGGAGCCAAGTAGAACAAGGTAAGAAACTGGCGCTTTCTGTCGTATTTTTAAAAACAATGAAGTAATAAATTAGGGTGGAACCGCGTTTCTGACGCCCCTAGGTCACTTGACTTAGGAGCAAAGACACGGTTCTTTTTGTATCCAAAGTCATAAGAATTTATAAAAAAGGAGTAGACAATGTCTAAAAAATTGACTTTCCAGGAAATCATCCTTACTTTGCAACAATTTTGGAATGACCAAGGTTGTATGCTTATGCAGGCTTATGATAATGAAAAAGGTGCGGGGACGATGAGCCCTTACACTTTCCTTCGTGCTATCGGACCTGAGCCATGGAATGCGGCTTATGTAGAACCATCACGTCGTCCTGCTGACGGTCGTTATGGAGAAAATCCTAACCGTCTCTACCAACACCACCAATTCCAAGTGGTCATGAAGCCTTCTCCATCAAATATCCAAGAACTTTACCTTGAGTCTTTAGAAAAATTGGGAATCAACCCTTTGGAACACGATATTCGTTTCGTTGAGGACAACTGGGAAAACCCTTCTACTGGTTCAGCTGGTCTTGGATGGGAAGTTTGGCTTGATGGGATGGAAATCACTCAGTTCACTTATTTCCAACAAGTTGGTGGATTGGCAACTGGCCCTGTGACTTCGGAAGTTACCTATGGTTTGGAACGTTTGGCTTCTTACATTCAAGAAGTGAACTCTGTCTATGATATCGAGTGGGCCGATGGCGTAAAATATGGAGAAATTTTCATCCAGCCTGAGTACGAGCACTCAAAATATTCATTTGAAATTTCGGACCAAGAAATGTTGCTTGAAAACTTTGATAAGTTTGAAAAAGAAGCTGGTCGTGCATTAAAAGAAGGCTTGGTTCACCCTGCCTATGACTATGTTCTCAAATGTTCACATACCTTTAACCTACTTGACGCGCGTGGTGCCGTATCCGTAACAGAGCGTGCAGGCTATATCGCTCGTATCCGTAACTTGGCCCGTGTCGTAGCCAAAACCTTTGTCGCAGAACGCAAACGCCTAGGCTACCCACTTTTGGATGAAGCAACACGAGCTAAACTCTTAGCAGAAGACGCAGAATAGTAAGTAATACTGTGCTCTAAAATCGTTAAAGGTAAGTCGAAGACTTGCTAGAGGGATATGCACCGCCGTACTGTTATGTGGGGATTTTTGAAACCTTGGGTTCAAAAATCAGTCAGCTAAATCCACTTTGATGAGACTGTAAGGAAATCTTAGTTTATTTGGTATAAGATTTCCTTACAGACTCACAAAAGTTAGTTAGCGACGTCCCCAGTACTAAGGTGCATATCAAAAAAAGATTGAAGAAAATGTAAAGGAAAAAACATGACAAAAAACTTATTAGTAGAACTCGGTCTTGAAGAGTTACCAGCCTACGTAGTAACTCCTAGTGAAAAACAACTAGGTGAAAAAATGGCAACCTTCCTCAAAGAAAATCGTCTTTCCTTTGAAGCCATTCAAACCTTCTCAACACCACGCCGTTTGGCTGTTCGTGTGACTGGTCTTGCAGACAAACAGTCTGATTTGACAGAAGATTTCAAGGGACCAGCAAAGAAAATTGCCTTGGATAGTGATGGAAACTTCACTAAAGCAGCTCAAGGATTTGTCCGTGGAAAAGGCTTGACAGTTGAAGATATTGAATTCCGTGAAATCAAGGGTGAAGAATATGTCTATGTTACCAAGGAAGAAGTGGGCCAACCAGTTGAATCCATTGTTCCAGGTGTAGTAGACGTCTTGAAGTCACTAACTTTCCCTGTCAGCATGCACTGGGCTAACAACACTTTTGAATATATCCGCCCTGTACACACTTTGACAGTTCTTTTAGATGAAGAAGAGTTTGACTTGGATTTCCTTGATATTAAGGGCGGTCGTGTGAGTCGTGGTCATCGTTTCTTGGGACAAGAAACTAAGATTCAGTCAGCATTGAGCTATGAAGAAGACCTTCGTAAGCAGTTTGTAATCGCGGATCCACGTGAACGTGAGCAAATGATAGTTGACCAAATCAAGGCAATCGAAGCTGAACATGGTGTACGTATCGAAATTGATGCTGACTTACTGAACGAAGTCTTGAACTTGGTTGAATACCCAACTGCCTTTATGGGAAGTTTTGATGCCAAATACCTTGAAGTTCCAGAAGAAGTCTTGGTGACTTCAATGAAAGAACACCAACGTTACTTCGTTGTTCGTGATCAAAACGGCAAACTATTGCCAAACTTCATTTCAGTCCGTAACGGAAACGCAGAGCATTTGGGAAATGTTATCAAGGGTAATGAAAAAGTTTTAGTTGCCCGCTTGGAAGACGGAGAATTCTTCTGGCGTGAAGACCAAAAATTGGTGATTTCTGACCTTGTTGAAAAATTGAACCATGTGACCTTCCACGAAAAGATTGGTTCCCTTCGTGAACACATGATTCGTACAGGTCAGATTGCCGTCCTTTTGGCGGAAAAAGCTGGTTTATCAGTGGATGAAACGATTGATCTTGCCCGCGCAGCATCTATTTACAAGTTTGACTTGTTGACAGGGATGGTTGGTGAGTTTGATGAACTCCAAGGAATTATGGGTGAGAAATATGCCCTTCTTGCTGGGGAAACTCCAGCAGTTGCGGCTGCCATTCGTGAACACTACATGCCTACATCAGCGGACGGAGCTCTCCCAGAGAGCAAGGTGGGAGCCATTCTAGCCATTGCAGACAAATTGGATACGATTTTGAGTTTCTTCTCAGTAGGTTTGATTCCATCAGGTTCTAATGATCCGTATGCTCTTCGTCGTGCGACGCAAGGTGTTGTTCGTATCTTGGATGCCTTTGGTTGGCACATTGCCATGGATGAGCTGATTGATAGCCTTTATGCCCTTAAATTCGACAGTTTGACTTATGCAAATAAAGCAGAGGTCATGGACTTTATCAAGGCTCGTGTTGATAAGATGATGGGTTCAACTCCAAAAGACATTAAGGAAGCGGTCCTTGCAAGTTCGAACTTTGTCGTGGCGGATATGTTGGAAGCAGCAAGTGCTCTTGTCGAAGCAAGCAAGGAAGAAAACTTCAAACCGTCTGTCGAATCTCTCTCACGTGCTTTCAATTTGGCTGAGAAAGCGGAAGGATCTGAAACAGTTGATCCTGCTCTCTTTGAAAATGAAGAAGAGAAAGCCTTGGCGGAATCAGTAGAGTCACTCGTTTTATCAGGGACTGCAAGTCAGCAATTAGAACAACTCTTTGCGCTTAGTCCAGTTATTGATGCTTTCTTTGAGAATACTATGGTAATGACCGATGATCAAGATATTCGTCAAAATCGATTGGCCATCTTGTCGCAATTAACCAAGAAAGCATCTAAGCTTGCACGCTTTAACCAAATCAATACCAAGTAGACTCCCTATTAAACGAACTGTATCTTTTTACAAAGGAGATAAACATGGATTCAAAAAAAATCGCTCGTATCAACGAGCTCGCTAAAAAGAAAAAAACAGAAGGCTTAACTTCTGCTGAAAAAGTGGAACAAGCTAAACTTCGTGAGGAATATATCGAAGGCTATCGTCGTGCTGTTCGTCACCATATTGAAGGAATTAAGATTATTGATGAAGAGGGAAATGATGTAACGCCAGAAAAACTACGCCAAGTGCAACGTGAAAAAGGTTTACACGGTCGCAGTTTAGATGATCCCAACTCATAAAATGAAAGGGGGCTGTAGATGATTTACAAGCCCTTTTTCTGTTGTAATAACAAAAGGAGCCAAATAGCTCCTTTTTGGTTTCTTAGTTGCTTGCGCCAGATGTAGCGTCAGCGTCACCACCGTGGCCTCCAGCATCCCCTGAATCAGAAGCGCCGGAAGTAGCATCGGCGTCTCCATGACCTCCAGCAGCAGGAGCAAATGGTCCGCTACCACCTACCAAACGTTGACCAGTCTCTTTTAGGTACCAGTCAAGCCATGGTTGGAAGTTAAAGACGATTTCATTGATACCAGCGTATGATCCATCAGGATAGTACATTGCTTGGTAGTTGTGGGTGTTGATGACACCTGCAGGAGAACCTGGAACGATCGTACGAACGTATTCTTGGTTTCCGTTGCGAAGTGTTCCGATAACCCACTCTACGTTCTTCATACGTGCTGGTGGAAGAGAACCATGAACAGTCGACATACGGCTACCTGATTGAGGTGGCACACGTTTAGCAAACATGGTGTCTGGATCTTGGTGAGCGTTATTGTAGTAGAGGAATTGGTTGTTGTCATCAGCGTATGTCAATTCAAATGGCATAGCTTTCAAGAACATATCAATTTGGTTAACCGTCAAGATACCGTGGTCCAATTTGACATAGGTATCACCAGAAACAGCTCCAGTGATTGCAGCAACTTTTTCTACCCATTCTGGATCGTCAGGATCAACTTCTGTAATGGTTGTAGCAATTGGTTTTCCACAATCCAAGTCTTCTGGTTCGATTGGTTTTGGTTTTTTCAATTTTGAAACGACTCCTACGTATTTTACAAAGTTATCTAAACAAGTTTCAAGGAATTTAACAGTGCCTTCGTTAGTGATATTTCCGTTGTTATCAAAAGCTTCCTTAGCTTTACCAAGAAGGAATTCGTTACCTGGAAGCGTGTAGGCATTGACACCTGGAGCATCAAGGATTTTACGAAGGTGAACTTGGGCACGTGATGTTCCTTGGTCATAGTATGATGCACCCACAATCATAACAGGCTTGTTTTCAAATGGATGAACTTCGTATGAAAGCCATTCAAGAACAGATTTGAGAGAAGCTGAGATAGTGTGGTTGTGCTCAGGAGTGGCGATAATGACACCATCAGCACGTGTAATCTTGTTATATAAGAAGCGCAATTGGAAACTTTCGTCCCATTTTTCGTCTTGGTTAAACATTGGAACTTCGTCGATTTCAAGGACTTCTAATTCAAATTTGAATTTGAAATTGCGACGGATAAATTCCAAGAGTTTGCGGTTATATGATTGATCGTAGTTTGATCCAACAAGTCCAACAAATTTCATTCTTTCGGTCTCCTATCTTACAAATTTTCCCAGTCGAATTCTTCCGCATCTTTGCGAAGCAATTCTTGTGCATTGCGCAATTTCTCAGTAATCTTCACAAAGATACGGAAGTCATCAAAGATGGCATCCAATTTCTTGATGACATCAAGGTCAACCAAGTCACCACTTGGGTTAAATGATTGAAGAGAGTGAGAAAGCAAGAATTCATCTGGTAGAACATTTGCCTTGATTTCAGGAGCGTTCAAGATTTGACGAAGTTGCAATTGGGCACGAGATGAACCAAGTGTACCGTATGAAGCACCAGTAATCATGATTGGTTTGTTCAAAAGTGGGTAGATACCGTAAGATAGCCAAGCAAGAGCGCTCATCAAAACTGCAGGGATAGAGTGGTCGTACTCAGGGGTACCTATGATGACACCATCGGATGCTTCAATTTTAGCTGCAATTTCAAGAATGTCAGCAGGAAGTTGCTTATCTGCTGGTTTGTTGAAAACAGGAATGTCCTTGATTTCAACAAGTTCGATTTCAGCTTTATCCGCAAAGTGTTTTTGCATGTATTGGAGCAATTGGCGGTTTGTAGAACGTTTAGAGTTCGTTCCAACAATGGCAATAAGTTTTAGCATGAGATTTCCTTTCTCTTTTTACATAATACAATTTTGAAGGCCTGAAGAACATGCAAGGCGTCCCTCTTTGTCGATGAGGATGGCTTCGATACCATCTAAACTTTCGACTTGCCAGAGGATAGAAGCGCTACGTTCTCCGAAAAGGCGGGTTGTCCAAATCTCACCATCAACGGATTTATCTGAGATAATCGTTAGGCTAGCGAGGTCTGTTTCGACAGGAAATCCTGTCTCACTATCAAAGATATGGTGATAGTCTTTTCCATCTACTGTCAGGTGGCGTTCATAAATACCTGAAGTGACAACGGATTTGTTAGACGCAGGAATGGTTAGGAGATGATTGCCACGAGGATTTCGCGGATCTTGAATCCCAATCTGCCAGGCTTTCCCTTCTTTGGCTTGGTTATTCCCGATGGTGAGGATATTTCCTCCGAGATTGATCAAGGAAGAGGTGACACCGTGTGTTTTTAAATACTGGGCAACCTTATCTGCACTATAGCCCTTGGCTAAGCAACCTAGATCAAGCTTCATTCCTTTCTTCTCTAAAAAGACAGTAGAGCTAGTCGGATCTAACTTGATAAAATGTGTGTCAACTAGTGGCAAGACGGCTTCGATTTCGTTTAACTCTGGAAGTCGTGCATCTGCAAATCCGATTCGCCAGGTTTGAATCAAGGGACCAATACTGATATTTAGATGGCTAGACGGAGCTAAGCTATGCTCTAGTCCAAGAGCAATCAGTTCAAATAGGTCAGGATGAACCTTAACAGGTGCGATTCCAGCCTGATAGTTGATTTCCATCAGTTCGGATTCTTGACTATTGGCATTGAAGCGGTATTCGAGCTCCTTGAGCAAATCAAAGGCTCCTTGAAGTAGGCAATCAGCCTGTTCATCTACTAATGAAATCGTGATAGTTGTTCCCATTAGCCGTTCAGAACGTGAATGAAGAGGCAAGCTACCAGCTCCTTTCTTTTCATAGGAAATCATTCAATATAAGATCGTTAAAGAAAAATTAAACCCCTTACATTTTATTTCCATGTAACTAGCATACCATAAAGTCAGCGTTTTCACAAATGGATTTTGATAAAAAGTCAAGAAATATGCTCAGAATTAATATGAAAACGATAGAAAAATAAGGTTTGTCAATATTAAGTGTATTTTTTCTGAAAAACAGAGAATTCTGAGCAAATCTCTTGTAAACGCTAACAATAAATGATATACTAGAAAAGTAAATTAAAAATTAAAGGTAGGAATTTTTCTATGAGTAAAATCGTTGTAGTTGGTGCTAACCACGCTGGTACAGCTTGTATTAATACGATGTTGGATAACTTTGGTCATGAGAATGAAATCGTAGTATTTGACCAAAACTCTAATATTTCATTCCTTGGTTGTGGAATGGCGCTTTGGATTGGGGAACAAATTGATGGCCCAGAAGGTCTCTTCTACTCTGATAAAGAAAAATTGGAAGCAAAAGGTGCTAAAGTTTACATGAACTCGCCAGTTCTTTCAATTGACTATGACAACAAAGTCGTGACTGCAGAAGTTGAAGGTAAAGAACACAAAGAGTCTTATGATAAATTGATCTTTGCAACTGGTTCAACTCCAATCTTGCCTCCAATCGAAGGTGTTGAAATTGTTAAAGGTAACCGCGAATTCAAAGCAACTCTTGAAAATGTACAATTTGTTAAATTGTACCAAAACGCTGAAGAAGTTATTGAAAAACTTGAAGACAAGAGCAAACACCTTGAGCGCATTGCCGTTGTTGGTGGTGGTTACATCGGTGTAGAACTTGCTGAAGCCTTTGAGCGTCTTGGCAAAGAAGTTGTCCTTGTTGACATTGTAGATACTGTCTTGAACGGCTACTATGACAAAGACTTCACCCAAATGATGGCGAAGAACTTGGAAGACCATAACATCCGCTTGGCACTTGGTCAAACAGTTAAAGCCATCCAAGGTGACGGTAAAGTTGAACGCTTGGTAACAGACAAAGAAACATTTGATGTGGATATGGTGGTTCTTGCAGTTGGTTTCCGTCCAAACACAGCTCTTGCTGACGGTAAGATTGAACTTTTCCACAACGGTGCCTTCCTTGTAGACAAGAAACAAGAAACATCTATCCCAGGTGTATACGCTGTTGGTGACTGTGCGACTGTTTATGACAATGCTCGTAAAGACACTAGCTACATCGCGCTTGCTTCAAACGCTGTTCGTACTGGTATCGTTGGTGCTTACAATGCTTGTGGACATGAATTGGAAGGAATCGGTGTACAAGGTTCAAACGGTATCTCTATCTATGGTCTTCATATGGTTTCAACTGGTTTGACTCTTGAAAAAGCTAAAGCTGCTGGTTACAATGCAACTGAAACAGGCTTTAACGATCTTCAAAAACCAGAATTCATGAAACATGACAACCATGAAGTTGCCATCAAGATTGTCTTTGACAAAGATAGCCGTGAAATTCTTGGTGCACAAATGGTTTCACATGATGCCGCTATCAGCATGGGAATCCACATGTTCTCACTTGCTATCCAAGAGCATGTGACAATTGATAAATTGGCCTTGACAGACCTATTCTTCTTGCCACATTTCAACAAACCATACAACTACATCACAATGGCTGCACTTACAGCTGAAAAATAACAATAGCTGAACTATCTGGCCTTAAGTTAAGGTCAGATAGTTTTTTTAATCCATTTGTACCCAGACAATGATTGTTTTTCTATCTTGTACTTCATTCTAATCTGGCTTAAAATGAAATGGTAGCTACCAATACAAATGATGAGGATTAAGAAATGACTGAAAATTGTTATGAACTAAATAAAAACTTGGCACAGATGCTCAAAGGTGGGGTTATCATGGACGTTCAGAACCCTGAACAGGCTCGCATCGCAGAGGCTGCTGGTGCGGCAGCTGTTATGGCCTTGGAGCGGATTCCAGCTGATATTCGTGCAGCTGGTGGGGTTTCCCGTATGAGTGATCCAAAGATGATTAAGGAAATCCAAGAAGCGGTCAGTATTCCAGTGATGGCAAAGGTTAGAATCGGGCATTTTGTTGAAGCTCAGATTTTAGAGGCTATTGAGATTGACTATATCGATGAGAGTGAAGTGCTGTCTCCAGCTGATGACCGTTTCCATGTGGATAAGAAGGAATTCCAAGTTCCTTTTGTCTGTGGGGCCAAGGACTTGGGCGAAGCCTTGCGTCGTATCGCTGAAGGAGCTTCTATGATTCGGACAAAAGGAGAACCGGGTACAGGTGACATCGTTCAAGCCGTTCGTCATATGCGCATGATGAATCAAGAAATTCGCCGTATTCAAAATCTACGCGAAGATGAACTCTATGTCGCAGCAAAAGAACTCCAAGTCCCTATTGAATTGGTTCAGTATGTCCATGAACATGGAAAATTGCCAGTTGTAAACTTTGCAGCTGGAGGTGTTGCAACGCCAGCAGATGCTGCGCTGATGATGCAATTGGGAGCAGAGGGCGTCTTTGTCGGTTCAGGTATTTTCAAATCAGGCGACCCTGTTAAACGAGCAAGTGCCATTGTCAAAGCCGTAACCAATTACCAAAACCCACAAATCTTAGCACAAATTTCAGAAGATCTTGGGGAAGCCATGGTTGGTATCAATGAGAATGAAATCCAAATTCTCATGGCTGAGCGAGGAAAATAGATGAAAATCGGAATATTAGCCTTGCAAGGTGCCTTTGAAGAGCATGCTAAAGTGCTAGAAAAGTTAGGTGTTGTTAGTGTTGAAATCAGAAATTTAGATGATTTTCAACAGCATCAGAGTGACTTGTCCGGTTTGATATTACCTGGAGGTGAGTCTACAACAATGGGCAAACTCTTGCGTGACCAGCAGATGCTGGTTCCAATCCGAGAAGCCATTTTATCTGGTCTTCCCGTTTTTGGTACTTGCGCAGGCTTGATTTTGCTGGCTAAGGAAATCACTTCTCAGGAAGAGAGTCATTTTGGAACTATGGATATAGTGGTTGAGCGCAATGCCTATGGCCGCCAACTGGGAAGCTTCTATACAGAGGCAGAATGTAAGGGAGTTGGCAAGATTCCAATGACCTTTATCCGCGGACCAATTATCAGTAGTCTTGGAGAGGGTGTTGAAATCCTAGCAACCCTAGACGACCAAATCGTTGCAGCTCAAGAAAAAAATATGCTGGTGACCTCTTTTCATCCAGAGTTAACAGATGATGTAAGCTTGCACCAGTATTTTATTAATATGTGTAAAGAAAAAAGTTGAGAAAAGATTCTCAACTTTTTTACATGAAATAAACAATAGCAATGTACTGGAGAGCAGACGCAGCTAAGATAAAGAGATGCCAGATCATGTGGAAATAAGGTTTTTTCTTAGCGTAAAATCCAGCTCCAACTGTATAACAGAGTCCGCCAGTTACCATGAGACTCCAGAAAATTGGCGTTGTTTGACTGATAATGGCAGGAATGATAGCTAGAACCAACCAGCCCATGATCAGGTAAAGGGCAAGGCTGAATTTCTCATTGACCTTTTTAGCAAAGATTTTATAGAGGATGCCAAAGATGGTCGTTCCCCACTGAATGGCAATGATCAGATAGCCAAACCAATTATTCATCAAAGTCAATACGACCGGCGTATAAGAGCCTGCGATAGCCACATAAATCATAGAATGGTCGATGATCCGCAAGACGTATTTGTGGGTCGAACCATAGGCCATAGAGTGGTAAATAGTTGACGAGAGGAACATGAGAAAGAGACTGATAACAAAGATAGAAACGCCAAAAGATGATAAAAATCCGTGTGCTTCATAACTATAGGTGGATGAAATGGGGAGTAGGATGAGCATGATAACGGCACCCACAGCATGGGTCACGCTATTAGCAATTTCCTCTCCAAAACTGAGTTTTTTACTGAGTTTTAGACTGGTATTCATTGGATTTCCTCCTCTTCTTTGATAAGGATTAAGTCTAGAGTTTGATGATAGAGTTTAACCGTTTGACAGCTGGTTTGGATAATAGGATTTTCTGGATCAATCCCATGGTTCATACAGTCCACAAAAGCATCGTAGAGCTGGTCTGAGCTCGCTTGAGTTTGCAGAGTATTGAGGGTCTGAGCGATTTCTTGGATCGAAAAGACAGACTTGAGAGTAGTAATAGCAATCAAACGTGCAATCTGTTTGCGTTGGTATTTTTTCTTGTCTGGCTTTGTCAGGTAACCATGTTTGACATAGTTATTGACCATGGATGCTGTTAGACCCTTGTCTTTATCTGGAGAGATAGGGGCACAGACTTGATTGACATAAAGTAAAACCTGATCCAGATAGAGGTCAATGTTTGGAATGTCTTCCCATTTTGGGTAGGAAAAGTTAGAATTCATTTCCAACTCCTTTTTATCTAGTTTTGATAACTAGATTATAAAATAATAAAAAACAAAAGTCAAGTTTCAACAGCTTGTAGAAAGCTTTAAATTATGCTATGATGAGAGAAAACGGTTAGAAATGAGGGGAAAATATGGAGATTCGTTTAGCTTTTCCAAACGAAGTTGATGCGATTATGCAGGTGATGGAGGATGCCAAAAAGTGCTTAGCAAAGTCTGGTAGCGACCAGTGGCAAAATGGCTATCCAAATGCCGACATCATTATTGATGATATCATCTCTGGTCAAGCTTATGTGGCCTTGGAAGAAGGAGAACTACTAGCCTATGCTGCTGTGACCAAGAGCCCAGAGAAATCCTATGAAGCCATTTATGAAGGGAGTTGGCAGGGGGGAGAATCAGAATATCTGATCTTTCACCGTATCGCTGTGGCAGCAGATGTCCAAGGACAAGGTGTTGTTCAGACTTTCCTAGAAGGCTTGATTGAAGGTTTTGATTATCTAGATTTTCGTTCAGATACGCATGCAGAAAACAAGGCCATGCAGCATATCTTTGAAAAGCTAGGCTTCCAACAGGTTGGTAAGGTTCCAGTTGATGGGGAACGTTTGGCCTATCAGAAATTAAAAAAATGAAGCAGAAAAAGTACGCAAAGATGCTCTACCCGTCGCCAATTGGAACCTTGTCCTTAGTTGCTGATGAGCAATATCTGTATGGAATTTGGGTGCAGGACCAAACTCATTTTGAGAGGGGATTAGGAGATGAAACGATAGAAGAAGTTGCTAGCCATCCTGTATTAGAGCAAGTTATTTCCTATTTAGATACCTATTTCGAAGGCAGTGTTCAGGATCTATCTGACTTACCTTTGGCTCCTATTGGAACAGATTTTGAAAAGCGAGTCTGGACTTATTTACAGGCCATTCCTTATGGTCAGACAGTAACTTATGGACAAATAGCTCAAGACCTGCAAGTGGCTTCTGCCCAAGCGATTGGAGAAGCAGTGGGGCGCAATCCTTGGTCCATACTCGTTCCCTGTCATCGTGTGCTGGGATCAGGCAATCGCTTGACAGGCTATGCATCTGGAGTCGAAAAGAAAGCCTGGCTCTTGCAACATGAAGGTGTAGCATTTCAAGAAAATAAAAAATAGAAAGAAAAGAAGATGTTAGAATTTATCGAATACCCAAAATGTTCAACTTGTAAGAAAGCAAAAAATGAATTGGATCAACTTGGACTGGAATACCAAGCTGTCCACATCGTAGAAGAAACACCAAGTGAAGACGTGATTTTGGACTGGTTGGAAACTTCCGGTTTTGAAGTGAAACAATTTTTCAATACTAGCGGGATCAAATACCGTGAACTTGGCTTGAAGGATAAGGTAGGAAGTCTATCAAATCAAGAAGCAGCCAAGCTCCTGGCGAGTGATGGTATGTTATTGAAACGTCCAATTTTGGTGGAGAATGGTGCTGTTAAACAAATCGGCTATAGAAAAACCTATGAGAACTTAGGTTTGAGATAGTTTTTATTTATCTCCTTGATAGGTAAAATATATAGCCTCCCTGTTTTAAAGTGTGATAAACTAGAAGATAGACAAAGTCTGAGCAGCCCGTAGCAAATAATTTGCTTGCGAGTAGAAGTATGATAGAATGAATCATTATCAGGAGAGGATGTTTTTATGACTGTTACAACATTTTTAGCATCAGATTGGTACCAAAGTTTGATGCAACTCATTCCGGATGGTAAGCTCTTTAGTTTGCGTTCGGTCTTTGATGGAATTCCAAGGATTGTCCAACAACTGCCTACAACCTTGATGTTGACGCTTGGAGGTGCACTCTTTGGTTTGCTACTTGCCTTGATTTTTGCTATTGTTAAGATCAATCGTGTTAAGATTTTATATCCCTTGCAGGCCTTTTTCGTCAGCTTCTTAAAAGGTACCCCAATCCTAGTCCAACTTATGTTGACCTACTACGGAATACCTTTGGCACTGAAAGCTATCAACCAACAATGGGGAACTGGTTTCAATATCAATGCGATTCCAGCGGCACTTTTTGCGATTGTGGCCTTTGCTTTTAATGAGGCGGCTTATGCAAGTGAAACGATTCGTGCAGCCATCCTTTCTGTTAATCCAGGTGAAATTGAGGCGACGCGTAGTCTGGGTATGACTCGTGCTCAAGTTTATCGTCGCGTGATTATTCCCAATGCGGCGGTGGTAGCGACACCGACTTTGATTAACTCTCTTATCGGTTTGACCAAGGGAACTTCTCTAGCCTTTAGTGCGGGTGTTGTCGAAGTTTTTGCTCAAGCTCAGATTTTGGGTGGAGCAGATTACCGCTATTTTGAGCGCTTCATCTCCGTTGCCCTTGTTTATTGGGTAGTCAATATCGGAATTGAAAGCCTCGGTCGTTTCATCGAGAGAAAAATGGCTATTTCTGCACCTGATACAGTGCAAACAGATGTGAAAGGAGACCTTCGTTAATGATTAAGATTTCGAATTTAAGCAAATCCTTTTCAGGACAGACTGTCTTGGATCATCTGGACTTGGATATTCAAAAGGGAGAAGTAGTGGCCTTGATTGGTTCATCTGGAGCTGGGAAATCAACCTTTCTTCGTAGTTTGAACTATCTTGAAACTCCAGATAGTGGAACGATTCAGATTGACAATTTTAAAGTTGATTTTTCTCAGATTAGCCAAGAAGAAATCCTAACCCTTCGTCGCAAGTTATCCATGGTTTTCCAACAGTTTAATTTGTTTGAACGCCGAACAGCTCTTGACAATGTTAAGGAAGGTTTGGTTGTTGTTAAAAAATTATCGGACGAGGAAGCAACAAAAATTGCTAAGGAAGAGTTGGCCAAGGTTGGTCTTTCTGACCGTGAAAACCATTACCCTCGCCACTTATCAGGTGGACAAAAGCAACGGGTTGCCCTCGCGCGTGCTCTTGCTATGAAACCAGATGTCTTGCTCTTAGACGAACCAACTTCAGCCCTTGATCCAGAATTAGTCGGTGAAGTAGAAAAGTCTATTGCAGATGCTGCTAAGTCAGGTCAAACTATGATTTTAGTCAGTCATGACATGTCCTTTGTAGCCCAAGTGGCTGATAAGATTCTCTTCTTAGATAAGGGGAAAATCATCGAGTCTGGAACACCAGATGAGATTATCCACCATCCAAAAGAAGAGCGAACAAAAGAATTCTTCGCTAGTTACAAACGGACTTATATTTGATATAATAGAAAAAGGAAAACTCAGTTAGTTGGACTAGCTGAGTTTACTCTTTAAAAAAGATAGAAACGAGAGAGATCATGCTGCTGCAACTGTTTTCTTTATATTTCGAGAGTTTGATCTTAACGACCATCCTTGTCGTGATTTTTCTGGGGATTTGGATTGGATTGAGAGCTATGTCTGGTGTGGACAAGACAGCCAAGGCTCGTCAAGCTCATCTCTATGATATGATTATGATTGGAGTTTTGGTCGTTCCGGTGTTATCCTTTGCCGTCATGAGTTTGCTCTTGGTTTTCAAGGCATAATCCTTGCGTGACTAGCAAGAATGAGTTAGAATAAAGATAGTTACAACAAGAAAGAAGGAATCAAAATGTACGATACGATTATTATCGGTGCTGGACCTGCGGGAATGACCGCTGCCTTATATGCTGCTCGAAGCAATCTGAAAGTGGCTTTGATTGAAGGTGGTCTGCCAGGTGGGCAAATGAATAACACATCTGACATTGAAAACTATCCAGGTTATGCCAATATTAGTGGACCTGAATTGGCTGAAAAGATGTTTGAACCACTTGAAAACCTTGGAGTGGAGCATCTTTATGGCTACGTTGAAAATATTGAAGACAAGGGTGACTATAAGAAGGTAATCACTGATGATCAAGTTTACGAAACCCGTACTGTCATCGTGGCAACTGGGTCAAAACACCGTCTCTTGGGTGTCCCCGGAGAAGAAGAACTGAACAGTCGTGGAGTTTCTTACTGTGCAGTCTGTGATGGAGCTTTCTTCCGTGACCAAGACTTGCTGGTAGTCGGTGGTGGAGATTCAGCGGTAGAAGAGGCCCTCTTCTTGACACGCTTTGCCAAGACTGTTACTATTGTTCACCGTCGTGATGAACTTCGTGCCCAAAAGGTTTTGCAAGACCGTGCCTTTGCTAATGAGAAAGTCAACTTTATCTGGGATTCTGTAGTCAAGGAAATCAAGGGTGAAAACCGAGTAGAATCTGTCGTGTTTGAGAATGTGAAAACAGGTCAAGTAACAGAGCAAGCCTTCGGTGGTGTCTTTATCTATGTTGGTTTGGATCCTGTTAGCGATTTTGTTAAGGATTTGAATATCCAAGACCAGGCGGGCTGGATCCTAACAGATAACCACATGAAGACCACAGTTGATGGTATCTTTGCGGTTGGAGATGTTCGCCAGAAAGACCTTCGCCAAGTGACAACAGCAGTTGGAGATGGGGCTATCGCTGGTCAAGAAGCCTACAAGTTTATCACCGAACATAGTTAAGCAAAAAAGTTTCCAATCAACTGATTGGAAACTTTTTTATAGTCTATTTCGGAAAACTTCGTACATGAGAATGGCTGCAGCAACACTGGCATTGAGGCTTTGAACATGTCCATTCATCGGAATGGTAATCATCTCATCGACCTGTTTTTTGATGTTGCTAGAGATACCTTTTCCTTCATTTCCGATGATGAGGGCGATTTTCCCTTTTGTATTCCACTTGTGGCAAGGGGTGCCGTTCATATCTGTTCCAAAGGTCCAGAAGCCTTCATCCTTGAGTTTGTCAAGAGTTTGGCTCAGGTTGGTCACTCGGGCAATTGGAACGTGCTCGATAGCACCTGTGGCCGTTTTGGCAACGACAGGAGTCACTCCGACGGCACGGTGCTTGGGAATGATGACGCCTGAAACATTGGTCGCATCAGCAGTCCTTAAGATAGAGCCTAAGTTGTGAGGGTCAGTTAGACCATCCAGAATCAATAGCAAAGGATTTTCTTCTTGGCGTGTTTTGGCAAGGATGTGATCCAGTTCGCTATAGGCAAATTCGGACACTCGTAGAACAAAACCTTGGTGAACAGCTCCTTCGGTCATTTCAGACAGGGATTTTTTTGAGGTCCAAGAGATGGAGACCTTTTTCTCAGCAGCCAGTTCCTTGACTTTCTCAACATTTTTACCTCGGAGATCATCTTGGAGGTAGAGTTTATTCCCTGTGTTTGCAAGGAGAGCTTCTGTAACGGCGTGGACGCCATAGACAATATCATTTGTTTTCATGCCTCTATTATAACACAAAACCCCGTCTTGCAACGGGATTTTCTTTATTCGAGGATGAGGAGTCCATCTTTAACAGCAAAGGGGTCTTTTTCATTGATACGATCGTAAAACATGATTCCGTTTAGGTGATCAATTTCATGTTGGACAACGATAGAGTTGTATCCTTTGAGCTTGATACGGTGTTTTTCTCCGTCCTTGTCAAAGTAATCAACAGTGACACGGGCATGACGAACAACATAGCCTGGAACTACACGATCGACAGATAGGCACCCTTCTCCTTCACCGAGGGCAGCGTCCTGAACAGAGTGGGATACGATTTTGGGATTGTACATAACAGCTTGCAGGTCGTAGGCTTCCTGAGGAGTTTCACCTTCTTCCACAATATTGGGCACTAAAACAGCGATAATGCGTTTTGAGATATCTAACTGAGGAGCGGCCAATCCAACCCCACCGCGGAGTCCCATCTTTTCAGCCATAACAGGATCCTGAGAATTTTTGAGGAATTGCATCATCTTTTCTCCAAGGATGATTTCCTGGTCAGACAGTGGGAAAGTGACCTCCTCAGCAACCGCGCGTAAAGTTGGGTTCCCCTCACGGATAATATCGTTCATATTAATTAAATGAGCAGCTTTTGTAATACGTTCTATAGCAGACATTTTCTCTCCTTTCATTACCTCTACATGATAACACAAAATAGGCGAGAAAGAAAGTCACAGAAGTTGCTAAAAAATAATATAATAAACGGTATTCCTCTTTTGTCTGTGGTATAATAAAAGAAAAGACTTGCAGTAAAAGCAAGGGGGAAATAAAGATGGAAAAGCGACAAGATAGACGGCCTCATGGTCCTATTTTTGGATTGTTGAAGAGTAGTATTGGTTTCTTTAGGAATTATAAATCTTGGACAAATGCCCAGTTTATTACGGTGCTGTTGCTTGCAGTTTCCTTGTCTATGGGGCTGAACTTGTTGATCCAAGCAGTACAAGGTAACAAGGGAACAAGTCCGAGTGGTCAAACTCTTGATTCTGCTCAGATGTCTGGTCAGTCTAAGGAAAATCAGTCTGCCGAAACGACAGCTCGTATCATGGCAAATGGTGACCTTCTCTACCATATTCCTATCTACCGAACAGCTCTGAAAGAAGATGGTAGCTACGATTTCCATGAAAATTTTGAGTATGTAAAACCCTGGCTCAAACAAGCGGATTTAGTGCTTGGTGACTTTGAAGGAACGGTGAACAAGGACCACTACTTGGCAGGTTACCCTCTCTTTAATGCACCTGTAGAAGTCATGGATGCTATCAAGGATGCAGGCTATCAAGTTCTAGACTTGGCTCATAATCACATCTTGGATTCTCAGATAGAGGGAGTGGTTTCGACAGCAGAAGCTATTGAAAAGGCAGGGATGACACCCATAGGAGTCTACACACATGAATCCCGTGACCAAGCTCCGCTAGTTATCAAGGAAGTCAATGGTATCAAGGTAGCTCTCCTAGCCTATTCTTACGGTTTTAATGGCATTGAGCAGTATATCTCTCAAGAGGATTATAATCGCTATCTTTCTGACCTGAATGAAGATAAGATGAAGGCGGAAATCGAACGAGCTGAGCAAGAGGCAGATATTACTGTCATCATGCCTCAGATGGGAATTGAGTACCAGCTAGAACCGACGGAAGAACAGAAAACACTGTACCATAAGATGATTGACTGGGGAGCTGATATTATCTTTGGAGGGCATCCTCACGTCGTTGAACCTGCTGAAACGGTTGAAAAAGATGGTGATAAAAAACTGATCATCTACTCCATGGGGAATTTCCTCTCAAACCAGCGCATTGAAACCATGCAAGATGAGGAAAATGCCAAGTGGACGGAGCGCGGTGTTCTCATGGATGTGACCATTAAGAAAAAAGATGGCAAGACAAGGATTGAAACTGCTAAAGTGCATCCTACTTGGGTCAATCGAACACCCAAAGGAACTTACTCCCCAGAAGGCTATCCGCTCTTCCTCTATCAGACCTATATCCTAGAGGACTTCATTGAGGGAGGCAGTTACCGTGACAAGTTGGATGAGGCGACCAAGGAACGAATTGACACGGCCTATAAAGAAATGAATGAACATGTAGGGTTGAAGTGGTAGACGCTCGCCCTAAAGGAGATAGGATGACGATTAAATTAATTGCAACAGACATGGATGGAACCTTGCTAGACCCGAGGGGGCAGCTGGATCTGCCCCGCTTGGAAAAGATTTTAGATCAGTTGGATCAAAGGGATATCCGTTTTGTCATTGCAACGGGGAATGAAGTTCACCGTATGAGGCAATTGCTTAAACATTTGGCGAGTAGAGTTGTCCTAGTCGTTGCCAATGGGGCGCGTATTTTTGAAAATAATAAACTGATTCAAGCACAGACCTGGGATGATACTATGGTTGACAAGGCTTTAGTTCATTTTAAAGGGAGAGAGTGCCGAGATCAATTTGTCGTTACCAGTATGAATGGGAGTTTTGTCAAGAAAGGAACTGTTTTTACAGAACTTGATAAATTTATGACTCCTGAGATGATTGAAAAACTCTATCGGCATACAAACTTTGTTGAAGAGCTCAGATCGGATCTCTTCGGTGGGGTGCTAAAGATGAGTATGGTCGTTGGTGAAGAACGCTCTAGTTCTGTTTTGCAGGAAATCAATGACCTCTTTGATGGGCATGTAAGAGCCGTTTCCAGTGGTTATGGTTGTATCGATATCCTACAGGCTGGTGTTCACAAGGCTTGGGGATTGGAAGAATTACTCAAGCGCTGGAATTTGCAATCGAAACAAATCATGGCCTTTGGTGATAGTGAAAATGATATCGAAATGCTAGAACTGGCTGGAATTGCCTATGCGATGGAAAACGCAGCTGATGAGGTCAAGGCCGTTGCGACTGCCCTAGCTCCAGCTAACAGCCAGGCGGGCGTTTATCAAGTCCTAGAGAATTGGTTAGAGAAAGAGGGATAAGGTGGCAGTACAGTTATTAGAGAATTGGCTCCTAAAAGAGCAGGAAAAAATTCAAACCAAGTATCGTGAATTGAATCAAGTGTCTGTTCTAGAGCCAGATATCATCTTTATTGGTGATTCGATAGTGGAATATTACCCTCTTCAAGAGTTGTTTGGGGTTGCCAAGACGATTGTTAATCGTGGCATCCGAGGCTATCAGACGGGACTTTTATTAGAGAATCTAGATGCCCATCTTTATGGTGATGCTGTGGATCAAATTGTTCTCTTAATTGGGACAAATGATATTGGAAAAGATATTTCTATAAATGATGCCTTGGATAATCTTGAGCGAGTTATCCAATCAATTGCCCGAGATTATCCGCTATCACAAATAAAGCTCCTTTCCATTTTGCCAGTCAATGAGGGAGAGAGATACAAGCAGACTGTTTATATCCGAACCAATGAAAAGATCAGAGAATGGAATCAAGCCTATGAGGCTCTAGCATCCGCCTATATGCAGGTAGATTTTGTGCCTGTTTATGATAGTTTGACAGATACAGAAGGACAACTCAAAAAAGACTATACAACAGATGGCCTCCATCTAAGTGTAGCCGGTTATCAAGTCTTATCGGAAGCCTTAAAAGGGGTTCTTTTCTAAAGAGGTGGCTTGATTTTGCATTTTTCATGAAGATAGGTTATAATGGTTCTATCATCTTTTGGGGTCGTTACGGATTCGACAGGCATTATGAGGCATATTTTGCAACCCGTGTGGCGACGTAAACGCTCAGTTAAATATAACTGCAAAAAATAACACTTCTTACGCTCTAGCTGCCTAAAAACCAGCAGGCGTGACCTGATTTGGATTGCTCGTGTTCAATGACAGGTCTTATGATTAGCGAGATACGATCAAGCCTTGTCTAGTGGTTTGATAAGAGATTAATAGACTCGCAGTTCCTAGGCTTGAGTTATGTGTCGAGGGACTGTTAAAACAATACATAACCTATGGTTGTAGACAAATATGTTGGCAGGTGTTTGGACGTGGGTTCGACTCCCACCGGCTCCATTATTCTTTCGCTAAACTTGGAAAAACGTTGTTAAATCAACGTTTTTTGTTTTTGCCTTTTGTATTCCTTGGTATTCTTTTGCTAAAAAAGGATACAACATTTTTGTCGTATCCTAGAAATCTATATCCTTTTGTTTTATGAAATCATATAGTGTTTGTATTATTTGATTTTTAAATACTTGTGATAAAAAAACTGCACCGAAATGCAGTTTTTGTTTTTCTACGGAAGACATGGGATTCGAACCCACGCACGCTGTTACACGCCTACCGCGTTTCCAACACGGCCTCTTAAGCCTCTTGAGTAATCTTCCAATACCTACTCAAATAGTCTACCATAAAGGACTTTATCTTGCAATAAAAATTTTGGAAATAAGAAAAATGATAGAATTTGAAAGAAAATGATAAAAAATGCTTGACTTTGGTAGATAATGTGCTAGAATGAATAGTGTAAACGATAACAGGAGGTGGTTTGGTGTTAAAAACTGAGCGGAAGCAACTGATTTTAGAGGAGTTAAATCAACATCATGTAGTTTCCCTAGAAAAATTGGTCAGTCTATTAGAAACATCAGAATCAACGGTACGAAGAGATTTAGATGAGTTGGAGGCGGAAAACAAGCTTCGCCGTGTACATGGTGGTGCAGAATTGCCCCACTCCTTGCGGGAAGAAGAAACCATCCAAGAAAAATCTGTCAAAAACCTTCAAGAGAAGAAGTTGCTAGCTCAGAAGGCGGCCTCTCTCATCAAGGAGAAAGATGTTATCTTTATCGATGCTGGCACAACAACTGCTTTTTTAATCAAGGAATTGGTTGATAAGAATATCACAGTTGTGACCAACTCCATTCATCATGCGGTTCAGTTGGTTGAAAAACAGATTCCAACTGTCATGGTTGGAGGAAGTGTCAAGATGGCAACAGATGCATGTATTGGCGGTGTTGCTCTTAACCAAATCAACCAATTGCACTTTGACCGTGCCTTTATTGGGATGAATGGTGTAGACGATGGCTATTATACGACTCCTGATATGGAAGAGGGAGCTGTGAAACGTGCCATTTTGGAGAATGCCAAACAAACCTATGTCTTGGTTGATTCGTCTAAGATTGGACAAACTTGCTTTGCCAAGGTAGCACCACTTAAACGCGCCATTGTTATTACAAGTCAAGGGCATGAGCTCTTGCAGGCTATTAAGAAGAAAACGGAGGTAATAGAAGTATGATTTATACAGTCACACTCAATCCATCCATTGACTATATCGTGCGCTTGGACCAAGTTCAAGTCGGTAGTGTCAATCGTATGGACAGTGATGATAAGTTTGCTGGTGGGAAAGGAATCAATGTTAGCCGTGTTTTGAAACGCTTGAATATTCCAAATACAGCGACGGGATTTATCGGAGGATTTACTGGTAAATTTATCACAGATACTCTGGCAGAAGAGGAAATCGAAACACGTTTTGTCCAAGTAGCAGAAGATACTCGTATCAATGTTAAAATCAAAGCAGACCAAGAAACAGAAATCAATGGAACGGGTCCAAATGTGGAACCAGCTCAGCTAGAAGAATTGAAAGCTATTTTGTCTAGTTTGACAGCAGATGATACGGTTGTGTTTGCAGGTTCGAGTGCTAAGAACCTAGGCAATGTTATCTATAAGGATTTGATTGCATTGACACGCCAGACTGGTGCGCAAGTGGTTTGTGACTTTGAAGGACAGACCTTGATTGATAGTTTAGACTACCAGCCACTTTTGGTTAAACCAAACAATCACGAACTTGGAGCTATCTTTGGAGTGAAACTTGAAAGTTTAGATGAAATCGAGAAATATGCTCGAGAATTGTTAGCTAAAGGTGCTCAAAACGTTATCATCTCCATGGCTGGGGACGGTGCCCTCCTTGTCACATCTGAAGGAGCTTACTTCGCAAAACCTATCAAGGGAACGGTCAAAAATTCAGTTGGTGCTGGTGACTCTATGGTTGCTGGATTTACCGGTGAATTTGTCAAATCAAAAGACGCAGTAGAGGCCTTCAAATGGGGAGTGGCTTGTGGGACAGCAACTACTTTCTCTGATGACTTGGCAACTGCAGCATTTATAAAAGAAACTTATGAAAAAGTTGAGGTAGAAAAACGATGAAAATTCAAGACCTATTGAGAAAAGATGTCATGTTGCTGGATTTGCAGGCAACTGAAAAAACAGCAGCTATTGAAGAGATGATTCATAGCTTGGTAGATCACGGTTATGTGACGGATTTTGAAACCTTTAAAGAAGGAATCTTAGCGCGTGAAGCCCTCACTTCCACTGGTTTGGGTGACGGAATCGCTATGCCCCACAGTAAAAACTCTGCGGTCAAAGAAGCAACAGTTCTCTTTGCTAAGTCAAACAAGGGTGTTGACTATGAGAGCTTGGATGGGCAACTAACAGACCTCTTCTTCATGATTGCAGCTCCAGAAGGTGCCAATGATACTCATTTGGCAGCCTTGGCAGAATTGTCTCAATACTTGATGAAAGACGGTTTTGCTGACAAACTTCGTCAAGTAACATCTGCAGATCAAGTTATCGAACTTTTTGACCAAGCTTCAGAAAAAGCTGAGGAACCTGTTCAAGCACCTGTTAATGACTCTGGTGACTTTATCGTAGCTGTTACAGCTTGTACGACAGGTATTGCCCACACATACATGGCCCAAGAGGCCCTTCAAAAAGTGGCTGCTGAAATGGGTGTTGGTATCAAGGTTGAAACCAACGGTGCTAGCGGTGTTGGGAACCAACTAACTGCAGAAGACATTCGCAAGGCTAAAGCTGTTATCATCGCAGCTGACAAGGCTGTTGAGATGGATCGTTTTGATGGCAAACCTTTGATCAATCGCCCAGTGGCTGACGGTATCCGTAAGACAGAAGAATTGATTAACTTGGCTCTTTCTGGGGATGCGGAAGTCTACCGTGCCGCAAATGGAGCAAAAGCTGCAACAACAAGTAATGAAAAACAAAGCCTTGGTGCTGCTTTCTACAAACATTTGATGAGTGGTGTATCTCAAATGTTGCCATTCGTTATCGGTGGTGGTATCATGATTGCCCTTGCTTTCTTGATTGATGGTGCTTTGGGTGTGCCACAAGATAGTCTTGGCAATCTCGGATCTTACCATGAGCTCGCTTCTATGTTCATGAAAATTGGTGGTGCTGCCTTTGGCTTGATGCTTCCAGTCTTTGCAGGATATGTTGCCTACTCTATCGCTGAAAAACCAGGTTTGGTAGCAGGTTTTGTGGCTGGTGCTATTGCAAAAGAAGGTTTTGCCTTTGGTAAAATCCCTTATGCCTCAGGTGGTGAAGCAACTTCAACTCTTGCAGGTGTTTCATCTGGTTTCCTAGGTGCCCTTGTTGGTGGATTTATCGCAGGTGCCTTGGTTCTTGCTATCAAGAAATACGTTAAAGTTCCTCGTTCACTTGAAGGTGCTAAATCAATCCTTCTCTTGCCACTTCTTGGAACAATTTTAACAGGATTTGTCATGCTAGCTGTTAACATCCCGATGGCAGCAATCAACACTGCGATGAATGACTTCCTAGGCGGTCTTGGAGGCGGTTCAGCTGTCCTTCTTGGTATCGTTCTTGGTGGAATGATGGCTGTTGATATGGGTGGTCCAGTTAATAAAGCGGCCTATGTCTTTGGTACAGGTACGCTTGCAGCAACTGTTTCTTCAGGTGGTTCTGTAGCCATGGCAGCAGTTATGGCTGGAGGAATGGTGCCACCACTTGCTATCTTTGTCGCAACCCTTCTTTTCAAAGATAAATTCACTAAGGAAGAACGCAACTCTGGTTTGACAAACATCATCATGGGCTTGTCATTTATCACTGAGGGAGCGATTCCATTTGGTGCCGCTGACCCAGCTCGTGCTATCCCAAGCTTCATCCTTGGTTCTGCAGTAGCAGGCGGACTCGTTGGTCTTGCTGGAATTAAACTCATGGCGCCACACGGAGGAATCTTCGTTATCGCTCTAACTTCAAATGCCCTTCTCTACCTTGCCTGTGTCTTGGTTGGCGCAATTGTAAGTGGTGTGGTTTATGGTTACCTACGTAAACCATTAGAAAAATAATCATAAATACTCAAATGACTGAACACGAAAGTGGGCAGTCATTTTTTGATGATGGAGTTAGGGAGAACGGTCTTTAAAGTGATACAATAGAGGTAAATCTTAGAGAATTTAAATGATAGAATGCTGAAGTTCTACAAATATCTTAGAGGAGATAAGTGTCATGAGTGATTCTAGAAAAGAAGGAATCGACAAACTAGAAAAGGAACAGTTCGGTCGCAAAAGTCTTACAAAAGAAGCGTTACAAGGAACCTATGCCAGCTTGGTGGAGGAAGATTTTCCTGATTCTAAACGAATTCATTTTATAGCTGATTTAGGTAGGAGCCCAGAAATTGCCTTTCATTTTGAACTCATTTGCAACGATTGGGAGGAAGGAACTGACCTAAATTTTGAAGCAAGTTTTGACCAGCATGGGCAGGAGGGAATAGACTATCTTTTGGGAACTCTCAATCAAGAGGAAGATGAGAGTCAACGCATTTTGATTATTTATTTCCTAGCGAAAATCCTTTCCAAAGTAAGACATAGAGATTTTTATGCATCTTCTTGCAAGCAAGTACTTCCTGTTCTAATCTCTCTTTTACCTAGTTCAGAAGCTTCGAATCGTAGAAAGCTAATCATTGCCCTAGGTTGGATTGGTTCAATAAGTGAGATAGAAATCTTAGGGCAACATCTCTTGACTGACCAAGATGCACTTTGTCGTGCCTGGTCTGCCAGTAGTTTGATGCAATTATCTTTTCATCAAGTTGAAAAAGAAGTCTTGATGGAGAAAACGAAGGATTTGTTTCGAGAGGCGATTCCAGAAGAAAAGGACTTTCGGGCTTGTGCTCTGATGATAGAAGCAGCTCAAGTTTTATTTGGGAAAAATGGATTCCTACATCTGCTGTAGAGAAGTTGGAAATCGAAAAGATTGAGAAGGCAAGAAAATCAGCAATTAGATTTTTGAAGAAGTAGTGAGACAAGGTTGTTGAAAAATCATATAGAATAGAAAATTCAGAAATATCAACGAAAGATGATTGTGTCTAGTAGATGCAGTCATTTTTTTGATTTCTCTAGATGTTTCTGAAATATGGTATAATAGAAACATGGCAAACAAAAATACAAGTAAAACAAGACGGAGACCGTCTAAAGCAGAACTCGAAAGAAAGCAGGCTATCCAGAGGATGTTGATTTCCTTAGGGATTGCCTTATTATTAATCTTTGCAGCCCTCAAACTCGGCGCGGCAGGTGTCACTCTTTACAATCTCATTCGACTGTTAGTCGGAAGTTTGGCCTATGTGGCTATAGGTGGCCTCCTCATCTATCTTTTTCTTTTTAAATGGATACGCAAGCAAGAGGGGCTTCTGTCAGGCTTTCTCTGTATCTTCGCTGGCTTGCTTTTGATTTTTGAGGCCTATCTTGTCTGGAAATATGGCTTGGAGAAGTCAGTTTTAAAAGGAACCCTGTCTCAAGTTATGACGGACCTGACTGGTATCCGGGTGACTAGCTTTGCTGGTGGAGGTCTGCTAGGTGTTGGACTTTACATCCCCATATCCTTTCTTTTCTCCAATATCGGATCGTACTTTATTGGAGTTCTTTTGATTCTAGTTGGGGCTCTCTTGGTCAGTCCTTGGTCTATTTATGATGTTGCATCCTTTATTGGAGCTCAGTTCAGATCCTTCATGGAAAAACAGGAACAGAGAAAACAGGAACGCTTCATCAAGAGAGAAGAAGAGAAGGCTCGTCAAGAAGCTGAAGAAGCAGCCAGAATCAAGAGAGAACAAGAAGAACAGGATGCACTACCGCTTCCTCCTGTAGATCCTGAAACTGGAGAAATCTTACCAGAAGTTCCAGACTATGATCTTCCACAAATTCCTGAAAAAGAATGGAGTGAACCGGAGATTATCCTCCCTCAAGCTGATTTTGACGTTCCAGATGTGGAAGAAGACTTTGAGGATGAAGAGGTGCAGGTTGATTTTTCTGCCAAGGAAGCCCTCGAATACAAGCTACCAAGCTTGCAACTCTTTGCCCCAGATAAACCAAAGGACCAGTCTAAAGAGAAGAAAATCGTTCGGGAAAATATCAAAACCCTAGAAGAAACCTTTGCTAGCTTTGGTATTAAGGTGACGGTTGAACGGGCTGAAATTGGCCCATCAGTGACCAAGTATGAAGTCAAGCCAGCAGTCGGTGTACGGGTTAACCGCATTTCCAATCTGGCAGACGACTTAGCGCTGGCTCTAGCAGCCAAGGATGTTCGGATTGAGGCTCCGATCCCTGGTAAATCCCTAGTCGGAATCGAAGTACCCAACTCTGAGATTGCAACCGTCTCCTTCCGTGAACTATGGGAACAGTCTCAAACTAAGCCAGAAAATCTCCTCGAAATTCCTCTAGGGAAGGCGGTCAATGGAACTGCTCGCACCTTTGACCTTTCCAAGATGCCCCACCTACTTGTTGCAGGTTCGACGGGATCAGGGAAGTCAGTCGCAGTTAACGGTATCATTGCCAGCATTCTGATGAAAGCAAGACCCGACCAGGTCAAGTTTATGATGGTGGATCCTAAGATGGTTGAGTTGTCGGTTTACAATGACATTCCTCACCTTTTGATTCCAGTTGTGACCAATCCACGCAAGGCCAGCAAGGCCCTGCAAAAGGTTGTGGATGAGATGGAAAACCGTTATGAACTCTTTGCTAAGGTTGGAGTACGAAATATCGCTGGTTACAATGCCAAGGTCGAGGAGTTTAATAGCCAATCTGAGTACAAACAAGTACCGCTTCCTTTGATTGTTGTCATTGTAGATGAGTTGGCTGACCTCATGATGGTGGCCAGCAAGGAAGTAGAAGATGCCATCATCCGTCTTGGACAGAAGGCGCGTGCCGCAGGGATTCACATGATTCTCGCAACGCAACGTCCATCAGTTGATGTTATCTCTGGTCTTATCAAGGCCAATGTCCCCTCTCGTGTGGCTTTTGCAGTTTCATCAGGTACAGATTCACGAACCATCTTGGATGAAAATGGAGCAGAAAAACTGCTCGGTCGAGGAGATATGCTCTTTAAACCAATTGATGAAAATCACCCAGTCCGTCTACAAGGATCCTTTATCTCAGATGATGATGTCGAACGCATCGTAAACTTCATCAAGGCTCAGGCGGATGCGGACTACGATGAGAGTTTTGACCCAGGAGATGTCCCTGAAAATGAAGGAGATTTTTCTGATGGTGAAGCTGGTGGCGATCCGCTTTTTGAAGAAGCTAAGGCTTTGGTTATTGAAACCCAGAAAGCCAGCGCTTCGATGATTCAGCGTCGTTTGTCGGTTGGATTTAACCGTGCGACCCGCCTGATGGAAGAACTCGAAATGGCAGGTGTTATCGGTCCAGCTGAAGGAACCAAACCACGAAAAGTATTGCAACAATAAAAAAATAGCTTCTTTCCAAGTTTGGAAAGAAGTTATTTTAGTGGTTATTGATTGCTTTTGTTTTCGGAACTAGTCGTTTTGGACGAGTTTCCACTATCAGTTGTTTCTTTTGTTGAGGAAGGTGTAGAAGAATCCTGAGTTGCTGTTTTCTGCTCTTCTTTTTTATCTTCCTTGACGCTGGATTTTGGCGTTTCTTCTTGTTGTGTTTTTTCTTGACTAGTATTATTTTCCTTATTAGGACTGGTGTTTTCCTTAGGGGATTCTTTTTGAATTTCTTTGACAATGGTTGTCGTCTGGCTTGTCGTAGGTTCTTTTTTAGTATTTTTGTTATTATCCAAGGCGTTCATAATCGTGATACTTGCGGTAATCAAGCCAAGGATACTCCCAATAGTAGCAACGGTTTTTTGAAAGACCGTGAAGCCTTTTTTGATGTGTTCTGTTTTTGGTTTTGAAGTTCTACGATAATTAGACATGTATTCTCTCCTTTGACTAAAAATTATTATACCTCATTTCTTTAAAAAAATCTTAAAAAAAGAGGAATTGCCCTTTCTTGTCGCAGGCTCCGTTTCATGATACAATAGAGGGAGTGATTTTAGAAAGCGTGAGAAAACATGATTTACTTTGATAATTCGGCGACGACCAATCCTTATCCTGAGGCACTTGAAACCTATATGCAGGTGGCTTCAAAAATCTTAGGAAATCCATCTAGTCTCCATCGTTTGGGAGACCAGGCAACACGAATCTTAGATGCTTCTCGTCAGCAAATTGCAGATTTAATTGGTAAGAAAAGTGATGAAATCTTCTTTACCTCTGGTGGAACAGAAGGGGATAACTGGGTTATCAAGGGTGTGGCCTTTGAAAAAGCACAGTTTGGCAAGCACATCATCGTATCAGCCATTGAACATCCGGCAGTCAAAGAGTCAGCTCTCTGGCTGAAAAGTCAAGGATTTGAAGTGGATTTTGCTCCGGTTAATGAGAAAGGATTTGTGGATGTTGAGGCTCTAGGAGCTTTGATACGACCTGATACGACCCTCGTCTCTGTCATGGCTGTGAACAATGAAATTGGCTCTATCCAACCTATTGAGGCTATTTCAGAACTCTTGGCAGATAAGCCAACTATTTCCTTCCATGTTGATGCGGTCCAGGCACTTGCCAAGATTCCAACTGAAAAATACCTGACAGAACGAGTGGATTTTGCGACCTTCTCTAGTCATAAGTTTCATGGTGTCCGAGGTGTTGGTTTTGTCTATATCAAGTCTGGCAAGAAGATTACGCCCCTTTTAACAGGTGGTGGTCAAGAGCGTGATTATCGTTCGACAACTGAAAATGTGGCAGGAATTGCAGCGACAGCCAAGGCTCTCCGTTTGTCTATGGAAAAGCTAGATATCTTTACTAGCAAGACTGGGCAGATGAAATCTGTTATTCGCCAAGCTCTTCTCGACTATCCGGATATATTTGCCTTTTCAGATGAGGAAGACTTTGCCTCCCATATCCTGACTTTTGGAATCAAGGGTGTTCGTGGAGAAGTCGTTGTTCACGCCTTTGAAGACTATGATATTTTCATCTCAACGACCTCTGCTTGTTCGTCCAAGGCTGGGAAACCTGCAGGAACCTTGATTGCCATGGGAGTGGACAAAGATAAGGCCCAGTCAGCTGTACGTATTAGCCTAGACCTTGGAAATGATATGAGTCAGGTCGAGCAGTTTTTAACCAAGTTAAAATTAATTTACAATCAAACTAGAAAAGTAAGATAGGAGCATTTATGCAGTATTCAGAAATTATGATTCGCTACGGAGAATTGTCAACCAAACACAAAAATCGTATGCGTTTCATCAATAAACTTCGTAATAATATTTCAGACGTTTTGTCTATCTATCCCCAAGTTAAGGTAACCGCAGATCGCGACCGTGCCCACGCTTACCTCAATGGAGCTGATTATACAGCAGTAGCAGAATCCCTCAAACAAGTATTCGGGATTCAAAACTTTTCTCCCGTTTATAAGATCGAAAAGTCTGTGGAAGTTCTTAAATCTGCTGTCCAAGAGATTATGAAAGAAACTTACAAGGAAGGGATGACCTTTAAAATCACTGCTAAGCGTAGCGACCACACCTTTGAATTGGACAGTCGCCAACTCAATCACACTCTTGGTGGAGCTGTTTTTGAGGCTATTCCAAATGTACAAGCCCAGATGAAAAATCCTGACATCAATCTTCAGGTTGAGATTCGTGAGGAAGCTGCTTATATTTCCTATGAAACCTTCCGTGGAGCAGGAGGATTACCTGTGGGAAGTTCTGGTAAAGGCATGCTCATGTTGTCAGGAGGGATTGACTCACCTGTAGCAGGTTATCTAGCTCTTAAACGTGGGGTAGATATCGAGGCTGTTCACTTTGCCAGCCCACCTTACACCAGTCCTGGTGCCCTTAAGAAAGCCCAAGATTTAACTCGTAAATTGACTAAGTTTGGTGGCAATATCCAGTTTATCGAAGTACCTTTCACAGAGATTCAAGAGGAAATCAAGGCTAAGGCGCCAGAAGCCTACCTTATGACTTTGACTCGTCGATTTATGATGCGGATTACCGACCGTATTCGTGAGGTGAGAAACGGTTTAGTTATCATCAATGGGGAAAGTCTTGGGCAAGTAGCCAGCCAGACCTTGGAAAGTATGCAGACTATCAACGCTGTGACCAGCACTCCAGTCATTCGTCCTGTGGTTACTATGGATAAGTTGGAAATCATTGACATCGCTCAAGAAATCGATACCTTTGAAATTTCTATCCAACCTTTTGAAGACTGCTGTACCATTTTTGCGCCTGACCGTCCTAAAACAAATCCTAAGATTAAGAATGCAGAGCAGTATGAAGCACGCATGGATGTTGAAGGTTTGGTTGAGCGAGCAGTGGCAGGAATTATGATTACTGAGATTACACCGCAGGCTGAAAAAGATGAAGTAGATGACTTGATTGATAATCTCCTCTAATCAGAAAATCCAAAAGAATTTAGAAAATTAAATGAAAAAGTTAGTTTTTAATCCAAAAATGGAAGAAAAACTGACTTTTTTTCTATAAATGTGATATAATGAGATAAAATTTTGAATATAGAGAGTTTTCTGACAATGAATCAATCCTACTTTTATCTAAAAATGAAAGAACACAAACTTAAAGTTCCTTATACAGGCAAGGAGCGCCGTGTACGTGTTCTTCTTCCAAAAGATTATGAGAAAGACACGGACCGTTCCTATCCTGTTGTTTACTTTCATGACGGGCAAAATGTTTTTTATAGCAAGGAGTCCTTCATTGGCCACTCGTGGAAGATTATTCCAGCTATTAAGCGCAATCCTGATATTAGTCGTATGATTGTCGTTGCTATTGATAATGATGGTATGGGGCGGATGAATGAGTATGCGGCTTGGAAGTTCCAAGAATCTCCTATCCCAGGGCAGCAATTTGGTGGTAAGGGTGTAGAGTATGCCGAGTTTGTCATGGAGGTGGTCAAGCCTTTTATCGATGAGACCTACCGTACAAAAGCTGATCGCCAGCATACAGCCATGATTGGTTCCTCACTAGGAGGCAACATTACCCAGTTTATCGGTTTGGAATATCAAGACCAAATTGGTTGCTTGGGCGTATTTTCATCTGCCAACTGGCTTCACCAAGAAGCCTTTAACCGCTATATCGAGCGTAAGAAATTGTCGCCTGAACAGCGCATTTTCATCTATGTAGGAACAGAAGAAGCAGACGATACGGACAAGACCTTGATGGCTGGCAATATCAAACAAGCCTATATCGACTCGTCGCTTCGCTATTACCGTGATTTGATTGCAAGTGGAGTAGGCTTGGATAATCTTGTTTTGAAAGTTCAGTCTGGTGCCATCCATAGTGAAATACCTTGGTCGGAAAATTTGCCAGACTGTCTCCGATTTTTTGCAGAGAAATGGTAAGTTAAGAAAGGAGAAAGCCAATGCATATTGAAAACCTTAGCCACTGGAGTGGCAATCTTAATCGTGAAATGTACCTCAATCGTTATGGACATGCTGGGATTCCAGTTGTTGTTTTTGCTTCATCTGGTGGCAGTCACAACGAATACTATGATTTTGGCATGATTGACGCCTGTGCTTCCTTTATCGAGGAAGGGCGCGTCCAGTTCTTTACGCTATCCAGTGTGGACAGCGAGAGCTGGCTGGCTACTTGGAAAAATGGTCATGACCAGGCGGAGATGCATCGTGCCTACGAACGCTATGTGATTGAGGAAGCTATTCCTTTTATCAAGCACAAGACAGGTTGGTTTGATGGCATGATGACGACAGGTTGCTCAATGGGGGCCTACCATGCACTCAATTTCTTTCTCCAGCATCCAGATGTTTTTACCAAGGTGATTGCCCTCAGTGGTGTTTACGACGCACGTTTCTTTGTTGGCGATTACTACAATGATGATGCTATTTACCAAAATTCGCCAGTAGATTATATCTGGAATCAAAACGACGGATGGTTTATCGATCGATACCGTCAGGCAGAAATCGTCGTTTGTACGGGCCTTGGTGCCTGGGAACAAGATGGTCTACCATCTTTCTACAAGCTCAAAGAAGCCTTTGACCAGAAACAAATTCCAGCCTGGTTTGCTGAATGGGGATACGATGTCGCCCACGACTGGGAATGGTGGCGCAAACAAATGCCCTATTTTCTTGGACACCTGCATCTATAAAAGGAGTTGCCTATGAATTACCTTGTTATTTCTCCCTACTATCCGCAAAACTTTCAACAGTTTACCATCGAGCTAGCCAATAAAGGCATCACCGTTTTGGGAATTGGTCAGGAGCCTTACGAACAACTAGATGAACCTTTGCGAAATAGCCTAACCGAGTATTTCCGTGTAGATAATCTTGAGAATATAGACGAAGTCAAACGTGCAGTAGCTTTTCTTTTCTACAAGCATGGCCCAATCGACCGCATCGAGTCCCACAATGAATACTGGCTTGAGCTGGACGCAGCTCTTCGTGAGCAATTCAATGTCTTTGGTGCCAAACCGGAGGATCTCAAAAAGACCAAATATAAGTCTGAGATGAAGAAACTTTTCAAAAAAGCAGGTGTCCCTGTGGTACCTGGAGCTGTTATCCAGACAGAAGCAGACGTGGATAAAGCAGTTGAGACGATTGGTCTACCAATGATTGCCAAACCTGACAATGGAGTGGGGGCAGCAGCAACCTTTAAGCTTGAGACAGAAGAAGATGTAAATCACTTTAAGGCTGAATGGGACCATTCAACCGTTTATTTCTTTGAGAAATTTGTCACTTCTAGCGAAATCTGTACCTTTGACGGGCTTGTGGACAAGGATGGAAACATCGTCTTTTCAACGACTTTTGATTATGCTCATACACCACTTGATCTCATGATTTATAAGATGGACAATTCTTACTATGTGCTCAAGGATATGGATCCAAAACTGCGCAAGTATGGCGAGGACATTGTCAAGGAATTTGGAATGAGAGAACGCTTTTTTCATATCGAGTTTTTCCGTGACGGGGACGACTATATTGCCATTGAGTACAATAATCGTCCTGCAGGTGGCTTTACCATTGATGTTTATAACTTCGCTCACTCCTTGGACCTCTACCGAGGTTATGCGGCGATTGTTGCAGGTGAAGAATTCCCAGCATCAGAGTTTGAACCACAATACTGTTTAGCTACATCACGTCGTGCCAATGCAAATTATGTCTATTCAGAAGAAGACTTGCTTGCTAAGTACAGCCAGCAATTCAAGGTCAAGAAAATGATGCCAGCAGCCTTTGCAGAGCTACAAGGGGACTACCTTTATATGCTGACTACTCCGAGTCGCCAAGAGATGGAGCAGATGATTGCAGACTTTGGTCAGCGTCAAGAGTAACGAAAAGGATGAAGGGAGTTTGACTTCTTTTGTCCTTTTCTTAAAGATAAGTTAAATAAAGCGTTTTCCATAGATTCTTTTAGAAAATCTGTTGCTAAAAGGTCTAAAAATTGATAGAATAAGGATTGTCTAAAAAAATTAAGGAGAATCTATCAAATGGATTTTACATGGGCTATTAAATATGCCACTGAATTTTTGGGAACTGCCATTTTGATCATTCTTGGTAATGGTGCAGTTGCTAACGTTGAACTTAAAGGTACGAAAGGTCACCAAAGTGGCTGGCTCGTTATCGCGGTTGGTTATGGTATGGGGGTTATGATCCCAGCCTTGATGTTCGGTAATGTATCTGGTAACCACATCAACCCAGCCTTCACACTTGGACTTGCTGTGAGCGGACTTTTCCCTTGGGAACAAGTGCCATATTACATCCTTGCGCAAGTTTTAGGAGCGATTTTTGGTCAAGCTATGGTTGTGGCAACTCACCGTCCTTACTACTTGAAAACAGAGAATTCTAATAACATTTTGGGTACTTTCTCAACGATTTCAAGTGTTGATCACGGTACAAAAGAATCACGTTTCGCAGCAAGTGTAAATGGTTTTATCAATGAGTTTGTCGGTTCGTTTATTTTGTTCTTTGCAGCCCTAGGAATGACTAAAAACTTTTTTGGTGCGGAAGTAATGCAATACATGAAGCAAATGGCAACGCAGGCTAATCAAACAGTTGACTTCTCTGAATTAGCTATTAAGGCTCAAATAGCACCACACACAGCAGCAGGTCTTTCAGTAGCTCATTTAGGGCTTGGTTTCCTAGTAATGGCCTTGGTAACTTCACTCGGTGGACCTACTGGACCTGGTTTGAACCCAGCTCGTGACTTTGGACCACGTCTTCTTCACGAACTCCTTCCAAAATCAGTTCTTGGTCAACACAAGGGTGATTCAAAATGGTGGTATGCTTGGGTTCCAGTTGTAGCTCCAATTGCAGCGGGTATTGCAGCAGTAGCACTATTCAAACTACTTTACCTATAAGAAACGAAACTGGGGAAACCCAGTTTTTTTCTTGGAAAATTTTCTAATTTAAACAAATATGGCTTGTAAAATATTCTAAAATCCTTTAAAATAAAAGAGTTGGAGGAATTTATGGATGTGAATGAGATTGTTCGGATAATTCCGACTTTGAAAGTTAATAATCGAAAATTAAATGAGATATTTTACATTGAAACTCTGGGGATGAAACCCTTACTAGAAGAGTCTGCCTTTCTTTCATTAGGCGACCAGACGGGTACGGAGAGATTGATTTTAGAAGAAGCTCCAAGTATGCGAACTCGTAGAGTTGAAGGATTTAAGAAGCTAGCTAGACTCTTGATAAAGGTTGAGAATCCTTCTGAAATCGAGGCCCTTCTTTCTCAAATGAAGTCTCTTCCTCGTCTCTTTAAAGGAAACCGTGGGTATGCTTTTGAGATTGTTTCACCTGAAGAGGATGTGATCCTTGTTCATGCAGAAAATGATGTAAGAGATTTGGTTCCACTGGAAACTGTTCCTGAATTTTATTCAAATACAAGTATAAAATACGTGAGTCAATTTGAGGTTTCTATGGAGTTGCGTATGCCTGAGGGGACAGAGAGCTTGCTTGATCCTGAAGGAGTAGCGCCAGCAATCACCTTTACTAAAGGGCAAGGACCAGATTTGGCTGTTGAGAACAATGTCACTTGGGACCTGACGATGTTGAAATTTTTAGTAAGAAATTTTGATCTAACCAGTCTTCGTAAGAAATTTGAAAAGACAGGCTACTTTGTCCCTAAGTCTGAAAAATTCTTCCTTGGTAAAGATACCAATAATATTGAATTGTGGTTTGAAGAAGCATGAAGTTGGAAAAAATTCTAAGAAAAATAGAAAATCAAATCGAGGCAGGGATTTATCCCGGGGCCTCTTTTGCGTATTATAAGGATGGTGAATGGAAAGAGTCTTATCTGGGATTGAGTGATCCAGAACGGGGCTTGAAAACAGAGAGCGGTTTGGTTTATGATCTGGCTAGTGTGAGTAAAGTCGTGGGAGTAGGGACGGTTCTCATCTTCTTGTGGCAGCAGGGCAAATTCGATATTAATCGACCGGTGACAGAATTATTACCAGAGTGTGATTATCCAGATATTACCATACGACAATTTCTGACCCATGCTACAGACTTAGATCCCTTTATTCCTAACAGAGACCAGTTAAGCGCTGAGGAATTGAGAAAAGCCATGTTTCACCTCAATAGACGAAATCAGCCAGCCTTCCTATACTCGGACGTTCACTTTTTACTCTTGGGCTTTCTTTTGGAAAAAATCTTTAACCAAGACTTGGATCAGATTATAGAAGAACAAGTTTTGAAACCATGGGGGATGAAGGAAACGATGTTTGGTCCCGTTGAGGTTGCTGTACCAACAGTGAGAGGAGCGGAGGCCGGAATCATTCACGATCCCAAAGCCCGTCTATTAGGGAAGCACGCTGGAAGTGCTGGCTTGTTTTCGACTGTTAAGGATCTGCAAATCTTTCTGGAACATTACTTAAAAGATGATTTTGCAGCAGATTTGAGCCAAAATTTTTCTCCCTTAGATGATAAGGAGCGTTCCCTATCTTGGAATCTGGAAGGAGGAGCTTGGCTCGACCATACGGGCTATACTGGTACCTTTATCATGTGGAATCGGGAGAAACAAGAAGCTGCTATCTTTTTATCCAATCGAACGTATGAGAAGGATGAGCGGGCCCAGTGGATAGTTGATCGAAACCAAGTCATGAAAATGATTCGTCAAGAAGAGTAGGGGGCAGCATGTCAAAAACCGTAAAAGGTACTTTATATACAGTAGTGGCAGGGATTGCTTGGGGCTTGTCTGGAACCAGTGGCCAATACCTGATGGCACACGGGATTTCCGCTCTAGTCTTGACCAATTTGCGACTTATTATTGCAGGCTTGGCACTGGTAGCCTTATCCTATATGACTGCAAAGGATAAACTCTATGCTTTTTTTAAAGACAGAAAAAGCCTTTTATCTCTGCTGTTGTTTGCCTTGTTTGGACTTTTCTTAAACCAGTTTGCCTATCTTTCTGCTATTCAGAAAACCAATGCTGGAACGGCGACAGTTCTTCAGTATGTATGTCCCGTTGGGATCTTAGTTTATACCTGTATGAAGGATAAGGTAGCACCGACACTGGCTGAAATTTTTTCGATTGGCTTGGCTATAGGAGGAACTTTTCTGATTGCGACGCACGGGAAAGTTGACCAGTTGTCTGTCACACCCCTAGGCCTTTTCTGGGGTCTCTTTTCTGCCTTGACCTATGCCCTCTATATTATCCTTCCCATCGCTTTGATTAAGAAGTGGGGCAGTATTTTGGTGATTGGTGTGGGGATGGTTATTTCTGGTGTGGTTGCTCTTCCCTTTACAGGAGTCTTACAGGCCAGCATACCGACTAGCTTAGATTTTCTCTTTGCATTTGCTGGGATTATCATCATCGGAACAGTTTTTGCCTATACAGCTTTCCTAAAAGGAGCTAGTCTGATAGGCCCTGTTAAGTCTAGTTTATTGGCTTCCATAGAGCCAATTTCAGCCGTTTTCTTTGCCTTTCTGATTATGAAGGAACAGTTTTATGCGATTGATTTTGTCGGCATGGCCATGATTTTACTAGCCGTGATCATTATTTCATTGAAAGATTTACTGTTGGAAATAAATGAAAGGTTGAATGAGAAACTAGTTACTTGTAAAAAGTGGTTGGTTTGAATATCCTATCGAAATATTGATTACAGATAAGGAATAGGAGTGGAATTTTATAAAATGTTAAGCTTCTTTTCTTACAATGAGCCAATCTTTAACTGTTAGCAAGGAGGAGATATGATAAGTTTACAAAGCATTCATCCATCTAAGCCTCTGCGCTACTTGAGATGGTTTGATATTCTGATTATTACAGTTCTAATGTTTGGCCAGTTTATCATTCGCTCAATGGGTCTCTTTTTAGCAAGTATGTTTCCGCCAGTTTTATCAAGTGCAGTGGATACAGTGAGCAATATTGCCAGTGAGGAAGCTACCTATTCCAGCAACTTTACCTTGCAAGTGATACTTCTGACCTTAGCCTTGCTTTACCTTTTAATTCGGAATTATGATTTCAAACAACTTCCTATTCGTTGGACATGGTCTCTTCTCTTTTGGGTTCCATTTATATTTGCCATTGTGGGATTGTTTGGAGACTTGGTGACGACACTGACAGGAGAATACAATTACTTTAATCCAGCCCTTTTTACTTATATAAATCCCATGGAAATTATACGGAAGTTCCTAGCGCTTAGTACGATGGCAATTGCCTATGCCTTGTTAAATGGTTTCTATGAAGAGTTTTTCTTTCTAGGATTGTTGACCTCAGTGAAAGAAAAGCACAAGTGGAGGGTTTTGTTTTATTCTACTTTTATCCGGGTTTCTTTCCACACCTATCAAGGCTTAGTATGGGCACTGGTTATTGGGGTAGTTTATGGCCTATTTTATTATTTCTTGTACAAATATAAGGTTAAAAATCTTTTGCCATTTTTCCTCATGCATGCTTTAGCAGATATGTTTGGTTCCAGCCTTATGTATCTATTGATTGCTTGGGGAACTTAAGGACTATAACCCCCGTCTAACAGATGGTTTGCTATAAGCCCAAATTACCAGCCAGCGCCTAAAGACGCTGGCTTTCACGTTGTTCAAGCCTCATTGTTCTTGACTCGTCACTTGCCTCTTAAATAGGCCTTGGTATTACTTACCACTATCTCTAAAAGGATCCTCATATTCTTTTACACTTAATTTATCTGGTGCTATATCATGCTTTACTCGTTCTCAAATTTTTATACTCGTGAAGAAATCATCCACTGGATAATTTCTTTAATCTTGAATATATTTCCTGATTGTGGCTTCATTGAGCCCTACTGTACTTACATAATAACCTTCGGCCAGAAATGTCGATTTCCAAACTTGTACTTGAGGTTGGCGTGTTTGTCAAACATCATGAGTGCACTTTTACCCTTGAATATACAATATAAGTGCACAATAAAAACTCATAAGATTTTCTAGTAAAATAGAATTGAACAAACTAGTTACGAAAGGAAATCTTATGAGC
>AORU01000002.1 GCA_000344275.1 Streptococcus oralis subsp. tigurinus AZ_3a | reverse complement strand
AAAAAAGATCTTGACAAAGTAGGAAAAGTAGGTATAATAGAAAGAGTTGAAAAGCTCAAGGTCCGTTGGTCAAGGGGTTAAGACACCGCCTTTTCACGGCGGTAACACGGGTTCGAATCCCGTACGGACTATGGGTATATTGCGGTTAAAAAAACTTGGAAAAAGTTTCAAAAAAGTGTTGACATAGGTTAGCAGCTGTGATATACTAATATAGTTGTCGCTTGAGAGAGATTGAGTGACAAAGACCTTTGAAAACTGAACAAGACGAACCAATGTGCAGGGCGCTATAACTAAGGTTATAGTACTGAACAATGAAAAAACAATAAATCTGTCAGTGACAGAAATGAGTGAGAACTCAAACTTTTAACGAGAGTTTGATCCTGGCTCAGGACGAACGCTGGCGGCGTGCCTAATACATGCAAGTAGAACGCTGAAGAGAGGAGCTTGCTCTTCTTGGATGAGTTGCGAACGGGTGAGTAACGCGTAGGTAACCTGCCTGGTAGCGGGGGATAACTATTGGAAACGATAGCTAATACCGCATAAAATGGATTATCGCATGATAATCAATTGAAAGGTGCAAATGCATCACTACCAGATGGACCTGCGTTGTATTAGCTAGTTGGTGGGGTAACGGCTCACCAAGGCGACGATACATAGCCGACCTGAGAGGGTGATCGGCCACACTGGGACTGAGACACGGCCCAGACTCCTACGGGAGGCAGCAGTAGGGAATCTTCGGCAATGGACGGAAGTCTGACCGAGCAACGCCGCGTGAGTGAAGAAGGTTTTCGGATCGTAAAGCTCTGTTGTAAGAGAAGAACGAGTGTGAGAGTGGAAAGTTCACACTGTGACGGTATCTTACCAGAAAGGGACGGCTAACTACGTGCCAGCAGCCGCGGTAATACGTAGGTCCCGAGCGTTGTCCGGATTTATTGGGCGTAAAGCGAGCGCAGGCGGTTAGATAAGTCTGAAGTTAAAGGCTGTGGCTTAACCATAGTACGCTTTGGAAACTGTTTAACTTGAGTGCAAGAGGGGAGAGTGGAATTCCATGTGTAGCGGTGAAATGCGTAGATATATGGAGGAACACCGGTGGCGAAAGCGGCTCTCTGGCTTGTAACTGACGCTGAGGCTCGAAAGCGTGGGGAGCAAACAGGATTAGATACCCTGGTAGTCCACGCCGTAAACGATGAGTGCTAGGTGTTAGACCCTTTCCGGGGTTTAGTGCCGCAGCTAACGCATTAAGCACTCCGCCTGGGGAGTACGACCGCAAGGTTGAAACTCAAAGGAATTGACGGGGGCCCGCACAAGCGGTGGAGCATGTGGTTTAATTCGAAGCAACGCGAAGAACCTTACCAGGTCTTGACATCCCTCTGACCGCTCTAGAGATAGAGTTTTCCTTCGGGACAGAGGTGACAGGTGGTGCATGGTTGTCGTCAGCTCGTGTCGTGAGATGTTGGGTTAAGTCCCGCAACGAGCGCAACCCCTATTGTTAGTTGCCATCATTTAGTTGGGCACTCTAGCGAGACTGCCGGTAATAAACCGGAGGAAGGTGGGGATGACGTCAAATCATCATGCCCCTTATGACCTGGGCTACACACGTGCTACAATGGCTGGTACAACGAGTCGCAAGCCGGTGACGGCAAGCTAATCTCTTAAAGCCAGTCTCAGTTCGGATTGTAGGCTGCAACTCGCCTACATGAAGTCGGAATCGCTAGTAATCGCGGATCAGCACGCCGCGGTGAATACGTTCCCGGGCCTTGTACACACCGCCCGTCACACCACGAGAGTTTGTAACACCCGAAGTCGGTGAGGTAACCTTTTAGGAGCCAGCCGCCTAAGGTGGGATAGATGATTGGGGTGAAGTCGTAACAAGGTAGCCGTATCGGAAGGTGCGGCTGGATCACCTCCTTTCTAAGGATAAGGAACTGCGCATTGGTCTTGTTTAGTCTTGAGAGGTCTTGTGGGGCCTTAGCTCAGCTGGGAGAGCGCCTGCTTTGCACGCAGGAGGTCAGCGGTTCGATCCCGCTAGGCTCCATTGGTGAGAGATCACCAAGTAATGCACATTGAAAATTGAATATCTATATCAAATAGTAACAAGAAAATAAACCGAAACGCTGTAGTATTAAAAGAGTTTATGACTGAAAGGTCAGAAAATAAGGTTAAGTTAATAAGGGCGCACGGTGGATGCCTTGGCACTAGGAGCCGAAGAAGGACGTGACAAACGACGATATGCCTTGGGTAGCTGTAAGTAAGCGATGATCCAGGGATTTCCGAATGGGGGAACCCAACAGGTACTACCTGTTACCCATATCTGTTAAGGATATGAGGAGGAAGACGCAGTGAACTGAAACATCTAAGTAGCTGCAGGAAGAGAAAGCAAAAGCGATTGCCTTAGTAGCGGCGAGCGAAACGGCAGGAGGGCAAACCGAAGAGTTTACTCTTCGGGGTTGTAGGACTGCAATGTGGACTCAAAGATTATAGAAGAATGATTTGGGAAGATCAGCCAAAGAGAGTAAGAGCCTCGTATTTAAAATAGTCTTTGTACCTAGCAGAATCCTGAGTACGGCGGGACACGAGAAATCCCGTCGGAATCTGGGAGGACCATCTCCTAACCCTAAATACTCCCTAGTGACCGATAGTGAACCAGTACCGTGAGGGAAAGGTGAAAAGCACCCCGGGAGGGGAGTGAAATAGAACCTGAAACCGTGTGCCTACAACAAGTTCGAGCCCGTTAATGGGTGAGAGCGTGCCTTTTGTAGAATGAACCGGCGAGTTACGATATGATGCGAGGTTAAGTTGAAGAGACGGAGCCGTAGGGAAACCGAGTCTGAATAGGGCGCATTAGTATCATGTCGTAGACCCGAAACCATGTGACCTACCCATGAGCAGGTTGAAGGTGCGGTAAGACGCACTGGAGGACCGAACCAGGGCACGTTGAAAAGTGCTTGGATGACTTGTGGGTAGCGGAGAAATTCCAAACGAACTTGGAGATAGCTGGTTCTCTCCGAAATAGCTTTAGGGCTAGCGTCGACATAAAGATTCTTGGAGGTAGAGCACTGTTTGGGTGAGGGGTCCATCCCGGATTACCAATCTCAGATAAACTCCGAATGCCAAAGAATTATGGTCGGCAGTCAGACTGCGAGTGCTAAGATCCGTAGTCGAAAGGGAAACAGCCCAGACCACCAGCTAAGGTCCCAAAATAATTGTTAAGTGGAAAAGGATGTGGGGTTGCACAGACAACTAGGATGTTAGCTTAGAAGCAGCTATTCATTCAAAGAGTGCGTAATAGCTCACTAGTCGAGTGACCCTGCGCCGAAAATGTACCGGGGCTAAAACAATTTACCAAAGCTGTGGATACCTTTATAGGTATGGTAGGAGAGCGTTCTATGTGTGGAGAAGGTGTACCGTGAGGAGCGCTGGAACGCATAGAAGTGAGAATGCCGGTATGAGTAGCGAAAGACAGGTGAGAATCCTGTCCACCGTAAGACTAAGGTTTCCAGGGGAAGGCTCGTCCGCCCTGGGTTAGTCGGGACCTAAGGAGAGACCGAAAGGTGTATCCGATGGACAACAGGTTGATATTCCTGTACTAGAGTATGTAGTGATGGAGGGACGCAGTAGGCTAACTAAAGCAGACGAATGGAAGAGTCTGTCTAAGCAGTGAGGTGTGAATTGAGTCAAATGCTTAATTCTATAACATTGAGCTGTGATGGGGAGCGAAGTTTAGTAGCGAAGTTAGTGACGTCACACTGCCAAGAAAAGCTTCTAGCGTTAAACATACTCTACCCGTACCGCAAACCGACACAGGTAGTCGAGGCGAGTAGCCTCAGGTGAGCGAGAGAACTCTCGTTAAGGAACTCGGCAAAATGACCCCGTAACTTCGGGAGAAGGGGTGCTGACTTTACGTCAGCCGCAGTGAATAGGCCCAAGCAACTGTTTATCAAAAACACAGCTCTCTGCTAAATCGTAAGATGATGTATAGGGGGTGACGCCTGCCCGGTGCTGGAAGGTTAAGAGGAGTGCTTAGAGGTAACTCGAAGGTATGAATTGAAGCCCCAGTAAACGGCGGCCGTAACTATAACGGTCCTAAGGTAGCGAAATTCCTTGTCGGGTAAGTTCCGACCCGCACGAAAGGCGTAATGATTTGGGCACTGTCTCAACGAGAGACTCGGTGAAATTTTAGTACCTGTGAAGATGCAGGTTACCCGCGACAGGACGGAAAGACCCCATGGAGCTTTACTGCAGTTTGATATTGAGTGTCTGTACCACATGTACAGGATAGGTAGGAGTCTAAGAGATCGGGACGCCAGTTTCGAAGGAGACGTTGTTGGGATACTACCCTTGTGTTATGGCCACTCTAACCCGGATAGGTGATCCCTATCGGAGACAGTGTCTGACGGGCAGTTTGACTGGGGCGGTCGCCTCCTAAAAGGTAACGGAGGCGCCCAAAGGTTCCCTCAGAATGGTTGGAAATCATTCGCAGAGTGTAAAGGTATAAGGGAGCTTGACTGCGAGAGCAACAACTCGAGCAGGGACGAAAGTCGGGCTTAGTGATCCGGTGGTTCCGTATGGAAGGGCCATCGCTCAACGGATAAAAGCTACCCTGGGGATAACAGGCTTATCTCCCCCAAGAGTTCACATCGACGGGGAGGTTTGGCACCTCGATGTCGGCTCGTCGCATCCTGGGGCTGTAGTCGGTCCCAAGGGTTGGGCTGTTCGCCCATTAAAGCGGCACGCGAGCTGGGTTCAGAACGTCGTGAGACAGTTCGGTCCCTATCCGTCGCGGGCGTAGGAAATTTGAGAGGATCTGCTCCTAGTACGAGAGGACCAGAGTGGACTTACCGCTGGTGTACCAGTTGTCTTGCCAAAGGCATCGCTGGGTAGCTATGTAGGGAAGGGATAAACGCTGAAAGCATCTAAGTGTGAAACCCACCTCAAGATGAGATTTCCCATGATTATATATCAGTAAGAGCCCTGAGAGATGATCAGGTAGATAGGTTAGAAGTGGAAGTGTGGCGACACATGTAGCGGACTAATACTAATAGCTCGAGGACTTATCCAAAGTAACTGAGGATACGAAGCGTGAGGTTTTCTAATTATTTGATAGATATTCAATTTTGAGTAGGTATTACTCAGAGTTAAGTGACGATAGCCTAGGAGATACACCTGTACCCATGCCGAACACAGCAGTTAAGCCCTAGAACGCCGGAAGTAGTTGGGGGTTGCCCCCTGTGAGATATGGAAGTCGCTTAGCTCGAGGGAGTTTAGCTCAGCTGGGAGAGCATCTGCCTTACAAGCAGAGGGTCAGCGGTTCGATCCCGTTAACTCCCATATAGGTCCCGTAGTGTAGCGGTTATCACGTCGCCCTGTCACGGCGAAGATCGCGGGTTCGATTCCCGTCGGGACCGTTTAAGGTAACGGAAGTTATTTTAGACTCGTTAGCTCAGTTGGTAGAGCAATTGACTTTTAATCAATGGGTCACTGGTTCGAGCCCAGTACGGGTCATATTTGCGGGTTTGGCGGAATTGGCAGACGCACCAGATTTAGGATCTGGCGCTTAACGGCGTGGGGGTTCAAGTCCCTTAACCCGCATAATAGAAAGTAGCCGGCTTAGCTCAGTTGGTAGAGCATCTGATTTGTAATCAGAGGGTCGCGTGTTCAAGTCATGTAGCCGGCATTTTTTTATATAGAATAAGAGGTCGATGCGAACGTAGTTCAGTGGTAGAACACCACCTTGCCAAGGTGGGGGTCGCGGGTTCGAATCCCGTCGTTCGCTTAGAGAGGCCGGGGTGGCGGAACTGGCAGACGCACAGGACTTAAAATCCTGCGATTGGTAATGATCGTACCGGTTCGATTCCGGTCCTCGGCATATAATGATGAGCACCCTTAGCTCAACTGGATAGAGTACCTGACTACGAATCAGGCGGTTAGAGGTTCGACTCCTCTAGGGTGCATTTTTTCTATTTAACGCGGGAAGTAGCTCAGCTTGGTAGAGTACTTGGTTTGGGACCAAGGTGTCGCAGGTTCGAATCCTGTCTTCCCGATTCATGGCGGTGTAGCTCAGCTGGCTAGAGCGTCCGGTTCATACCCGGGAGGTCGGGGGTTCGATCCCCTTCGCCGCTATATTGATCTTGTTGGACCTTTAGCTCAGCTGGTTAGAGCTCTCGGCTCATAACCGAGTGGTCGTAGGTTCAAGTCCTACAAGGTCCATTGTAAATAATGGAGGATTACCCAAGTCCGGCTGAAGGGAACGGTCTTGAAAACCGTCAGGCGTGTAAAAGCGTGCGTGGGTTCGAATCCCACATCCTCCTTTTTATATTAACGCGGGATGGAGCAGCTCGGTAGCTCGTCGGGCTCATAACCCGAAGGTCGTAGGTTCAAATCCTGCTCCCGCAATATTGGCTCGGTAGCTCAGTTGGTAGAGCAATGGATTGAAGCTCCATGTGTCGGCGGTTCGATTCCGTCTCGCGCCATATTTTATTTTATTAAGCGGGTGTAGTTTAGTGGTAAAACTACAGCCTTCCAAGCTGTTGTCGCGAGTTCGATTCTCGTCACCCGCTTTGAACGAAAGTTCATACCAAGTTTTTGAACTTGGGCGCGTAGCTCAGGTGGTTAGAGCGCACGCCTGATAAGCGTGAGGTCGGTGGTTCGAGTCCACTCGTGCCCATTAATAGGAGAATTACTCAAGAGGCTGAAGAGGACGGTTTGCTAAATCGTTAGGTCGGGTAACCGGCGCGGGGGTTCGAATCCCCCATTCTCCGTGAGTTAAGAGAGCTGTTAGGCTCTTTTTTTGTAAACAAATCCCCCTTCTAAATCGTTAAAAGGGGGATTTGTTTATTAGCAATTTGTTAGTGATATTTCTCCGCTATTTAGCCAGATAGTATGTTTATCTTCAAATTCGACTTGAAGTTGACCAGATTCTGAGATTTCTTTTGCAAGACCTTTTTTCAATTTTCCATCTAGCTGGAAGGTAACTTCTTTTCCAAGAACGATTGATCTTTCTTTATAGATATAAAGTAGTTCATCTGAATCCGTATTGTAGAAACAATTCCATATTTCGCTGATGAGCTCATTACGACTAATTGGTGCAGGTGCCGTAAATAGGCTACCTGCTTTTTCTTTTAGGTCATCTGGGAAGTCTGCTATAGAAAAATTTATACCGAGTCCGATAATGACGTCTGTAACCAAGCCTGTCTCAACTGATGTCATTGCTTCGGTGAGGATGCCTGCTATTTTTTTATTTTTGAAGTAGATGTCATTTACCCATTTGATATCTACTTCTATCATAGTTAGGTTTTTAATGGCTTTGTAGACTGCAGCAGCTACAAGGAGAGTATAGGAAGGGAGTTTTTCATAGGGAAGATTGGGTTGAATATGCAGGGACATATAGATTCCGCCCTGAGATGGAGAATAGTAAGGACGCTGAAAGCGGCCACGACCTGCTGTTTGACAGGTTGAAAGATAGAGTGTATTTCCTTTGTTTCCAGCTTCAATTCCTTCTTTTGCATCTGTTTGGGTTGATTTGGTCTCAGGTTTGTAGTGAACGATTAAGTTGGCTTTCTCTTGAATCAAATCAGGTAATATCAGATCGCCTTGAATAAGCTTGTAGCCTCTATTTTTGATACTGTCAATTTCTAGGCCTTCTTGTTGAAGACGTTGGATTGCTTTCCATATGGACGTGCGGCTTAAATTCAGTTCTTCTCCGATTTTTTCTCCGCTAACATAATCGTTTTCTCTAGCTAATATTTGGTAGACTAGTTGGTGTGATTTCATTGATTTTCCTTTCTAGCTGAGAGGGAGTGAGAGTATTCCTTTCGAGTTTGACTAGGTGTTTTATGAAAAAACTGCTTGTAGGCTTTTGAGAAATGTAATGGATCTGAAAAACCCACAGAATACGCAATGACTTTGATCGTTTCATTGGTGTGTTCTAGTAACTGTTGAGCACGGTTCATTCGAACGAAAAGTAAATACTCTTTTGGAGAGAGTTGGTGAAATTCTTTAAACACACTAGTTAAGTAACTTCTATGAACCGATAGCTCTTTTGCTAAATCTTGAATGGTGAGCGATTGTGGATAGTGACTATCAATTAATCGTTTGCAGTCAAGATAGAGCTGGTGAGTTGATGAAATATTCTCTTTTTTCTGATTGGGAGCAATCGTTCCTAGATGAAACATTAGTTCATGGAGTTGTCCCATGATGTGGAGTTGAGCCAATTCATTAGATTTTGTAATCTGAGCAAAGCGGACAATATCTGAGATGAGTTTTGCAGTTGTTTGTGTATGACAGTTATTTGACTGGATGAGGTAGGATTGGTCAGAAATTTGAGATAGAGCAAAGTAGTCAGGTGCCCTCCCTCCAGTGATCCCCAACCAGTAGTAAGCCCAAGGATCCTGGCTATCTGCCTGATAGAATGTTAATTCATCTGGTTTTAGTAAAAAGAAATCTCCTGCCTTTAAATCAACAATTTTACCCTTATAATGAAATTGACCTTTTCCTTTAGTAATGTAATGTAGTACATAGGTATCTCGAATAGCTGGGCCAAAAGAGTAGTTGGGCGTGCATTCTTCATAGCCGTAAAAGCTAAGAGAAAGATCAATTGTTCCAGTCTGATATTCTGAAAAAACGAGCATGTGCCACCTCCTACCTAACATTTTACCATACTTTAGAGACATTTTTCTATTTTAGAAAGCGCTTTTATTTGCTAAAATTTTATCAAGAAATCGATGAGGTACAATTTATGGGAATTCGGATAGAGAATAATCTATTTTACGTTGAGAGTAAAGGTTTAAGTTTGATTATTGAAAATAGGGATGGATTCTTATTATTAAAACATTTAGGAAAGACTATTAAGAACTATAGAGGTTCTAATAGTGTTTATGAACGCGATCATGCTTTTTCTGGTAATCCCATAGCTACTAATCGAACCTTTAGTTTGGATACGCAACGTCAAATTTTTGGACAACATGGTTTGGGTGACTTTAGAAAACCAACTTTACAGTTTCAGCACGATGAAACTGAAGTAACAGATTTTCGATTTGTAGAAGCAAAGATTTTAAAAGGTCAGAATGGTCCACAGGGCTTACCTTCTCCTCACAGCATGGATGATACAGAGACGCTTGTCTTGATTTTAAAAGATCCTCAAGCTAAACTTAGTCTGACTTTGTATTATATAGCTTTTGATAATGATGCGACAATTGCTAGTTATAGCAAATTGGAAAATAATAGTAATCAGGAAGTAGTCATTCATAAGGACTTTTCTTTTATGGCTGATTTTCCTGCTGCAGCTTACGAAATAGTGACTTTACAGGGAGCTTATGCTCGTGAAAAGACTGTTCGACGTCAACAGGTAGAACAAGGAATCTTTTCGATTAGTTCAAACCGTGGAGCTTCTGGGCATGCTCAAACACCAGCTCTTCTACTATGTGATCAAGGAGTTACAGAGGATGCTGGGAATGTGTTTGCTCTACAACTACTGTATAGTGGAAACTTCGAAGCTTTTGTCCAAAAGAATCAGTTGAATGAAGTTCGGGTGGCTATTGGCATTAATCCAGAAAATTTTTCTTGGAAGTTAGATCCTGAGGAAAATTTTGAAACACCGGTAGCTTTAGTGACCTATTCAGATAAGGGATTAACTGGTATCAGTCATGAAAGTCAGAATTTTGTACTTAAGCACATTATGCCAAGTAAATTTTCTAAAAAAGAGCGTCCAATTCTAATCAATAACTGGGAAGCTACCCACTTTGACTTTCAGAGAGAAAAATTGTTAGAACTAGCTGATGAAGCTAAGAAAGTTGGAATTGAACTTTTTGTATTAGATGATGGGTGGTTTGGTAATCGCTTTGATGATAATCGTGCTTTAGGTGATTGGGTTGTGAATGAGAAAAAACTGGGTGGAAGTCTTGAAAGTCTGATTTCAGCTATCCATGAAAGAGGTTTGCAGTTTGGGCTTTGGTTAGAACCGGAGATGATTTCTGTTGATAGCGACTTGTATCGTAAACATCCTGACTGGGCTATTCAGGTTCCAGGTTATGAGCATACCTATTCTCGGAATCAATTAGTACTTAATCTTGCCAATTCCCAGGTAGTAGAATATTTGAAAAATGTTTTAGATGAACTCCTCTCTCATCATAAAATTGACTACATCAAATGGGATATGAACCGTAATATCACTAATCTGGGGAATGGTTCAGTTTATCTGGAAACCCAGATGCAATCTCATCAGTACATGCTGGGGCTTTACGAACTCGTTTCTTATCTGACAGAGAAACACAGTCATATTCTCTTTGAGTCCTGCTCTGGTGGCGGTGGCAGAAATGATCTTGGTATGATGCGTTATTTCCCACAAGTCTGGGCTAGTGATAATACTGATGCCATAGCACGTTTACCTATACAGTATGGATCATCCTATCTCTATCCAACCATTTCTATGGGAGCTCATGTGTCAGCTGTACCGAATCATCAGATGGGACGAATGACACCATTGGAAACTCGTGGTCATGTAGCAATGATGGGAAATCTGGGTTATGAGCTTGATTTGACAAGTTTATCAGATGATGAGAAAGCTGAGATTGCTAATCAGGTGAACTTGTATAAAGAATTGCGACTAGTAGTCCAGTTGGGAAATCAGTATAGGTTAATCAATCCCGATGCTGAATCCAATGAAGCAGCAGTTCAATTTAACTATGAAGATCAAACGATTGTAACCTATGTCCGAGTCTTATCAGTTGTGGAAACGATGGAAACAACCTTGAAACTAAAAGGCTTAGAGGAAGAAGGACTTTATGAGCTGCAGGGAAATGGCGCAGTTTACTCGGGTGCAGAGCTCATGTATGCAGGTTTAACTGTTACCTTATCACCAGGAGATTTTTTGAGTAGACAGTATAAATTCAAGAGACTATAATAAAAGCGTATAAATTTATCAAGGAGGCATTCCAATGAAATGGTATAAGAAAGCAGGTTTTCTTTTAGTAGCTGGGGCAAGTTTACTAGGCCTAGTGGCTTGTGGTCAGAACAATCAATCAGCCGATGGCAAGGTAACGATTGAGTTTTTTAACCAGAAGACCGAGATGGCAGATACCTTGCAAAGGATAGTGGATGATTTTGAAAAGGAACACCCTAATATTGATGTGAAGCTGACTACAGTACCTTCAGCTGGAATTGTTCTAAAGACTCGGATTTTATCAGGAGATGTTCCAGATATTATTAATATCTATCCTCAAAATATGGATTTTCAGGAGTGGGCGAAGGCAGGCTATTTTGCAGATATGACAGGAAAACCCTATCTTGAGAACATCAAGAATGACTATGCCGAAAAGTATGCAATCAATAACAAGATTTATAGTGTGCCATTAACAGCCAACCTTTATGGAATCTATTACAATAAAACGAAGTTTAAAGAATTAGGACTTGAGGAACCGAAGACTTTTAAAGAGTTTCAAGAGATTGTCAAAAAGATAAAAGATAGTGGAAATTCTCCGTTTGCGGTTGCAGGCAATGAAGGCTGGACATTAAATGGTTACCACCAACTTTCTCTTATTACTCTTACGGGTAGTGGAGACGCGGCTAATAACTACCTTCGCTTTTCAAAACCAAATGCTATCTCTGCAGATGATGCTATTTTAAAAGCAGATGCAGAACGACTCGATTTATTAGCAGATAATGCTCAAGATGGTTGGCGTGGTGCCTCTTATAATGATTCGGTGGTAGCATTTTCGAGTGAAAAAGCCTTGATGATGCCACAAGGATCATGGGCGTTAGCGGCAATTAATCAACAGGATCCAAAATTTGAGGTGGGGATGTTCGCCTTCCCACGAGAAGAAGTAGGAAAAGAAGTCACTGTTGGTGCAGGGGATATGGCATTATCAACTTCAGCTACTACCAAACACCCTAAGGAAACCGAAGAATTTATCAGCTATATGACTAGTCCAAAAGCTATGCAGTCATACTATGATGTAGATGGATCACCTGTTGCGGTAAAAGGCATACAGGAAAAAGAAGACTCAGCGCTTGCAGCTATTTCTAAACTGGCATTTACGGACAAACATTATGTTTGGTTGGGCCAACGCTGGAACTCTGAAGAAGACTTTTTTAATCTAAGTACAGGTTATTTGATGGATAAAAATCTGAAAAATATGGCAAACAATCTCAATGCTTTCTTTAATCCAATGAAGGCAGATTTGGACTAGAATAGGAGTTAAGATGATATGGCTATTCGAAAATTTTTAAATAAATACTGGGGTTGGACATTTTTGCTTATCCCGCTTGCTTTACAAGCTATCTTCTTTTACTTTCCAATGGTACAAGGCGCTTTCTATAGTTTGACTAACTGGACTGGATTGACCTATAATTATAAATTTGTTGGTTTGAATAACTACAAATTGCTGATGATTGATGGGAAATTCTTCACAGCTATAGCCTTTACTTTGATTTTAACTCTGGCATTGATTGTTGGAGAGATTACGATTGGGATGGTTGTGGCACGAGCCTTAAATTCTAAGATGAAGGGTCAGACCTTCTTTAGAGCTTGGTTCTTTTTCCCGGCTGTTTTGTCTGGTTTGACAGTTTCCTTGATTTTTAAACAATTCTTCAACTATGGTCTTCCAACGATTGGAAAAATTTTAGGAATTAGCTTTTTACAAGAGAGTCTATTGGGGACACCTGTCGGAGCGGTAGTGGCAACTATTTTTGTTCTTCTATGGCAAGGAGTAGCTATGCCAATCATTCTCTTTCTTGCTGGTCTTCAGAGTATTCCAAATGATATTTTAGAGGCAGCATCAATTGATGGTGCAACAAGTAAACAAACTTTTTGGAAGATTGAATTGCCCTATTTGCTTCCAACGATTTCTATGGTTTTTATTCTGGCTCTGAAATCCGGTTTGACAGCCTTCGACCAAATTTTTGCGTTGACGAGTGGTGGTCCAAATAATGCTACAACGTCTCTTGGACTTTTAGTCTACAACTATGCTTTCAAGAGTAATCAATATGGATATGCGAATGCAATTGCCTTGATTTTATTCTTAATTATTGGAATTGTTTCTCTTATCCAAATCAAGCTATCAAAGAAATTTGAAATCTAATAGAGGAGTCCTACACATGAAAAAAGAAGAAAAATTGAATCAGTTTTGGAAATATGTCCTCTTGATAGTCGGTGGTATTCTTATACTTGTTCCTTTGTTGGTAACGGTATTTAGTTCTTTCAAGACAACTAAGGATATCATGAATCATTTCTTTAGTTTGCCCAATCCTTTTACGTTGAGTAATTATGAACGATTGATTTCGGATGGAATTGGAGGCTATTTCTGGAATTCAGCAGTTATTACGGTATTATCATTGATTGTAGTGGCTTTCTTTATTCCAGCTGCAGCTTATTCCATTGCTCGAAATATGTCCAAGAAAAAAGCCTTTGCAATTATGTATTCGCTCTTGATTTTAGGGATATTTGTTCCATTTCAGGTGATTATGATTCCCATCACAGTTATGATGAGTAAACTCGGTCTAGCAAATATGTGGGGGCTAGTAATACTCTACCTAACTTATGCTATTCCACAGACTCTCTTCTTGTATGTTGGTTATATAAAAATCAGTGTACCGGATAGTTTGGATGAAGCTGCGGAAATCGATGGGGCTGATCGTTTTACAACTTATCGTCGAATCATTTTTCCAATGTTGAAGCCCATGCATGCGACAACTTTGATTATCAATGCTCTCTGGTTCTGGAATGACTTTATGTTGCCACTCTTGATTCTGAATAAGGATTCCAAGATGTGGACTTTACCTCTCTTCCAATACAACTACCAAGGTCAGTACTTCAATGACTATGGGCCAAGCTTTGCATCTTATATTGTGGGAATTGTAACGATAACTATTGTCTACCTCATCTTCCAAAAACATATCATTTCAGGAATGAGTAACGGGGCAGTGAAGTAAAAAAGTGCTTAGGGAATTTATAATTCCATACATAGAGGAACAGTTCAGCTTGTTTACAATTCTATGTAGAAAAAAGAAAGTAGTACTTAGTTACTTGCAGTTTATATTAGTACTGAACAAAAATCTAAAAATATCTTTCATTTACAAAGCCAGGTCATATAAGACTTGGCTTTCATCAGAAAAAGGAGACCATCTATGACCATTCAAAATAAAACTATGTTGATTACTTACTCAGATAGTCTTGGAAATAACCTTAAAGACTTATATGAGAATTTGGAAGAACATTTTGGCGATGCTATTGGGGGAGTTCACCTTCTACCATTTTTCCCGTCAACAGGTGATCGTGGATTTGCACCAGTGGACTATGATGAAGTGGATTCAGCGTTTGGTGATTGGGAGGATGTTAAGCGTTTAGGTGAGAAATATTATCTTATGTTTGACTTTATGATTAACCATATTTCTCGTCAATCTAAGTATTATAAGGACTATCAAGAAAAACATGAAGCTAGTGAATTTAAAGAGCTCTTTTTAAACTGGGATAAGTTTTGGCCGGAAAATCGTCCGACACAAGCTGATGTAGATTTAATTTATAAGCGTAAGGATCGTGCACCAAAGCAAGAGATTCTTTTTGCAGATGGTTCAGTAGAACATTTGTGGAATACCTTTGGTGAGGAGCAGATTGATCTTGATGTGACCAAAGAAGTAACGATGAGATTCATCCGTAAGACGATTCAACATCTAGCAAGTAACGGGTGTGATTTGATTCGTCTAGATGCCTTTGCTTATGCAGTGAAGAAATTGGATACCAATGATTTCTTTGTGGAACCAGATATTTGGAATTTATTGGACAAAGTTCGAGATATCGCTGCTGAGTATGGGACGGAGCTCTTACCTGAGATTCATGAACACTATTCGATTCAGTTTAAAATAGCGGACCATGATTACTATGTTTACGATTTTGCCCTTCCAATGGTGACCCTTTATACTCTTTACAGTTCCAGAACAGAGCGCTTGGCTAAGTGGTTAAAGATGAGCTCGATGAAGCAGTTTACGACACTAGATACCCATGATGGGATTGGAGTGGTGGATGTCAAGGATATCCTGACTGATGAGGAAATTGACTATGCTTCAAATGAGCTCTATAAGGTTGGAGCGAATGTCAAACGTAAGTACTCTAGTGCAGAGTATAACAATCTAGATATCTACCAGATCAATTCAACCTATTATTCTGCGCTTGGAGATGATGATGTCAAGTACTTTCTCGCTCGTCTGATTCAAGCTTTGCTCCAGGCATTCCTCAGGTTTACTATGTGGGTCTATTAGCAGGAAAAAATGACTTGAAATTATTAGAAGAAACCAAAGAAGGTCGAAATATTAATCGTCATTACTATACCAATGAGGAAATAGCAGAAGAAGTTCAACGTCCTGTGGTGAAGTCTCTTCTCAATCTATTTTCTTTCCGTAATCAATCAGAGGCCTTTGACCTAGAAGGGACTATTGACGTTGAAACACCAACAGCTCACAGCATTGTAATCAAACGTCAAAATAAAGACAAGTCCGTAACAGCAGTAGCAGAAATTGATTTGCAAAGTCAGACCTATCAAGTATTAGAAAACGGCAGAAAAATTCAGTTCTAGTGCTATATTAATGAAACAGTTTTTTTGTGGCGAAAACGTGTTCATTGTTCCCAAATGACGGAAAAAATGGTAGAATATAAAGATAGTTTAGCATTTATCTTCTGGAGAAATCCAGAACAGAAAGGATCCGTTTTGAAATCAATTGGATTACTGGATAAGATAAGAGGGCTTTCGAAAAAAGATTTCTTTTTGTATTTGATGATCATAAGTATCTTTTTACCTTTTTATTTGTTCTTAGCGCTCTTTGCTTTATATTTGATAGGTTTACTTGTTACTGGGGAGATGAAGGGAATTATCAAAGGATTAATCAAACATCCTGTGCTTCTCTTTTTTATTGCCTATAGTAGTATCATCTCTATCGTTGCCAAGAACTGGCTTGGATTGGTTGCATCTTTACTGATGTTTCTCTTCCTCATTTTCTTTAGTTATTACCAGAAACGTCTGACACATGCTTTCTTTCGACTGATACTGCAGACAATCTTGTTTGGTAGTGTGCTCTCTGCAGCTTTTGCTACCTTGGAGCATTTCCAGATTGTAAAGAAATTTAACTACGCCTTTCTTTCGCCAAATATGCAAGTATGGCACCAGAACCGTGCAGAGGTGACCTTCTTTAATCCTAACTACTATGGGATTATCTGTTGCTTCTGTATTATGATTGCCTTTTACCTCTTTACAACGACGAAGTTAAGATGGTTAAAAATCTTTTGTGTGCTAGCAGGTTTTGTGAATCTATTTGGTTTGAATTTTACGCAAAATAGAACGGCCTTCCCTGCCATCATTGCTGGTGCCATCATTTATCTCTTTACAACCATTAAAAACTGGCGTGCCTTCTGGCTCAGTATTGGTGTTTTCGGGATTGGCCTTTGTTTCCTCTTCTCAAGCGATTTGGGTGTCCGTATGGGAACGCTAGATTCTTCAATGGAAGAGCGAGTTTCAATCTGGAATGCGGGTATGACTTTGTTCAAGCAAAATCCGATCTGGGGTGAGGGTCCGCTGACCTATATGAATTCCTATCCGAGAATTCATGCACCTTACCACGAACACGCGCATAGTCTTTACATCGATACTATTTTAAGTTATGGTTTGATTGGAACCATTCTCCTATCCATTTCTTCGGTGATTCCGGTTCACATGATGATGGATATGAGTCAGGAGTCTGGTAAACGACCAATTATCGGTCTTTATCTCTCCTTCCTTACAGTAGTTGCTGTACATGGAATTTTTGACTTGGCTCTCTTCTGGATACAGTCAGGATTCATCTTCTTGCTAGTTATGTGCAGTCTACCACTGGAACATCGAACACTGGTGTCCGAAATGACAGATTAAGTTGATCAAGATTAGAGATCTTCTACTTTAGGTAGGAGGTCTTTTTTGTTGGTGGAAATTATTTCTAAATCGAAATAGTTGACAGATGGAATGATAGGTGTTACAATAAAAACAATTCGATATAGAAATAAATTGGAGCAATCATGAGGGATAGTCATTTAGTTGCCCATCATATTCGTTTGTTGAATGGGCGGATCTTTCAAAAGTTATTGAGTCAGGATCCTGGGTCTCTTTATCGGAGTGAACAGGGCAAGATTCTCACGGTGTTATGGAATAGTGAGACAGGTTGCGCTACGGCGACAGATATTGCGCTTGCGACTGGACTTGCTAACAATACGCTCACAACCATGATTAAGAAACTTGAGGAGCAAAATCTGGTTACCATCAGTCCATGTGGAATAGACAAGCGAAAAAAATATGTCAAACTAACGGAGAAAGGTTTGTCCCAGAAAGAAGTTGGCCATCGTGTTAGTCAAAGACTGGATGCTATTTTTTATAAAGGCTTCTCAGAGGAAGAAATTCGCCAGTTTGAAAGTTATCAGGAACGCATTTTGGACAATCTGAAAGAGAAAGCAAATGAGGAATAAATCATGTCAAAACAAGTTGAAAATGCACAAAATCTATATATTCACGCCATTCAAGATGGGCGTGTTGCGGAGGCTCAAGCTCAGTCTGTAGGGGATACTTATATCCAACACTCGACAGGTGTGCCAGATGGGAAAGAAGGGTTTGCGGCTTTCTTTGCAAATTTCTTTGAGCGTTATCCCGAGCGTGAGATGAAAATTGTTCGCACCATTGAAGACGGCAATCTGGTCTTTGTCCATGTTCACCAATATCTCAATGGCGGGGAAGCTCAATGGGTGACGACAGATACTTTCCGTGCGGATGAGAATGGCCGTATCGTAGAACATTGGGATGTTATTGACTACTATCGAACTCCAGAAAATGAACAGTTAGATCAGATCTTTGGAGATTTTGAAATCACGGATTTGGACAAAACAGCAGAAAATAAAAAGTTGGTTCGCCGTTTCTTGACAGAAATTTTCCAAAATGGGGAGCTGGAGCAGTGGAGTGATTATGTGGCGGACGATTTGATTCAGCATAATCATGAGATTGGCCAAGGAAGTCAGGCTTATAAAAACTATGTGGCGGAACATGGTGTCACTTTCGACTTTGTTTTCCAGCTTTTGGGACAAGGAAATTATGTGGTCAGCTATGGACAGACTCAGATTGACGAAGTTGCCTATGCCCAGTACGATATCTTCCGTTTGGAGAATGGCTTGATTGTGGAGCATTGGGATAATAAGGAAGTTATGCCTAAGGTAGAAGACTTGACCAACCGAGGAAAATTTTAAATTGAGGACAAAGAATGATTGAATACAAAAATGTAGCGCTACGCTATACAGAAAAAGATGTTTTGAGAGATGTCAATTTACGGATTGAGAATGGGGAGTTCATGGTTTTAGTTGGGCCTTCTGGGTCCGGTAAGACGACCATGATCAAGATGATTAACCGTCTTTTGGAACCGACTGATGGAAATATTTACATGGACAGTAAACGCATCAAAGACTATGACGAGCGGGAACTTCGTCTTTCTACTGGTTATGTTTTACAGGCCATTGCTCTGTTTCCCAATCTAACGGTTGCGGAAAATATTGCTCTCATTCCGGAGATGAAGGGCTGGACTAAGGAAGAAATTGCGAAGAAAACAGAAGAGCTTTTGGCTAAGGTTGGTTTACCAGTATCCGAGTATGGACATCGACTTCCTAGTGAATTATCTGGTGGAGAACAGCAACGGGTCGGCATTGTCCGTGCTATGATTGGTCAGCCTAAGATTCTCCTCATGGATGAGCCCTTTTCAGCCTTGGATGCTATTTCGAGAAAACAGCTACAGGTTCTGACGAAAGAATTGCATAAAGAGTTTGGGATGACAACGATTTTTGTGACCCATGATACGGATGAAGCTTTGAAATTGGCGGACCGTATTGCTGTCTTGCAGGATGGCGAGATTCGTCAGGTGGCGAATCCTGAGACGATTTTAAAGGCTCCTGCAACAGACTTTGTAGCAGACTTGTTTGGAGGTAGTGTTCATGGCTAATTTGATATCAACTTTTCAGGATCGTTTTGGTGATTGGGTAACAGCTCTATCTCAACATTTGCAGTTGTCACTTTTGACCTTGTTACTAGCTATTTTTATTGCAGTCCCCTTAGCGGTATTTCTTCGTTATCATGAAAAGATGGCGGACTGGGTTTTGCAGATTGCAGGGATTTTCCAGACCATCCCTTCTTTGGCCTTGTTGGGGCTCTTCATCCCCTTGATGGGAATTGGAACCTTGCCTGCTTTGACAGCACTAGTGATTTATGCGATTTTCCCGATTTTACAAAATACCATCACTGGGCTGAAGGGAATTGATCCAAGTCTGCAAGAGGCTGGGATTGCCTTTGGGATGACCAGATGGGAACGTCTCAAGAAATTCGAAATTCCACTTGCCATGCCTGTTATGATGTCTGGGATTCGGACGGCAGCGGTCTTGATTATCGGTACGGCGACCTTGGCAGCCTTGATTGGTGCTGGGGGACTGGGTTCCTTTATCCTTTTGGGAATTGACCGTAATAATACCAGTCTGATTTTGATTGGGGCACTTTCCTCTGCAGTGCTGGCTATTGCCTTTAACTTCCTGCTAAAAGTGATGGAAAAAGCAAAATTGCGGACGATTTTCTCTGGTTTTGCCTTGGTGACCATATTACTCGGTCTGTCTTATAGTCCAGCCCTCTTAGCTCAAAAAGAGAAAGAAAACTTGGTGATTGCTGGGAAATTGGGACCAGAACCAGAAATTTTGGCTAATATGTATAAACTCCTAATTGAGGAAAATACCAGTATGACTGCGACTGTTAAACCGAATTTTGGGAAAACAAGCTTCCTCTATGAAGCTCTGAAAAAAGGCGATATTGACATCTATCCTGAATTTACTGGTACGGTGACTGAAAGTTTGCTTCAGCCATCACCCAAGGTAGGTCATGAGCCAGATCAGGTTTATGATGTGGCGCGTGATGGCATTGCCAAACAGGATCATCTAGCCTATCTCAAACCTATGTCTTATCAAAATACCTACGCTGTAGCTGTTCCGAAAAAAATTGCTCAAGAATATGGCTTGAAGACCATTTCAGACTTGAAAAAAGTGGAAGGACAGTTAAAGGCAGGCTTTACTCTCGAATTTAATGACCGTGAAGATGGAAATAAGGGCTTGCAATCAATGTATGGTCTTAACCTCAATGTAGCGACCATGGAGCCAGCCCTTCGCTATCAGGCAATTCAGTCAGGCGATATTCAAATCACGGATGCCTATTCAACTGATGCGGAATTGGCGCGTTATGATTTGCAGGTCTTAGAAGATGACAAGCAACTCTTCCCACCTTATCAAGGGGCTCCACTCATGAAAGAAGCTCTTCTCAAGAAACATCCTGAGTTGGAGCCAGTTCTCAATAAACTAGCAGGTAAAATTACTGAAAGCCAGATGAGCCAGCTCAACTACCAAGTCGGAGTTGAAGGCAAGTCAGCAGAACAAGTAGCCAAGGAGTTTTTACAAGAACAAGGTTTGTTGAAGAAATAGTTTGAAAATGCTAAACTCAACTTGCTTAAACGACCATATAAAAAAATGCTCAGGCAATCTTATCTGGGCTTTTTTGGTGTCAGAATTAATGATTTTCATTTTTAAATGGAAAATAAGAGGAAATTTTCAGGATTTTCTAAAATTTTACTGTAAATACACTTGACTATTCAGATAATAGGTGTATAATGTGTTGTGAACTACTTAACAAATAAGGATTTCCAGCTCATGTCGACTAAGGATGGAAATCTTGTGTATAGACAGTTCAGTAGATATATAATAGAGCGTTGCGTCCGAAAGTCTATCCAGACACGGCTCTTAAAAAACAAAAGGAGAAGATTATGAAAACAGAACCGATTCATCGTACCAGTATGTGGAAATTTAAGTTAAGTGCTGCCACCATGACTTTGATTCCCGCTGCCGTGGGGATTAACTATGTTGCCAAAGCCTTGGCGGAGGGGTTAAAGTTGCCCGTTTGGCTGGGGTCTTTGGGAACCTTTCTTACCAGCATGTTGGCTGGGCCGGTTGCCGGTGCCATTAGTGGTTTCATCAACAACGTGATCTATGGGCTGACCTTATCGCCAATTTCAACCGTGTATGCGATTACCAGCATCGGAATTGGGATTGCTGTCGGAGTTTTGCACGCCAATGGGTGGTTCTCGTCAGCGCGACGAGTATTTGTTTCTGCTATTATTATTGCCATCGTTTCAGCTGTCATTTCAACGCCACTCAACGTCATCTTTTGGGGTGGTCAGACCGGTATCGCTTGGGGTGACTCATTGTTTGCGGTAATGGTCGCCAATCATGCACCAGTGTGGCTGGCCTCATTTACCGATGAGTTTGTCTTGGATATTTTGGATAAAGTCTGCGTGGCCTACCTGGCATTCTTCATCTATCGTCAGCTGCCGAAGCGGATGGTGCACTTCTTTAGCGATGATAAATGATGACTGATAAAACATTGATTTCTGGAGCGCCACGGGTCAAGCTCAAGTGGTACCAGGTGATCGATCCGATTACTAAGCTCTTGTTCATCTTGGACATGACGTTGTTGAGCTTTGCCAGTATGAATTTATTGCTTCAGGCCGGATTAATTCTTGTCGCAACACTGCTATTGTTATTTTCCAAATTGAGTTCTACCACCTTTAAGGCGCTGGGATTCAGCCTGTTTCTGATTTGCACCATGCTGATCATCCAAGGGTTATTTTACAGTCGGAATCAAACTGTGCTGTTTTCTGTGCTTGGGGTGTCGTTCTACAAAGAAGGCCTGATTTACGCCACCACTCTGGGTTGTCGAGTATTGGTGATTATTTTGACCAGTGGCTTTTTTATGGTGACCACGAGTATTTCAGAAAACGCGGCCTATTTGGAACTGTCCGGATTGTCTTATAAAACCGTCTACGTTCTGATGTCGGTGTGTTATATTTTGCCGGAAATGATGCGCAATATGCGGAAAATCCAGCAGGCACAAAAAGTTCGCGGAACCAATCCGCAAAAAACGTTGATTCAGAAATTAAAGTCAGTCCTGCCGGTTCTAATTCCATTGGTGATTAAGACCTTGGATCAATCGATGACGCGGTCGATTTCTCTCCAACTGAGAGGTTTTGATAATCTCAACCGGACTGTCAGAACCTCCCAGCGCGTGTATCGCCTGTCGCGGACGCTGCACATTGGTCTGACTGGATTGGCAATTTTATTGATTGGGTGGAAGATATGGACGAAGATAAACGGATTGTAATTGAAAATTTGACCACCCGTTATCCGGGTACTGAGCAACCACAACTGCGTCAGATTAACGTGGAGGTTCATACTGGCCAGGTGGTTGGGATTATCGGGAATAGCCACTCCGGCAAATCGACTTTGTGCCGTGTGCTGGCAGGGGTTATTCCCAAAATTGTGTCTGCTGAGATTGAGGGCGATTGGCACATGTTTGGCCAGCGAGTGTCCGACAATTGGCCCGTTTATAATGCCATGAATGGAGTTGTACTGCAAAATCCAGCTGGCCAACTAAGCGGGTTGGCAGACACGGTTGCCGATGAAATCGCCTTTGACTTGATTAATCAGGGAATGGCTGAAGGACTGATTCAAAAACGGGTTGAAGAAGTTGCCACGCAAATGGGGCTGATTGAACAGCTGAATTTGCGTCCCGAGAGCCTTTCCGGTGGTCAGATCCAGCGGTTGGCAATTGCCACGGCGATTGTGGCTAATCCGGCTGTTTTGATTATGGATGATCCGACCAGTGAGATGGATCCCCTTGGCCGCCGGCAATTTTTCCAATGGCTAGCCCAAGTCAAAGAGACGACTGTCTTCATTGTCACCAGTGAAATTGACGATTTGTGCGAAGTCGCCGACGTTGTGTGGGTGCTGCACGAGGGTCAAATGGTAGCCCAGGGCAGGCCGGGTGAGGTGTTTAATCATTTGGCAGCTGACTGGCAGATTCCAGCCCCGACAATCCAGCAACTTGCTCAAAAAATGGATTGGCACTTGGCTGATGGCCGGTATCCGGTGAATTACGCTGATCTGAAGGAGGTTCGTTATGTCCACAATTGAACTGAGCCACCTGACGTTCACTTATCCGGAACGGTCCTTTAGCTTGGATGTTGAAGACAAACACTTCGCCGATCCGATGGTGGCGATTGTCGGCCAAAATGGTGCCGGCAAATCAACGCTCTTCAAATTGTTGACGGGTTTGCTGATACCACAAACCGGTGTGATTAAGATCGATGGAGAAAATTTTAATGATCTTAAACCAGTCGAAAAGTTACTGAAGGTTGGGATTACTTTTCAGAATCCTGACGATCAGCTTTTCAACCCGACCGTTCAACGAGAGGTGGAGTGGAATGTCGCGCAGGTCATGGATGACCACGACACGATTACGAGGCGGGCTTTAGCGGCTCTAAAAAGAGTTGGCTTGGATGATAAAACAGCTGAAAGTCCATATGACCTGTCATTGTCGGAACGCAAGCTGTTGAGCGTTGCCACAGTTTTGGCAGTGGATCCGGCGATTTATTTATTTGATGAGCCGATGATGTCGCTTGATTGGGAAAGCCGGCGCAAGTTGACCGCAATTTTCCATCAGTTGGCTGATTCGGGCCACCAAGTTGTGACCATCACCCATGACATGGATTGGGTCGCCGCCGAGTTTGAGTCGGTGTATGTTATGGAACACGGGAAGTTTGGCTTCGCCGGCAGTCCACGGGAATTGTTCAGCAATCACGAACTTGTCCAGCGAGTGGGATTACTACCACCGCGGATTATGGACATAGCGGAGTCGCTGGGTGATTCACAGACATATTTATCGGTTAATGATTATTGCCAGAAAAATCGAGATGTATAGAAAAAGTCACCTCTGCGGGTTTTCCAGGTTGAAGGATTAACTTCAGCTTCTGGCAAGAACTCACATGGGTGACTTTTGTGTTTAATAACGTTTCATGATCATCGGGTGCTTCCTCAGATCACTCGGTTTGATTTTACTTTGTTTCATGGTCATAATCATATACCATTTCTTTTGGATTTTTTGTTTGACTAATACAAAATAGGTCTTCATAGGTCTTCGCATTTTTAGCGCCCATTAGGATCATCAGTATAATTTTCTGAATTAGGAGACTGTCCCATCACTATTCGAACTTCGTCTCCCAACTTACGCTGTTCCCATTCATCCGTGAATCCTTTAAATCGCAATTCTGGAACTTTTTTTTAACTGAATCATCTATTTTCGCCATAGTCCCCACCATTTTATTGGTTTTTCTTGTTCTTCTATCCTTTTTTGATCTTTGATTTGTTCCTGTAAATTTTCCAACTTCTCTTTAAGAGCGTTCACTTCATCTTTATATTGATTGTCTAAGTGTTTGAATTCTGTTTCCTGTGAGGGCATTTTGAGGGCTTTTAAGTTATCATTTTCCGCCTTGTATTCTTCTAGCAACTTTTTATCTTGCAAGGCTAATCGTTGTTACTGGTCTAACAAATTAGTTAGTTTTTCTATTTGTTGGTCTTTGCTACTTATTTGTTGGTCTTTGGTATTTGATTTGCTACTACTTTCTACTTTACCTAAAATTATTTTTTCTGCTTTAGAATTTATTAGATTAGACCCATTGGAACTTTTAAGCTGTAATTCTTTTGGTAACCTTTGGTAGTGATATTGAATATTTTGTTTTGTAACACTCAACTCATCCGCCAGCTCTTTGATCGTTTTTAAGTCTTCACTCATGGTTTAAGTCCTGCCTTTTAACCGTTGGTAGATATTGTTCAATGGCTTTTTTGAGGTAGCGTGCGATATTATGCTTAGAATATTCTTCACGTCTGCTGGCAACATAAGACAAGTGGTCTTTAACACTATTTATCCCTCTTAATTCTTTCAGTTCGTCATAGAGGGGGTAAACATGGACTTGCAATCCTGCCATGATTTTTGTATCTTGCATTTCAAACGGACTTAGCAACATATTTTCTAGCAATAGCGTGGTGTACTTGCTTTTCATTGCTTCAATAGCTAGCTTATCTTCGGTTTCTGCTTTGCGTGCTTTATCTTCTTGATAGGCGGTATTTTCTAACTTATAGCTGTTATCGTCTGCTCGACGTTTCTTTCGTAACCAGATATCCAATGTTAAACCGTCCGCATCAATCGCTCGATAGAGATAATGCCAACGCCCCTTAATTTTGATATAGGTTTCATCCATTTTCCACGAATAGAAGGACTGTTTATTTTTCTTTTTCCAGAGATGATAGAGGATTTTACTGTATTCTTGAACCCACCGATAAATCGTAGTGTGACAAACATTTATTCCACGGTCATAAAGCAATTCCTGAACTTCACGATAGCTCAGATTGTAACGTAGGTAATAACCAACAGCGACAATGATGACGTCTTGTTGGAATTGTTTGCCTTTAAAATGATTCATCTCTCAAGCCTTACTAACCTTTTTTCTGCTCTTTGAGAAGCTGAAGGTCGTGCTAGTAACTACCTATTTGGTTTGATTAATTCCATCATTTATCTGGTGCTTGCCCTTCAAAAAGGCTTCTATGGTGAGGTTTTAACAACTCTCTATTTTACAATTATGCAGCCAATTGGTCTCTTGGTTTGGATTTATCAAGCCCAGTTTAAGAAAGAACAACAAGAGTTTGTCGCACGTAAACTGGACGGCAAGGGTTGGACCAAGTATCTTTCCATTAGTGTTCTTTGGTGGTTGGTATTTAGGTTCATTTATCAGTCTATCGGAGCCAATCGTCCTTATCGCGATTCCATCACCGATGCGACCAATGGGGTAGGGCAAATCCTCATGACAGCTGTTTACCGTGAACAATGGATATTCTGGGCAGCTACCAATGTCTTTTCTATCTATCTCTGGTGGGGAGAAAGCCTGCAAATCCAAGAGAAATACCTAATTTATCTCATCAATAGTCTAGTTGGGTGGTATCAGTGGAGCAAGGCAGCAAAAAGCGCTTAAAAAAGTAAAAAAAGGATCAGATGATCCTTTTTTTGTGTTAGAGCAAAATGAATAATACCGTAATGACAATAGCACTCGTTATACGAATAACGTGGTGCGATATATGTTGGTGTTCTTTCTGTTGGCCGTTCCAGTAGGCACCATAGCAGACGATACTCGAACCCACAATCCATAGAAGAATGGTTGCAAGTGGGACAAAGTAAAAGATGGCTAGAGCCAGAGAGGTGAGGCAACTGCCGATCAAGATACACTTGTTTCCTAGACTGTAGTTCTTTTGTTTCATAGCTGAAAAAGCAGCAGCAAGGTGAAGCAATGAGAAGGCGAGGGCTAGTACAATTGTTAGTATTCCTAGAATCATCGAAGTTAACATAGTTGGTTCCTTTCTGAGTTACAGGCTTAGTTATCAAGTGGAGTTGTAGAGGAGGTCATCTCTATTACATCAAGGTAAAATCTCACCACTTGCTCTTCGGTATAGGATTTTCCTTTTTTTAGCCACCAAGTTAGGGTCTCGATAAAGTTCGTCACAACAAAATGCTGGAGGTAGGAGGCCGGAATGTTTGGATAGGCCTCTTGCAAGTCATCCGCCACCATGGGATAAACGTGGTGTTCGAGTTCCTTGTGTAGTTGACGGAGGAAGTAGTCGTTTTTGGAAAAAAGGAGACTGGTGACATGGTCCTGGTTTTTCTGAAAATGTAAAAAGATATGTGCGAGGTAGTCCTCGGTAGTAAAGTGTCCTTCCCTTTCAAAGAGATGATGAAAGAGGTAGCGACAGAGCTCATCTAAAAGGAGTTCCTTACTTTCGTAATGACAGTAAAAAGTAGAACGTCCAACATCTGCTAGGTTAATGATATCCTGAACAGTAGTGGCATCATAGCCTTTATCGTTCAAAAGTTGTAAAAAAGCTTGATAGATGGCTTTTTTTGTCTTGTTGACTTGCCGGTCTCTTTTTGGCATGTAGACATTTGAGACAAACTGTTCAGAACTGAACATGGCTGACAGTTTGCTTCTATCCTTTCTTTGGATTTTATTAGATAATACAAATGAAAGAAGTATGTATATACCCATTATACCAAAGGAGGGAGAGAAATGAGTTCTAAAACATCTATCTGGTTAGCTTTTTTCTTAAATTTAAGCTATGCTATAGTCGAGTTTATCGCAGGAGGAATCTTTGGTTCGAGTGCAGTTCTTGCTGATTCTGTTCATGACTTGGGGGATGCTATAGCCATTGGTATCTCAGCCCTTTTAGAAACAATTTCAAACCGTGAAGAAGATAGACAGTACACCTTGGGTTACAAACGTTTTAGTCTTTTAGGGGCCATGCTAACGGCTGTGATTCTTATGATAGGGTCTGTCCTAGTGATCTTGGAAAATATCACAAAGATCGTTCATCCGCAACCCGTCAATGAGAAAGGTATCCTCTGGCTGGGAATCATTGCAGTAGCCATTAATGTGCTAGCAAGTCTGGTAGTTCGTAAAGGAAAGACAAAGAACGAGTCAATTCTTAGCTTGCATTTTTTGGAAGACACTCTTGGTTGGTTGGCCGTCATTCTAATGGCGATTATTCTTCGATTTACGGACTGGTATATCCTCGATCCGCTTTTATCTCTGGTTATTTCTATCTTTATTCTGTCGAAAGCCATTCCTCGCTTTTGGAGCGCACTAAAAATTTTCCTAGATGCTGTGCCAGAAGGCGTCGAGACAAATGATTTGGAGAAGGATATAGAGGCTCTGGCCAATGTCAAAAGTGTTAACCAACTTAGTATTTGGTCCATGGACGGTCTAGAGAACAATGCTGTTGTCCACATTTGTGTCAAGGACTGGGAGCAGATGATGGAGACCAAAGAAGTGGTGCGTCAATGTTTAGAAGAAAGAGGCGTGCAGAATATCACTATTGAAGTGGATAGCAGTCAAAGCAATCATGCGCAACATAGGCGGAGGGTGACAGCCTTAGAGCAGAACCATGGGCATCATTAGTAAAAAGTAAAGAATGATTAAGCCCCTATGTTATTTAAAATAGAGTATTTTCTTTCCTGTTTAAATATTTTAAAAGTTTGATCCTATAAGGCTCTGTATAAACTTTACTTAGTTGTTTGGTAATTAAAAAAACTTTTTCTATTAGATGCAAAATGTTTGACTTGGAGTCAACTCGAAGTTGTATAATAAGATGAATGAGTTATAGTTGCTTAAATTCAGTGAAGAACATGAAAGGAGGCTAGTATATGAATATTAAATCTACCAGCGACTTATTGGGAATTTCAGCGGATACGATTCGGTATTATGAGCGAGTTGGTCTTGTGCCACCGATTACTCGAACCGCAACTGGAATTCGTGACTTTCAAGATCAAGATATAGAAGCGTTGGAATTTATTAAGTGTTTTCGTTCGGCGGGTGTCTCTGTAGACAGTTTAGTTGACTATATGTCGCTCTACCAAAAGGGGGATGAAACGAGAGAGGAAAGGCTTGGTATTTTAGAAGACGAAAAGAAAAAATTAGAGGAGCGCTTGTCTCAGTTACAGGTAGCTTTAAATCGCTTGAATCACAAAATTAAACTTTACAAGGAAGGAAAATTTTAAATGAAATCAGCAGTATATACAAAGGCAGGCCAGGTTGGACTTGCTACAATTGAACGTCCGCAAATTATAGAAGCAGATGATGCTATTATCCGCATTGTCCGTACTTGCGTTTGTGGTTCGGACCTCTGGAGTTACCGTAATCCAGATATTGAATCCGGCCATCAAAATAGTGGGCACGAAGCCATTGGAATTGTCGAAGAAATCGGAGAGGCTATTACAACGGTCAAACCGGGAGATTTTGTCATTGTACCTTTCACCCATGGCTGTGGGGAGTGTGATGCCTGTCGCGCTGGCTATGATGGGACTTGTGACCGCCATATTGGCACCAACTGGTCTAACGGGGTCCAAGCAGAGTACATCCGTTTCCACTTTGCTAATTGGGCCCTTGTCAAGATTCCAGGGCAACCCTCAGACTACACAGAAGGTATGCTAAAATCCCTCTTGACGCTAGCTGATGTCATGCCGACCGGTTACCATGCAGCGCGTGTTGCTAATGTGCAAAAAGGGGACAAGGTTGTCGTTATCGGGGATGGGGCTGTTGGCCAATGTGCTGTTATCGTCGCTAAAATGCGTGGTGCATCACAAATTATCCTTATGAGTCGTCATGAAGATCGCCGAAAGATGGCCTTGGAATCAGGTGCGACAGCTGTTGTGGCTGAACGTGGCGAAGAGGGAATTGCCAAAGTCCGTGAAATACTTGGTGGTGGAGCAGATGCAGCCCTTGAATGTGTTGGGACTGAAGCAGCCGTAGATCAAGCCCTTGGGGTTCTTCACAATGGTGGACGTTTAGGCTTCGTTGGTGTTCCTCATTACAATAACCGTGCGCTCGGTTCTACCTTTGCTCAAAACATTTCTGTGGCTGGCGGATCAGCTTCTGTCACCACCTATGACAAGAAATTCTTGCTCAAAGCTGTCCTTGATGGTGATATCAATCCAGGCCGTGTCTTTACTTCAAGTTATAAACTAGAAGATATTGACCAAGCATACAAAGACATGGATGATCGCAAAACCATTAAGTCTATGATTGTGATGGATTAACAAAGAAAATCCTAATGGAGATTTGAGAATTTCTATTAGGATTTTTTGCGTTGGTATATTTGTTGAGTTATGGCAGCGTACTTTCCCTCAAAGTCAGTCTGGTTCCCAGCATGGTTAGGCTAGGGATTTTGCGACCGTGTAGAACTTCCTTGTTAAGAATATCCATGCCTGCTCGGCCCATTTCTTCGGTATAGACGGTAATGCTAGAAAGAGGAGGATAGACCTGCTTGGTCAGGCTAGTGTCGTTGAAAGAAACGAGGCTGACGCGGTCTGGTAGGCTGATTCCAGCTTCTTGGAGAGCACGAAGGGCACCGATGGCTAAACTATCGCTGGCGGCGAAAAAGGCTGGTGGGAGTTGTTCTCCCAGCTTGTGAATGGCCTCCTTCATCAAGTCATAGCCAGACTGAGCAGTAAAGCTCCCCTGAAAGACCAGTTCTTCATGGTAGATTCCATTTGCTTGGGTAATGTCTTTGAAATTTTCTAGCCGCTTATCCTGGATAATTTCTTCCTGGTCGGTTGTTTCCTCAAGGCCTGTGAGAATTCCGATACGGTTCATACCTTGACTGAGGAAATGGACTACAACTTGTTTCACAGCAGTGTAAAAGTCAGTAATAATACAGGTATGACCTAGTGAGAGGGTATCGCTGTCTATAAAGACTAAAGGTTTTTGGTATTCTTCAAAGGCAGCAATCTGAGCTTGGCTAAATTTTCCGATGCAGAGAATGCCAATCACTTCCTCGCTGAGGGTAAAAGGATGGTCATTAAAATAGCGCAAGATATCATAGTCCAACTCTTGGGCTCTTTTTTCAATACCGAGACGAATCTGGTAGTAGTAGAGGTCGTCCAACTCCCCTTGTTCGCCGACCCATTGGATAATGGCAATCTTTTGTTTGGGTTTGTGGGATTCGCCTGTCTTGAGGTGCTTAGTATAGCCCAGCTCTTCAGCAACGGTTAATATACGGTGTCTGGTTTCTTCTGTAACAGATAGGCTCTGATCGCGGTTGAGGACACGGGATACGGTCGCGATAGAAACAGAGGCTAGCTGTGCAATGTCTTTTAAGGTAGCCATAAATCCTCCTCCTTTTAGGTTAGTATATCATATTTTTCTTCTTTTTACCGATTGTTTAGTAAAATTTTAGTAAAAAGGATTGACCTTGCTAGAAGCCTTGGATACAATAGAAGAAAACGATTACACGTTAAGGTGACTTAACGGACAGTCAAAGGAGAATTCATATGACACAACATCTTACTACTGAAGCCCTTCGCAAAGATTTTCTTGCCGTTTTTGGTCAAGAAGCAGACCAAACTTTCTTTTCACCAGGTCGTATCAATTTGATTGGTGAACACACGGACTACAACGGTGGTCACGTTTTTCCAGCGGCTATTTCCTTGGGAACTTATGGGGCGGCTCGCAAACGTGACGACCAAGTTTTGCGTTTCTACTCAGCCAACTTTGAGGACAAGGGTATCATCGAAGTGCCTCTTGCTGACCTCAAATTTGAAAAAGAGCACAGCTGGACCAACTATCCAAAAGGGGTTCTTCATTTCTTGCAAGAAGCTGGGCATGTGATTGACAAAGGGTTTGATTTTTATGTTTATGGAAATATCCCAAATGGTGCAGGCTTGTCCTCTTCAGCATCCTTGGAACTTTTGACAGGGGTCGTGGCAGAGCATCTCTTTGATTTAAAACTAGACCGTTTGGATTTGGTAAAAATTGGAAAACAAACGGAAAATAACTTTATCGGAGTCAACTCTGGTATTATGGACCAGTTTGCTATCGGTATGGGTGCTGACCAACGTGCCATTTACCTGAATACCAACACTTTGGAGTACGACTTGGTGCCACTTGATTTGAAGGACAATGTCGTTGTTATCATGAACACCAACAAACGTCGTGAACTGGCGGACTCTAAATACAATGAACGCCGTGCTGAGTGTGAAAAAGCAGTGGAAGAATTGCAAGTTGCCTTGGATATTCAGACCTTGGGTGAGTTGGATGAGTGGGCCTTTGACCAATATAGCTATCTGATTAGAGACGAAAATCGTATAAAACGTGCTCGCCATGCTGTGCTTGAAAACCAACGTACCCTTAAAGCTCAAGTAGCCCTTCAAGCAGGTGATTTGGAAACATTTGGTCGCTTGATGAATGCGTCACACGTTTCTCTTGAGCATGATTATGAAGTAACTGGTTTGGAATTGGACACACTTGTTCATACAGCTTGGGATCAAGAAGGTGTTCTCGGTGCTCGTATGACAGGAGCAGGTTTTGGTGGCTGTGCCATTGCCTTGGTGCAAAAAGATACTGTTGAGGCCTTTAAGGAAGCTGTAGGCAAGCACTACGAGGAAGTCGTTGGATACGCTCCAAGCTTCTATATCGCTGAAGTTGCAGGTGGCAGTCGCGTTTTAGACTAGGAGAGAAGTAAATGGACGCTGTAATATTTGATTTAGATGGCTTATTAGCTGATACTGAGATCATTTCTCTAAAAGTTTATCAAGAATTGCTTAAAGATTTTGGAATTCCTTTCACAGAAGAAACATATTCTAGAGAATACAGTGGACATAGGGAAGAGGAGAATGTTCAACGATTTTTAGATACCTATGATTTACCTTGGAACTTTGACCAAACCTTGGAAAAAGTTTATGAACTGGAAGCTCGAATATTAGCCAAAGGTGTAAATTTAAAAAAAGGTGCTAAAAATTTGCTTGCTTTTTTGCAAAGAGAAGGTATTCCAATCGCTCTAGCAACTTCAAGTGTTGAATCTAGAGCTAGAATGATTTTGGATAGTAATGGGATACTGTCCCTATTTGACCATCTAGTTTTTGCAAAAGATGTAAAGCGAAGCAAACCTTACCCTGATATATTTTTAAAGGCCTGTAGTGATTTGAATGTTTTACCAGAGAATTGCTTAGTATTAGAGGATAGTGAAGCAGGGATTGAAGCAGCGTATAGAGCTGGGATACCAGTTATTTGTATTCCAGACTTGAAAATGCCAGCACAGTCTTTCTTAAATAAAACAGAACAAGTTTTTCAGGATTTAGATGCTGTCAGAGACTATTTAGAAAGTAAGAAGGAGAATCAATGAGTCAAGGAGTTCTAGATGCATTTATCACGGAAGTCATTACTGAAAGTTCATTTGAGGAAATGGATCGAATCTACCTAACCAATCGTGTCTTAGCACGAGTGGGTGAAGGCGTTTTGGAAGTTGAGACGGATCTGGATGAGTTGATTGACCTTAAGGACCAGTTAGTCGAGGAAGCGGTTCGATTAGAGAGGATTGAGGATAGTCAGACTGCGCGTGAAATCCTTGGTGCTGAACTGATGGACTTGGTGACCCCTTGTCCAAGTCAGGTCAATCGTGACTTTTGGGCAACTTATGCCCAATCTCCTGAGCAGGCGATAGGGGATTTTTACCAGCTCAGCCAGAAAAACGACTACATCAAGCTCAAGGCCATTGCTAAGAATATTGCTTATCGTGTACCGTCTGATTACGGAGAGCTTGAGATTACCATCAACCTCTCTAAGCCTGAAAAGGATCCAAAGGAGATTGCGGCAGCCAAGTTGGTGCAAGCTAGCAATTATCCCCAATGTCAGCTCTGTCTAGAGAACGAAGGCTACCATGGTCGTGTTAACCATCCAGCTCGTAGCAATCACCGCATTATCCGTTTTGAAATGGCTGGTCAGGAGTGGGGATTCCAGTATTCGCCCTATGCTTATTTTAATGAGCACTGTATTTTCTTAGACGGCCAGCATCGACCTATGGCCATTAGTCGTCAGAGCTTTGAGCGTCTGCTGGCTATTGTAGAGCAGTTTCCTGGCTATTTTGCAGGCTCAAATGCCGACCTGCCGATTGTGGGGGGGTCTATTCTAACTCATGATCACTATCAAGGAGGCCGTCACGTATTTCCTATGGAATTGGCTCCTTTGCAAAAGATTTTCCGATTTGCTGGTTTTGAGCAGGTCAAGGCTGGGATTGTCAAGTGGCCTATGTCAGTGCTACGTTTGACTTCGGATTCCAAAGAAGATTTGATCAACTTGGCTGATAAGATTTTGCAGGAATGGCGGCAATATTCAGACCCTGAAGTACAGATTTTGGCAGAGACAGACGGGACACCACACCATACCATTACCCCCATTGCCCGTAAACGGGATGGTCAGTTTGAGTTGGATTTGGTCTTGCGAGACAATCAGACATCGCCAGAGCATCCTGATGGCATCTATCATCCCCACAAGGATGTTCAACATATCAAGAAGGAAAATATCGGCTTGATTGAGGTCATGGGCTTGGCTATCTTGCCACCTCGTTTGAAAGCAGAAGTGGAGCAAGTCGCCAGCTATCTTGTAGGAGATGGTGAAGCAGTTGCAGACTATCATCAGGAATGGGCAGACCAGCTCAAAGCCCAACATCCAGATCTAGCAGATAAAGAAAAAGCCCTTGAAATCGTCAAGGACTCTGTGGGTGCTATCTTTGCGCGTGTTTTGGAGGACGCAGGGGTTTACAAGCAGACAGAACAAGGACAAGCAGCCTTTATGCGCTTTGTAGAACAGGTCGGAATTTTGCCAGACTAGGAGCTTTCTCCTTGCACAGTCCTATAAAAAGTAGTATCATAGTGTCGTTTGAAATATCAGGAGGAAACGATGAAAGATTTTCATTTTGACGCTATATCTGCCTTTGAAAATTACGAAATAGAAAAAATGAGAGATGGTCATGTTGTGGTGACGACAAAAGTAGTGGACTCGTCGCTCAACTACTATGGCAATGCCCATGGTGGCTATCTCTTTACCCTTTGTGACCAGATTAGTGGTCTAGTGGTTATCTCGTTGGGGCTTGATGGAGTGACGCTCCAATCCTCTATCAACTACCTCAAGGCAGGAAAACTTGACGATGTGCTGACCATTAAAGGAGAATGTGTCCATCATGGACGCACAACCTGTGTCGTGGATGTCGATATCACCAATCAAGAAGGCAGAAATGTCTGCAAAGCCACCTTTACCATGTTTATCACAGGCCAGCGGTCTGAAGAAAGACAGGTAAGGATATAGATAAACAAAAAAGAGGCTCACACCTCTTTTTCTTATTTCTTTTTCCGGTTTAATACGGCATTGAGGACAATGGCGAGTAGGCTGGCTACGACGATTCCGTTTGAGAAAAACATTTGGAAGGCTGTTGGCATGCTGACGAAGAGATTACTGTTATTCAGACCTACACCTGCAGCGATGGATACAGCTGCGATAAGGAAGTTGTGTTCATTGTTAGCAAAGTCAACGCGGGCGAGGATTTGCATTCCTTGAAGGGAAACAAAACCAAACATCACCAGCATGGCACCTCCAAGGACAGGACTTGGAATGATTTGAGCGAGGGCTCCAAACTTAGGAAGGAGTCCAAGGAGGACTAGGAAACCAGCAGCATAGTAAATTGGCAGGCGAGTCTTGATACCTGACAATTTAACCAAACCAACGTTTTGTGAAAATCCTGTGTAAGGGAAGGTGTTAAAGATTCCTCCGAGAAGTACGGCTAGACCTTCTGCGCGGTAACCGTTGCGCAGGCGCGTGCTGTCGATTGGGTCATTGGTGATATCAGACAAGGCTAGGTAAACACCAGTGGACTCAACCATAGACACCGTTGCAATGATACACATCATGACAATAGAGGAGATTTCAAAGGTTGGCACCCCAAAGTAGAGGGGAGTTGGGACATGGACTAGTGGTGCTGCCGCAACAGGAGAGAAATCAACCAAGCCCATAGTAGCAGCAATGGCAGTTCCGACAACTAGACCAATCAAAATGGAGATAGACTTGATAAATCCTTTGGTAAAGATGTTGATCAAGAGGATGATCAGAACAGTGATAGCAGCAAGTAAGAGACTTTGACCAGTTGGCTCTGGAACGTTATTTCCCATATTTCCAATAGCAACAGGAATCAAGGTTAAACCAATCGTGGTAATGACAGAGCCTGTTACGATAGATGGGAAGAGATTGGCAACTTTTGAGAAGATGCCTGAAATCAGAACCACATAAATCCCAGAAACGATAAGGGCACCAAACATAGCACCGCTACCGTGACTCTGCCCAATCATAATTAAAGGAGCGACGGATTGGAAGGCAACTCCGAGAACGACTGGTAGTCCAATCCCAAAGTATTTGTTGAGTTGGAGTTGAAGGAAGGTGGCCACCCCACACATGAAGATATCTGTGGAGATCAGGTAGGTCAATTGCTCAGCTGAATAGCCAAGAGCTGTCGCAATCATGATAGGAACCAGGATGGATCCTGAGTACATGGCTAGTAAGTGCTGTAAGCCAAGAACGGCTGCTTGTGAGTGTTTTTCTTGTTTTTGCATTAGAGATCTGCCTCCTTAAATACGACCTGACCATTTTCGAAACGATCTAAGCGAGCCAGTGATAGGACAGGGTAGCCTGCTTTTTCAAGCAAATCACGACCATCTTGGAAAGATTTTTCAATCACAATACCAATCGCTTCAACTTTTGCTCCAGCTTGTTCGATGATTTGGATCAAGCCTTTGGCAGCTTGTCCATTTGCTAGGAAATCATCGATAATCAAGACCTTGTCCTCAGGTGAGAGGAATTTTCCAGCGATGGAAACGGTGCTTGTCACCTGCTTGGTAAAGGAGTAGACTTGGGCGGTTAAGATGCCTTCGTTCATGGTGATGTTTTTAGCTTTCTTGGCGAAAATCATGGGCACATTTAAGGCTTCAGCTGTAAAAACGGCTGGGGCAATGCCTGAAGCTTCAATGGTTACGACCTTGGTAATGTCAGCAGTAGCAAATTTTTCCGCAAATACCTTACCAATCTCTCGCATCAAGCTAAAGTCAACTTGGTGGGTTAGAAAGGAATCCACCTTGAGGATGTTGTCACCCAAGATATGCCCATCCTCAAGGATGCGCTCTTCTAATAATTTCATAAGACCTCCTAAAGTCTAAAAGATGCTTCATTTGCTTGTCTAGAGTTTCTACTATGTAATAGAAAAAGGACCTACTTAATCCCCTAAGTAAGTCCCCAAAATAGGCATGGCCAACACCATACCTTCAGCTGACATACTCATTGTTAGGTGTTCCGGCACCTTGTAGAAACGTCGTGCCAATTCACGACATAAACAAGTAAAATGATATTCAATTTTAAATAGGCTACTGCCAATGTTTTTATTTTACACCAATTAGCTTTATAAATCAAATATTTTGTTAATGTTTAGATATAAAAAACGAACAAATTGAAGAAAAAAGAGCAAAAGCTCAATTGTAAGCTAACATTTATACTCAATGAAAATCAAAGAGCAAACTAGGAAGCTAACCGCAGGTTGCTCAAAACACTGTTTTGAGGTTGCAGATGGAAGCTGACGTGGTTTGAAGAGATTTTCGAAGAGTATTAGAAGAATTTTTCATCATAAAAGGCGTATTATCAGGATTTTTCAAGACCTGACAATATGCCTTTTTCTGATTCGAAAGATTTTTCCAGTCTCTATTTTTCTACTCGCTGAATCTTAAAAAATAGCCATCTGGATCTAAAACTGCAAATTCATGAGGGTAAATAAAGCTATTTCCCACTCGAAATTCTCTTTTGGTCAGCGGACGATGGATAGGATAGTCAGCTTCCAGCAGTTTTTGGTGGAGCTGGGGGACATCTTCAATGCCAAAGGAAATATTGACACCGCGCCCGAAAGGATAGGTTAGTTGGGCTAATTCTTCTGTGCTGCCTTCTTCTAGCATAAGTTGGCAGTCTTCAAGCGAGAGGAAGAGAAATTTCTCCTCTGGACGCTCGTATTCGACAGAAAATCCCAGCAAATCGCAGTAGAAGTGGCGTGACTTTTCGAGGTCAGATACTACAAATTCAGGAATGACAGCTTGATAGTCCATTAGCTTTCTCCTTAGAGTTCAATTTCCAATACAATCGGCGTATGGTCTTGACGCGCACCCGAGTCAATCATGTCAGACTTGGTCACCTTGTCAGCCACGCGGTTGCTAGTGAGCCAGTAGTCGATTCTCCAGCCTGTATTGTTGATTTTAGAAGTCTTGCTGCGTTGCGCCCACCAAGTGTAGCGCTCTGGGACATCACCGTGAATGTGACGGAAGGTGTCGGTAAATCCAGTTGCCAAAAGGTTGGTAAAACCAGCACGCTCCTCGTCTGTAAAACCAGGTGAACGGCGGTTGCTGGCAGGATTTGCAAGGTCAATTTCCTTGTGGGCTACGTTGTAGTCACCCGTCGCAAGGACTGGTTTTTCTTTGTCTAACTCAGCTAGATACTCAGCATATTTGACGTCCCAGACTTGACGCTCTTCCAAGCGTTTCAAACCATCACCAGCATTTGGAGTGTAAACTTGCGTTACGAAAAATGCATCAAATTCCAAGGTAATGATACGGCCTTCTAAGTCCATGGTAGAAGGAGCACCGATTTCTGGGAAGCTGATCGTTGGTGTGAGTTCTTTTTTATAGAGGAACATGGTTCCAGCATAGCCTTTACGAGCAGGTTCTTGAGAGGAACGCCAAGTGTTTTCATAACCTGGGAAGAGTTCTTCAAGTACTTCTAGGTGTTTCTTTGTAGGGCCCTTGGCAGAAAGCTTGGTTTCCTGGATAGCGATAATATCAGCATTTTCGGCTACCAAGGTTTGTAGGACTTCTTGGGACAATTTTGCACGAGCTGAGTCGCTTGTTAGGGCTGCATTGAGGGAATCAATATTCCATGAGATGAGTTTCATAAAGTTACCTTTTTCATTCAGATTACAGACTATATTATACCAAAAAAAGGCGCATTTCCCCAACGTATGGTTTGAAAAATCACCCTCTTTCGTTTATAATTAAGAATGATTTTATGAAAGGGAGTGAAAATACATGAAATTCTATTCTTATGACTATGTACTCAGCCAAATCGGTCAGCAAAATGGTATCATGGTTGGCTTTGGGATTGTTCTATTAGCTGTGACAGGTTTTTTTGCTTTCAAGGCATACCATGATAAAAAGGGAACCAAATTTCGTGAGTTGGTCATGATTTCAGCTCTGACCTTATTAGCTCTCCTTTTGGTCAGCATCACGACTTATCAAAACAATCAAGTTTCTAACAATAAATTTCAAACTTCACTTCATTTCATCGAGGTTGTTTCCAAAGATTTGGGAGTAGACAAGTCAGAAGTCTATGTTAATACTTCCACAAACACAGATGGAGCACTTCTTAAGGTAGGAGATCGTTATTATCGTGCCCTGAACGGCAGTGAGCCAGACAAGTACCTGTTAGAGAAAGTCGAATTGTATAAAACAGATGCAATTGAACTGGTGGAGGTGAACAAATGACACTCAATTATATCGAAATTTTAATCAAACTAGCCTTGGGGCTCTTTTCTCTGGTTTTTGTAATCAATGTGACAGGGAAGGGCAACCTAGCGCCTAACTCAGCAATAGATCAAATTCAGAACTATGTACTTGGGGGTATCATCGGCGGGGTGATTTACAATAGCGCCATCAGTATCCTTCAGTATGCAGTTATCCTGATTATGTGGACCATTCTGGTCTTGACTCTCAAATGGCTGAATAATAATGTTCACTTTGTGAAACGTTTGATTGATGGGAAGCCAACCCTGCTCATCAAAAATGGGAAGATTGATCCAGAAGCCTGCCGTTCGGTTGGTTTATCAGCAGCGGACGTAGCACTTAAGCTCCGTAGTCAGGGAATTTTCCAAATGAAACAGGTCAAACGCGCTATGCAGGAGCAAAACGGTCAACTCATCGTAGTCCAAATGGGAGATGAGAATCCCAAGTATCCTGTTGTCACAGACGGTGTGATCCAAGTCGAAATTTTGGAGACCATTGGTCGGAGCGAAGAATGGCTGCTTGATAACCTCAGTAAACAAGGGTATGACAATGTTGCCAATATCTTTATCGCTGAGTATGACAAGGGTGTCGTCTCAGTCGTAACCTATGAATAAGAAAAACCTGGGGTCTTGTACTCTTCAAAAATCAAATTCAAACTGCGTCAACGTCGCCTTGTCGTATGTAGGTTACTGACTTCGTCAGTTCTATCTACAACCTCAAAGCAGTGCTTTGAGCAGCCTGCGGCTAGTTTCCTAGTTTGCTCTTTGATTTTCATTGAGTCTTGGCCTCAGGTTTCCATTTGCAATCAGAAAGGGATTTTATGTCCATTATTCAAAAACTCTGGTGGTTTTTCAAGTTGGAAAAGCGCCGTTATTTAGTCGGGATTGTGGCCTTGGTCTTGGTTTCCGTCCTCAATCTCATTCCTCCCATGGTTATGGGGCGGGTGATTGACGCCATTACGTCGGGGCAACTAACCCAGCAGGCCCTCCTTCTTAATCTATTTTATCTACTGCTAGCAGCCTTTGGGATGTACTATCTGCGCTATGTTTGGCGCATGTATATCCTTGGAACTTCCTACCGTTTGGGGCAGATTATGCGGTCTCGCTTGTTTGAGCATTTTACTAAAATGTCGCCAGCCTTTTATCAGACCTATCGGACGGGGGACTTGATGGCACACGCCACCAATGATATCAATGCTTTAACTCGTCTCGCAGGTGGAGGTGTTATGTCTGCGGTGGATGCTTCTATCACGGCACTGGTGACTTTGCTGACCATGCTCTTTAGCATCTCATGGCAGATGACCTTGGTTGCTATTCTTCCCCTGCCTTTCATGGCTTATGCGACTAGTCGTCTAGGGAGAAAGACACACAAGGCCTTTGGTGAGTCACAAGCTGCTTTCTCTGAACTAAATAACAAGGTGCAGGAGTCTGTATCGGGTATTAAAGTGACCAAGTCATTCGGTTATCAGGCGGATGAGTTGAAGTCCTTTCAAGCGGTCAATGAATTGACCTTCCAAAAGAACCTCCAGACCATGAAATACGATAGCCTCTTTGACCCTATGGTTCTCTTGTTTGTTGGTTCATCCTATGTTTTAACTCTTTTGGTCGGTTCCTTGATGGTTCAGGAGGGGCAAATCACGGTTGGAAATCTGGTTACCTTTATCAGCTACTTGGATATGTTGGTCTGGCCTCTTATGGCCATTGGTTTCCTCTTTAATATTACTCAGCGAGGGAAGGTTTCTTACCAACGGATTGAGGATCTTTTATCTCAGGAATCGCCAGTAAAAGACCCTGAGTTTCCTCTGGACGGTATTGAAAATGGACGTTTGGAGTACGCCATTGACAGCTTTGCCTTTGAAAATGAGGAAACACTGACGGATGTTCACTTTAGTCTGGAAAAAGGACAAACCTTGGGCTTGGTTGGTCAGACAGGCTCTGGAAAAACATCCTTGATTAAGCTCCTCTTGCGTGAATACGATGTGGATAAGGGAGCCATTTACCTAAACAGTCATGATATTCGGGATTATCGTCTGACAGACCTTCGTGGTCTCATGGGCTATGTTCCTCAGGACCGGTTTCTCTTTGCGACCTCTATCTTAGACAATATCCGCTTTGGCAATCCTAACTTGCCCCTTTCAGCAGTTGAGGAAGCGACTAAGCTAGCCCAAGTTTACCAAGATATTGTAGATATGCCTCAGGGATTTGATACGTTGATTGGTGAAAAAGGAGTCAGTCTTTCAGGTGGGCAAAAGCAACGTCTGGCAATGAGTCGGGCTATGATTCTAGACCCGGATATTTTGATTTTAGATGATTCCTTGTCGGCCGTGGATGCCAAGACGGAGTATGCCATCATCAACAATCTCAAGGAGACGCGTAAGGACAAGACAACTATTATTACAGCACATCGTCTCAGTGCAGTTGTCCATGCAGATCTGATTTTAGTCCTGCAAAATGGCCAAATCATAGAACGGGGTACACACGAAGACCTGCTATCTCTAGATGGCTGGTATGCCCAAACCTACCAGTCTCAGCAGCTGGAAATGAAAGGAGAAGAAGATGCAGAATAAGAAAGAACAATGGACTGTATTGAAGCGCTTGATGTCTTATCTCAAGCGCTATGGCCTCCTGACATTTTTGGCACTCAGTTTTCTCCTTGCGACGACGGTCATTAAAAGTGTCATTCCCCTTGTGGCTTCCCACTTTATCGACCAGTATCTGAGCAATCTTAACCAACTTGCTATTACAGTTTTATTAGCCTACTATGGTCTTTATATCCTGCAAACTCTAGTTCAGTATGTTGGCAATCTTCTCTTTGCGCGGGTGTCCTACAGCATTGTAAGGGATATTCGTCGCGATGCCTTTGCCAATATGGAGAAACTGGGTATGTCTTATTTTGACAAGACGTCAGCAGGCTCCATCGTTTCTCGTTTGACCAATGATACCGAGACCATCAGTGATATGTTTTCAGGGATTTTATCCAGCTTTATTTCAGCAGTTTTTATCTTTCTGACAACTCTGTATACCATGTTGGTGCTGGATTTTCGTTTGACAGCTTTAGTTTTGCTCTTTCTACCCTTGATTTTCCTTTTGGTCAATCTCTATCGGAAAAAATCAGTCAAAATCATCGAAAAAACCAGAAGTCTCTTGTCGGATATCAACAGTAAGCTGGCAGAAAATATCGAGGGAATCAGCATTATTCAGGCCTTTAATCAAGAGAAGCGCCTGCAGGCAGAATTTGATGAGATCAATCAAGAACACTTGGTCTACGCCAACCGTTCTGTAGCCTTGGATGCCCTCTTTTTGCGTCCTGCCATGAGTTTACTGAAACTTCTAGGTTATGCCGTTTTGATGGCCTACTTTGGCTACCGTGGTCTTTCTATCGGGATAACAGCCGGAACCATGTATGCCTTTATCCAGTACATCAACCGTCTCTTTGATCCCCTGATTGAGGTGACGCAAAACTTTTCAACCCTTCAAACCTCCATGGTGTCTGCAGGTCGTGTCTTTGCCCTAATAGACGAGAGGACCTATGAGCCTCATCAAAAAGATGGGCAAGCCAAAGTCAAAGAAGGCAATATCCGTTTTGAACATGTGTGTTTCTCTTATGACGGTAAACATCAGATTCTGGATGATATTTCCTTCTCCGTTAACAAGGGTGAGACCATTGCTTTTGTGGGTCATACAGGTTCTGGGAAATCTTCCATTATCAATGTCCTCATGCGCTTTTATGAATTCCAGTCAGGGCGAGTTCTCTTGGATGGTGTGGATATTAGGGATTTCAGTCAGGAAGAGCTGAGAAAGAACATCGGTCTGGTCTTGCAGGATCCCTTCCTCTATCACGGGACCATTAAGTCCAATATCGCCATGTATCAAGATCTTAGTGATGAAGAGGTCCAGGCTGCAGCTGCCTTTGTGGATGCAGATTCCTTTATTCAAGAACTTCCTCTGGGCTATGATTCCCCTGTTTCCGAGCGTGGTTCGAGCTTTTCAACTGGTCAACGCCAGCTTCTTGCCTTTGCCAGAACAGTTGCTAGTCAGCCTAAAATCTTGATTTTGGATGAAGCGACAGCCAATATTGACTCTGAAACAGAAAGTCTGGTTCAAGCTTCTCTGGCCAAGATGAGACAGGGGCGGACAACTATTGCCATCGCCCACCGCCTTTCTACCATCCAAGACGCCAACTGTATCTATGTTTTGGACAAGGGGCGCATTATTGAGAGCGGAACACATGAGGAACTCTTGGACTTGGGAGGAACCTATCACAAGATGTATAGTTTGCAGGCAGGGGCTCTTACCTAAAGAAGAATTCCTCTAAATTACAGATTTCTTGCACCGCCTTTTCCATTTTGTGGTATAATGAAAAATGTTGACAAATAGTATAATAAAAACAAAGGAGAAACAGCATGCTGAAATGGGAAGACTTGCCCGTGGAAATGCAATCAAGCGAGGTTGAGTCTTACTACCAGCTTGTCTCTAAAAGGAAAGGTTCGCTGATCTTCAAGCGTTGTCTGGACTGGGTTCTGGCCTTGGTTTTACTACTTTTGACTTCTCCCGTCTTTCTTATCTTGAGCATTTGGATCAAGTTGGATAGCAAGGGCCCTATCATTTACAAGCAAGAGCGCGTGACCCAGTACAACCGTTCGTTCAAGATTTGGAAGTTCCGTACTATGGTAACGGATGCGGATAAAAAAGGAAGTCTGGTGACTTCTGCTAACGATAGCCGTATTACCAAAGTGGGAAATTTCATTCGCCGTGTGCGTTTGGACGAACTACCTCAGCTGGTCAATGTCCTTAAAGGCGAGATGTCCTTTGTTGGGACACGACCTGAGGTGCCACGCTACACGGAGCAGTATAGTCCTGAAATGATGGCGACCTTGCTCTTGCCAGCAGGAATCACCTCTCCAGCTAGTATCAACTACAAGAATGAGGACACCATCATCAGTCAAATGACGGAGAAAGGTCTGTCGGTTGACCAGGCCTATGTCGAACACGTCCTCCCTGAAAAGATGCGCTATAACCTCGCCTATCTCCGAGAGTTTAGTTTCCTTGGAGACATCAAAATCATGTTTCAAACCGTGTTTGAGGTACTAAAATAAAGTAGTCATGAGAAAATGAGTACAGATAAAAGGAGCAAATCAATGCCAAATTACAATATTCCATTTTCACCACCTGATATTACCGAAGCTGAAATTGCTGAAGTAGCGGATACCCTACGTTCTGGTTGGATCACAACAGGTCCTAAGACAAAAGAACTGGAGCGTCGCTTGTCCCAATACACACAGACACCTAAGACTGTCTGCCTCAACTCTGCGACTGCGGCTCTTGAGTTGATTTTACGTGTTTTGGAAGTGGGACCTGGTGATGAAGTCATCGTTCCAGCTATGACCTATACAGCTTCATGTAGTGTGATCACTCACGTGGGAGCAACACCTGTCATGGTGGATATTCAAGCAGATACGTTTGAGATGGACTATGACCTTCTTGAGCAAGCCATCACTGAAAAGACTAAGGTGATCATCCCAGTAGACCTTGCAGGGATTGTTTGCAACTATGACCGTTTGTTCCAAATTGTGGAGAAGAAACGCGACCTCTTTACTGCTTCAAGCAAGTGGCAAAAGGTCTTTAACCGTATTGTGATTGTCTCTGATAGTGCCCATGCTTTGGGATCAACTTATAAAGGACACCCTGCTGGCTCTATCGCTGACTTTACTTCCTTCTCATTCCATGCCGTTAAAAACTTTACAACGGCTGAGGGAGGAAGTGCGACTTGGAAGGCCAATCCAGCGATTGACGACGAAGAAATGTACAAGGAATTCCAAATCCTTTCCCTTCATGGTCAAACTAAAGACGCTCTTGCCAAGATGCAACTGGGGTCATGGGAATACGATATCGTAACACCAGCCTACAAGTGTAACATGACGGATATCATGGCTTCGATTGGTTTAGTACAATTGGATCGTTACCCCGGTTTGTTGCAACGTCGTAAGGACATCGTGGACCGCTATGATCGTGGTTTTGCGGGTACTCGTATTCACCCATTGGCACACAAGACTGATACTGTCGAATCTTGTCGTCACCTCTACATCACCCATGTAGAAGGTGCTAGTCTAGAAGAGCGTAATCGTATTATCCAAGAATTGGCCAAAGCAGGAATTGCAAGTAATGTACACTACAAACCGCTTCCTCTCTTGACAGCCTATAAGAATCTTGGTTTTGATATGGCAGATTATCCAAGAGCCTATGCCTTCTTTGAAAATGAAATTACGCTTCCTCTTCATACAAAATTAAGCGATGAAGAAGTTGATTATATCGTTCAGACTTTGGTGAGAATTTCCGAAGAAATCCTCGGATCTGGAAAAAAATCTTGACAAAGATAGAACAATAACATATAATATTCTCAATAAATCAGAAAAGTAACTATGTTTGATCTTCAGGGAGCCTGTGGTGATTGTGAACAGGTGGTTGAAAGTAGTGAAAGTGGGCTGATTTTAAAAATGAATTTGAAACAATGAAAATTCGGTGCGCACACCTTACAGTGCAACTTGTTGTTAGACAAGGAAGAGATGTAAAGGGGGATAGCCCCTTTATAATTGAGGTGGCACCGCGTTACCAACGCCCTCACACGGAAGTAGATTCTGTGTGTGGGCTTTTTTCTTTCGGTCATTTTGTTTATCTTTTATTAGGACGTTAAGTCGCTTTGATGAACTTGAGTTCTATCTGCAGTTCCTTGCCTACTACTAAAAGCAAACAAAACGGCCGGATTCATACTGAAAGAGGAAAATTTTATGACAACTAAAGGTTATTTTGGACAATTTGGTGGTAGTTTTGTACCGGAGCCGATTCAGGCTTTGTTGGATGAGCTAGAAGTGACATTTGACAAGTACAAGGATGATCCAGAATTTTTGGCAGAATTTCGCCATTACTTGAAGGATTATTCAGGTCGCGAAACACCACTCTATTTTGCGGAAAGTTTGACAGATCACTTAGGTGGGGCTAAGATTTATCTCAAGCGCGAAGATCTTAACCACCTTGGTTCTCACAAGCTCAACAACGTTTTAGGACAAATTCTTCTTGCTAAACGTATGGGCAAAAAACGAGTGATCGCGGAAACAGGAGCTGGTCAACACGGTGTTGCGACTGCAGCTGCTGCAGCCAAGTTTGGTATGGCCTGTGATGTCTACATGGGGGCAGAGGATGTGGAGCGTCAACGTCTCAATGTTTTCCGCATGGAGATGATGGGAGCAACTGTTCACGCAGTTGAAACAGGGACACGAACTCTCAAGGATGCGGTTGATGCAGCCTTTGGAGCATGGATGAATGACCTTGAAGCCTTCTACGTTTTGGGATCTGCTGTGGGACCTCATCCTTATCCTACAATTGTTCATGAATTCCAAAAGATCATCAGTGAAGAATCTCGTCGTCAAATCTTAGAAAAAGAAGGACGATTGCCAGATTACGTCATTGCCTGTGTAGGTGGTGGTTCAAATGCCATCGGTGCTTTTTCACAGTATGTGGCTGATGAAGAAGTCAAATTGGTTGGGGTCGAAGCTGCTGGTCACGGACTTGACACAGACAAGCACGCAGCTACTATGACAAAGGGTAGTATCGGAATTGTCGACGGTATGAAGACCTATGCAGTCTTTAAGGAAGATGGAGAGCTGGCGCCAGTTTACTCTATCTCAGCTGGTTTGGACTATCCAGGGGTTGGCCCAGAACACGCCTACTTTAAAGATTCAGGCCGTGTAGAATACGTAGCAGCGACAGACGAAGAAGCTGTTCAAGCCTTGCTCCTTCTTAGTAAGACTGAAGGGATTATCCCAGCGATTGAAAGTTCGCATGCCATCGCAGAAGCGGTTAAACGTGCACCGAAACTAAGTAAGGATGACATTATCATCATCAATGTCTCTGGTCGTGGAGACAAAGATGTAGCTGCGATTGCAGACTACCTAGAAGCTAAAAAATAATAGATGGAAAAATTACAGTCTTTTCTCTCACAGAGAGCTTGTGGTTGCTGGAAACAAGCAGAGAAAGCTGTAAGGTTGGGTCCATCTGAAGCGAGAGAAGAAAACATAATTCTCAAGGGAGTGCCCTTTATCGCACAGCCTGTTACAGGAGGTATCTGAGACAGGAATGAGAGATAGGAGAAATCCTATAATTGAGGTGGCACCGCGAATTTCGTCCTCACGCAAGTTATTTTGCGTGGGGATTTTTCATACAGTCGCCACGGACTAGAAGTACAATTGAAAGGGAAATTACAATGGAACGAATCATTCATGGAGATGTCTTATCACCAATCTTGGCTTATATGCGCCTAAAGGGGCAACACAAGGTTATCTTAGAAAGTATTCCGAGAGACAAGGAAACCGCTCGTTTTTCTATCCTAGCCTATAATCCAGTTTTTGAGATTCAGTTTGAAAATGGAGTCCTTTATCAAAATGGTCAAGTGATTGATCGGGATCCTTTGGATTTCCTTTATGAAGTGACTCATAAGAGCCAGCACCATTCAGACCTACCTTTTGGTGGGGGAGCTATTGGCTTTTTCGGTTACGATATGATTTCGCTCTATGAAGAAATCGGTCAAATCCCTGAGGATACCATTGGAACGCCAGACATGCATTTCTTTATCTATGAGAGCTATATGGTCTTTGACCACAAGAAGGAAAAAATCCATGTTATCGAGGATGCTCTTTATAGCCATCGCAGTCAAGAAGACTTGGAAAAAGCCTTGAACCAAGTGCTTGAAGAATTACGCATTCCTGCTCCAAATGAATTTGAAGACTTGGATTTATCTCCGCTGGACTTCAAACCGCACATTGCTCCTCAGAAGTTTGAGCAAATGGTCGAAACTGCTCGTGACTTGATTCGTAATGGTGATCTGTTCCAATGCGTGCTCAGTCAGCGTTTCTCAGCAGAAGTTACTGGAAATCCATTTGACTTCTACAGAAATCTCCGCGTGACCAATCCATCTAATTACCTCTATCTCTATGATTTTGGGGATTATCAAATCATCGGTGCCAGTCCTGAAAGTTTGGTTTCTGTCAAAAATGGCATCGTGACAACCAATCCGATTGCAGGTACGCGACCAAGAGGAGCTACAGATGAAGAGGACAAGGCCTTGGCGACTGACCTCCTGTCTGATGAGAAGGAAACAGCAGAACATCAGATGTTGGTAGACTTGGGGCGCAATGATGTCGGCCGCATCTCTGAAACAGCCAGTGTTCAAGTTACCAAGTATATGGAAGTGGAGCTCTTCTGCTATGTCATGCATTTGACAAGTGTGGTCAAGGGACGTTTGCTTCCAGGCCTCACTGCCATGGATGCCTTGAAAGCTATACTTCCAGCTGGAACAGTTTCAGGAGCACCAAAGATTCGGGCCATGAGACGGATCTATGAACTGGAAACAGAAAAGCGGGGTGTATACGCAGGAGCAATTGGCTACTTGTCTGCGACGGGTGATATGGATTTCGCCATTGCCATCCGAACTATGATTCTCAAAAATCAAACAGCCTACGTGCAGGCTGGGGCAGGGATTGTCTATGACTCCATCGCCCAAAACGAATACCAAGAAACCATTAACAAGGCTAAATCTATGACTAGAATTGGAGAACTAAGACCATGATTTTATTGATTGATAACTATGATTCTTTTACCTATAACTTGGCGCAGTACATTGGGAATTTTGCAGAAGTGCAGGTCTTGAGAAATGATGATCCCAAGCTGTATGAAGAAGCTGAAAAAGCAGATGGTCTGGTCTTTTCTCCTGGTCCTGGTTGGCCAGTTGATGCTGGAAAGATGGAAGACATGATTCGTGACTTTGCAGGTAAGAAGCCGATTCTAGGGATTTGTTTGGGTCACCAAGCCATCGCAGAAGTCTTTGGTGGACAGTTAGGTTTGGCTCCAAAAGTCATGCATGGGAAACAGAGCAACATCAGCTTTGAAGCGCCATCTGTTCTCTATCAAGGCATTGAGGATGGTCGTCCAGTCATGCGTTATCACAGCATTTTGATTGAAGAAATGCCAGAATACTTTGAAGTGACAGCTCGTTCGACTGATGACCAAGCTATTATGGGAATTCAACACAAAAGCCTGCCGATTTATGGCTTCCAGTACCATCCAGAAAGTATCGGAACGCCAGATGGCTTGTCTTCTATTCGGAATTTTATCGAGAAGGTTGTAAAGTGAGGAAACTAGGATGAAAGAGATTATTGAAAAACTAGCAAAATTTGAAAATTTATCAGGTGTGGAAATGACGGATGTCATTGAGCGTATCGTAACTGGGCGTGTAACCGAAGCGCAGATTGCTTCTCTCCTCTTAGCCCTTAAGATGAAGGGGGAAACACCGGAAGAACGCACAGCTATTGCACAAGTTATGAGAGGGCATGCCCAACACATTCTAACTGAAATTCATGATGCTATGGACAACTGTGGTACAGGTGGGGACAAGTCCTTCAGCTTTAACATTTCCACAACTGCAGCCTTTGTCTTGGCTGGTGGCGGCATTCATATGGCCAAGCACGGTAACCGTTCGATTTCTTCTAAATCGGGTTCGGCAGATGTCCTTCAAGCATTGGGCATCAATCTTGACCTCAAACCAGCTGAACTAGGTAAGGTCTTTGATAAAACTGGCATCGTCTTTCTCTTTGCCAAAAATATGCACCCAGCTATGAAGTACATCATGCCAGCTCGTTTGGAATTGGGAATTCCAACAATCATGAACTTGACTGGTCCACTGATTCACCCAATGGCCTTGGAAACACAGTTGCTTGGCATTAGTCGTCCAGAACTGCTAGAAAGTACAGCTCAGGTTTTGAAAAATATGGGTCGCAAACGTGCCATCGTGGTTGCTGGACCAGAAGGGCTAGATGAAGCTGGCTTGAACGGAACAACCAAGATTGCTCTTCTTGAAAATGGCGAAATCACCTTATCAAGCTTTACTCCAGAGGATTTGGGGATGAAACGCTACGCTATTGAAGATATCCGTGGAGGGAATGCTCAGGAAAATGCAGAGATTTTGCTTAGCGTTCTTCAAAACGAACCAAGTCCATTCTTGGAAACGACAGTTTTAAATGCTGGTCTTGGTTTCTATGCTAATGGTAAGGTAGCTAGTATCAAGGAAGGAGTTGCCTTGGCCCGTCAAGTAACTGCTAGTGGCAAGGCCCTTGAAAAACTCAGACTGTTACAGGAGTACCAAAAATGAGTCAGGAATTTTTAGCACGAATCTTAGAGCAGAAGGCGCGTGAAGTCGAGCAAATGGAGCTGGAGGAAATCCAGCCCTTGCGCCAGACCTATCGCTTGGCAGAATTTTTGAAGAATCACCAGGACCGTTTGCAGGTAATCGCTGAGGTCAAGAAGGCTAGCCCTAGTCTGGGAGATATCAATCTCGATGTGGATATTGTGAAACAGGCCCAGACTTATGAAGCAAACGGCGCAGTGATGATTTCAGTTTTGACAGATGAGGTTTTCTTTAAAGGGCATTTGGATTATCTGCGGGAGATTTCCAGTCAGGTAGAGATTCCGACGCTCAACAAGGACTTTATTATTGACGAAAAGCAAATCATCCGTGCTCGCAATGCCGGCGCGACAGTTATCTTGCTCATCGTCGCGGCCTTGTCAGAAGAACACCTCAAGGAACTCTATGACTACGCGACAGAGCTTGGTCTGGAGGTCTTGGTGGAGACTCACAATCTTGCTGAACTAGAGGTGGCCCACAGACTTGGTGCGGAGATTATTGGGGTCAATAACCGCAACTTGACCACCTTTGAAGTCGACTTGCAGACCAGTGTAGACTTGGCCCAACACTTTGAGGAAGGACGCTATTACATTTCTGAATCTGCTATTTTCACAGGGCAGGATGCGGAACGAGTAGCACCATCCTTTAACGGAATTTTGGTGGGAACAGCTCTCATGCAGGCAGAAGATGTAGCCCAGAGAATCAAGGAGTTGCAGATTGACAAAGGTTAAGATTTGTGGACTATCGACCAAAGAAGCGGTGGATACAGCCGTTTCAGCAGGAGCCGACTACATCGGTTTTGTCTTCGCACCTAGCAAAAGACAGGTGACCTTGGAAAAGGCTGCTGAGCTGTCAAAGCTCATTCCTTCCGATGTTAAAAAGGTTGGCGTATTTGTTTCACCAAGTCGGGCAGAGTTGCTAGAAGCGATTGAAAAGGTTGGCTTGGACCTAGTTCAAGTTCACGGTCAGGTGGCAGATGATTTATTTGAGAATTTGCCTTGTGCCAGTATTCAGGCTGTGCAGGTAGATGGAGAGGGTCATGTACCCAATTCTCAGGCAGATTATCTCCTCTTTGATGCCCCTGTGGCTGGGAGTGGCCAGACCTTTGACTGGGGTCAACTGGATACGGCAGAACTAGCTCAGCCTTTCTTTATCGCAGGTGGGCTTAATGAAGACAATGTAGCAAAAGCAATTCAACACTTTACTCCCTATGCAGTTGATGTATCAAGCGGAGTGGAGACAGATGGACAAAAAGATCAGGAAAAGATTAGAAGATTTATAGAGAGGGCAAAGAATGGCATATCAAGAACCAAATAAAGATGGATTTTACGGAAAATTCGGCGGACGTTTCGTCCCAGAAACATTGATGACAGCAGTTTTGGAGTTGGAGAAGGCCTACCGTGAAAGTCAGGCAGACCCAAGTTTCCAAGAGGAATTAAATCAACTTTTGCGCCAGTATGTGGGACGTGAAACTCCTCTTTACTACGCAAAAAACTTGACCCAGCATATCGGCGGAGCTAAGATTTATCTCAAACGGGAAGACCTTAACCATACAGGGGCTCACAAGATTAACAATGCCTTAGGACAAGTTTTGCTTGCCAAACGCATGGGTAAAAAGAAAATTATCGCTGAAACGGGTGCTGGTCAGCACGGTGTGGCAACTGCAACAGCTGCAGCCCTCTTCAACATGGAATGTACTATCTACATGGGTGAGGAAGATGTTAAACGCCAAGCCCTCAATGTCTTCCGTATGGAGCTTTTGGGAGCCAAGGTTGAGGCTGTGACAGATGGTTCGCGTGTGCTCAAGGATGCAGTTAATGCAGCTCTTCGTTCATGGGTAGCCAATATCGATGACACCCACTATATCCTTGGTTCTGCCTTGGGGCCTCATCCTTTCCCAGAAATCGTTCGTGACTTCCAAAGTGTTATTGGACGAGAGGCTAAACAACAGTACCGTGACTTGACAGGTCAAGATCTACCAGATGCCCTAGTAGCCTGTGTTGGTGGTGGTTCTAATGCTATCGGTCTCTTTCATCCATTTGTAGAAGATGAGTCAGTAGCAATGTATGGGGCTGAAGCAGCAGGGCTTGGTGTGGATACAGAGCATCACGCAACTACCTTGACCAAGGGTCGTCCGGGTGTTCTCCACGGTTCGCTTATGGATGTGCTCCAAGATGCACATGGACAAATCTTAGAAGCCTTTTCTATTTCAGCAGGTTTGGACTATCCTGGTATCGGTCCAGAACACTCTCACTACCACGATATCAAACGTGCCAGCTATGTTCCTGTGACAGACGAGGAAGCCTTGGAAGGATTCCAACTCTTGTCTCGCGTGGAAGGGATTATCCCAGCCTTGGAATCTAGCCATGCCATTGCCTTTGCAGTGAAATTGGCCAAAGAACTTGGTCCAGACAAGTCTATGATTGTCTGCCTATCTGGTCGTGGGGACAAGGATGTAGTTCAAGTCAAAGACCGCTTGGAAGCAGATGCAGCAAAGAAGGGAGAAGCCCATGCCTAAGACACTAACAGAAAAATTAAATGCTATTAAAGCGACTGGAAAGGGAATTTTCGTTCCTTATATCATGGCTGGGGACCATGAGAAAGGTTTGGATGGTCTCGCTGAAACAATCCACTTTTTAGAAGATTTGGGTGTTTCAGCCATTGAAGTGGGTATTCCCTTTTCAGACCCTGTTGCAGATGGACCTGTGATCGAAGAAGCAGGCTTGCGCAGTCTAGCTCATAGAACTTCTACCCAGGCTTTGGTTGAAACCTTGAAAACCATTCAGACTGAGGTGCCACTGGTCATCATGACCTACTTTAACCCCCTCTTTCAGTACGGTGTGGACAAATTTGTCAAAGATTTGGCAGATACAGCGGTTAAAGGATTGATTATCCCAGACCTGCCTCATGAGCATGCTAACTTTGTAGAGCCCTTTTTGGTAGATACAGACATTGCCTTGATTCCCCTAGTTAGCTTGACAACAGGACTCGAGCGTCAAAAAGAGTTGATCAAGGGAGCAGAAGGTTTTGTCTATGCTGTTGCCATCAATGGGGTGACAGGGAAGTCAGGCAATTACCGAGCACAAGCACTTGGCGCAATTGCATCAAGTAGCTGACATCCCTGTATTGACAGGTTTTGGTGTGTCTAGCCAGGCCGATGTAGAACGTTTCAATGCGGTATCAGATGGTGTTATCGTTGGTTCGAAAATTGTAAAAGCTCTCCACCAAGGAGAGCCGATTGAGGACTTTATCAAACAAGCAGTAGCTTACCAAAAATAATCAAACAAGCAGCAAGTAAGAAGAAAGGCACGAAAGGAAGTCTTTCCTTTTTCTTTTGCGAAAGAAAGGCTAAAATCCCTGCCGCCGAAGCAAACTGGATCAAGATAAGTAATTCTGTCACACTAAAAACGAGAGCACAAGAAGCCAGAAATAGAAAATCCCCTGCGCCCATGCGGATATCGATAAAATGAGCCAAAATTCCAAGGATAAGAAAGAAGACCTTGACCAGATTCCAACCACAGAAAGCCATGAGGATTAGGTGGAAAGTCAGCCAGACTAGTAAGGGGTATTCCTGATGGCGAAAGTCATAGATGCCCAAGGTCAAGCCAGCAGTGATGAGGGTGACTTGCCCCAAGGAAAGCACTCCCCAAGACCAAGCTAGAAAGAGGATTCCTAAGCCGAGTTCAAAGAGGGCATACCAGACAGCATAGCGAGCCTTGCAGTAGCGACAGCGAAAGCGATTGAAGATCTGCGAGAGGATAGGAATCAAGTCTAAGGGACGCAAGCGAGTCTGACAGGCATCGCAGTGACTAGCCGGATGGATAATGGATTGCTCAGGAAAACGGTCAATGACCAAACCAAGAAAGGAAGCGAGAATGCTCCCGACAAGAAAAAAATAAATATCAATCATACTTATCTATTCGTAAAAAATAGGAGAAGTAGTATAATGGAGAAACATAGACAAGATAGTGAGGTCAAGATGACAATTCGTTTTGAAGAAAATGTGAGCACAGAAAATGCTCAGCTCGTATGTCAATGGTCCAACTCCCTTGGCAAAGCTTTTCAAGAACAATGGATGGGACCAAAGATTCCTTTTCCACTGACCCTTCAAGTCTTGCAAGACTTGGTAGGAGTCTTTTCAATCTTTGATGAACAAGAATTTGTCGGCCTTATCCAGAAAATTAGACTAGAAGAGAGAAATCTTCATATCGGGAGATTTTTTATCAACCCCCAGAAACAGGGGCAGGGCTTAGGTAGCCAGGCTTTAAGGAAATTTGTCAGTTTAGCCTTTGAAAATGAAGACATAGATACTATTTCTCTAAATGTCTATGAGGCAAATCAAACAGCTTACAATCTTTACCAAAAAGCAGGATTTGAAATCGTTCAAATGGTTGAAACACCTATACGAAAATACATCATGAAAAAGGGGAGATAGGAATCTAATTCCAAATAGAAAGAAAGCGAACAAAACAGAATTCTGATTTGTTCGCTTTTTATGATATGCTCTCCTTTTCAGCCCATTTAATAAATGTAATAGAAAATTAGGAATTTAGAATTGTATGATACAAACAAAGTGCAATAGCTGAGTGTGCAGCTGTAAAATCATTGTAAGGTTCAATAATGACTTCAGGTAGGCGATTATAGAGCAGTTTTGGTTTGTAGTTCATTTCACTATATAGTTTTTGGATGATGTGTTGATTTGTTAGTAAGGGACTATGTAGGTAGATTTTTTGAGAGTCAATCATCATACTGATGTTTAAAACGGTTTGACTAAGATAGAATAAGGCTTGATAGATAAGTGTGATTATTCCAGTATCACCTAATTGATAAGCGTTTAAAATAACTTGGATATCAATCTCATCGGCATTTTTTACTAAACTAGGAAGTAAAGAATAGGGAGATTGATGGTATAGAATTTTTGATTTTTTGATTAACCAAGATTCTCCAGCAAAAGTTTGTAAGCATCCCTTGCGCCCACAACTACATTCTTCACCCTCAGATGAAACAACTGTATGCCCTATTTCTCCAATCATTAGATTTCCTTTCCCATAAATGTTCCCGTCGTAGATATAAGAACAGTGCATACCTCTAGCAAAATGAAAATAAGCAAAATTAGGGTCATTCTGTTGGCGACTAAATAGGCGTTTACCTATGGCCATACAGTTAACATTGTTAGAGAAAAATAAAGGCTTATCAAAGTGAAATTGAATCATTTCTAAGTCAATATGTTGCCATAAAGGATTGTTTGTTGTTATTTTATAATCATCTAAATAACGACCAGGTAGCGCGATTCCAATTGCTTCTATTGCATAATCAGAGCAGTTATTTAAGAATTGCTTTAGTGTCTGGCTAATGATTTGATTTCCCTTTTCTTGGATCAACTGTTTAGTAACAATTTCTTTCTCTTCTTTTAAAATATTTCCTAGATTATCTCCTAAAGCAAAAGTGAAATGTTTTTCAGATAGTTCACAACCAATGTAGTAAAATCGTTTATCTTGAATATCTAGCAGGATTTTTTTTCTTCCTACACTTGTATCGTGTTCGTCTTCACCAAGTTCTAAGAGAATGTTTTCTTTAATCAGTTCATTTGTGATACTGCTGGTTGTTGCAGGAGTTATTCCTGTTTTGGTAGCAATTTCAATTCGTGAAATGGGGCCTAATGTGTAAACTGTCTCCAATATTTTAGCTCTTAGTTGTAATTGTTTCTTAGATAAGGTCATAGTAGTTTTCTTTCTAGTTGTCAGATTCTTAAAATCTTATGATTCTTTGTTATGGATAAATTTAGATGTTAATCTTTTTAAGTTTTTCATTATTTATTAGTCTCTTTTTATTATATATTGATAATAAAAAATAATCAAATATTTACACAAATCCTTGACAAGGATTTCTTATAGTTGTAAAATATAAATAACAAAAGATAATCAAATAACAACTTGACGTCAAAAAATAAAGATAATTGATAACTTTTGATAACAAAATATATTTAAGAGGAAAAGGTTATGGAAAAATTATTACAAGAAAAGTTACTTCCAGTAGCGGCTAGATTGGGTAATAATAAAGCGTTGGTCTCTATTCGAGACGGTATTACTTTAACTATACCTTTATTGTTGATAGGTTCATTACTAATGGTTATTGCAAGTTTTCCTATTCCAGGATGGGAAAAATATCTTGGTGATATTGGTGTTGCTGGCTATTTATGGAAGGGTGTTGATAGTAGTTTTGGATTACTTGGTCTTGTAGCTAGTTTTGGTATCGCTTACTTTATGGCTAGACAATACAAAGTTGATGGTATTCCTGCTGGTATTGTGTCATTATCATCTTTTATTACAGTTACGCCTTTCATTACAGGGGAAGCTGGAGCAGGAATGCCTACCGCTTTCATGGCATCAAAAGGTTTATTTGTTGCTATGATTTTAGGGTTGATTAATGGCTATATCTACCAATGGTTTATAAATCATAATATACAGATAAAAATGCCGGATGGTGTTCCACCAGCAGTATCTAAAAGTTTTAGTGCCATTATTCCTGGTGCAGTGACTATTGTTGGTTGGTTGATTGTTTATGCAACTTTAGATAAATTAAGTTTACCTAATCTTCATGAAATTGCTCAAGTAGCTTTGGGAGGACCTCTTGGACTTTTAGGAAATAATGTTGTTGGTCTTCTTATTTTAATTTTCCTCAATAGTAGTTTTTGGTTTGTAGGTTTACACGGAGGAAATGTTGTTAATGCAGTTATGAAACCGTTGTGGTTAGCTAATTTGGATGCAAATAAAGTAGCTTATCAAACTGGAGAAACTCTTCCAAATATTTTTACTAGCGTATTTATGGATAATTTTGTATTCATAGGCGGTGGTGGTGCAACAATAGGTTTAGTTCTTGCGTTAGGATATTTAGCTCATAAGAAGAAAGCTAGTAAACAATTAAAAACTTTGGCACCTATAACTGTTATACCTGGATTATTTAATATAAATGAACCAGCAATGTTTGGGGTTCCTATTGTTTTGAACATTTTGTTACTAGTTCCATTTATCTTAGCTCCAATGCTTAACTTACTAGTAGCGTGGGGAGCAATGGCATCAGGTTTGGTTCCGCTAACTTATACAGATCCAGGTTGGACTATGCCACCTGTTATAAGTGGTTTGCTTGCTACAGGAAGCATTTTTGGTTCATTATTACAAATTGTATTGATTATTTTGGATGTCTTACTTTATTTACCATTTGTAATGGCTATTGAAAAACGATTTAAGTTATTGGAGGATTGAGAATGAAACGTTTAATTAGTGCAAACCCATCTGAGATATTACAGATGAATGCTGAAGAGTTAAAACAAAGTATTTTAGCAAGTGAAGGTAGAGTTGTTTTATCTGAAAATGTAGTCACTCGTGAGACATTTGTTGGGGATATCACTAATTCTGAAATTGCGAGAGCTTTTGGAGCTGACATGATTTTATTGAATTGTGTGGATGTTTTTGAGCCTAAAATTTATGCTTTGGATAGTTCAGGTGATGATGTTATTCATCGCTTACATCAACTCGTTGCTTGCCCAATTGGTGTAAATTTAGAACCGATTGACCCGTCTGCAAAAATGCTAGAAGAAACACAAGAAATTATTGCAGGTCGTGTCGCAGACAGAGATACCTTTAATAGAATTGAAGAACTGGGGTTTGATTTTGTTTGTCTGACTGGGAATCCAGGTACAGGAGTTAGTAACCAAGAGATTATCAAAGCAGTTCAAATTGCTAAAGAGAATTTCTCAGGTTTGATTATAGCTGGTAAAATGCATGGTGCTGGTGTGAAAGAACCTGTCGCGGATATTTCCATTGCAGAGCAGTTGCTTGAAGCAGGTGCAGATGTGATTTTAGTTCCAGCTGTTGGGACAGTTCCCTCTTTTAACGATGAAGAATTGCGCGCAGTGGTAGATTTAGTTCATAGTAAAGGTGGATTAGTATTGAGTGCTATTGGAACTAGCCAAGAGACCTCTGATACGGAGACAATTAGGGAAATAGCACTGAGAAATAAAATTTGTGGAGTTGATATTCAACATATAGGTGACGCCGGATATGGAGGACTGGCAACAGTCGATAATATTTATGCCTTGAGCAAGGCAATTAGAGGAGTGAGACATACAGTATCTCGCTTGGCTAGGTCAGTAAATAGGTGATAAAGGAGTAAGCTATGGCTAAAGTAACAATTATGTTAGCATGTGCAGCAGGTATGAGTACAAGTCTGCTGGTGACAAAGATGCAAAAGGCAGCAGAAGATAAGGGGGTGGATGCAGAAATTTTTGCGGTTCCAGCTCCTGAAGCAGAAGAAATTGTAGCAACAAAAGAAGTAAATGTGTTGCTTTTAGGCCCTCAGGTTCGGTATTTACTAGGTGATTTTCAAGAAAAACTAAAAGATAGACAGATTCCTGTTGCGGTTATTCCGATGACAGATTACGGAATGATGAATGGTTCTAAAGTCTTAGATTTAGCTGAAAGTTTATTAGAGTGAGATTGAGGAGAATGCTATGGATGAAAGTAACTTAGAATCTGTAATGGGGCTAATTATGTATGGTGGGGAAGCAAAAAGTAATGCTATGGAGGCTATTCAGGAAGCCAAAAAAGGCGATTTCTACAAAGCCAATCAAAGGTTAGCTGATGCGAATGCTGCTTTATTACAGGCGCATAAGGCTCAAACAGAAATGTTGACAAGAGAGGCACAGGGGGAAGAAACTTCAATTAGCCTCTTGATGGTACACGCGCAAGATCATTTAATGACGAGTCTGACCTTTGTTGACTTGGCAAAAGAAGTGGTAGAAGTATATGAACGATTTGGAGAAAATTAGTAGTTTATTATGAATAAAATATAGCAAAAATTTTCATTAATTTTAATGGAAACTAAATACTATACTGTTGTAAAAGTATAGTATTCTTTATCTACTTTTTAAGATTGATATACTGGATTAAAAATGAACAAAATAGTTTTAAAGTAATCAAAATTCTATTTTGTTCATTTTTATATTTGATGTGAGATTGAGTCTATATTTTCTTAGTAGAAATTCTTCCTTATGCTAAGGGAAATGCTATTTCCATTTTAGAAATAAGAGGAGTCGCTTGTATGAAAAAATAGAAATTTTTAAAGATGTTGTTTGTAATTGAGTAAAATGATTGTATCACTGAGGGGTAAAAGAACTTTTTTACACACAAAATATATCTTGAGCATCCGTTGATGGAATAAAAGTAGAGAGGACACAAAAAAGCCTTGGAATCAAGGCCTTTCCTGTTGTATTTAGATGCCCCCTGCAGGGCTCGAACCTGCGACCCATAGATTAAGAGTCTACTGCTCTACCAACTGAGCTAAGGAGGCAAAGAAAAAGCTGTATTGGTGCCGAAACTTCACGGTTTGTATTGAACCCGCGCAATTAAGCAGGTGGGCAACTCGCTCTAACTGAAGCTGTTTCCGTGTGAGACGGCCTACATGCTGTTAGAAGACTTTTGTTTCCCTAATAATACAAAAAATAGTCGGTCAACACTTAAGTGTGAAGTCGTACACCACAGCGTTTCTATGTTTATATGATACCACTTTTTCAAAAAAAATCAAGAGGAAAATGCAATTATTTGAAAAGGATTTCACAAGTTTCGTAATTTATCAATGGTTTCCTTACGTTGCGCCAAGGCTCGTTCGTATTTGCCGGTATCTTCTGGAGTAAAATAGTGGTGATTTTGGATTTTTTCTGGCAGATAGTCTTGATTGACCCAATTTCCAGGATAGTTGTGTGGATAGAGATAATCTTGGGCGTTGCCCAGTTCCTTGCTTCCACTGTAGTGACCATCACGCAGGTGTCGTGGAATGGGGATATGACCTGATGTTTTGAGGTCAGCAAGAGCCTTATCCATAGCCACATAGGCTGAGTTGGATTTGGGAGAAAGGGCCAAATCAATCACCACATTGGCAATGAGAATGCGAGCTTCTGGGAACCCAATCTTTTGAGCAGCATCTAGAGCAGTTACGGTATGAATCTGAGCTTCAGGATTGGCCAAGCCGATATCTTCATAGGCGATAACAGTCAAGCGACGAGCGAGACTAGGTAGATCACCAGCTTCAATCAAGCGGGCAGCATAGTGGAGACTGGCATCCACATCCGAGCCACGGATGGACTTTTGCAAGGCTGAGAGGACATCGTAGTGACCGTCCCCATCCTTGTCCATAGTAATATAGCTTCGTTGGAGGCTGTTTTCCATGATATCCAGTGTGATATGGCGGATGCCCTTGTCATTTTCGGGAGTAGAGAGAACAGCCAGATCCAGTGAATTAAAGGCAGAACGCAGGTCTCCATTTGTAGAGGTCGCGATGAAATCCAGTGCATCCTCATCTAGCTCTACTTGGAAATCAAAACCACGCTCAGGGTCAGTTAGAGCGATTTGAATCGCCTCTTTGATATCTTGATTGGACAAGGGTTCTAATTCAAAAATCTGAACACGGCTACGAATGGCTGGAGTGACAGAAAAGAAGGGATTTTCAGTCGTAGCCCCAATCATGATGACCAGTCCACTTTCCAGGAGGGGAAGTAGAAAGTCTTGCTTGGTTTTGTCTAGTCGGTGAATCTCGTCCAGTAGCAGAACTAGTCCGCCAGAGAATTTAGCCTCTTCAGCGATTTCTTGGAGTCGCTTCTTACTATCAACTGTCGCATTAAAGGTCCGAAAGGCATACTTGGTCGTTCCAGCAATGGCTGAGGCGATACTGGTCTTTCCGATTCCTGGAGGTCCGTAGAGAATCATGGAGGACAGACGATTGGCTTCCACCATGCGACGAATAATTTTTCCAGGTCCGACCAGATGCTTCTGACCAATGACCTGGTCGATGGTTTTTGGGCGCATGCGAAGCGCGAGATTGTCTGGCATAGCAGTCCTTTCTAACATGGATTTTCTGATGTATATGTGGTAAGATGGTAGTATCTATTTTAGCATATTTCCGAGCAATCGGGGCGATTAAAGAGTCGCATAGAAAGAGGACAAAATGGCAACATACGGATTTTTAGATGTTTTAGAGGAGGAGTTGGACAAGAACTTTCCCTTTGACTTTGAGATTAGTTGGGACAAGCGCAATCACGCGGTAGAAGTGAGTTTTTTACTAGAAGCGCAAAACGCTGCAGGTGTGGAGATGCTGGATGAGGACGGAGAAGTTTCGTCAGACGATATCCTCTTTGAGGAAGCGGTTCTTTTCTACAATCCTGCCAAGTCAACGGTTAATGCAGAAGACTATTTGACGGTCATCCCTTACCTGCCTAAAAAAGGATTTTCTCGTGAATTTTTAGCTTATTTTGCACTTTTCCTCAAAGATACTGCTGAGGTTGGACTGGATGCCCTTATGGACTTTTTGGAAGACCCAGAAGCAGAAGAATTTGTCATGGAATGGAACCAAGAAGTCTTTGAAGAGGGGAAAGTCGGCTTGGAAGAGGGAGAGTTTTATCCTTATCCGAGATATTAGGAGTCTGATATGGAAGTAGAAATTTCTGATTTCACAGGCTGCAAAATTGCCCTCTTTTGTGGTGATAAGCTCTTAACTATCTTACGTGATGACAAATCAAACATTCCATACCCTAATACCTGGGAACTGCCTGGTGGGTATTGTGTCATAATAATGACAGGTGCTTAAAACGCTATTAAATCAAGGATTAGAGCGTTCTACAATCTGTCATTAAGGAGGAAATTTTTACTTTTATAATAAAACATCGCATAAGCGAGAACATTTTAATAAGTGTTCTCGATTTTTTATTTTAAGGAGGAAATCATGCAAAAGAAAGAACAATCATCACGTCAAATCGTGATGTGCCACCTCATGACTATCATGGGGATTGATGTAGATAGGGCAACTCAATTGGTTACTGAAATGGAGAAGCTAGGTCTAATCCAATTTGATGAATTAGGCAATGTCGGAATATTAGTGTTGGAGGGACTATCATGAAACGCATTACCGCAAATCACTATCAAACGTCAGAGCGTTATTATAAACTTCCAAAACTCTTGTTTGAGAGTGACCGCTATAAGAATATGAAATTGGAGGTTAAGGTGGCTTATGCTGTCTTAAAAGACCGTTTGGAGCTGTCTTTGAGTAAGGGGTGGATTGATGAAGATGGGGCTATCTATTTGATTTATTCCAACTCAAAATTGATGGCACTGCTTGGCTGTTCCAAGTCTAAGTTACTCGCTATCAAGAAAACCTTACGAGAGTATGGCTTGATTGATGAAGTCCAACAGTCTTCAAGTGAAAAGGGAAGGCTCGCAAATAAAATCTATCTTGGTGAGTTGGAACATGAGCCTACCCCAGTCTCAAATTCAGACGGGGGTAGTGTTAAAAACACACTAGGGGGGTCTCAAAATCAGCCGGGGCCGGTCTTAAATTCAGCCCCTAGTGAGACTGATGTTAGTGAGACTGATGTTAGTGAAACTGAAAGTAGTGAGTCAGTCATTGAGGATGAGGAGGAAAAAGGGGAATCTTCTAACAGTGAAAAGAATGACCAAATACTAAATCGTAAAATTGAGCCTGTAACGATTTATGACCGAGATTACATTTGGGGCTTGGTTCATTCACAACTCAGACAAGAGGGATTTTCAGAAGCAAGTAGTGACTATGCCATGATCTATTTTGATGACCGCTATCAGTATGCCCTAGAACACATGAGATTTGCACGATCGTCTGAAGTGATTGCGGAATACGTTTTTAATGGGATCTTGTCGGAGTGGACGAAACACCAACGCCTACAAGAACTAAAAGGAGGGGATTAAGTTGCTTTGGTGGATATTATTAAGCATTTGGGTGCTAGGGATGATTAGGCTAATCATTGAAGTGATAACCGCACCAGAAATGGATGATCATAGTTAAGTGAGGATCTTACTCTAGTAGTGAAGTCCATTTTTTGTTTTCAGAAAGAAATGAGACATGAAGTTTTTAGATTTATTCGCAGGAATTGGTGGCTTTCGACTGGGCTTAACCCGTCAAGGTCATGAGTGCATGGGTTTTTGTGAGATTGATAAGTTTGCTAGAAAATCTTACCAAGCCATCTATGATACGGAAGGAGAAATAACATTTCATGACATTAGACAAGTCAGAGACCAAGATTTTAGACAACTCAGAGGACAAGTGGACATCATCTGTGGGGGATTCCCTTGTCAAGCATTTTCACTCGCAGGCAGACGATTGGGATTTGAAGATACTCGCGGCACTCTCTTCTTTGAAATTGCTCGAGCAGCCAAACAAATCCAACCACGTTTTTTATTCTTGGAAAACGTCAAAGGGTTACTCAGTCACAACAAGGGCGAGACATTCCGAACAATCCTCGCTACACTGGATGAGCTGGGGTATGATGTCGAATGGCAGGTGCTTAACAGTAAAGATTTCCAAGTCCCCCAAAACAGAGAAAGGGTCTTTATTATCGGACATTCTAGAAGATACCGTCCCAGATTCTTATTTCCTCTCAGAAGAGAAAGTAGCCCAACTCGTCTTAAACGATTAGGCAACGTCAATCCATCTGGCAAAGGGATGAGTGGTGACGTTTATTTCAGTCAAGGGCTCTCTCCAACTCTGACAAGAGGTAAAGGGGAAGGTGTTAAGGTTGCTATACCAATTTTGACACCAGACAAATTGAAGAAACGTCAAAATGGCAGACGGTTTAAAGATAATGAAGAGGAGATGTTTACCTTGACTGCTCAAGATAGACATGGAGTAGTTGTCGCAGGAACTCTACCGACAACTTTTGTACAGACAGGTCGTGTCTATGATATTTCAGGACTTTCTCCAACGCTGACCACGATGCAAGGTGGTGATAAAGTGCCTAAGATTATTTGTCGTGAAGAAGTACCGCACTTGAAAATCAAGGAAGCGACAAAACTGGGTTTTGCTAAGGCAATGCTTGGGGATTCCGTAAACTTAGCCTATCCTGATTCCACAAAAAGACGTGGTCGAGTAGGAAAAGGTGTTGCCAATACACTAACCACCTCAAATACAATGGGAGTCGTGGTGGCAACTCTTGAATACCGAAAGGATAAGTGGTATGAGGTGACTGGGATTGTCATTGATGGCAAACTCTATCGTTTAAGGATTAGACGCCTAACCCCAAGAGAGTGTTTCAGATTACAAGGCTTTCCTGATTGGGCTTATGAGAGGGCAGAAAGTGTTTCCAGTAAAAGTCAGTTATACAAACAGGCGGGCAATAGTGTCACAGTGACTGTCATTGAAGCGATTGCTAGAGAATTTAGAAAGATAGAAGAGGACGAAAACAAATGAAATCATTACATCACAAAAGTATTTTAGACTGTACAGAACTGGAAGAAGAAATTCATCAAGCTGAAATGGATAACATTATGAACTTGATTTTTGAGTTACCAGATTATGACTGTGAACTTTCAGTCATCTATATTGACGGCTATCATAAACATCATTGGTCGCCTTACTTTTTAGAGTCAAACTTACATCGTGTACAAGAGTTACTCCAAAATGAAGACCTCAAAAATGGGGTTGATGTCTTCTTAACAAAAGACAAAGACCTTGCCTTTAAAACCTATGGTCAAGGCTATAGCTATCAAGGTAAAGATGGCCTCTTGACGGCTCTTGTGACTGTGAAATGTTATGGTGAAGGAATGGTTCCGATTGATATGAGTAAGGTATTTGATAGCCCATCTCATGAGCTAGAACAGACACTATCGATGTAAGGAGTACTTATGCTAGAAATCTATCTTGGAAAAAATACCCAACGTAACCAAAGGCTAATGACTATCTTAAATACCTATGGTCTCCGCTATACTTGTAAGTGCCCAAGTCAATTGACAAAAGACGATGTGCTCCATTTGTTTATGAAAGCACCTGATTGTTTTGAACTCTTATCTCCGAAACTTCTTAGATATAGACGGTATGAACGAATCAAGGTAAGTGAGCTGGTTGGCATTATTCTAAAGCAGCCTGAGAATCATTTGAGACTGCCATTAGTCGTTACAAAAAACCAAGTCTTTCCGGATATTAGTCCAGATGAACTGAGAACCTTTATCCCTAGAGAGATTAAGAGGCACTTTTATATCAACAGTATTTTTAAAGACTATAGTCGTTAAGGAGTTATCATGAACGAACGCTTTTGGGAAAATTTAGAAGGGCTTCTCATTGATAAGGGCTGGTCTTGGGCAGAGTTAGCTAGAAAAATGTTTAAAGGGCAATATGTCTATCCAAGTGAGTTTCAACGTCTCTATCAAAAGTTCCGTCACTATCGGTCACATCGCCTAATGCCACAAACCAAGTGGGTGGAACGTATTGTCGTGGTGTTGGATATTGATTATGAAGATTTGTTCAGGAGGTAGTGTGCGTGAGAGTTATTCTTAGTTATTTGGCTATACAGGTTAATGTCTTGGTGGTGAGTCTCTATCTTCTTGGGTATTGGTCCGTAGAAGTAACAGGGTCTCTTCAATTGAGTATCCTAATACTATTTAGCTATATTTGGTGGCATGATGGGAAAGGTTTTATTCACATGTCACTAAAGAGACGTTTAGGTTGGCTATTAATCTGTCTGCTTATCATGATTTCAGTCTCTCTTTTAGTCAGTTACCTGTGTGACGTTCCCTCTAACAATCAGCTGACGCTGACAAGGGTTCAAAAACTACTACCGCTCACAATTTTTGTGGGATTTTTGCTCAATGCGAGTTTATTAGAAGAGTATTTCTACCGACAAACGCTATGGGAGAAATTATCCAAACCAGTCATACAGATTGGAGTGACAAGTATGTTATTTGCCCTAGCCCACCACCCGACAAGTCTTGTTAGTTTGCTAGTCTATGATTGTTTAGGACTCACACTTGGAGTTTTGCGTTTAAAAACAGATAATCTGACAACCATGATTCTTCATGGATTATGGAATGGATTGGTCTTACTCCTATCTATCCTGTGATAAGAAAATCAAGGGGACTTTCGTATGATGAGAGTGCCCTTGATTTTTTATTGAGGAGAAACGAGTGAAAGGGAAAGTGATGTCATCAGAACAACAGGAACGCCAAGCCATTCAATATATGGAGCGAGCGTCCTTCTTTACCGTAAGAGCCCTCTTAAAGCTCCTTGAGTGGTCGGCAAGACACGCTCTTGCGCAAGATTCGGCCTATAAAATTGGGGTTCAAAAACTCGAAGAACTCCTTCAAAGTCCTTATACCATTGAATCGCTGGATATTTCAAAGGATATTTTAGAAAAGCCGGTTGATATTGATAAGTTTAAGGAACTTATGGAATCTGAAAAACTACCGATTGCCATCAGTTGGCAGGGCAATTACCTGCACTTTTATGCCAAGGATAAGTCTCTGCTTGATCAGCACTTGGATGAGCTACTGAAAAAGCTGGTGTCTAATCCAGAAAAGCTAAAAGGCTTAACCTTAGATAAGACGCTTGATGAAGAGATTGAAAAGGCGAAGGAACAGATTGTCATAAAAGAACCATCTAGCGTGAAAAACAAGGAGGTAAGTCTCTGATGTATTCCACTAAAAAAGCAATGGTCTTTGGCAGTTTAGGACTTGCCTTAGGGTATTTTTGCCATCGTCTGGTTTTACTTTACGATAGTCTGCCGAATCAACCGCCTTTAGAAAAAATCGCCTTTCTCCTAGATAAGGGTCAAGACTTGGTCTTTGTGCCATTGTGGAACTTCTCTTTTACAGGGAGATCATTTGTCGCTTTTCTACTGGGATTTCTGACCATGCTCTTAGCTTACCTCTATATGGCAACCGGACAAAAGGTGTACCGGGAAGGGGCAGAATACGGATCAGCTCGTTTTGGAACAGTCAAGGAAAAAAAGGATTTCTTGAGTCGCAATCTCTATAATGATACGATTCTTTCTCGCACGGTCAGATTGACACTCTTAGAAAAGAAAAAGCCGCAGTTTGATCGTAATAAGAACCTAATTGTTATTGGTGGGTCTGGTGCAGGGAAAACTTTTCGCTTTGTCAAACCCAATCTCATTCAACTCAATTGTTCCAATATTGTAGTAGATCCCAAAGATCACTTAGCTGAAAAGACTGGGAAACTCTTTTTAGAGAACGGCTATCAGGTCAAAATCTTAGACTTGGTTAATATGACCAACTCAGATGGCTTCAATCCCTTTCGCTATGTGGAGACGGAAAACGATTTGAATAGAATGTTAACGGTGTATTTCAATAACACCAAAGGCAGTGGGTCAAGAAGTGATCCTTTTTGGAATGAGGCCTCTATGACCTTAGTGAGAGCTATTGCTTCCTACTTGGTGGATTTCTACAATCCTCCTGGTAGCACGAAAGAAGAAGCGGACAGTCGTAGAAAACGAGGACGTTACCCAACTTTCTCAGAAATCGGAAAACTCATTAAGTTATTGGCTAAGGGCGATAATCAAGACAAGAGTGTCCTTGAAGTCATGTTTGAAAACTATGCCAAGAAATATGGAACAGAGAATTTTACCATGCGTAACTGGGATGACTTTCAAAACTATAAGGAAAAGACCCTTGATTCTGTGATTGCAGTGACAACAGCTAAGTTTGCCCTCTTTAATATTCAGTCGGTGATTGACTTAACCAAACGTGACACCTTGGATTTAAAGACGTGGGGAATACAGAAAACCATGGTTTATCTAGTCATTCCTGATAATGACACGACCTTTAGGTTTTTATCAGCCCTTTTCTTTTCGACCGTATTTTCAACTCTAACCAGACAAGCTGATGTGGACTTTAAAGGGCAACTCCCCATTCATGTCAGAAGCTATCTGGATGAGTTTGCGAACTGTGGAGAAATTCCTGACTTTGCGGAACAGACCTCAACCGTACGTTCAAGGAACATGAGTCTAGTGCCAATCCTTCAAAATATCGCCCAACTTCAGGGACTGTATAAGGAGAAAGAGGCTTGGAAAACCATCCTAGGGAACTGTGATAGCTTACTCTACTTGGGTGGCAATGATGAAGAAACCTTCAAGTTCATGAGTAACCTTTTAGGCAAACAAACCATTGATGTGAGAAACACCAGTCGTTCATTTGGACAAACAGGGTCTGGCTCGCTCTCCCATCAAAAAATCGCAAGGGATCTCATGACACCAGATGAAGTAGGTAACATGCAGCGTGATGAGTGCTTGGTACGTATTGCAGGGGTTCCGGTCTTTAAGGACAAGAAGTACTTTCCTTTGAAACACAAGAACTGGAAGTTTCTTGCGGACAAAGAGACAGACGAGCGCTGGTGGCACTACCACATTGATCCATTAGGAGAAGAAGTGACAGACTTAACTGGCCATAAGATCAGAGATTTAACCAAAGAAACAACATTACACTAAAGGAAATGAGGACAGAATATGACGAAACAAGTAACAGGCTTTGTTTATGGAGTGGACGCTAGCTCCATGTTTGCCCAAGCTATGGCACTCTTACAAAAGGGCTTGATTGCCGTGGGTGCCTTTCTCGTGGTGATGGGAATTATCAACCTAGCCACCAATATTAAAGACGGAGGTCCGGGTGTCCGTAATGCCATTCTAGAAATTGTAGGTGGCGTTATGGTCGGTGCCGCAGGAGCATTTGTCACTCAAATTTCAATCTAAAGGAGGGAAGCACATGATATGATTCAATCATTAAACTTAGCTTTCTTCTTTTTAGCCTCGGAGAAAATCTCAAGCGATAGTCTCTTTGAAGGCTTTAATGTGGACCTAGAATCAACCGCCAATCTCGTCAAGTCTCTAGCAGAGTATAATCCAACGGTCTGGTCCTATATGTCGGCGATCACTAAAGGCGTTATGCAGCCGTTAGGGGTTGCGATACTTGCCGTGGTACTGGTACTAGAGTTTTCTAAAATGGCAAAGAAAATTGCCAACTCAGGTGGCGCCATGACCTTTGAAGCTATCGCACCTATGATAGTGAGTTACATGATGGTAGCGGTAGTCATTACCCATACCACCATTATTGTGGAAGCCATCTTAGCTGTAGCTTCTCATATCATTGAGCAAGTGGCAGGGATTGTCACGCATGGAAGTACAACCTATAGCACCATTTCAGGACTAAAGGGGTCAGGGTTGGTTGGCAAGATGATTGTAGGCTTAATTGCCATTATCATTTGGTTTGTTCGTTTGGCAAGTGCTATGGTCGTGAATATCCTCATCAGTATTCGCTTTATCCAGCTCTATCTCATGATTCCATTTGCGCCGGTCACCATTCCCACTTTCCTAAGCGATGATTGGAGAAGTGTAGGGATTGGCTATTTAAAGAATATTATGGTCTATGCCGTACAGGGAATATTGATATTCTTAATCGTTTCTCTTGTCCCACTCTTTGAATCGGCAGGGAAACTCGCTGTTTCAAATGGCGCAGGCATTATGGGTACCTTAGCGATAGCCTTTGGCAGCTTGGTACAGGCTATTTTGTTAATCATTGCCCTTGTCGGCAGTCAACGCACTGCAAGAAGTATCATGGGCATGTGAGAGCAGGACAGAAATCGGTACTGCTTTGCGGTCGATTTCGTTGTCCTGCCTCCGCAAGGACGACTAGAACTGCATAGCTAGTCAGTAGCGTAGACAGTTCAGACGTCTACTGCGTCAAAGTCATGAAACAATTTAAACCGGACTGAGATTTTCATCTTGGTCCTTTTATCAAAGAAGGAACTACTATCTTATGAACACACGTGTCTTTAAGGACATTTCAAAAGTCCAACACAGGGCATGGCTAGGGTTTACCACAAGACAAGTCATCTTTGTCTTTCCAGCCATTGCCCTAACCATTTTAATTTTAGGACTAAACCTCTTTTATTGGCAATTTGGGGACTGGTTTGTCTATGGTTTTGTCTTTAGCTTTACCATTCCCCTTATGTTATTTGGGGTTTACCGTCCTAATGATTTACCCTTTGAAATTTACCTCAAGTATCGCCTTCATTATGAATTGACGATACCAGATCGAACCCTAACAGGACAGAAAGGAAGAACTTATGAAAAGACAAAAGCCCTCAACGAAACCAAAGACCTCTTCTAAGTGGTTGAAAAAATCTCGGAAAACCCCAAAGAAAGAAGTGCTTCCATCAACCGTGAATACCATTGCCTATCAAGGTCTATTTCCTAATGGTCTCATGCAAGTTAGTCCTAACTATTTCTCACAATCTTACCGTTTAGGTGATGTCAATTACCAGACATTAGGGCTTGAAGATAAGGGAGCTATTATTGAGAAGTATTCTGACTTAATCAACTCACTTGATGATAAGACAAATTTTCAACTGACCCTTTTTAACAAGAAAGTCAATTTAGAGAAATTTCGTAAAGGTGTCCTATATCCTCTCCATGAAGATGGCTACGATGATTACCGTGAAGAGCTGAATCGTATCATGGATACTAACTTAGAAGCAGGTGAGAACAACTTCTCAACTGTTAAGCTGATTTCTTTTGGGAAAGCAGACCAAACGCCAAAACTGGCCTTTCGTTCCCTATCTCAAATTGGGGAATACTTTAAAAGTGGTCTTTCGGAAATTGATGCCGACTTTACCCTCTTACAAGGAGAGGAGCGAGTTAATCAGTTGGCAGATATGTTACGCGGAGAAAATCATCTTCCCTTTAGCTATCGTGACTTAGCCATTTCAGGGAAAACGACCAAACATGCCATTGCCCCAACAATGCTTTCTTTTAAACATAAGAACTATTTGACAATGGATGAGCGTTTCTTACAGATTGTCTATGTTCGTGACTATGGGATGGAACTAGGCGATAAGTTTATCCGTGACCTCATGCAATCAGACTTAGAAGTCATTATCAGCTTACATGCTAAAGGAGCTACCAAGTCGGAAGCTATGACGAAACTCAGAACAAAGAAGACGCTAATGGAGTCCCAAAAGATTGGTGAACAACAAAAGATGGCACGAACAGGTATTTACCTAGAAAAGGTTGGACACGTTCTTGAACAAAACATTGATGAAGCAGAAGACCTCCTCAAAACCATGACCCAAACTGGAGACAAACTCTTTGAAACGGTCTTTCTGATTGGGGTGCTTGCGGATAGTGAGGAACAACTAGGGCAGTCGCTAGACATTATCAAACAAGTGGCAGGGTCAAATGACCTCGTTATTGATAACTTAACCTACATGCAAGAAGCGGCCTTTAACAGTCTCTTACCTCTTGGTAAGAACTTTTTAGAAGGGGTGTCACGGTCATTATTAACCTCTAACATTGCCGTTAATTCTCCCTGGACTTCGGTAGATTTACAGGATAAGGGTGGAAAGTTTTATGGGATTAATCAAATCTCAAGTAATATCATCACCATTGACCGCGGCAAGTTAAACACCCCTTCAGGATTGATTTTAGGAACATCAGGAGCTGGTAAAGGGATGGCGACCAAGCATGAAATCATCTCAACTAAACTAAAAGAAGCTGATACCGATACGGAAATCATTATTGTAGACCCCGAAAACGAGTACAGTATTATTGGTCAATCCTTTGGTGAGGAAAGCATTGCGATTGCGCCAGACTCCACCACCTATCTTAACGTCTTAGATTTGTCAGATGACAATATGGACGAAGACCCTATCAAAGTGAAATCAGAATTTCTCTTATCTTGGATTGGAAAACTCCTAGACCGTAAAATGGATGGTCGTGAAAAATCCATCATTGACCGAGTGACAAGATTGACCTACAAGCACTTTGAGGAACCGTCCTTAGTGGAATGGGTCTTTGTTTTATCCAAACAACCGGAGCCTGAAGCACAGGATTTAGCCTTAGACTTAGAGCTTTATGTGGAAGGCTCTCTTGATATATTCTCTCATAGAACCAATATCAAAACAGACAGTAACTTCCTCATCTATAACGTCAAAAAGCTAGGCGATGAGTTGAAACAAATTGCCCTCATGGTTGTCTTTGACCAGATTTGGAATCGTGTGGTCAAGAACCAAAAACTGGGTAAGAAAACATGGATTTACTTTGATGAAATGCAGCTCCTTTTGTTAGACAAGTATGCTTCTGACTTCTTCTTTAAATTGTGGAGCCGTGTTCGTAAGTATGGGGCAACCCCAACTGGGATTACCCAGAATGTGGAAACGCTCTTGTTAGATGCCAATGGGAAACGGATTATCGCAAATAGTGAGTTCATGATTCTCTTAAAGCAAGCGAAGAATGACCGTGAAGAGTTGGTTCACATGCTGGGACTATCAAAAGAACTTGAAAAATACTTAGTCAATCCAGAAAAAGGAGCAGGCCTTATTAAAGCAGGGGCAACAGTAGTTCCTTTCAAAAATAAGATTCCACACCAAACCAAGCTCTTTGACATCATGAGTACCGACCCAGAAAAGATGAGGACATGAGATGGCAACAGATAAGAAAACACTCAAAAAGGCTCGCAAAACCTTTCATAGTAACCTCAAAGAAAGCCGAATCCATTACCGAAGGGAGAAAAAGGATTTAAGACGTCAACTCCCAAAGAAACGCTTTCTCATGAGACGAGCAGAAAAGGCAGACTATCATGAGCAGAAAGGCAAACTCAAACAGACCTATCAAGAAAATAAAACGCAAGCTGAAGAGACCTTTTCTTCTGAGATAGCCTATGTATCACCTCAGTTCTTAAAAGCAAAAGAGATTAGAAAATTTCGCTTGCCTCAAGCTAAACAGCGCATGACCTTGGCGAGAAAAAAATTAACAGAAGTCAAGCAAGAAGAAAAGAAAGAGGCCGTTAATCCCAAGATTCAATACCAGAAAAGCCAAGGAACGATTAAGATGAATCGCTTCTTGTTTAACCGTGATAAATCGCTAGAGAGACGCCAAGCTGAAAAAGAACTAAGTGCTGCTAAGCGTGAGATGAAACAACTCAAACGAGCGTATAAGGGGAAAAAACTGACGACTAAAGTCAAACGAGGACTTGTTCTAACACGTTCAGAAGCCCTAAATCTGGTGCAACAAGATGATGATTTAGAAGGGCTTAGAACCCTTAGAGATACAACTCATCAAAGTAAACGCTATGCCCGCTTTACCTATCAGTCAGGAAAAGCAGTCGTGAAAGGCGGAACTGAAACCACACGTTTTATCAAACGAAAAGGCAGTCATCTTAACGAGCACTATGGCAACTTCAAAAAAGGCAAAGGTTTCATTCGACAAAAGCCTTTAAAGAAAAGAAGACGCTACCAGACATTCTTAAAAGGCGCTAGAAAACAGACCCTTGCAGGAGTCAAAAGGATGATGAGTGCCATTAAGGGCAGTCTTACATTTTTTTCAATGGTGGTTATGAGTCCCATCATTTGGATTGTCTCAGGACTTCTGTTTTTCGTTGTTGTCATCATGTGTTTTATCATGGATGTTTCAGGAGCCAGTCTAATGCAGCAGGATGAGGTAGAATTAACCAAAAGCTATACCCACATGACTTTGGAAGATGCCAAACACTCAGTCTCTAATGACAAAGGGATAACCTACTATACCAAAGTGGATGATGTCATGGCTTTTATGAATTACAAGTATCAGGACTATCGTTTAGATGAGAGGGTAGAAGAGACTAATCAGACTTATGAAGCCTACCTCAGTCGCCTATGGGAGGACTTAAATGGTGGCTCTTCCATTAAAGCCATGTCAGACCTCTATCAAGAACCAGCCTATAAACTCTCAGATGAAGATCAAGAAGAATTAAAAGAGTTAACCGAGGAAGGGCCTTATCTAGCCTTACAGGAGCTAGACAATCCTTTTCAGGGACAAACAGACGATGATACCTTAACCATGACCTATCGCTATGGCTATGATGTGACGGATAAAAAACCAACTCTTCATCACCATATTATCCTAGAAGCAAGTGAGGGACAGGTTATTGTTTCTCCAATGGATGGAATAGTAGCACTTGATGGAGAGGATATCATCATTACTTCAGGAAAAGGTGTTAACAAACGAAAACTAACTCTTTTTAATATCAACAGTGGTCGTCTTAAAGAGGGGCAAAAAGTTCTAGCAGGTGATGTGATCGGAAAGACCAAAGATGGAAGTGGGCTGAAAGTTACTTACCAAAAAGCAGATGATCAGACTGAAAAAATGGTTTATGTCAATCCAGCCTTTTACTTTCCTAAAGTCATTCAACTCCAAACAACTATTCTTCCTGCCATTGGTCAATTTGGAGGCGATGAGTTTGCGAGAGCCAAAGTCATTTATGACTATCTCAAAAAACAAGGAGTAACCAACCAAGCTATCGCAGCCATTTTAGGAAACTGGTCGGTAGAATCCTCCATCAATCCTAAGCGAGCTGAAGGCGATTATTTGTCGCCCCCTGTTGGAGCAACTGACTCTTCTTGGGACGATGAGGGCTGGCTATCACTAGGTGGGCCTGCCATTTATAATGGGAGGTACCCGAATATCCTAAGACGTGGGCTAGGACTTGGACAGTGGACAGATACGGCAGATGGGTCACGTCGTCATACACTTCTCTTAGATTATGCCAAGACCAAAAATCAGAAGTGGTATGACTTAGGACTGCAACTTGATTTTATGCTTCATGGAGATAATCCTTACTATACCAATTGGTTGAAAGACTTCTTTAAAAATAGTGGCAGTCCAGCAAGTCTCGCCCAACGCTTTCTCATTTATTGGGAGGGGAATTCAGGCGATAAGCTCCTAGAACGTCAGACTAGGGCTACCGAATGGTATTACCAAATCGAAAAAGGCTTTAGTCAGCCTAATGGTGGAACCTCTCAGAGTGACCCTAAAGCACTTGAAGCTGTAAGAGGTGACCTTTATGAGAATTCTGTTCCTGGAGGTGGTAACGGCATGAGTTACGCTTACGGCCAATGTACGTGGGGAGTCGCCTCTCGCATTAACCAATTAGGCTTAAAACTAAAAGGCCGAAATGGAGAGAAAATCCCTATTATCAGTACGATGGGCAATGGTCAGGATTGGGTTCGAACAGCCGCTAGTCTCGGTGGGGAAACAGGGTCAACACCAAAAGCAGGTGCTATTATCTCTTTTGTGGGTGGCCGTCATGGCTCAGCTGTAGGATACGGACATGTGAGTTTTGTCGAAAAAGTTTACCCAGATGGTTCATTCCTTATTTCAGAAACCAATGTCAATGGCAATCCCAATTACACTTTCCGCAAATTATCAGGACCAGATAGTGCAATGAGTTTTGCTTATACGACGAAATAAGGAAGGACATGCTAATAATGTCTGTATTTGTTAGTATATTCTTTTGTAAATACTTTGTTAAAAATTCTACCTTTCATATACTAAGATAGGATTAAGGATATGGTATAATGATAGGGAAAGGTTACTGAATATTTTTAATGGAAACAAATACTGAAAAAATTAAAAAAGAGTCAAAAACTGGTTTGACTTCTGAGGGTTTAGTTGGTCATATCTTGGAAGATCATAAAATAGATATTCATAATGTTGACTCTGTCAGACTCTTAAATATGGGATACTATCATGGCTATAAGCGATACAGATTTGTTAAAAAATCTAATTCGGATGGTATTCTTCCTATCACCACATTTGAGGAAATTGTAGCAATCTATAATTTTGATATGGAGTTAAAAGGGCTATTTTATCCGATTGTAATGTTAGTTGAGACAGCATTAAAAAATAGAACTATTGATTCATTGGTCGCAGGATTTAGTAGTGGGATAGAGGATCTATTAGATAATCAGTTAGCTTGCTATGTAGACTATGCTGAGGATAATGAGAAATATGACAAGAAGCTCGTTCAGTATAATGAAACAAAGCAAAATATACTGGATACTATTGATTATTACTCAGATAAGAACGAAGTCATCAAACATTATTTAGATAGTGATTATCAAATTCCTCTTTGGGCCTATTTTGAAGTTATTACTTTGGGACAATTTAGTAGATTTTTAGGCTGTTTAACCAAGTCAAGTCGTGAAAAATTGAATCAAGATTTTACAATCATCCCTAAAAGATCGAACTCACTTGAGTTAGTTGTTAATGCTCTCATTGAGTTAAGAAATGCTACCATGCACAACAGTGCGATTTTTGATGCCAATTTTTCAAGTGGTGTCTCTAAAGCACTCAAAAAACAGATAAAACAAGATTTAGGGTTATCGATATTTACTTGTGTATTCATTGAAGACTATTTTATTCTGCTAATTTGGACGTTGAAACTTCTAAATTTTGATTCGGTGGTTCTTATTAAATACATCACTCAATTTAATGAGATTGTTGAGAGATTTGACAAGTCCCTTGATAATCGTGATATTTTCTTTAAAATTATCAGTACAAATAGAAGAGCTTCGATTCAACAATTAAATCAATTTGTTGACGGAAAATGAAATTAGTGGTAATATAGTTATATCGAATTGGGGCGTGCTCGTCACGTCTGGGAGGGTCTGATGCGTCAGCCCTCCCATTTTTTTATTTATAATTATTGTTTAGAAGTTATCGGATGTTCTAACCGATAGCCTCTTTTCTTTTTGTTTTCAATTTCTGTGATAATAAAATCAAGGCTTCTTTTTTATGATGGGATAAGAGTGACAACTTGTTACTACACATCAAAAGAAAAGAAGGTTTTTCTATGACAAAACAATGCCATCATCACTTTTTAGTGAATCAGGAAAAAGCTGAAAAGCACGTTTTTCGTAAAAGTAAAAAGTATCGCACCCTTTGTTCGGTTGCTCTTGGAACAATGGTGACTGCCGTTGTCGCATGGGGCGGTTCTGTCGCACAGGCAGATGAAGTTGCTTCGACTAAACCAGTTGCCGAAACGGTACAAGTGACTGATAATCCTGCGACCAATTTACCTCAAGCACAGCCAGCTCCAGTTACAGAACAGACAAATAGTCTTGCTTCTACTGGTCAATCAGACGGTGCAATTGCGGTAACAGTCCCACATGACACAGTGACGCAAGTAGTTAATAACGCCAAAGTTGAAGGGGTGACAACAGTTCAAGATAAGCCTATGGATTTGGGGAATACCACTTCCGCAAAGGAAACAGACCAACAATTAGCTAAGGCAGAAGCGGATGCTTCTAAACAAGCTCAAGCTATTGGTCAAGTAACAGCGACCTATCAAGCTGATAAAGCAACTTATGAACAAGATAAAACACGTGTTGAAAAAGAAAATGCTGCACTAGAGGTCAGTCATAAAGAAGCCACTCAAGCTGGAAATACCTTAAATCATTCCGTTGATGATAAGGTTTCGACTGTAAAAAACCAAGACCCTAACGCCAATGTGACGGTTAAAACACAAACGGTCTCATCAGGTGATGGCTCGCAAATTTCTGATTATAAGAACTATGTAGCTTCCATCGCAACGATTGATAAGCAAAACCAAGCCAATCTGTCAGACTATCTTGCTAAGAAGAAAGCTGTGGACGCTATTGTCGCAAAGAACCTTCTCATCCAAAAGGAAAATGAGGAAGGTCTTGCCAAGGCAAAAGAAGAAAATGACGCCATCGCAAAACGCAATCAAGACGGACAGGCAGCTATTGATGCTGCGAACAAAGCAGGTCAAACTGCTGTTGATGCCTATAATAAGAACCAACAAAAATTAGTGACAGACCGTGAAGCTGAGATTGCAGCTATCACGAAACGCAACAAGGAAAAAGAAGAAGCAGCCAAGAAAGAAAATGACGCCATTGACACATATAATGCCAAAGAAATGGAGCGTTATAAGCGTGATTTGGCAGAGATTTCAAAAGGGGAAGAAGGCTATATCTCAGAAGCTCTTGCTCAGGCTCTAAATCTGAATAATGGTGAGCCACAAGCTAAACATGGGGCTGATACTCGCAATCCAGATCGTATTATATCGACAGGTGACGCCATGCTTGGTGGCTATTCTAAAATCTTAGATTCTACGGGCTTCTTTGTCTATGATAGCTTCAAAACTGGGGAAACACTCTCCTTCACTTATCATAATCTGAAGAATGCTAGCTTTGATGGGAAGAAGATTAGCAGCGTTACCTATGATATTACCAATCTCGTCTCTCCAGCTGGCACAAATGCTGTTAAATTAGTCGTTCCAAATGACCCAACGGAAGGCTTTATCGCCTACCGTAACGATGGAACAGGAAATTGGCGAACAGACAAGATGGAATTTCGTGTCAAAGCGAGGTATTTCTTGGAAGATGGCTCACAAGTAACCTTTACCAAGGAAAAACCGGGTGTCTTTACCCATTCATCGCTTAACCATAACGATATTGGTTTAGAGTATGTTAAGGACACATCAGGAAAATTTGTTCCTATCAATGGCTCAACAATTCAAGTGACGGATGAAGGTCTAGCTCGTTCTCTTGGCTCAAACCGAGCCAGTGACCTAAATTTACCAGAAGAATGGGATACCACAGCCAGTCGCTATGCTTACAAGGGAGCCATTGTTTCAACAGTGACCTCAGGGAATACCTATACGGTAACCTTTGGGCAAGGGGATATGCCGCAACAGGTGGGCTTAACGTATTGGTTTGCCTTAAACACACTGCCAGTCGCACGAACGGTTAAACCATACAGTCCGAAACCACATGTCATGCCAAAACTGGATCCTGTTCCTGACCCTATCAAGGTGACTCCAAAAACCTTTGTTCCAAAAACGTTCACACCAGAACCACCTGTAACCTTTAAGGAAAAACCATTAGAAAACGTAACGCAACCTAGCTTAACGGTGACAAAGGTAACATTGCCTAAAGCTCCTAATCCAAAACCTTTACCAAAAGTTCCAGCAGTGCCAACGGTTCATTACCATGATTACCGTTTAACCACGACTCCAGAAATTATGAAAGAAGTGGTCAATACAGACCAAGCTAACCTTCACGACAAAACGGTCGCCAAAGCTTCAACGGTTATTTACCCGCTGATGGTAGAGGCATTCTCTTCAAATCGTGCTAAAACAACTAGCCTTACGTTTGAAGACTACCTACCAGCAGGTTATGTCCTTGATAAGGAAAAAACACAAGCAGAAAACGAAAACTATACCCTTGCCTTTAACGAGGCTAAGAACTTTGCGACCTTGACTGCCAAAGAACCTTTGCTTCAAGAGGTCAATAAAGACTTAACCAAATCTTACCAACTGGTAGCCCCAAAACTCTATGGCAGCCTTCAAAATGATGGAGCAACTTATTCTAATAGTTACAAGCTCTTGATGAATAAAGGAACACAAAATGCCTACACCGTGACATCAAATGTTGTTACTGTTCGCACACCAGGAGATGGGGAAACGACTGGTCGCATTAAACCTAAGAAAGAAAATAAAAATGGTGATGGTGTCGTCATCAATGATACCGTTGTGGCTCTTGGGACAACCAATCACTACCATTTGACTTGGGATTTAGATCAATATAAAGGCGATAGCTCGTCTAAGGAGACTATCGCACGCGGCTTCTTCTTTGTGGATGATTACCCAGAAGAAGTTCTTGACTTGGTAGATAAAGGAACAACCATCACGACCCTTGATGGCAAGACAGTGTCAGGGATTTCTGTTAAGGCTTATACGTCTCTATCAGAAGCTCCAAAAGACCTCCAAGACAAACTGGCCCATGCCAAGATTACGCCAAAAGGGGCTTTCCAAGTATTCATGCCTGATGATAACCAAGCTTTTTATGACCAGTATGTCAAAACAGGAACGTCTTTGAAGCTCCTGACAAAAATGACGGTTAAGGATAGTCTTTATGGTCAAACGACAACCTATAGAAATAAAGCCTACCAAGTGGATTTTGGTAATGGCTATGAAACCGATGAGGTTGTCAATACTTTAGTTTATCCGACCCCTAAAAAACAAAATCTCAACAAAGACAAGGTGGATATCAATGGCAAACCCATGCTTGTTGGTTCACAAAATTACTATACCTTAACTTGGGATTTGGATCAGTATCGTGGGATAAAAGCAGATAAAGACCGCATTGCACAAGGGTTCTACTTTGTGGATGATTATCCAGAAGAAGCCGTAATACCAGATTCAAAAGCTGTGCAGCTGGTCACATCTGACGGCAAAGCGGTTACAGGCATTACCGTGAAAACCTATACTAGCCTATCGGAAGCCCCACAAGCCTTACAAGCCGCCCTTTCAAAACGCAAGATTCACCCTAAAGGTGTTTTCCAAGTCTTTATGCCAGAAGATCCACAAGCCTTTTATGATAGCTATGTGAGTAAAGGACAAAACATTACTATGATGCTGCCGATGACGGTTCGTGAGGAGTTGGTTAACTCAGGGAAGACTTATGAAAATGTAGCCTATCAAGTAGACTTTGGCCAAGCCTATGAAACTAACACGGTGACTAACTCCGTTCCAGTGGTTAAACCAAGTAAGCATAACACTAATGACAAAGGTATTACCATTGACGGTAAGACAGTTCTGCCAAATACTGTTAACTACTATAAGGTGGCCTTAGATTACAGTCAGTATAAGGATATGGTGGTAACAAGTGATGTCCTTGCGAAAGGTTTTTATATGGTGGACGATTACCCCGAAGAATCTCTAGAGCTTAATTCAGAAGGTGTTCAGGTTATGGATAAGGTTGGACAGCTTGCTAAAGGGATTTCCGTTAAAGTCTATGCTAGTTTATCAGAAGCTCCTAAAGTCGTTCAAGAAGCTATGGCCAAACGTCAGTTTATTCCAAAAGGTGCGATTCAGGTCTTTAGCGCAGATGATCCAAAAGCCTTCTTTGAGACTTATGTCAAAACTGGTCAAACCTTGGTTGTCACCACACCAATGACACTCAAAAATGAACTGGTCAAAACTGGGGGTGAGTATGCCAATACCGCTTATCAGATTGACTTTGGCATGGCTTATGTGACAGAAACAGTTGTGAACAATGTGCCAAAACTAGACCCGCAAAAAGATGTGGTGGTGGACCTTTCTCAAAAGGACAAGAGCCTTGATGGAAAAGAGGTTGCTTTGAATCAGGTCTTTAATTACCGTTTAGTAGGTTCTCTCATTCCAAATCATCGTGCAACGCCACTGATTGATTACCGTTTTAACGATGATTACGATGAGGCGTACGACGAATACAACGGTGTTTACAAGGCTTATACTTTGGTCGATGTGACCTTAAAAGATGGAACAGTCTTACCAAAAGGAACAGAAGTCACGAAGTACACCCTTCAACAGGTCGATACTGACAAAGGACTTGTGACCATTCAATTTGATAAGGACTTCTTAGATAGCCTTTCAGATGACACAAGCTTTCAGGCAGATGTGTATTTACAGATGAAGCGAGTTGCGGCTGGAGAGGTCAAAAATACTTATGACCATACCGTGAATGGCTATACCATTAGTTCCAATACGGTGACAACGACTACGCCTGAACCAGAAGTACCAACTCCGAATCAACCAACCTCACCACAACCGCCAATTCAAACAGCAGAAGCACCTGTCCCAGATAGTAGCTTACCAAATACAGGGGAAGGTTACTCACTGTTAGGTTTAGTTGGAGGAGGTTTGTTGCTAGGCTTGGCTTATGGTCTTTCTAAACGAAAACAGGAGGAAAACTAGATGGAACTCAAAAACATGTACACGAAAGATTCAGACAATGACGGCTTAACGGATGCTCAAGAATTAGCCTTAGGCACCAATCCATTGAGTCCTGATACGGATGGTGACGGGCAAACAGATTTGGAAGAAGTGCAACAAGGCTTGAATCCAAATCACCATCAATGCAAGGAGAGAAGCTATGACTTGGACTTATGAGTCGATTTCTAAAACCCTCTCTGAGATGGCAAGAGAAAACTACAAAGATTTAGTCAAAGCCTTTCTAACCATGGAGTTAAGTGTTCAGAATCAACCAATATTAGATCACCTCTATCAAGACTTTATGGACATTGATGACTTGTCATTGATTAGTGATGACCTACGCCTTAAAGCAGAAGGCTATCAGGAACAGTTAAAAAAAGAACTAACGGACTTGTTAGAAAAACTGTATCGTCAAGGTGAAGGGGCTAGTTTTATTATGGAGACCATCACTTCAAATAGTATTTCTGAAACGCTTGAAACCTATGACCTGTTAGACAGTGATGATTATTCATCTTTAACCTTAGAAACCCTGCAGGACATTATCCAAAAGGATTTAGCTCTCACGAGTCAGGATTATTTTGGAGATGTCACGCTGATTGCTCTTCAAAAGGACTTGCTAGACCAGGAAAGCCATTTCTTACAACATTATGTGGCAAGTCTCTTAGACACCATGCCATCCCAAAAAGACCAAAGCGCCTTGGTCCTAGATTAAAGCAGTGGGCTGAGAACCTTTCTCAGCCCCTTTTTGTTTGGAGGAAACAATGAATCAAGAACACTTATTACAGATGTTGCGAGCGACTATTCCTCGTGACAATAACCTATTAGAAACATTCTTACACTATCAATCAGAACACTTTGATGAACCTTGGGAGAACTTACTCCTTAATTTTATGACGCAAAAGGATAGGCAACAGACCCCCATTCAAGTGGTGACTTTTGAAACTGAAGTTGCTGCTTTTGTGCAAGCTAGTACCTCTGATGAAGTGAGTGACCTAGTGACGTACACCCAAACCTTTGGTCAAGCTGGTCTCAAAAAACTTACTCAATTAACGGATGAGGAGAAGTCTTTAGTCATTGAAGTGGCTCTCTTTAACCTTGCAACACGCTTTCATCTTTTAGACCAAGAAGGAACCTATCAGTCTATTTCAGTGAGTTCTCTTTTGAATAATGGAAGAGGTGCTAACTTGGTTAATGTGTATCGAGTAGCCAATAACCTGTCTGACCGAATTAGTCGCGACATTGAACAGTTTCTCTTGACCTATGAACCCGAAATGGCAGCCTCTCAGGCTGAGGTTTTTGAAGAAAATGAAGTGATGGTTTCGGATGCAGTAATTGTTCAAGATGCTATTGAACCAGAGACCTTTCAGGAAATGACCTTTCATGAAGACGGGCCACTTTTAATGGCAAGGCTCGATGAAGATCTTTCTCAACTAGATTTACGAACGGGGCAAACAAAACACTTACCAGCCTATGAAAAATTAAGTCTATCTCAAAAATATGAGATACTCAGCCATTTTGACCAAGTCCGAAACGACCGCCCCAAATACCCAAACTTTAGACGTGGCGATTTTGATGTTGAGATGGAAATGACCCCAGTTTATGACGGTGATACCTTGCTTACCTATTTGGAAGCAGATGGGTCAGCTTATGAGCTACAACGCCCTCTTACTTCTTTGGAGGAGTCAGTCCTAGACGAGATGGGGCAGACGATTTTAGCTGAAAATCGAAATCAACTCAATGACCTAGGGATTGACCTTTCTCAAGTTGAGCCCCGGCAGTTAGGCGTCTTATTAGATGCGACTGGGCGTTTCCGCTTAAAGGATAAAGACTTGTTACTCTTAGGTGAATACGCTCATGCGTCAGTCACTCAACTTGCTTTAGCTACGGAACTCCTTCAAATGGGCTTAACTCATGACAAGGCAAGGTACTTCTTGACCAGTCAGCTTGACTTAGAAGCCTTAAGACCAATGGTATTTGCTTTTTTACAGGACACTTTAACACTGGATGAGGCAATAACTTTTGAAAAACAGAAGTTAAAAGAGCCTGACCTCAGTTTTAGAGAGTGGCAAGAAACAATAGCGCAACCTAAAGAAGAAACAAACGTTTCCCAAGTCACACCAGAGAATTCATTGGTTCAAGACCTGTTAGAACAGTACCCTATTGGGTCTATGGTGTCTTACAAAGGACAGGCGTTTCAGGTTTTGGGGATTGAGGATGCTAATCTGAACGGTTTAATCAGAATTGAACTTCAGAATGGTTATACGGAATTGATTGAACAAAATCCAGTCCTTTACCTACGAACACTAGAAGAAATCACACAAGCACTACATATCCCTTCTGAGGAGATGAAAGAGGTAGAAGACCCTGATATCGTTTCGTCTAAGGCAGCAGAAGAGCGAGAAGTCAGTTATCAAGTTTTAGAAAAAGAAGAGCCCGATAGTGCTATAAGCGTCTCTGAAAACCAAGATACAGTAGAAGAAAGTAGTACCGAGCTAGACCTTTTCTCCTTTATGGAAGAGGACGATACGAAGGAATTAGTTTCTAAAGATATGATTTCTGAACCATCACCTATAAGGGAAGACATCATAGAAGAGGTAGGTAGTGAAAATCTTGAAACTGTTAATGTGTCTGAAAGTACCGAGAGTGAGGTCATTCCTGCAGTTGATTTTCACTTTCCAGAAGACTTGACAGACTTTTACCCTAAATCGGCTAGAGATAAGGTAGAAACCAATGTGGCTGCCATTCGTTTGGTCAAAACCCTTGAAAGAGAACACCGTCAAGCGACATCACGTGAACAGGTGTTGCTTGCCAAATATGTTGGTTGGGGTGGTTTAGCTAATGACTTCTTTGACGAGTATAACCCTAAGTATGCGAAGGAACGTGAGGAACTGAAAGCCCTGGTTACAGAAAAAGAATATTCCGATATGAAACAATCCTCTCTAACTGCCTATTACACAGACCCAGCTATTATCCGTCAGATGTGGGAGAAGTTGGAACAAGATGGTTTTACAGGTGGTAAAATCTTAGACCCTTCTATGGGAACAGGGAATTTCTTTGCGGCCATGCCAGCTCATTTGAGAGAAACGAGTGAGCTGTATGGTGTCGAGTTAGATAGCATGACAGGAGCGATTGCGAAAGCCCTTCACCCAAATGTCCATATTGAAGTCAAAGGCTTTGAGACAGTTCCGTTTAATGATAACAGTTTTGACTTGGTCATTTCAAATGTGCCCTTTGCCAATAGCCGTATCGCCGATACTCGCTATGATAAGCCCTATATGATTCATGATTATTTTGTCAAAAAATCACTTGACTTGGTACATGATGGTGGACAGGTCGCCATTATCTCCTCAACTGGAACAATGGACAAACGAACAGAGAACATCTTACAGGATATTCGTGAAACAACCGACTTTCTTGGTGGAATCAGATTACCAGATAGTGCCTTTAAAGCTATTGCAGGAACGACTGTTACAACCGATTTGTTGTTCTTCCAAAAGCACTTAGACAAAGGGTATCAGGCAGATGATCTTGCTTTCTCAGGTTCTATTCGTTATGACAAAGACGACCGTATTTGGCTTAATCCTTATTTTGATGGGGAGTATAATGCTCAGGTTCTTGGAACGTATGAGGTGAGAAACTTTAATGGAGGAACCCTGTCGGTTAAAAGTGATTCTGATAACTTAATAGCGAGAGTTCAATCTGCTCTGAAACAGGTCAAAGCGCCTAGGGTCGTTGAATCTTCTGAAATCATTATCCATCCCGATGTGATGGCAAGACAGATTATTGATAGCTCAATTCCTCCTGAAATCAGAGAGAGCCTTGAACAGTATAGCTTTGGATACAAGGATTCCACGATTTATTATCGTGACAATAAGGGCATTCGTGTGGGGACAAAGACAGAAGACATCAGCTACTATGTCGATGAAGAAGGAACATTTCAGGCTTGGGATACCAAGCACTCTCAAAAACAAATTGACCGCTTTAATGCCTTAGAGGTTACAGATAGCACCGCCCTAGATGTTTATGTAACCGAGGAACCTACGAAACGAGGGCAATTTAAAGGGTATTATAAAAAGACCGTCTTTTATGAAGCCCCTCTCTCTGAGAAAGAAGTTGCACGGATTAAAGGGATGGTGGATATCCGAAATGCCTATCAAGAGGTCATTACCATTCAGCGTTATTATGATTATGACAAGGAAGAGTTCACACGACTCCTTGGAAAACTCAATCAGTCCTATGATGGTTTTGTGAAACGTTATGGCTATTTGAATAGTTCTGTTAACCGCAACCTCTTTGATAGTGACGACAAGTATTCACTTTTAGCTAGTTTAGAAGATGAAGGACTTGACCCAAGTGGGAAAACCGTCATCTATACCAAGTCCCTTGCCTTTGAAAAAGCCCTTGTCCGTCCTGAAAAAGAAGTGACAGAGGTTAGCACCGCCCTTGATGCTCTCAATTCGAGCTTAGCAGATGGCCGTGGCGTGGATTTGGATTACATGATGTCCATCTATTCGAATGTGACAAAAGAAGACTTGATTGAAGAGTTGAACGACCAGATTATTCCTGACCCTGAGAGGTATTTACAAGAGGGTGAAGTGGCTTATGTGTCTCGTCAGGAATTTCTCTCAGGGGATATCCTCACAAAATTAGAGGTGATCGATATTCTGATTAAACAGGATAATCATGATTTTAATTGGACTTACTATCAGGATTTATTGGAGGGTGTCAGACCGCAACGAGTGACCCTTGCGGATATTGATTATCGGATTGGCTCACGTTGGATTCCCTTAACGGTTTATGGGAAGTTTGCCTACGAAACGTTTATGGGACGAACCTATGACCTGATGGACCAAGAACTGGAGACAGTTCTTGACGTTAGCCCAATTGATGGCACGCTTTCTTACCAATCCAAATTTGCTTTTATGTACTCTACGGCAGCTGATCGAAGTCTTGGCGTCCCTGTCTCACGTTACGATAGTGGTCGTAAAATTTTTGAAAACCTCCTTAATTCTAATCAGCCTACCATCACCAAGCAAATGGAAGAGGGAGGTAAGAAAAAGAATGTGACCGATGTTGAGAAAACAACGGTTCTTCGTGCTAAAGAAACGGAGATTCAAGACCTCTTTCAAGACTTCGTGTCACGTTATCCAGATGTCCAACAGCTGATTGAAGAAACCTATAATAACCTCTATAATCGGACGGTCTCTAAAGTCTATGATGGCAGTCGCTTAGAAATCGATGGTCTTGCCCAGAATATTTCTCTAAGACCTCACCAAAAGAATGCCATTCAACGCATTGTAGAAGAAAAACGAACGCTTCTTGCTCATGAAGTGGGGTCAGGCAAGACCTTAACCATGCTTGGGGCAGGCTTTAAACTCAAGGAACTTGGTATGGTACACAAACCTCTTTATGTCGTGCCATCTAGTCTAACCGCACAGTTCGGTCAAGAAATCATGAAGTTCTTTCCAACCAAAAAGGTCTATGTGACGACCAAGAAAGACTTTGCCAAAGCCAAACGCAAGCAGTTTGTCTCGCGGATTATCACAGGAGATTACGACGCCATTGTCATTGGGGATTCTCAGTTTGAGAAAATTCCCATGAGCCAAGAAAAGCAGTTAACCTATATTCAAGATAAGTTAGACCAACTTCGAGACATTAAGCAAGGGAGTGATAACAACTATACGGTTAAAGAGGCGGAGCGGTCGATTAAGGGTCTAGAAACGCAATTGGAAGAACTCCAGAAGTTAGAGCGAGATACCTTTATTGAATTTGAAAATCTAGGGATTGACTTCCTCTTTGTGGACGAAGCTCACCATTTTAAGAATATCCGCCCCATCACTGGCTTAGGGAATGTGGCAGGTATTACCCATACGACTTCTAAGAAGAATGTGGATATGGAGATGAAGGTGAGACAGGTACAGGCTGAACATGGGGATAGAAACATTGTCTTTGCGACAGGAACACCAGTCTCTAACTCTATTAGTGAACTCTATACCATGATGTCTTACATTCAACCAGATGTCTTAGAACGGTATCAAGTGTCAAACTTTGACTCGTGGGTAGGTGCATTTGGCAATATTGAAAACTCTATGGAGTTAGCACCAACAGGCGATAAGTATCAACCCAAGAAACGCTTTAAGAAGTTTGTGAATCTTCCTGAACTCATGCGAATTTATAAGGAAACAGCCGATATTCAGACTTCCGATATGTTGGATTTACCTGTGCCTGAAGCTAAAGTCATTGCGGTTGAAAGTGAGTTGACGGAAGCTCAGAAGTATTACCTTGAAGAGTTAGTTGATCGGTCAGACGCCATTAAATCAGGAAGTGTTGATCCTAGTGAGGATAACATGTTAAAGATAACTGGGGAAGCACGAAAACTAGCCATTGACATGCGCTTGATTGATCCGGCCTATACCTTATCAGACAATCAGAAAATCCTTCAGGTAGTGGATAATGTGGAGCGCATTTACCGTGAGGGAGAAGTTGACAAAGCTACCCAGATGATTTTCTCAGATATTGGAACACCTAAGAGTAAGGAAGAAGGTTTTGATGTTTACAATGAACTTAAAGACCTCTTGGTTGATCGAGGGATACCAAGAGAAGAGATTGCCTTTGTCCATGACGCCAACACCGATGAGAAGAAAAACTCTCTGTCTCGTAAGGTCAATAGTGGTGAGGTTCGGATTCTCATGGCTTCGACAGAAAAAGGAGGCACAGGCTTAAACGTGCAAGCACGCATGAAAGCTGTTCATCATTTGGATGTCCCTTGGCGTCCCTCTGATATTACTCAACGCAATGGTCGGCTAATCCGTCAAGGAAATCAGCACCAAGAGGTAGACATTTACCACTATATTACTAAAGGGAGCTTTGATAATTACCTCTGGCAGACACAAGAGAACAAGTTGAAGTATATCACGCAAATCATGACTTCAAAAGACCCTGTTCGGTCGGCAGAAGACATTGATGAGCAGACCATGACCGCTTCAGACTTTAAGGCTTTAGCAACTGGTAATCCTTACCTTAAACTCAAGATGGAGTTGGAGAATGAGTTAACGGTACTTGAGAACCAAAAGCGTGCCTTTCATCGCTCCAAAGACGAGTATCGCTACACGATTACTTACTGCGAGAAACATCTCCCTGCCTTAGAAAAACGTCTCAGTCAGTATGACCGTGATATTGCCCAATCTCTAGCAACTAAGCACCTCGATTTTGCCATGACCTTTGACAATCAACTAATTGATAATCGTGCAGAAGCAGGGGACTATCTTCGTAAACTGATCACTTATAACCGTTCAGAAACCAAGAAAGTGAGAACTCTTGCCTCCTTTAGGGGCTTTGAGTTGAAAATGGCGACAAGGGGACTCAGCGACCCACTGCCTGAGACCGTATCGCTGACAATCATCGGAGATAATCAGTATTCAGTCGCCCTTGATTTGAAATCAGATGTGGGAACCATTCAACGGATTAACAATGCCATTGACCATATCCTAGATGACCAAGAAAAGACAGAAGAAATGGCTAATAATTTGAAAGATAAGCTAGCTGTTGCCAAAGTTGAGGTTGAAAAGAGCTTTCCAAAAGAAAAGGATTACCAATTGGTCAAGGCTAAGTATCATGTGTTAGCGCCATTAGTAGAGAAAGAAGCTGAAATAGAGGAAATAGATAGCGCACTAGCGACATTTAATCAGGAGATTTCCTCCCATACAAAGAAAGAAGAAATTTTATTAGAGTTATAGAAAAAAGGCTGACAAAAATTTTTGAACGCGGTAAAATGAAATCAAGAAATCACCAAAGGAGAAAAGCGATGACACAAACGATTGAAGACTTACGATACCAATTGGAGGAGTGGTTAGCTCAAGGCTTTACCAGTCCAGAAGATAGGACTCATTACCAAGCCTTGAAAGAACAGTATGAAGATGAAACACTGGATTATAGCTTTTCAAAGCGAGAACTGACAGGGCAGTTAGAGCTTATCATCACGAGTCGTGAGAATGATTTCCCAGACCTAGATGAGGTGACACGTGACGAGTATCTTGAGTTGGTGTCACAATTAGAGGAATTAGACAAGGATCTAGCTAACCGTTATCATAAGCAATTAGATTAGGAGGTATCTCGTATACAAGGTGTTATGGAACAAATCTTACAAGGCATTTTCCTCATTGCCCTGTTAGGGGTCATCTTTGTAGTTCTTTTTCAGGTTGTGAAAGCATTGGGAGGTCTATTTCTTATCGGACTAATCGGAGGCATACTCTTTATGGAAATCTATGGGATTTACCTCTTTTTCACAGAGAGATACCTCTATGTGGAAGACTTAGCCGCAAATGGCATTTGGAGTTTCACCTCTTTCTATATTACCTTCAATATTCTGCTTGTAGCAGGTCTTGTGGCAAAGGTAGTTAAAAGTCGGATAGCGTAAAGAAGGACTAGCGTTGTTGAATGCCAGTCCTTTTTTGTGATAATTTTTCCAAGTCAATCTTGTTATGATGGGGCTATCTTATGAAAAAAAGGAGATGGCACTATCTATGTTAAATAAAATGAAAGCTAGGCTTCTGATTGGTTTAGGTGGTCTAGCACTTACTAGCTTTATTGTGATGATGGGCTACACTATTGGTTCTCAATCTGTGACCAATCATACGCACAAGCAAATCCAGTCGGAAGCTCATAAATTACTGACTAAGGAAAAAGAAAAGGAAAAAGCAAGTGTCCTATCAGATAAATTTGTCAAGGAATTTTTGACTCAGTATTACACTAAGGAAAAACTTGGAGAGAATAACAACCGTATTAAGCCTTATATGACTGACTCAGCATATAAGGAAGAAGTGGCACGTCAAGAAGAGTCTGTCAATCAAGTCTATAAGGACTATATCCTAGATTATCGCTTTGAGAAGGCTGACATTTATGTCAATACAGAGACCAATGAAGCTCTAGCAGAAGTCTCTTATCAAGTTGTCTATGTATCTGATGTTAGTGATAAGGCACAAAAGAGCACGCAAACGGAAACCAAGTCTCTCAAATTATCCTATTCAAAACTCTCGGATAAACTCCTTGTGAATCAGTTGACCATTTGGAATGGCAAACTAGAAGAGTTAAAAGAAACATCTGATGGTGCTAATTCTAGCATTCCAGATATTCAAGGAAGTACCACAAGTGAGACAAACTAGCAGGAGACCATCTTCTGCTTTTTTGATAGGGAGAACGAGATGACAAGAATTGAAGAAGTTAAACAAGTGGCAATTTTAGATGTTGCTGCAAGTCTAGGTTATTTCTTTAGGCAACTAACAGGACAAGTTTATGAGCACCCAGAACATGATTCCTTTCGTATCTTTGCGGATACCAATACCTTTAAATGGTTTTCAAGGGATATTCAGGGAGATGTGATTGACTTTGTGCAGTTAGTTGCGGGGGTTTCTTTCAAAGAAGCCTTAACTTACCTTGAGACTGGCAATTTTGAACAAATAAAGGTCAGAGAAGAGACTTACCAACCTTTTCGTTATTATTTGCCTGAAGAACCGTTTCGCCAAGCGAGAGCATACTTGAATCAGGTGCGTGGTCTAAGTGACGATACCATCAATACTTTTGGGAGACAGGGGCTTTTAGCACAAGCTCATTACCAGACCAAAAACGCTCAAGAATCGGTACTTGTCTTTAAAAGCTATGACCACAAAGGAGTGTTACAGGGAGCTAGTTTACAAGGAGTTGCACCGAACCCAAATCATGATAGAGGGTTCTTGAAGAAGATTATGAAAGGTTCTCATGGGTATATTGGGACGAGCTTTGATATTGGAAGCCCCAAGCGCCTCATCTTTTGTGAGTCAGTAATTGATATGATGAGTTATTATCAACTCCATCAGAAACACTTATCAGATGTTCGCCTTGTGTCAATGGAGGGATTGAAACTCTCAGTGATAGCTTATCAGACCCTGCGTCTAATCGCAGAGCAACAAGGCAAAGTAGAGTTTTTAGAAACGATAAAACCTAGTCGATTGGCTCATTATTTTCATGCCATTAAGGACACGACAACTTATTTTAAAACTCACTCAGATTTGATAATCTTAGCTGTAGACAATGATAAAGCAGGTAGAGAATTCTGTCAGAAGATACGTAATAAAGGGTTTCCTATTCAACAAGATTTACCGCCACTCTTGAAAATAGAAACGAAAGCTGACTGGAATGATGTGGTTAAGAAACAGTCAGAAGTATCTCTAGCAGAAGTGATTCACTCTGCACAAACCCAAATTTTAAATAGTAATGCACCACCTAAGACCCAACCAATGTTAGAAATGTGATAAAAAAATCAAGCCTCTTATCATAAGCTAGAAAAGGATAAGGAGGACTGCACATCATGAGTGTTATTGAACGCCTAGCTGATAAGGTGGCTAGGCAAGAGGAAAAAGTTTCCAAGGAAACCGAGAAACTAGAAACATATCGTGAACAATTACAGAATGCCATGTATCAAACCTTTATCAAACGCCAACAAAATAGCCGACTAACATTTGAGGAAGCTATGAATCAGGCTTTTGGTAAGGAAGACACGCAAATAATTGCAAAAGAAACTAGAAATGAGGAAATGAACGTATGACAAAAGATTGGACCTTTGAACAACCCTTAGACGACAAGACACCAACATCTTCAGCAGAGGAACGTGCTAAAATTGCAGCTCTCTTTCATCAGGAAGGGCAACAAGCTACTGAAGATGTTGATTACGTTGCAGCCTTTGAAATGGAACAACAGAAGGTCAAAGAGAAGCCAGTCTCGAAACCAGAACCGCAGAAGCAAACATCTACACAGCAGGTTTCTTCATCAACCATTACGAACGATTATAAGCAACATCTTGCGGATATGGTGGCTCAAAACAATGAGGATATTGCTCAAAGTCAGAAGAAGATTGAAGAGTTACACCAATTGATTGATGAGAAGAATAAACATAATAAAAAATTACAAGCTGTTTCAGCAGCTATTGATGATCTGTAAGTGAGAGAGTTTGGGACAAAAAGATTTCAATTTTTAAAAATCTTAATTATTAAGTCCTTCAAATCTATAATTAAATGCGAAAAGCGAACAAAGCAGAATTCTGATTACCAGAAAACTAGTTTCGTTCGCTTTTTATATTTGAGGTCGGACTTTTGTCCCAGCCTCTTTTTATGAGGAGGAAAGCAATGCGATTATTCAAGAAGAAAATGCATAACCAAGATAGTTTCAAGCAACTGATTCATCGCTTATCAGGAATGTCTGAAGACGAATTGTATAAAGTTAATCAGTTACTAGATGTTGTATTTGATTCAACAAGTCAGACTATTAGTGAGGGTAAAAGTAGTCCTAAAGTCATACCAAAGGAGCCAACTTTAGATGAGACGATTACTGAAGCCAAAAATAAGCTGAACACGGAGCAACTAGAGAAACGAATTGAACAATTTAAGCAAGCCAAGAAACCGAAATAATAGAATAGCCTTGATTTTATAAACTGTATTATAGAAAAGTAAAATATTTTTAAGTGATTGGGCTGTAAAATCAAGGCGAGAATGCTATAATACACCTAAAGGAGTAGTTATTATGTATAGAAAAAAATGTGTAGGATATGTCAGATATTCAATCAATGACCAACCAATGATTGAGAAACAAAAAGTATATTAGTGGAGAGAGCCTCTCAGCTTAACTTAGAGCTCCTGGCTATTTATAGTGAAGTCATTGGTGATGTCGAACCTATCCAAGAAAGAGATGAAATGGCTGAAGCATTAAGACACATTGAGCGAGAAGAAGCAGACTATCTCTTAGTGACAAATTCAAATAGAATTACTAGGTCACAACTAGGTCTCCTATTATTTGAAGAAGCCATCTTAAAGCCTTTAGGTGCAAAAGTATTTGTTTGTAATGAGGCAAACTTTACGTTAAAGCTACCAAAATAATGAAGAATAAAATAAAAAAGGAATAGTCTAATATTTGATAAGAAACTGTTCCTTTTTTGTATGCTATGATTGTCTAAGTGCTGTTTTTTATAGATATACTTTTTTATTGATTTATGATCATTGATAAATTCTACATCAAAAATGAAATAATGATCGCGATTGTCTTTCGCATTTTCTTTATTAAGTTTGAAATAGTTCTTAGATGACTTGACCATTGTCAAGAGGATAACATCAGTTAGGAATGTTAATGGGGTATCTAGTGCGGAGTAGCGATAAAAATCATTTTCAAAGTTACGATAATGATCGCTAAAGTAGTCCATTTGTAATTCATTTTTATAGAACTCAAGCTGATTCATAATGTACCTCACTATCTAATGTGACAGAAAGAATCTGTTCCAATGGAATCGTAATATGACCATTCTTTGTTTTTAGAATGACTTCGTTAGTGGTGAGCGTTGGAACTGTCCTGATATAATGTTGTAACGCATTGTTTTGAGTGATGGCCACTTGTATCGTTAATTGATTAGCATAGCTTTGGCTTAACAATAACAATTCTTGCTTCATGGATAGGTCTGAGACATATTCAATATGCTTGTCATCATCTGATAAGGCAGAGGTATGTTCCGATAAAAAGAATCCCATCCATTTTTGCATTTTAACATCTTGATAGTCTCTTGCAGACTGAAATGGTAAGTATGATCGGTCAATCATTTTAATCCCTCCAAACCACCTGCTGAGTGGTCTCCGATTAGTTTACTTCTTGCAATATTCCTGGAACCGTCTAAGAGGGCAGTTCCTTTTTGAATGGCTAGAAATCCAAATTGGTTTCTAATGGTGTCAATTGTTCGTTGTAAGTTATCTTCTTTTTCCGTCTTCTCAACATTATCAAATAAAGAAATGAGCGTAAAATTTTCATCAACAAATCCTGAATAATTGACCGCAATCCCACGAACGGCTCCTAACGTGTATTGCTTGCGAAAAAGAGTTAAAACAGTGTCTGTTAGTAGCCGTGTATCATTTGTAGGTTCAATTTTCATTTGAGCATTGATGGGACGTTTTACTTCAGCTTTTGAATAGGTTACAAAGATAGAAACTACAGTAGCTTTTTTATGTTCTCTTCTCATTCGAATAGCGACTTGTTCTGCCATTTCACTTAGAACTACCTCTATATCACGTTGTTTCACATAATCCTTAGGAAGTACTTGAGAATTTCCAAGCCCATGTGATTTCGGTTTATAAGGTTCATGGACATTACTCTCATCAACCCCATTGGCATGAAACCATAGCTGAACACCGACTTTTCCAAACTCTTTTTTCAAAACATCAGGATTAACATTTGCCAATTCTTTAATGGATGTAATGCCAAGTTTGTGTAATCTTTTTTCTGTTCTCGTCCCAATTCCCCAAAAGTCTGTCAGGTTTGGAATCGCCCAAACTTTTGTTTCAACGTCTTCATAGGACCAATTAGCACGCATGGTTGGTGTTCGTTTGGCTTCATTATCTAAAGCTAGCTTGGCCAATAATGGGTTGGAATTGCTCATTCCTACGGTTGAATAGATTCCTGTCTTTTGCCAAATGTCGTGTTGTAGTTTAGCAGAAATGATCTCTAATTTTGCTTTTCTATATCCTTGACAAAGTAGTTGAGTGAAGACGTTAAGTCGATAAAACCTTCATCGATGGAGTAGGGGAGAATGTCTTCAGGAGCAGCATAGTCTTGGAAGATGTGCTGGATGTCAATATTCTTTTCAATATAGCGATCCATACGAGGTGGTACTATAAGGGTTCTTCTGGCCCAGCTTTCAATATAAGAAACAAAACGGGGTGTGATGTCTATTCCTTGACGTTTTGCATTGTAGAAGTCAAATTTTCTTGTGGTAATGTCAAAAGGTAAGTCATAAGCACGACCAACATTATTTTTCCCAAAGACTTTTTTGAACATAGGAGAAGACGCTAAGATTAGCCCAGCAGAATTATCTGCTCGACTCATAACGCAGAGAGAAGTATGTAAAGGGTTTAACCCCCTATCTACACATTCCACAGACGCATAAAATGATTTCATGTCAACGAAAGCTATATCAGATTGGGGTTCTTTTGTGTAATCAATATAACCCATGCTTTCAATTCCTCTTTAGTTTTTCTAATTGTTCTATCAGTTCTTGAATATGATCAGTGATGTCGTATTCTTTGAGATACGGTGTAAAATAAATGCGCTCCCCTTTAAGATAAATCATTTCTTTAACATTTAGTGACATGATTAAGCTCCTACGACTGGTATAAAGTGGCTAATGACAAGTCCAACAATTCTAGGATTATCTTCATAAGGAATCCATTTGTCAGGGTAATCATCATTAAGAGAGACCATTTTAAATCCATTTTCTTCTCGATAAAGTTTTTTGATATAAACGGAATCATTCCATGATAAGGCATAGACTGCTCCGTCATAATCAAAACCACTAGCACGAATGAGAGCTACTTCGCCATCAAGGTAGACTGGTTCCATAGAGTCTCCTTTAATCCAAGCAGCAATATCATAACCATATTGTTCTTCCTCAGAATAGACAGTTTCTGTCTCAAATTCATCAAAGAAGGATTCGCCAAGCCCAGCAGAAAGAGCGACATCAGATAAGACTTCAACTGCAAAAAGTGGGACAATTTTCTTCAGTGATTGTTGTTTTTGAAGTAGTTCTTCAGCATATCCCTCAACCTTGTTTTGATTTTCTGACGAGAGTTTGAGGTAAGTATTTACGATATTGTACTCAGATTCAAAATAAGTTTCTGAAACGTCCAAGATAGCTGCAAGTTGTCTGAGATTTTTTTGATTAGGTCTTGTCTTGCCAATTTCCCAATTGAAGTAGGAGGAACGATTGATATGAAGTTTATCTGCCATAGCAGATTGCGAATAGCCTAACGCCATTCGCCTTTCTTTTAGACGACTTCCTGAAAACATACAACCTCCCAAATCTATTTGTTGTTTTATAAACTAACAAAATTATATCAAAAATATTTAAAGTTGCAAGAGAAAATATCACTTTCTAACTCACTAATATTTTTAATAAGTATTAATAAAGTAAATTACGCACCAATTTTGGTGCATAATCTTTTTTTGTGATATAATAAAGAAAAAATCAAAGGAGACTTTTTATGATTGGAGAAAATATCAAATCGTTACGAAAAACGCATGATTTGACCCAACCTGAATTTGCCAAAATCATTGGAATTTCTCGAAATAGTTTGAGCCGTTATGAAAATGGGACAAGTTCAGTATCAACAGAGCTCATAGACCGTATCTGTCAGAAATTTAATGTATCATATGTTGATATTGTAGGAGGAGAAAAAATGTTAACACCAGTGGAAGATTATCAATTAACCTTAAAAATTGAAGTTATCAAAGAGCGTGGTGCTGCGATTTTAGCTCAGCTTTACCGTTACCAAGACAGTCAAGGCATTGCCTTTGACGACGAAACAAATCCTTGGATTTTAATGAGTGATGACCTGTCTGTTCAAATTAATACAAAGATTTATCTTGTTGATACCTTTGATGAAGTAGAACGTTATAATGGTTATTTAGACGGTATTGAACGTATGTTAGAAGTTGCCAGTCATCAGGTGGTGGCCTAGTAATGATAGCAGACTTTAGTACGGCTGACTTTGACCTAGCATTGAAACGAACCATTCGTTCCTTAACTCGTGGTAAAATCGCTTCACCTGAGCCTAAAGCTATCTTATTGGGTGGACAAAGCGGAGCAGGCAAGACAACGATACATCGCATTAAACAAAAGGAATTTCAAGGTAATATCATCATTATCGATGGTGATAGCTACCGTTCTTTACACCCCAATTACCTTGCTTTACAAGAAAAATATGGCAAAGATAGTGTTGATTATACAAAAGGTTTTGCAGGAAAAATGGTTGAACATCTTGTTGATGAGCTCAGCAAACAAGGCTATCATCTGTTAATTGAAGGAACTCTGAGAACAACAGAAGTCCCACGAAAAACAGCTATACTATTGAAATCAAGGGACTACCAAGTGTCATTAGCGCTTATTGCCACAAAACCAGAACTGTCTTATCTAAGCACTCTCATTCGCTACGAGGAGCTCTTTGCCATAGTCCCAAATCAAGCAAGGGCAACTCCTAAAGACCACCATGATGGAATTGTCAATCACTTGGTTGATAACTTACGAGAGCTAGAAAACGACCAACTCTTTGATTATATTCAAATTTACCAACGAGATAGAAGTTGTGTCTATGATTCGGAAACTGATGACGGTTCAGCTGCCGATGTTCTACAAAACTGTCTTTTGGGAAAATGGAGTAAGGTTGAGAAGGAAATGTTGAAGGTGGACCAAGAACGGTTGAGAGAGATGCAAGAATTGTAGTAGATTTATAACATTACTTAAGTAGTTACTAGTTTAATTGGAGGTCACATTTATGTCAATATATCACTTATATAAAGGAAAAGATGAAAACGACGGACTAGATTTAGAGCAACAAAAACAAAATATTTCTAGCTTCATCAAAGCACAATTTTCCGCTGAAAATTTGGTATTTTTTATTGGTTCAGGTTGTTCTGTGCCAGCAATCCCGCTTATGTCACAGACTATGAAAGCTATAATTGGAAAACATGATGATATATTATGTGTAATAAAAAAATTTTTGGATACAAAGAACGTCAACTTATTAATAGATAGTCTTGATGATAAAGACATTCTTAAGGGAGTGATTGTACAATCATGTAAAAGCCATAGTTTAGAAACAATTGCAGATTTATATAATTATATTATTCAGACTCAACTATTGGAGAAGGAACAATTGTTAGAGATTTATGAAAATTTTTGTAGTTCTTTCTCCGATATTGAGTCTCTTTTAAACTGGATACAGAATGGTTTAAACTTTAGTCCAAATAACGAACAATTATTAAATGCTTTTAAAATTTTAAAAGATGAATTTATAGCTTCTATTCCTAAATTAGATTCGGACTCATATAAGGGAGATGTTTTTCAAACTTACGCTGATTTCTATAAATTTGTTTTTTCAAATCGTACTGAAGAAAGTTCAAAAATTTCGGTTTTCACAACGAATTATGACCTTTTTAATGAATACAGTTTGGAAGCTAACAATATAGTCTATACTACAGGTTTCCCCTCTACTTTAGCTAAGAGATTTGATATAAATCAATTTAAATATAGGTTAGTAGATGATACTAACAGATACAAAGACAAATGGCAACCGGTCTTTAAAGAAGCGAATTTATATAAGATTCATGGATCGATAAACTGGATTAGTGGGGAAGATGGCTTTTTATATCAGTCAAATTCTACAGTAACGAATGATGATGTCGTGGTTATTTATCCTACTATGTTGAAACACAAAGAGACAGCCCAAGCTCCTTATTCTGAATTATTTAGAGAGTTCTCGAACTGTTTGCAAAAGAAAAATACAACTTTGGTTGTTATGGGATATGGTTTTCCAGATGAACACATTAATACAATTATTTCACAAAATTTAAAGAATCAAGATTTTAATCTGATAATTTTTGGGAATAAAAATGAAAGTAAGTTAAACGATTTTTATGAAGAATTTAAAAATAGAGACTTACATCTAATTGGTGGACAATTTGATAATAAAAACGCTCACCACTTCAATGTGATATCGGAAGAATTCTTGAATTATCAGAAACAAGTTTTGAGTGATGTAGAAGAGGATAATAATGAATAGTATTGGTAAGGTCGTCAGTGTTTCTTATGATAGATTGATTTTTGAAGTTAGCGATTTTGAAAAATTAAATTATAATTTCAAAGGGCAAATTTATCTTGCTAAAGGAGTTATTGATTATGTAACAATAAAAAATCGTTTTGATGAAAGATTTATTTATCAGGTTGTAAAAGTTTCTGATAAAGAGCTTCCATTATCGACTGATGAATCCGCAAAGTTTAGTTATTCAGGAACCTTCGAATGTGTTCCGATAGGTATGATAAAGAATGATTTTGTTGAGTTTAATTTAAAGAAGTATCCATTTTTGCAAGATAAAGTTTATTTAACAACTCTTGAAGAATTCAACATTATTTTCAATGAAGATAACCTTAAACACAGTCTTTCGCTTGGCTTGATTGAAGAAAGATATGTTGCTAAAATTGATCCTAATAAACTGTTGACACATCATAGTGCTATATTAGGTAACACAGGTTCAGGAAAGTCTACTACTGTACGTAAAATTATTTCAGAAATAAATAAGATAGATTCAGATAACTTAAGATTACATATTTTTGATGTCCATGATGAATATGGTCGATTACTAGATGTGGAAGTTGTTAATGTCATGGAAGAGTATGGTATAAATATATTAAACTTGGAACATCAGGATTGGTTGAACTTGCTTAAACCTTCAGAATTAGTTCAACTACCTGTTATTGAGATGGCTTTAAAAATTGCTAATTGTTTGTTGATAGAATCTGTAGATGAATCTTGGTTGAAATGTTTCATTGCTTATAATCTTTATACTAATCAGCAAACCGATGCAGTGACGAAAAGGACTAAAATTATTGGCATTTTAAATGGTACTGGTATAGACACTTCAAAGTATAGTTCTCAGTTTGGGAATTTTGTTCAAGTGGATGAAAAAAAGTTTCTAGATGATTTACTAGAAGCTACTAAGGGAGAAGTTGAGTATAGCTATTTAAGTTCCAAACTTGAAAAAGCTAACTATCAAGTGGATAGTTTTGAAAATTTACTTATCGCTTTAAATTATGTATTTCTTCTCGAAGAAAGTAAAGGCAATAGCCAAGCACGTGCATATTCAGGTACTCTTGAAACTCGAATAAAAAATATACAGACACGATATTCTAAACTTTTTGAAAATGAGGAAAAGTCTGTTGATTCGAAAGCTGTTGTATATTCAGTATCTGAAATGGACGATGACTTACTTTTATTCTTTACAACCTACGTCTTAAAGAAAGAATTTTCTAAGAATAAAAGTTTAGCTCTAAAGCAAAGGGCAGTAAATGTATTTATTTTGGAGGAGGCACACCGTTATATATCGAAAATAAAAGAGAATAGCCAATTTCATGAAGTAGAAGTATTTAAGAAGATTGCACGAGAAGGGAGAAAGTTTGGGTGTTTCTTATTGCTGTCTAGTCAGAGACCTAGTGAACTTTCATCAACAGTTTTATCACAGTGTAACAACTATATTATTCATAGAATTAAAAATAATGTTGATTTAGAATATCTTCTACAAACAATCCCATACATAAATAAAAATCAGTTATCTAGATTTTCTTATTTACCAACTGGAACAGCTTTTCTAGTGGGAGAGCTATTTCCAATACCAGTTGAAGTTGAAGTGGTTGAAGAATCATCTTCAAATGTAACTACTACTCCTCAAGTAATTTTTAAATAAGAAAATGTGTTTTTTCGAGAGAGGCTTGACTCTCTCTTTTTCTTACACTTATTTTCATACTGTGATAATTTTTCCAAATTATCCTTGCTATATTTATATCATACTCAGAAAAATCAAATTTTAATTTTTCACTGGGGGTTTGGGGGCGAAGCCACCAAGTTATCTTATCGTTGGCTGTCAAAACTGGAAGGTTGTGGTTGGCTGGCGATTAGATTTTGGGTTATTGTGGACACAATAACTGAGCTCGCAAAAGCCGAAAAGGGAAGATTTGAGGCTTTTAGGAAGCACCCGTACCAAATACGGTATCGGTGCTAACCCGATAGAGGGGAAATTGGGAAGGAGTGTCTCATCATGATAGAAAGTTATCGGACAATTCGTAAGGAAATCAACTTGACGCTAGAGGAATTTGAGCAGATTCAACAAGTGATGAGGAAGGAGAATGCGGAGCAGTTTTCTCCCTTTGTTAGACAAAAGTTGTTGGATCTTGTCAGCAACAAGAAGAACGTCAGAGATTGGTTTATTCTGTGGCAATCTCAAAAAATAGAACAAATTAGTAGAGATATTTTACAGGTCACGACTTTAGCAGAACGAGATCAACAAGTCACATCAGAACACTTAAGAATTATATTGACTTGTGTACAGGAACTGATGGCAGAAGTGGAGAAGATAATACCACTCAGCTCAGAATTTCGAGACAAGTACATGAGAGATTAGCTATGGAAAATCGTTACCGCACTAATCTCAAAAAAGTATTTTTAACTGATCAAGAGCTTGCGACTTTGAACAATCATATTAGTCAAAGTTCTTGTCAAAATTTTTCTGCTTATGCTAGAAAAGTTTTGTTAAATCCCAACATGACTTTTTTAACAATTGATACCAGTAACTATCAAGATCTGGTTTTTGAATTACGCCGAATTGGCAATAACATTAATCAGATAGCTAAGACTGTCAATCAGACAAAACTTCTGACGGTAGAGCAACGAGACAATCTGAAATCTGGTATCAGTCAACTGATTACGGAAGTTGATAAGGATTTTGATGTCAAGTGTCAAAAGTTGAGGGAATTTTATGGTAGTCACTAAGCATTTTGCGATGCATAGCAACAAATACCGTAAAAGTCTTATCAAGTATATTCTTAATCCAGATAAGACCGACCAACTTAAATTGGTTTCAGATTTTGGAATGAGCAATTACCTAGACTTCTCAAATTATGAAGAAATGGTTGAGATGTATCAGGCTAACTTTGTCAATAATGATAGACTTTATAATTCGAGAAATGACCGACAACAGGTCAAGCAAACTAAAATTTACGCTCATCATCTTATCCAGTCATTTTCGCCTGAGGATAATTTAACACCTGAAGAAATTAATCGTATTGGTTATGAGACGATAAAGGAGTTAACTGGTGGAAACTTTCGCTTCATTGTGACAACCCATACTGATAAAGGCCACGTCCATAATCATATTCTCATCAATTCCATTGACCTCAATTCTCACAAGAAACTCAAATGGGATTATGCTCAGGAGAGAAATTTACGCTTGATTTCTGATCGCCTGGCCAAAGAAGCAGGTGCAAAAATTATTACACCGAACCGCTATTCTCATGAAAAATTTGTGACTTATCGTAAGAGTAACCATAAATTTGAATTGAAGCAACGTCTTTATTTTCTGATGGAGAATAGTAAGGATTTTGACGACTTTTTATCCAAGGCAGAAGCATTGAATGTTCAGATTGATTTTTCAAGAAAGCATGCTCGTTTTTTGATGACGGATATGTCGATGAAGCGAGTTATCCGAGGCAAGCAACTAGATAAACGTCAACCCTATACCGAGGAATATTTCCGAGAGCAATTTGCAAAGCGAGAGGTTGAGCAACGTTTAGAATTTCTCTTACCAAGAGTCCGTAACCTCTCACAACTTTTGGAATTTACACAAGAACTGAACCTCACTATTTCTCTGAAGCAAAAGCGCGTGACTTTTACTCTGACAGATGATAGCTATAGCATTACAGTCAATAACCAAAAACTCAGTTCTAAGAATCTTTATGATGTTCAATTTTTTGAGACTTACTTTGAGAAATGCAGAGAAGTTCCTGCTATTGACCAGTCGCAACTTATTTCTGACTTTGAGGGATACTGTGAGGAACAAGATAAGGATAAGCTAGCTTATGAAGATTTGCAAGAAGCCTATCAATCATTTAAGGAAAAGCGAGATCAGGTTCAAGAGTTTGAGGTCGTCTTAGCTGACCATCAGATTGATAAGTTAGTCAAAGATGGTCTCTTTATCAGAATGAATTATGGTGTTAAAAAAGACGGCTTGGTCTTTATCCCAAACCGTCACTTAGATATTAAAGAGACAGAGAGTGGTAAACACTACCATGTCTTTATCCGTGAGACCGCATACTTTTTCATTTACAATAAGGAGACGTCTTACCTCAATCGCTATATGCGTGGCCGTGACCTCATTCGTCAGTTAACCAATGATAGCAAGAGTATTCCAAAAAGAAGACGCCCAACCATTGATACACTTAAGAAAAAGATTGAAGAGATTAATCTTCTTATTGAGATTGATACGGAGAATAAATCTTATCAAGAGGTTAAAGATGACATTGTTAAGGATATTGCTCAATTAGACTTGACCATTACAGAGTTGCAGGACCACATAGCTCATCTCAACAAGGTTGCGGAAGTCTTGCTTAATCTGAACAACAGCGATATAGAGAACCGTCGTTTGGCCAGATATGACTATGCCAAGATGAACCTGACTGCAGCTGTAAAATTGGAGGAAGTTGAGAAAGAGATAGAAACTTATCAAAAGCAGCTAGTCAAGTCAATAGATGATTACGAATATTCAGTCAGAAGGTTGGAAAAATTTGTGAATATCTTAAATGATGCAGGTTCAAGTATAGAGAGGTCGAAATTTGAATTTGACGAATGAAAGGTGAGATTTTAAATGACTACTTAACCAAATTTTCTAATCTTTATAGAGCTAGTACAGATTACCCGTGGTGCTAGTTAAAAAGTTACGAAAAAAGCCCAAATGGACTATACTGTAAGTGTTAAACCAAACAGGAGAGTTGTCCAAATGAGCCACTTACAGTATACCGCTAGTTGTCATCACTTACAATATAATGTATAATGTGAAGCAATTGTCCAAAATTTGTCATTGATGCTATCAAAACTACTGTCCCAAAACTATTAAGCAACGACACAATGTCAAATTAGCTCACGTCTCTGATGAATCTATCTTAGTTTTGCTTGTCCTACAAGCAGAGTTAGAAATTAAATCACAACGCCACTTTTACCAGATGTGTCAACTATTTTGCTTGGGAAAGCGACTTGAAAGAAGTCGCTTTAATCGTCGGTCCAAACATTTGATTTGGCTTCTTCAATTCATCCGACAGGGTTTGAACCAACAGATACCATTGCCATCATTGATAGCTTCCCCTTGCCGCTTTGTCAACCCGTTCGTAACCATAGAGTTAAGATTTTCAATAGCTTAGCGGATATCGGCTACAATGCTTCCAAGCAGATGTGGTTTTATGGCTTTAAGGTTCATATGTTAGTGACTTTATCAGGCTATATTTTGAACTATGTTATCACTCCAGCCTCTGTTCACGATATTAGAGCTGTTGATGATTTACTTGAAAACTGCAGACACCCCTTTATTCTAGAGGATTTGGGCTACCTAAGTAAGTCCCTCAAAGAGGAATTAATCAAAAGAGACTATCACTTGTGGACACCTTGGCGACAAAATATGCAAGGTGCAAGAGAGCATAACAGTTGGAAGTTATTAGCCATGCGTAGAACCATTGAAACACGATTTTCTGAACTTTGTTGCTTATTTGGAATTGAACAAACATTAGCTAGAGGCTTAGCTGGCCTCCAACTAATGCTGGAACAGATTACACTGACCTATAATTTGAGATATTTTAATTCTAACTAGCACCACGGGTACAGATTATTTTTGTGAACCGAATCATTTCTCTTGTTATGACTTCTCATCCTAGTTATGTTAATAGTTTTCACGCCCACAATCAAAACCACCAGTGTGAACTGGTATTTATGATTTCAAGATGAAAAATAAGCACTTGGCAAAAAAAATATGTTCACTTTTTGACAGTTTTTATGTCAAGTTAAAATATTTTTAGCATATTTTAGGACATTTCCACTAACGAATGTCACTTTTCTGTCAAAATTAATCGCCTTTTTATGACTGATTTTGGAAATTTTTCCTTTTTTTGTGTCAACTTTGTTCAAAATGGTCTTGCTTTTTTACTGGAAACGTTTTATAATAGATATGTTCTAGATTTTATTGGACTGAAAAAGAATTGCCACTTTGGTGGAAGGAGATTATTCTTCTTTAGTTCAACGAAAAATATAAATAAGGAGGAAGAACATGGGTATCGGTATTATTATTGCCAGCCACGGTAAATTTGCCGAAGGTATTCATCAATCCGGTTCAATGATTTTCGGTGAACAAGAGAAAGTTCAAGTTGTGACTTTCATGCCAAATGAAGGACCTGATGATTTGTATGCACACTTCAACAATGCTATCGCACAGTTTGATGCTGATGATGAGGTTCTTGTACTTGCTGATTTGTGGAGTGGTTCTCCATTTAACCAAGCAAGTCTTGTTATGGGTGAAAACCCTGACCGCAAGATGGCTATCATCACTGGTCTCAATTTGCCAATGCTTATTCAAGCCTACACAGAGCGTATGATGGACGCTACTGCAGGCGTTGAGCAAGTTGCTGCAAACATTATCAAGGAGTCTAAGGACGGTGTTAAAGCACTCCCAGAAACGTTAGCTCCAGAGGAACGAGTTGATACTGGAGTAACTACTCCGAATGTAGCGACAGGAGGCAAGCCTGGAAAATTTGAATATGTTTTGGCTCGTATTGACTCTCGTTTGTTACATGGTCAAGTGGCAACTTCATGGACAAAGTCTACTAGTCCAACTCGTATTATTGTGGTATCAGATGCCGTATCAAGAGATGAACTTCGTAAGAGTTTGATTCAACAGGCAGCTCCTCCGGGAGTAAAAGCCCACGTTGTTCCAGTTGAACAAATGATTAAGTTGTCGAAAGATGATAAACATTTTGGTGGACAACGAGCGTTGTTGTTATTTGAAAATCCACAAGATGCATTGCGTGCAATCGAAGGTGGAGTTCCATTAGAAACGCTGAATGTAGGTTCAATGGCACATACTTTAGGTAAAGTTCAACCAAATAAAGTTTTAGCATTTGACCAAAATGATATTGATACTTTTGCAAAATTGAAACAGCTTGGTGTGTCCTTTGATGTACGCAAAGTTCCGACTGATTCTAAAGCAAATATGGATGAAATTATTAGTAAAGCACAAGCTGAGCTAAATAAATTGTAAGTATCGTTAAGGAGAATAAAATGGAATTAAATACTATTCAAATTATTTTGGTTGTTATCGTTGCATTTTTAGCAGGAATGGGTGGAATATTAGATGAATTTCATTTCCATCAACCTGTAATTGCTTGTACATTGATTGGATTGGTGACAGGAAATCTTTTACCATGTTTAATCTTAGGTGGTACGCTTCAGATGATTGCTCTCGGTTGGGCCAATATTGGTGCAGCTGTCGCACCTGATGCAGCTTTGGCTTCTGTTGCTTCAGCAGTAATTTTAGTGCTTGGTGGACAAGGTAAAGCAGGAGTGTCTTCTGCTATAGCGATTGCGGTTCCACTAGCGGTAGCTGGATTGCTTTTGACTATTATTTGTCGTACTATTGCAACTGCATTTGTTCACTTCATGGATGCAGCGGCTGAAAAAGGTGATATGTTTAAAGTTGAAATGTGGCACCTTATTGCAGTATGTATGCAAGGTGTTCGTATTGCTTTGCCTGTGGTCTTGATTTTAATCATTGGTGAAGGTCCGGTTAAAACGTTATTGAATTCAATGCCAGCTTGGTTATCTGATGGTTTAGCTATCGGTGGTGGAATGGTTGTAGCAGTTGGATACGCTATGGTTATCAATATGATGGCAACTCGAGAAGTATGGCCTTTCTTTGCGATTGGATTTGTTTTAGCTACGGTGTCTCAAATTACTCTAATTGGGTTAGGTACGATTGGTGTTGCACTTGCTTTGATTTACCTTGCTCTTTCAAAACAGGGAGGAAATGGAAGTGGAGCTTCTGCTTCTAATATTGGAGATCCTGTTGGTGACATCATTGATGACTTTTAGAGAAAGAGGAGAATAACGAAATGGTAGAACAAATTAAATTAACAAAAAAAGATCGTATTTCGGTATGGCTTCGTTCAAACTTTATTCAGGGTTCTTGGAACTACGAACGAATGCAAAATGGTGGTTGGGCATATACAATGATTCCAGCTATTAAAAAGTTGTATTCAACCAAAGAAGAACGTTCAGCAGCCTTGAAACGACATTTAGAATTCTTTAATACTCATCCTTATGTAGCATCTCCTATTCTTGGTGTTACTTTGGCTCTGGAAGAAGAAAGAGCTAATGGTGCTCCAGTTGATGATGTTACTATCCAAGGTGTTAAAGTTGGGATGATGGGTCCTTTAGCTGGTATCGGTGACCCTGTGTTTTGGTTTACTGTTAAGCCAATTTTAGGAGCTCTTGCGGCCTCACTTGCAATTTCTGGAAATATTTTAGGACCTATTATTTACTTTGTAGGATGGAACTTGATTCGACTTGCATTTATGTGGTACACTCAAGAATTTGCTTATAAAGCAGGTTCAAAAATTACAGAAGATTTATCTGGAGGAATTCTACAAGATATCACCAAGGGAGCTTCAATTCTCGGTATGTTTATTCTAGGTTCACTGGTAAATCGTTGGGTATCAATCTCATTTAAACCAATTGTTTCAAGTGTACAGTTAGATAAAGGTGCATATATCGAATGGGGAAAATTGCCTTCAGGTATTGAAGGTGTTAAGGCCGCTTTAGAGCAACAAGCAAGTGGTTTGTCTTTGTCTGACCATAAAGTAACTACCTTGCAAGATAATCTTAATTCCCTTATTCCTGGATTAGCAGCTTTATTGCTCACACTATTTTGTATGTGGTTGCTAAAGAAAAAAGTATCGCCAATTGTAATTATTTTAGGATTATTTGTAGTCGGTATTGTTTTCCACGTGATTGGATTGATGTAATATAAGGAAACCTGAATCTAATTTGATTTGGGTTTTTCTTTATTTAGAAAGAGTATGCGAGTATGACTAATATTATTGAATCTTTTCAAAAGCAAGTTTTGCTTACCCCAGATAGAGATGCTGTCTGTTTTAAAGAACAGAAACTAACATATAGAGAATTAGATGATTTATCTGATAAATTCTCTAATTTTATAAAAATTACTCACGAAGTCAAAAAAGGTGATATAGTCCCAATTTTACTTGATAGAAGTGAAAAAGTTATTGTTTCAATTCTAGCTGTTCTCAAATCTGGTGCAGGATATGTTATTCTATCAGAAACCTATCCCAAAGATAGGATTGATTTTATACGTAAATTAACAAAATCAAAAATTTCTATTGATGATAAATTATTTGGAGAATTCAAAGAGTCAAATAATTTAGTGACTGGTGATATTTCAAAAAATACTAGTTCAACGGATTGTGCTTATCTAGTATTTACATCTGGTACGACTGGTATTCCCAAAGGAGTTATTCATACTCATGAAAGTGTTTTATCGCATATTAATAGATATTCTAAATATTTAAATTTAGATCACGATGAACCATTAAATGTATTACTTATTGTTAATTTCATTTTTTCAGTATCAACTACTCAAATTTTTAGTGCACTTTTAAATGGACACACACTTTTTATAGCTGAAAATGATATATTGGATAAAAGTAATTATCTAACTGATTATATTAACAATAATCAAATTAATTATTTTCAAGCGACACCTGCAATTTTTGATAGTTTGGATTTATCAAAAATTTGTACTCTAGATATGGTGGCTTTAGCAGGGGAGCAAATCTCTCCTCAACTTTATATAAAGGCTAAGAATAATAATATAAAACTGGTAAACGTGTATGGACAGTCAGAATTTCATGCTGCTACTGCTAAAATTATTTCAAATGAGACTGATGTCAGCATTATCGGGAAAGCGCTACCAGGTATTGAGATGCATGTTCTTGATGATAATTTTGAGGAGGTTAATTATAACGAACAGGGTGAGATTTTTGTAGCGTGTGATCAATTAGCTCAAGGTTATCTTAACAATGATTTTGAAACATCTAAGCACTTTATCGATAATCCTTTTGGAAAAGGATTAATTTGTAGAACTGGAGATTTAGTGGTGCGTTTACCGAATGATGAATATAAATTTATTGGTAGAAAAGATTTTCAGTTGAACATTAATGGGATAAGGATTGAACCTGGTGAAATAGAAGAGACTATCTTAAGTATCACAAATATAGAAAAAACAGTTGTTGTAGAGAGAAACTCTAAAATAGTATCCTACTATGTCTGTCCCACTAAAATTGATGAGAGGTCATTGAGAAAGGAGTTACTGAAGAAGTTACCGCCGTATATGGTTCCAAATTACTTCATAAGTTTAGAAGAATTGCCATTGAATTCAAATGGTAAATTAGATAGAACAAAGTTACCTGAACCATTTTATTCTGAAGTAGAGACAACGTTTGATGTTAGTGACTTAAGCGAAAGCGAAATATTATTAGTTGAGCAATTAAATGAATTATTTGGAATGAAGGTCACTAACCTAGAAGATAGTTTTATTTCTTTAGGTGGAAATTCTTTGCAAGCCATTAGATTGTCAAATTCATTATATAAGTTGACAAATAAAAGTATTTCCAGTCGAGAAATATTAACAGCAACTACGATAAAAATGTTGGCACTTCTTATTGAAAATGTATCATCTGACAATAAACAAGCTACGACTGGAAATAGTAATATTATGAGTCCCTCTGAAAAGAGGATGTATATTTTATTTAGTCAAAATCCTAATTCTGTTTTATATAATGAACAAACTATTCTTAAGTTTAATACAAGGATAGATTGCTTGAAGATGAAACAAGCAATTGAATCTGTTGCAGATAAGTATGAAATATTAAGAACTAGCTTTATTTTTCAAAATGGTATGTACCAAAGAAATATTGGTACCAAGGCAGGTTTCGAATTTATTGAAGAAACATTTGATGCTAATTTTGAAAAATTTATTAGGCCATTCAATTTAGATAATGGACTGACAATGAGGATTTATGTACTTCATGATATAAAGAGTCAGCATGATTACCTGCTAATTGATAAACATCATATTATCACGGATGGTATTAGTGAACAATTATTTTATGCCGATTTATCTAGATTTTATTTAAGTGATAATAAATTAATTGAAGAAAAAATACCATTGTATGATTTTTTTACAACTATTGATAAAACTCAAGCTTCAAAGAATTGGTGGATGAATCATTTAAAGGGCTTTGAAAGATTAAATTTAATTAAAGATTTAGAGTGTATCCCAGATAATTTACACAAAGGAGATACATTAGTTTCAGAAATTTCCCCTAATTTGAGCGATAAAATTGAACAAATTTCAAAATCAAAGAATGTCAGCGAATATACGATATATTTTGCTATGTTTTCTATTTTGCTATCGAAAATGTATAACTCTAGTGATTTTGTACTTGGAACAGTTTCAAGTGGGAGAAATTATAATAATCAAAATAGTATAGGGATGTTTGTAAATACATTACCTATTAGAGTAAAACCAAAAGGAAATTTAAAATTAGATGATTATATAGATAAAGTAAATGACATTTTACTTTCTGCAATTGAAAATCAGGATTATCAATTTGATCAATTAGTGTCAGATTTTCATGAAAATAACCAATCTAACAATCCATTTTTTGACTGTATGTTTGTCTATCAAAATTACAACGAACAAAGTTATTTTGGTGGAGCAGCAGATAAGATCACTTATAAATCTACAAATGCTAAATTTAAATTGACTTTTGAAATCGAAGTATTACAAAATAAGAAAGTATTATATATCAATTATGATAGTAGCTATTTTAATAAAAATACTGTGAAAAATCTGGAATATGTTTTCTATAAAATTTTAGATAATTTCAGATTAGATTCGACACTTAGTATAAATCAGATACCATTAGTAGATCTTCAAAAGCATAAAAAGAATCCATCAAATAAATTTAGAAGTGTTGTAAAAGAAATTGAAAAACAAGTTAAAATGTATCCTAACAAACTTGCAGTTAGGTTTAATGATGTTTGTTGGAACTATACTGAGTTAAATAGTGAAGTAAATAGAGTCGCAAACTATTTGCTAAACCATTTCAAAGTTTCAAAAGGTGATTTAGTTCCCTTATTACTCAGTAGAAGTGATAAAATGGTAATCGCAATACTTGCAGTATTAAAAGCGGGTGCTGCGTATGTGCCTATTAGTAAAAAATATCCTCAAGAGCGTATTGATTATATCTTAGAGGCTTGTAATTCAAACATTATTATTGATGATGAGTTTATGTCTCAAAGCTTTGAGCAAAATTTAAATCAAAATCCTAATATAGAAATCAATTCAAATGATTTAGTTTATGTTATATTCACATCAGGAACTACAGGGAATCCTAAAGGGGTGATGGTAGAACATGGTAATTTGAGCAATTATTGTATTGAAGTCATTAAAGCGGAAAATTCTGGGATGTATCCTGAAAATATTAATGCAGCATTTTTTGAATATGTTTTTGATGCTTCTTTACATGATTTAGTTAGGCCATTTGTGCACGGTGAATCAAGTGTAATATTTGATACAGATTTAATATATGACATTGATAAATTTATCTTAGAACTAAATAAACATAGTATAAGCGCTATAGGTATGACTCCATCGCTTGCAGGAAAATTAGATCTTACAAATGTTCCAACAATGAAAACAATCTTTTGTGGAGGCGAAGCAATCACTCAAGATGTAATTGAAAAGTATAGAGATACTAAAATACAACTAAAAAATTGCTATGGTCCAACAGAAACGACCATCATGAGTTTTGTTAATAACGACGTAAGAGATACTTCTATTGGAAAACCAATAGGAGGTGTCTACGCCTATATCCTTGATGATGATTTACAACCACTACCTAAAGGTGCTATAGGTAATCTTTATATTGGAGGAAGCCAAGTTTCAAGAGGATATATAAATCAACCCGAGGAGACTCAGAAGCATTTTATACCTAATCCTTTTGATGGGGGCATTATGTATGAAACAGGTGATTTATTACGAGAAAGGATGGATGGTTCATACGAATATCTTGGGAGGAAAGATTTTCAAGTTAAGATAAGAGGTTTTCGTATTGAATTGGGTGAGATAGAGAAAGTTATTATTTCAGAAAATATTGTAAAACAAGTTGCAGTAGTACCGTATAATGATAATTTAGTTGCTTATTATATCTCTGATAAACAGGTATCAGATGAGATATTTGAAGAAAGATTATTATCAAAATTACCTTCTTACATGATTCCTCAATTCTTTGTGAAACTAGATTCTTTACCAATAACTATTAATGGTAAATTAGATAAAACATTATTACCTGAGCCATATTTGAAAGACGATTACAAAGAACCAGTAACTCAGAACGAAAAAGAGGTAGCAGAAGCATTTTGTAATGTTTTAAAGCTAGATCGTGTTTCTGTTGATGCAAGTTTCTTTAAATTAGGAGGTAATTCGATTGTTGCTATTGAATTGGCAAATTTGATAAATGTTCCTGTCAAAGAAATTTTTGAGAAGAAAACAGTACGTAATATTGCTAACTCTTTAGGTGAAAATTTAGTATTTAGTCTGAAAAAAGCGACAAATGAAGAAAATATTATTTCATTTGAACAAGAACAATTACTTTATATTGATAGTTTAGAAAATGGAACCTCAGCATATAATATACCATTAATTATAAATTTAAATAAACATGTTGATTTTGATAGATTGGAGATTGCTATCCAAAAGGTATTTGACAGACATGAGGTATTACGAACAATCATAGGGGCTACACCTAGAACGATTGTCAGTTCGGTGACTATTGGTCATGAAAATATTAGCCCAAATAAATTTTTTAATCATATTTTTGATTTGAAGAAAGAAGTTCCAATTAGAGTAAATATATTTGAAAATCTTTTGTTAATTAATATTCACCATATAGCATTTGACGGTTGGTCAACAAATATTCTACTTGATGAAATTCAAAAAATTTACAAGAATCAAGATGTATCCGAATTATCTTATCAGTATAACGATTTTGCTTACTGGCAACACAATAACAGGGAAACAGACTCTCTAATGATGCAAAAAGATTATTGGGTTGACAGACTACAAGATTACGAAAACTTAGATTTTCCACTAGATAAACCCCGTCCAAGACATTTTGATTATATTGGTAAAGACCTATATTTTGATTTGAATGACGATCTTTATACAAAATTAGTTGAACTTGCGAAGAAAAATGATACTAGTCTGTATGTTGTAACATTAAGTGCTTTTATGCTTACGGTATCAGCTTATGCAAATCAAACTGATATTGTATTAGGAACGCCAGTCTCTAATCGCAATATAAAAGGAACTGAAAATTTAATTGGTTATTTTGTTAATACTCTAGTAATGAGGACTAATATTGATTATGAATTATCAGTCAGAGAATTCATAAAAAATAATAATCTCCAAGTAATAGATGCACAGGAGCATCAAAATTATCCTTTCGAGCTTTTGGTAAGTGATCTAAATGTCAAACAAGATTTATCACGAAATCCTATTTTCCAAATAATGTTTGGATTTCAAGACATGAATCAAATTGATTTAGATACTGAAGTATTTGAAACAATTGAAAATGATTATTCATTGGGAAATACAAAATTTGATTTATCAGTAATGTTTTCAAAAAATAAGCTTACTTTTACTTATGCTGAAAGTTTATTCTTTGAAAATACAATCACTCAATTTGCTGAAACCTATCAATTTGTGTTAAATCAATTTATTAATGATGAGCAATTGCTGAAAAATATTAAGTACTCAGAAGATACTGTAGATATCAATGAAACTTACTATCCAGAATATCCTGTCCATAAACTTTTTGAAAAAGAAGTCTCTAAACATCCAAATGATATTGCTCTAGTATATGGTAAAGAAGTTTTAACCTACTCTGAATTAAATAAAAGGGCTAATAGACTCGCAAATACTTTAATTAATGAATACCATATTAAAGCAGGAAGTTATATTCCGATTTTAATGGATCGTAGCGAACAATATATTATTGCGATTTTAGCCATATTGAAGATTGGATCCTGTTATGTTCCATTAAGTAAGGACTATCCTGAAGAAAGAATAAATTATATAACACAAACAATTGAGTCTCCATTTATTTTAGATGAAACTATTGAAGTAACATCAAATGATGAATCAAATCCAGATATAGATGTCTCATTGAATGATTTGGCTTATATAATTTTTACATCTGGTACAACAGGAAAACCTAAAGGGGTGATGATCGAGCATCAAGGAATTGTTAATACTATATATAACCAAATAAACTATTTTGACATAAAACAGTCCACAAAAATCATGCATTTTGCTGAATTTGTGTTTGATGCCTCAGTTTATGAATTGTTTAATGCTTTATTATCAGGTTCAACATTATATCTACTAGATAATGAAACTAGATCGGATTATAAATTATTACACCAATTTGTAATAAATCAAAAGATTGAGTTAGCGACCCTCCCTCCTGCTATCTTAAATGATAGAGATTTATTGCCCTTAAGAACTTTAATAGTAGCGGGAGAAAATACACCTGAGGAAATCTATAAGGCCTATGCCAAACAAGGAACAGAGATAACGAATGCTTATGGACCAACAGAAATAACTGTTTGTGCTACAGTTAAAAAATATGAATTGGGAATGAATCCTCAAAATATTGGATGTCCACAAAAAAATGTATATTGCATCGTTTTAAATTCTTCAGGTAAGATGTTACCAGAAAATGCTATTGGAGAATTATTTATTGGTGGTAAAGGACTTGCTCGAGGTTACTTTAGAGATAAGGAAAAAACGGAATTAGCGTTTATTAACCATCCTGTATATGGAAGGTTGTACAAAACAGGTGATTTGGTAAAAAGATTAAACAATGGTGAGTTAATTTATATTGGTCGTAATGATTTCCAAGTTAAGTTACGTGGATTCCGAATTGAGCTTGGAGAAGTTGAAGCACAATTAATGAAGCAACCCTCTATAAATCGCTGTCTTGTTCAAGTAAAGGATAATGCCTTAGTTGCATACTACACAGGTATCTTATCGTATAAATTGGATGGATTTTTACCAACTTATATGGTACCAAATTACTATGTACAGTTAGATGAATTTCCGTTGACAATTAATGGAAAAATTGATTTGAGAAGATTACCAAAACCTACAATTGAATATAAAAATTTTGAAGCTCCATCAACTGAACGAGAAAAAGAAATTTCTACTGTTATATGTGAGTTATTAAAATTAGATAGAGTTTCAGTTCAGGATAATTTTTATGAAATTGGAGGAAATTCAATTTTAGCACTTAAGCTATCTAATCAAATAAATTTATCGGTTAGGCAAATTGTAGAATCCAAGACTATTAAGCAAATGGCCTTAGTTAGTGAGGTAGATAAAGTTGGAATTATTAAGCGAATATCCGAACAAGAAAGCTATCGTACTTCAGTAACTCAAGAGCAATTATGGATTATTAATAAGTTTTCTGATACCACAGCAGCTTATAATGTACCTATAGTATTAGAACTATTGGATGGTGTAGATACAGATTTATTGGTAGAATCGCTTCAAAAAAATGTTGAAAAACATGAAATATTGCGGACAATAATTAAGGATAATCGCCAGTTTGTCACTAATGAAAAACTTTCAGTAAGTAATGATCCGATTGATTTAAGAACATACTTCAAAGAAACTTTTGACTTATCAAGTGAAATCCCGATTAGAGTGAATCTATATGACAAATTGCTTGCCATTAATATCCATCATATAGCATTTGACGGTTGGTCAACAGAAGTATTTTTAAAAGAGTTATTAAATAATTATTACGATAAGAAAAATTCAATATTGAATTATCAATATAAAGATTATGCTAATTGGCAACGAGAATTTGTAAATTCAAGTACTTTTAAGGAACAAGAAAATTATTGGATACAGAAACTTAAAAACTATGAACCCCTTAATTTACCAACTGATTACAATAGACCAAAAGAATTTACCTATAATGGGAGCAATATCAAGGTTAAATTTAAGTCAGAATGGAAAGACGGATTGGAACAAGTTGCTAAAGAAAATAAAACTAGCTTATATGTTGTTATGTTAACAATATTGGATATTGTTTTATCTCAATTTAGTTATCAAGATGATATTATAGTAGGTAGTCCGTTTGCGGGGAGACATATATCTGGAACTGAAGATTTAATTGGTTTCTTCGTCAATTCTTTACCTGTACGTACTAAGATAGGTCAAAATCAGACATTCCAAGAAATAGTTTCGAAAAATCATGAACAATTATTAGATATTCAAAAGAATCAAGATGTTCCATTTGAACGAATTGTGAAAAGTCTGGATACTAGTCATGACTTATCAAGAAATCCAATATATCAAGTATTCTTTAGTGTACAAGATTTTACTTCTGAAGTTATAAAAGATAACGGTATTTTTAAGATTCTTGATACAAGTGATGCTAACTATTTTGCAAAATATGATTTATCAGTGATGATTGAAAATGATTTATTAGTTTTCAATTATTGTAATGATATTTTTTCTAAATCAACTATTGAATCCATTAAGCAATCCTACATTGAGTTAATAAATTCTGTTATTGATTTAAATGATTTTACAATATCTAATTCACCTATTAATGGGAAAGTTATTGAGGGAGAAACAAAAGCTTATCCTCAAATATCTGTTGTTGATTTATTCTATAATCAAGTTGATAAAACTCCAACTAATATTGCAATTGAATATAAAAATACCCAACTGACTTATAAAGAATTTGATAATAGGACGAATTGTTTTGCAAACTATTTATTAAATCATGGGGTTAAACCAGGTGATAGCGTTGCTTTGCTTCTTCCACGCAGTGAAAAAATGTCAATTGCAATTTGGGGAATATTAAAAGCTGGTTGTGCTTATGTACCAATATCTAGTGAATATCCAAATGAACGTGTAGAGTACATATTACAAGAATCACACTCAAAATTTTTAGTACGAGAAGATTTTGAAGGCTTTATATCTAATGATAATTCAAGAGTTAATTCGAATGTTAAACTTCAAGATTTGGCGTATATTATTTTCACCTCTGGTACAACTGGAAAACCTAAAGGTGTCATGATTGAGCATGCTGGTTTAAGTAATAGAGTGCAGTGGATGAATGATAAGTATCCTCTTGATGAGAATGATATTGTATATCAAAAAACTAATTATGTATTTGATGTGTCGGTCTGGGAACAAATTTGGGCTTTATTAGTAGGAGCGAGAATTGTTTTTGCAGAAGAGGGAGGACATAAAGATCCGTTATATCTTGCTAAAGAAATTAGAGAAAAACAAATAACTACTATGCACTTTGTTCCAAGCATGCTTGATGTATTTCTTGATACTGTTGAATTATACTCGGAGAGTGGCTTAATTGATTTGACTTCGCTAAAATATGTTTTTTGTTCAGGGGAAGCATTAAGTATATCTAGTGTGAAAAGATTTAAAAAGATTCTTCCTAATGTTCAATTACATAATTTATATGGACCTACTGAGGCAAGCATTGATGTGACATATTTTGATTGTAATCAACAAGATATTGATAAGGTTTTAATTGGTAAACCGGTTGCAAATACTAACTGTTGTATTTTAAGTAAGTCGAATAAAATTTTACCTAAAGGGGCTATTGGTGAACTTGCTATTTCAGGTATTCAATTGGCTAGAGGATATATTAATCAACCTAAACTAACAGAATCAAGCTTTATTAATATACCTGGATATGGACGAGTATATAAAACAGGAGATCTTGCTAGAATTATTGATAATGATAGTATTGAGTATCTAGGTAGAAATGATTTTCAAGTTAAGATTAATGGACTTCGAATAGAATTAAGTGAAGTTGAAAAGCGTATTTTGGAACTTTCAAACATACAACAAGCGGTTGCTTTAAAACGCAATAATCAATTGGTTGCATATTATGTATCTGATGAAGAATTGAACGTAGATTATATTAAAGATCAATTAAAAGATAAATTACCATCTTATATGATTCCGTCGATATTCGTATTTATGAAAGAATTTCCATTAACTATTAATGGTAAGTTAGATAGAAAATCGTTGCCTTCACCTAGAAAAGAAAGTAGCAATGCTATCGTTGAAAATGAAGTTGAATTACAGTTACAAAAGATTGTTGCTGAATTATTAGGAAGATCTATATCAGAAATTGATATACTGGCTAATTTTTTCAATCTTGGTGGGGATTCAATAAAAGCGATTCAATTAAGTAATAGGATTAAGCGAACATTTGATATATCTATTCCTGTAAATGAAATTTTTGATGCAAAAAACATTAGGAATATAGCTAAGAAAATTGGCAAAAAGGATCGAAAGACTATTGTTTCTGAGCAAGGAATTTTAACTGGTGAACTCAATAAACTACCTATTCAAGAATGGTTTTTCAGTAACAATTTTTCTGAATGTTTTAACCAGGGATTCGGTATTAAATTACCTAAAGGTATAGATTTAAAAAAATTAGAATATGCCTTACTAGAGTTGGTTAATTACCATGACTCTATGAGGATCTATTTTAAAAATAATAAACAGTACTATGGTAACAAGATAGACAATATTCAATTGGAAATAATAAAAGATAACTCTGCTTTGAATGATTTGGACAATAGCTTCGACCTATCTCAACAACTGTATAAGTTCGTTTATATTAGTTCACAAAATATTCTCGGAATTATTTGCCATCATTTAATTATTGATACAGTATCTTGGGAAATACTTACTTCTGATCTCAAGGCGTTATATAATGGGCAAAAGCTCCCTCCTAAAGGGACAAGTTACAGACAGTGGGGAAATGCTTTAATAAATCGTCAAAATGATTTTATTGATAATTATCCGTGTGAATTTCAAGATTATGAAGTTCAGGAAAAGATTCAGTCTTCTGATTTCCAAATTTCAACTGATTTGACGGTTATTTTATTAAATAATATTAATAAAGTATATAATACATCTGTAAATGATATTTTATTGACTTCTTTGGCTAGAGCTTTGAATAGAATTTGGCCATCAGAAGAAACATACGTACAATTAGAGTCACATGGTCGAGCAAATATTGATCCAGATATTGATATTCAAAGGACCGTAGGTTGGTTTACTTCGATTTATCCACAAAAGATATCTATAGATTTAGTGAAGACAAAATTGTATTCTAAAGAAATACCAGATTTAGGAATTGGTTATGGAATTTTGAATGGTATAAAAACGGAGGACTTACCTCAGGTACTATTTAACTATCTAGGTCAAATTAGTGTTGCAGAAACAGAATGGTCTATCGTAAAAACAGATTTAGGTCCTATGTCTAGCTCTGAGCCTAATGAAAGTTTGGTTATTAATGGAGGCATATACCAAAAACAATTATTCATTGAACTGAGTGGGAAAATTAAAAATCTCGATTTGATTTCTCAATACTTAAAAGAAGAAATTATTAATTTAATTAATAATCTACATCAAATAACCAGAACATATTTGACATTAGATGATATTAATTATCTAATTGAGCAAGATAGTTTAGATAAAATTCAACATTCTGAAGAGATAATTGATATTTTACCCGCAAGTTCATTGCAACAAGGATTTATGTATCAATCTTTAAATAATTTTCAAAATGATAATGCCTATATGTGTGCATATACTTTTGAATACAATAGTTCAGTTGATGTTAATCTCTATAAACAGTCATGGAAATTAGTTCAAGAAAAATATCCAAGTCTTAGACTATCTTTAGATGTTGTGGACGGGGAAGTTGTTCAAATAATACATAAAAAAGGAAAACTAGACTTTGAGTATATTGAAACTGATGAAATTGATAGATTAATTTTAAAAGAGAGAAATAATTTATTCACACTCTCAGATGGTTCTTTATTCAGAGTAAGGCTTGTAAAAACATCAGATAATAGGTATATCTGTGTATTGATAAATCATCATGCAATTCTAGATGGATGGTCTAATTCACTTTTGATGAATAATATTCATAATTTTTATTATGAACTATTCACTAATAGTGATATTTCTATGGAAGTAGACGATGCATATATAGAAGGACAACGATTTATTCATAATAATTTAAAGAATGCTAAAAAATATTGGGATGAAAATCTTAACGAGGTAAGCCATCCGGACATTTCAGGTTTATTTAGAGTTGATAAATCCCAAACTAAAATTGAAGAAGTTAATCTTATTCAAAAACCGAGAGATCAGGTCTTTATTTTGGAAAATCCGATATATGATTCATTGAAACATTTCTCTAAAGCAAATGGAATTACAATAAATATAATTCTTCAATATGCATGGCATAAGCTTTTGAGTGTCTATGGTGGAATCAAGGAAACGACAATTGGTGTCGTCAATTCAGGACGACAATATCCAATTAACGGAATTGAAGACAGTGTAGGTTTATATATTCAAACAGTACCTATTCAGTTTGAACACAGTAACACTGATTTGAAATTAGCCCTTAGCTCTCTGCAGACCATTAATCAAAGTGCTTTAGCCAATGGTGGTGTAAATTTAGCAGAATTACAGACTAACAGAACTAGATTATTTGATACTGTGTTTATTTATGAAAATTATCCATTAGAATCAAATGACCTTCCTGAATCAAATGCTAAACTAGAAATAGACGATGTACAAGCAGTTGAAAAGCTCGATTATCCAGTAACTATTGTAGTTTTTGAAAAGAACAGTAATTTATATTTACAGTGTAAGTATGATGATGAACTTTTTGAAGAAGACACAATAGAAAAATTATTTAAATTTATGAGTAGTATTGTCAAACAAATTGTTACTGACATTCCTTCTTTAACGTACGTTGAATCTACTCCTAAATTTAATGTTGCAAGATACACACAATCAACTATTGTTGAAAAATTTGAATTGCAAGCATTAATGAAACCAAATATAACGGCTTTAAAATGTGGTCATACAGAATTAACTTATTCTCAACTAAACAGCTTATCAAATATTTTTGCTAGAAATTTAATAACAAAATTTAATGTTCAAGTTGGAGATAGAGTTCCATTGTTATTGGAAAAATCAGAAAAAATGGTTATTGCTATTTTGGGAATATTAAAAGCAGGTGCGGCGTATGTTCCTATGGCTACAAAGTTTCCATATGAGAGAATTAAGTATATTACAGAATTGGTTGATTCTAAAGTAGTTATTGATGAAAAAATTGCTGATGATTTACTAGCTGAAAGTTGTAATTCTGATAATTTGAATATTCTTATTGAGCCCAATTCATTAGCTTATATCATTTTTACATCAGGTACCACAGGGAAACCCAAAGGTGTAATGGTTGAACATAGGAACTTCTTATGTTATTTAGAAAATATGTTGTCAGCTATAAAATCGAATGGAACTGAAGATATTGAATTTGGATGTATCGCAGAGTATGTTTTTGACATTTTTGGTACTGAAATTTTTGGTCAACTATTAAGAGGTAAAACGGTTAGCTTATTTACAGGAACACCTGAAGAATTTCCTCAATATATGAGAAATAATAGAATTACAACGCTTCAATCAACTCCAGGAAAAATTAGTTACTTATTTCAAGATAATGATTATGACATATTAAGTACAGATTTAACCACAATTTTAGTTGGTGGTGAAAAGATGAATGATGCATTTGCAAAACGTTTTAAAAATCTCACTCTAATTAATATTTATGGTCCAACCGAAGGGACTGTATGGACGTCAATGAAGAAAGTTGACAACAATTACTCTAATATTGGGAAGCCTTTCAATAACTATGTTCATTATGTCTTAGATGAACAAATGAGATTGTTACCAGATGGAGCAATTGGTGAGTTATATGTTGGTGGACCTCAACTTTCAAGAGGTTATTATGGGAAACCTGAGCTAACCTCTAAAGTTTTTAGAAATAACCCATATAATTTGAATAATTTAGAAGAATATTCAAGAATCTATAAAACAGGAGATATTGTTAGACGTCTATGCAATGGTGAATTTGAATTGATTGGACGAAATGATTTCCAAGTTAAAATCAGAGGATTTAGGATTGAACTAGGCGAGATTGAATCAGCTATGTTGAAAATTCCAGAAATTGATCAGGTTTTAGCTATAGCATTAGGAGAAGAAGGAGATAAATATCTGGGCGTTTATTACACAGCCTCCAAGGAATTAACTAAAGAGTATATCGAAAGCATTATTTCACAATACTTAACAGATTATATGATTCCTTCAGGATATCAATATATTGATGAATTTCCTTTAACTATAAATGGGAAAATTGACAGACGTGCTTTGCCTACAATAGCTTATTCAAGTTCTGTAGATTTTGTCGCTCCAAGAACTTCTGAAGAAAAAGTAGTTAGAGATTGCATAGCGAATATACTAAATATAGATAATTCACGATTATCTATTTTAGAGAATTTCTTCAATATTGGTGGGGATTCAATTAAAGCAATTAAATTGATAAGTACTTTAAATAACAAATTACATCGTAATTTCGACATTAAAGTAATCTTCGAAAATAAAACAATTGAAAAAATTTCCGAATCATTTATGATATCAAACGATTCTTCAGATGATGTGAAGACCTTAAAGGTTGTTAAACAAAACTTTGATAGTGTAGAAAATCAAAGTTTATCGTATGCACAGAAACAGTATCTTGCAACTCCTAAGACAGCATACAGTAATGTAAAAATAGCATTTAAAATAAAAGAGCATGTTGATGTAAAAAAATTAATTTTTGCGCTTGAAAATGTGGTCAAGAGACATGAAATTTTGAGAACCAAGCTTTATGGAAATTATCAGTATATTTCGAAAGAGCCATTTATTGTAACACAGAGTGAAATAAATAGAGATGAATACTTTGCTCATATATTTGACTTAAGGAAAGAATACCCAATAAAAGCTAATATACAGAACAACATTTTTACATGTGTAATTGATCATATAGCTTTTGATGGGTGGTCAACGTCGCTTTTCCTAAGAGATATTGAAAGTTATTATTATGATGAAGTTCCAGCTGAGTTAAGATTCCAATACAAAGATTATGCAAAATGCCAGCAAGATTTCTTAAATAGTTCACAAATTGAACCACAATTAAAATTCTGGAAGGACGAATTTAGTAGTTATGTACCGTTAAAATCTTTTTACACTAAAAAAATAGATACTGTTACAAAAGACGGAGCAGATGAATATTTATATTTAGATGATGATTTATACCTAGAAATAAATCGATATGTAAACAATTATGGAACAACGTTACATAATTTCCTTCTTAGTATCTTCTTCCTATCAGTCATAAAAGTTAGTGGTCAAAAAAATATTTCCATTATGATTCCTAGTCTAAATCGAAGTGTAAGCGGAGTTGAAGATTTAATTGGATTGTTTATTAATAAATTTTTGGTTACAGTAAATATGAATGATAGCATTTCTTATAGAGAGTTTCTAAATGATTTGAATAGCAAAATTATTACTTATCAAAATAATCAGGATATTCCTTTTGAAATGATAGTAGATAAACTTAATTTAGATATGAGCGGATATAAACTTTATTTTGGTATTCAAGGATTTAAAGGAGAGGCTTTAAAAAATTCTACTATTTTTGAAGCTCTGCCAGAGATGAATGGTAAAGATCAAAAAGATGCGTTCAGCGATTTAACTATTTTCGTTTGGGGACAAAATATTGATTTTAACTTCGCTAAATCTACATTTAATAGAGAGGAGATTTTGAATTTCATAAATATATACAAATCAATATTATGTAAAGTCTTAAAAAATAATAATCTTAGATTAAATACAATTATTAAAAAAAAGTAAAAGGAGAATACAAATGTTAGTAGACATGTTAAAAGGAAAAATTCATAGAGCAACTGTTGTTCAAGCGGAATTAGATTATGTTGGTAGTATTACTATTGATAAAGCATTGATGGATGCTAGTAACATTCTTGAATATGAAAAAGTACAAATTGTGGATGTTAATAATGGCAACAGATTTGAAACATATGTAATTGCTGGACCAAGAAATTCTGGAATCATTTGTTTGAATGGAGCAGCTGCACGGTGTGTTTCTGTTAATGATAAAATTATTATCATGTGTTACTGTCAAATGACTCCTGAAGAAGCCAAAGATGCTAAGCCATACGTAGTACTTGTAAATGATAATAATGAAATTATTAAAGAAGTTAGATATGAAAAATATGGAGTCCTATCAGAAGAATTGGTGAATGAATGAAAGAACGAGAATATCTAACGCCTGTTACAGAAAATTTTTTACATGCAATTGGTGTAGGTATTGAGTCATTTAAATTAGCTGTAGAGTATAAACTAAATCCTGTGGTTGCCTTTATTGCAGGCAGCCTACATGATTTAGGAGGTGCTATACCTAATAAAGATCGTGTAAAAGTTGCTGAATCGTGTGGATTGACACTTTGTAAGGAAGAAGTAGAGTTTCCTTTATTAATCCATGCTAAACAGGGTGCGTACTTAGCAAACAAATTATTTGGTATACATGATAATGAAATTTTAGACTCAATACTCTACCATACGACATGTGTTGAAAATGCATCTGATATGGTAAAAATTGTTTTTTTAGCTGATAAAATTCATTGGGATAGGAATGGAATCCCTCCTTATTTAGACGATTTAAAAGATGTGTTAGGAATTTCTTTGGATAAGAGTTGTGAGATATTTTTAGAATGGTTGTGGAATGATAATAAAAAACTAGTCATCCATCCATTATTAAAAAATAGTTATGATTATTATTGTAGGAGAAAAAGTCCTTCCTCTGATTATTTTATTGAATATAATACGGAGTTGGACAAAAATATTATTGTGAACTATTCTTTGGATAAAATCCAAAATGAATATATTAAAATTTTTGCTTCTTTATTACCTATAGTAGATAATTATTATAATGGATACACAGCTCAAAGCGATTTTTATAATCATTTTTTAGCCTCTGTTATTTCAAATTCTTCAAATACTATTAAGCTATTTAATCCTTTAAAGATTGAAGAGTATATAGATATTGAGAAATATAGTGATAATTTTTTTAGTAATTTAAACATTTATTTTGCTAAAAATGAATTTAATATTTCTGATATGAATATTTTAAATTTAGTAGATGATAATTCAAATTTCGAAATCTCCAATATAGATTCAACGAAAGTGATATCATATTTGATAAATAAAAGTTATGGGAAGTAGAATATATGAAGCAAAATTTTTTAACTACTGTTTATGAACATTCTAGAACAAATCCTTCGAAGATAGCTCTAATTGATAGTGACTCAGTCCTTAGTTATGCGGAATTAATATCAGATGTTGAAAAAAAGATTTCCGATTTAAGTAAATATGAGTTTTATAATAAAATTGTGGCCTTACAATTTCCACGAGGCATAGAATTTGTAGTAACCGTTTTAGCATTAACAAAAATGGGAATTACGTTTATTCCTCAAGATATTACCCAACCAGAAGAGAGATTGAACATGATGTTAGAAATCTCTCATGCAAATTATGTTATAAAATATATAGATAATATTTATTCTGTTCAGGAATTGAATAGTAAGGAAAATACGACAAATGCTTGGGCGATCTATTTCACATCTGGTTCAACAGGTTTACCCAAAGCTGTTGAAATACCAAAAGAGAATGTTGAAAATACAGTAATTTGGGAGAAAGAATTATTTAACTTATCTGAAAAAGATAACATGGCCTTGTTTACTGCTTATTCTTTTGCGATTAGTTATATTGAGTTGTTTTCAGGATTATATGCACAATGCACATTGCATATATTGGATGAGAAAATTAGGCATGATTTTAATTTGCTTGAAAATTATTTAAATGCGAATCAAATTACATTTATGAACACAACTGCCTCAATTGGTGAATATATAATAAGAAAAATGAAACTAAATCATTTACGTGTTCTAACTTTGTCTGGTCAGCGATTTCCCAATGTTAATTTAGATAGTATTACGTATAAAGTTTATAATGTATATGGGAATACAGAATGTGGAGCAGCTACAGCCATTGAAATAACTAAAAAAACTAAGATTATTACTATCGGGAAGCCTGTTAGAAATATGGGAGCAGTTATTTTGAATGAAAGTAATGAAGTACAGAACAATGGAGTGATAGGAGAATTATTTTTGTTCGGACCTCAAGTTGCTTTTGGATACTATCTAGATTTTGAAGCCACAAGAAAAACATTCATTACTGTAGATATTAATGGCAAGAGCGTTTATGGCTATAAGTCAGGTGATTTTGCTCGAATTTTAGATGATGGTTCTATCCAATACTTTGGTAGAAAGGATAGACAGTTTAAAATTAATGGTGTAAGAATTGACTTAAGTGAAATAGAAAATACTTTAAAAGATATTTTACCGGATATTCAGCAAAGTTACATTTGTGTACGAAATAATAAAATTTTTTGCTGGATAGTTCAAGAATCCCCTATGGATGAAGAGGAAGTGATAAGAGAGATTGGACGTGTTTTGCCCGAAATAATGGTTCCAAACAGGATTATAAAAGTAAGTCATCTTCCTTTGAATGGTAATGGTAAGACGGATGAGCTGAAATTATTTGAGTCTCTAAATCAACTTTTATTAGTTGAGGATAAGAGGGTTTTATCTAAAAAAGAGGCTGAGATGGAAAAGTATCTAAAAAAATCATGGAGTGAAATTTTAGGAATTTCGGAGGAGAATATAAGTTTTCAGAGTGATTTTAAAAAAATGGGTGCAACATCTCTTCAAATAATGGAATTGGGAATCAAAATATTGCATGATCTAGATAAGATGGTAAATTTTATTGAGATATACAAAAATTCAAAATTATGTAATTTAGCTAATCTACTACTTAGAGATGACTTTAAGCCTATTTATACTTTTGTTGAGAGAGATTCAATGATGGGAAGCGCAACGCCATTATTTGTTATTCATTCTGGTAATACTGGAAGTGATGTATATAGACCACTTTTTGAGAATATCATTAACCCTAAATTTCCTATATATATAATTGAACCTTATAATCTCTTGAGGCAAGGGGATAGGATAAATGGAATTGAGAATATTGCTGAATTCTATATTAATTTAATTAAAAACTTTTCTTGTGAAAGAGGTTGTAAAAAAATTAAATTGATGGGATGGAGTTACGGTGGGGTTGTAGCAAGCGAGATGTGTTATCAGTTAGCTAATTATGATTTGAAGGTCGATGAATTAATCATTTTAGATGCCCCGTTTTATCTTGAATCCGAAGATTATGATTTAGCAATTCAAAGAGAAAAAAATGGCTATTACAGACAGTATTTTGAAAATACACATATATTTGAAGGGATGAACAAGCTTAATGTAACAACAGAACATTTAATTCAAAATAATCATGAGGTATTTAATGATCTATTTAATTATGTTCCTAAGAAAATAATTAATACAGAGGTTACATTCGTTCGAAGTGTAGTTGAACAAAGACCTTTGAGTAATCAACAAATAAGGACATTGTTTGACTCAGCAGCCATAGTTGATGTAGAATCAAGGCACGATTATCTTTTTGTTGAAAGAAAAACTAGAGAAATTATACGAAATATTTTACACATAAAAGGTTAGTATATGATTAAAATACTGTATTATCAATATTATGATTTTCAAAATTTCGATTTTGTTTTGAAGTTTACAAAATTATCATCCATATCAAGATATAATTATTCGAATAGTTTTTATCGTAAAGAAGATGTCTTTAATTCTGCTCTAGCATATACACTTTTATGTTTAGGGGAAAAACAATTTGGTTTAGAGATTTCAAGAGAAGATAATGGGAAGCCTTATATAAAAGGAAGCGATATTTCAATTTCTTTTTCTCATACAACAGGATTAGTAGCAATTGCTATTTCTGACCATAATATTGGAATTGATTGTGAAAAAATTGATATGATAGATAATGAAATAAAAAATATAACTTTTTCTGATTTAGAAATAGCACATTCTGAAAGTAATCCTTATTACTCTACTCTTTTTTGGACTGGAAAAGAATCCTTAAGTAAGCTAAAAAATGAAGATTGGTATAGTACAAAAAGGACAGAATTGTATATTGAAGATAATATGCTTAAAGATAAAAATAATGAAATAAGTTTTTATTATAACGTGGTTTCAAATGGGGTGATTTGTCTAGCAAGTAATCTCTTTCGGGAGGAAGTCATTTGTAGAGAGGTAACAGAAAAAGAGATACGAAATTTTTGTTTATATAACATATATTAATGATGGTATTGAATAATCTTATTTTTCAGTATATAATATCAAAACAGGGTTGTTTCAATCCGTAGAGCGTGGTTAACATTTTATATTTTTAGTATAATCCTTCCCACGAAGCTATTTTGTAGTTAGAAAACATGGACAAAGATGATGTTTTATGAGTATTTATAAAAATTTTGAATATAGGGTTTACCCAACAGACGAACAAAAAAAGTGGTTTGAAGAACATTTTGAAGTGAATAGGTTTCTTTATAACCATTTGTTATCTATGAGTATAAAGAAATACAACACGGAAGTTGATGAAAGATTTCTACGATTAATTAAAGATATTGATTTTTATTCGGAAAAGATTCAACAATGGACTCAAATAGATTACGAAAAATTATATAAGAAGGCTAAAAAAGGTGTGAAAATTTATTCTAAAAATGAATTTTCCAAGTTAATTACAAAAGCAGTGAATAATCCAGATTTTCCATGGGTTAATAAAAGTTATGATGGAAGAGCCATGAGAGAAGTGGCGACAAGCGTGGACACTGCATATAAAAACTTTTTTAAAGGAAAAGATTTTCCAAGATTTAAAAAGAAGTACTCAGTTCGAACATTACGTTTCCCTGTGAGTAAACAAGGTGAGTGGTATTCTATACGTTTTGAAAGCGATAAAATTTTAGTTTTGCCTAAAAAAATAAAACTAAGAATTGTACAACATAGACCATTTGAGGGAGAAGTTATAGCTGCAACTATAAAAAAAGCTCAAAGCGGAAAGTGGTTTGTAACTATTTTATCTCGAGTAGATCCACCAACTCAATTGATAAAAACAGGGGATATTATTGCTTTGAATAGAGGGGTTAGAGAGTATATGATTGGTTATGACTCTAATCATAAATTAATTAATTATGCTCCTTTTGTTAAAGATCCAACTTTAATAAGCAAAATTAATAAGTTGCATAAAAAACTTTCTCAAAAATATAAATCCGCTAAACAAGAGTCTAGAAGTTTAAGAGATTCTAAAAATTACCAAAAAAATAAAGAATCGCTTGCTAGATTATATGAAAAGCTAAAGTTTCAAAAAGAGTATTATTTACAACAATTATCCAGAAAAATTATTGAGGATTACGATTTAATAATTTTAGAAAGTTTATCAATAAAAGAATTAGCTAGTTCTAATATTGGTGAAAAAGTAAAAAGTGGAGAGAGGATTGTACAGAGGCGATTTTCAAAAAAAATAATGGGTATGTCTCATTATAGATTAGAAACTTTATTGAAAGAAAAGGCGGAGCTATATGGAAAAAGAGTAGTGATGCTACCTAAAGGATTTAATTCTAACGGAGTTTGTTCTGAATGCGGTACTATTTTTGAAGAATCTATTCCCTTAAATAATAAGGAATTCATTTGTCCGAATTGTAATATTAAAATTACTCGAGGAGAGAATTCAGTAAAAAATATTTTAAGAGAAGGGATGAAGTATCTATAATAATTATAGATATAGATGAATTATGGTTCAATCAATTAATACAAGTGTGGATATAGTCCAAAAAGCAACGTCATTTTCTGGAATAACAGATTATGGACAAATTATGATTGGGGATAAAGGTTTTGAATTTTTTAATGAGCAAAATGTAGAAAATTATATTCAAATTCCTTGGCAAGAAATTGAATATGTGATTGTATCAATAATTTTTAAAGGAAGATGGATTCCACGTTTTGCAATTCAAACTAAGAAAAATGGCCTATATTCATTTGCTTCAAAAAAACCTAAAGTTGTTTTAAGAGCAATAAGAAGTCATATAGGACCTGAAAAAATTGTAAAATCATTAAGCTTCTTTGAAGTTTTAAAACGAGCCCTTTCTAAAAAATAATTTAACAGTAGCTATATTGAAAAGTTCTAAAGTTTATTTGACTTTGGGGCTCTTTGTCAACTGTAGTGGGTTAACGAAAAGTCATACCCTGGAGAGAACCGAATTGGTTCTCTCCTTTTTGATATTTAAAGCGACGAGGATTCTAGTTTTAAAGTTGTCAAAGTTCCGAAAGCCGAAAGCATTTCGCTTGATGACTTTGATGAGGTTGTTAGTGGCCTCTAGCTTTGCATTTGAGTAAGGGAGGCCAAGAGCGTTGATAATTTTATCTTTGTCCTTGAGAAAGGTTTTAAAAACAGTCTGAAAGATAGGATTTATACAAGAAATTGTTTCTCCAATGAGTTCAAAGAAATGTTCATCTTGTTTCTCTTGAAAATGAAAAAGTAAGAGCTGGTAGAGTTCATAGTGTTCTCTGAGTTCTTGAGAGTATGCAAGGAGTTTTTTCAGAATCTCTTTGTTGGTCAAATGCATACGAAAAGTCGGACGATAAAAGCGTTTATGACTTAGTTTTCGACTGTCTTGTTGAATGAGTTTCCAGTAACGTTTCAGTGCCTTATATTCGTGCGATTTTCGATCCAATTGATTCATGATTTGGATGCGAAGACGACTCATAGCACGGCTAAGATGTTGTATAGTAGATTGAATCTAGAACAGTACACTACAACTGCTAAAAATATTTCTAGAAATTAGTTTGACTTTCCTAATCTCTCTGTTCGCATCTTATTTCAATCCACTATACAATGTGAAAACGATCGAGGACAATTTTAGCAGAAGGAAAGAGTTTCTTAGCGATGTCGTAGTAGGGGCTAAACATGTCCATGGTAATGACTTTAACGCCGTTTCGGACCTGTCTGGAATAGCGAAGGAAGTGATTGCGAATCGTTGCTTGAGTTCGTCCATCTAGGATAGCTATGATTTTATTTGAATCAAAATCCTGTGCAATGAAGCTCATCTTGCCTTTCTTGAAACTGTACTCACCCCAACTCATATGTGCTGGCAGGCAGTTGAGATTCGCCTTAAACTCGAATTCTTTTAGTTTGCGAATGACGGTTGACGTGGAAACTGCTAAGCTTTCAGCGATGGCCGTCATAGAGACTTTCTTGATTAATTTTTGAGCGATTTTCTGCTTGACGATGGTTGCGATTTGGTGGTTCTTCTTGACTAAGGGAGTCTCAGCAACAGCTACTTTCCGACAGACTTTACAGCGGAAACGGCGTTTTCTCAATCGAATCATAGTCTTGTATCCCGCACACTCTAAATAGGGGATTTTCGATTCTTTTTGAAAGTCATATTTAGCCATTTGTCCTTGGCAGTGGAGGCATTTAGGCGCAGGATAATCTAGCTTAGCGATGATTTCTTTATGTGTACCAGCATCTAGAACAGCCAAAATAGTGATGTTAGGGTCTTTAATTCCGAGTAAGTTTGTGATAAAATTTAATTGTTCCATAAGATTCTTTCTAATGATGGTTTGGTCGCTTTTCATTATAGGTCTTATGGGACTTTTTTTCTACAACAAAATAGGCTCCATAATTCCTAAAGTGATTTTACCCACTACAGAAATTATAGAGCCGACTTTGGAACTTTTTATAATAGTGACTTTAGTCAGTCCTGCTCTGAAGTAAAGAATAATAATTCAACACTATGCTACTACGCACTGGAAATCATACAAAAAGTATCCCAGTATACACTCCAAGATATAGACAAAAAGTTATTTATAATCAATATCGAAGAAATTTATGTGAAATTTTTCTCAGTTCCGTATTTTTAGATAGTAAGTGATGAGTTAAGAGCAAAGAGTCCTAAGCAAAGTGAAAGACTCTATTTTTAGATGTTGGCCGATAAAATAGACTTTTGGCCAATCGCTCAAGTTCCCCATATAGTAAGTTGATAAGGTTGAAGACTGTTTTCTATAATAGATGCTTTCTTCAACCTTTTTCTTTTTATGATAAACTATATATCTTTTAGGAAAAGCTTGATATAACCTTTGGCGATTAAATATCAGAAGGTTATATTAAGACTTTCTTTATTGTAGTTTGAATAGATAGGTCGCTGACTTTAGCTAACACAGTCTTTTTAAAATTCTTATGCATATTTTGCATAAAAAAATAATTTTGATTATCTTCGATTTACAATATGAGTAAGAGGCTTATTAATGTATATCAGATTAAGAAATTTGAGAGAGGATAAAGACTGGTCGCAGAGGCAAGTTGCTAACTATCTCCACTGTTCACAATCCGCCTATTCTAGGATAGAAAGTGGTAGACAGGACATCCCTACATCATTTTTAAAGAAACTGGCTAAATTATATAAAGTAACTACAGATTATATTTTAGAAATGGATAAGTCTAGCTATTAATAGTTTTTAGTTCATTGACAACTGAATAAACCAAGGTGGGACTTTATTTATTTGTGGAGCAACTTAGTTTGATTCGCCATGACAAGAGCGATAAAAAATCAGCTATAAAATAGAGTGGTTCTCTATGTGCCATGAGACAAATAATGATAATGATACTTCTGCACGTTCAGGCTGCCATCGTAAAAGGACAGTGGGTGAGATTCCCATGAGTGATTTAACCAGTCATACCTACTGAGGTATAATTTTGAAATAAAAGGAATTAAAAATATGGAAAAAACAAGTACAGGTGCTGAATTATCGCCGATATCGATTGAAGGTTATAAGGTTAGGGTAAAAATAACAGATAAGCCTTTAAGTCTTACCGATATACTAGATGATTTATTGGGACGACAGCTAGAAAAAATTTAAATTTTTAGCGGACAAGGTCGCATAAATTATGTAAAATAATAGTGTAGAACCTCAATCCTTAATCGGTAAGCACCTAAAACTGATTAAGGAGAAACTAATGACACAAGCATGTATTTATTTACGCTTATCACGTGATGATGGAGATAATATTGAAAGTAATTCGATTATCAATCAACGCTCACTGTTACGTGACTATGCTAGAAATCATGACATTACTGTTTTAGAAGAATTTGTGGACGATGGTATCAGTGGCTTAACCTTTAATCGCCCTGATTTCAATCGTATGATGGCAAAGGTTGGTGAGAGAAATATTGATACCATCATTGTCAAAGACTTATCTCGCTTTGGAAGAGACTATATCGAAACAGGTAAATACCTTCAAAGAGTATTTCCAGCAATGGGAGTTCGCTTTATCTCCGTTAATGATCATTATGATAGCTTGACTGCAGATGTGAACGAAACCCATTTAGTGATGCCAATCAAAAGTCTCATCAATGATAGTTATTGTCGAGACATTTCCACAAAAATCCGAAGTACGCAAAAGGCAAAACGTCAAAAAGGAGAATTTATTGGTGCTTTTGCGCCCTACGGCTACCGTAAGGACGAGTATCAGCGCAATCATTTAGTAGTTGATGAGGCTGTTCGACCGATTATTGAGAAAATTTTTGCACTCAAGTTAGAGGGCTACTCGTCCAATCGCATTGCAGATTACCTCAATCAGCTTGGTATTGAGACACCTCTCCAACATAAGAAAACCTGTCATGAAAAATTGAGAGGATTTTCTGGGAGAAGCAATCAATGGCAAGCGAAACTGGTCAATCGTATTCTCACAAATAGAGTCTATACAGGAACCTTGGAACAAGGCAAACAAACCAAGTTGAATTATAAATCGCAACGCTCTCTCAAAGTTTGTCCAGAGGATTGGATTCGAGTTGCTAATGCGCATGAGGGAATCATCTCAGAGAGTACCTTTACTATTGCCAATAACTTGTTGCTGCGTGATGTGAAGCATGGCAAGAAGGAGCCCTCTTTATTTGCAGGCTTGCTCTTTTGTCAAGATTGTCAGTCACAGATGGTTCAACGAAAAGTTCGTTATCAAAATAAAGACAGCTTTAGTTATATTTGTGGGACTTACAATAAGGGACAGGGTTGTAGTCGGCACACCATCAAGCAAGAAACCTTACACCAGGTGGTATCAAAACTGATTAACCAACATCTTGTGAAGAAATCAGCTTTGATAGAACAGCTTCCAAAATTACTTGAAAAAGAACACTTTTTGGAGATTGACTTTACTTCACTAGTGGCTAAGCGTAAGCAGTACGAACATCTTCTTCAAACACTCTTTATAGACTTGGATGATGGTTTGATCAATGAGTCAGAGTATCAGGAATTTCAGACACATTACCGTCAACAATTGAAACAGATTGAAGAAACTATTCATCACAAAAAACAGGTGGCTCAGGAACTGTATCTTAAACTACAAAACCGCGATGTCTGGTTAAAGCAGTTGAGTGACTCCAAAGAAGGGCTTTTCAATCGAATGACTCTAGTCACCCTACTGAATCGCATTGAAATTGGTGAGGGGCAAGAGCTAACCGCAGTCTTTCATGATATGGAAGAAATGAACCTCCTCCAGCAGTTTTCAACCATTGAAACGGAGGTGTTTTAATGGCTCGTACCAAAAATCGCTATCGTTTAGAAGCAGATGAAAAAAGGACATCATCAACTTATCAAACAGGTATCTATGTCCGTCTCTCGAAGGAACGAACAGAAAGCTGGCGAAACAAGTCGCAATCCATTGGTACACAAGAAAGTTTAGCCAAAACATTTGCCAAAGAAAATGGTTTAACCGTTGTGAAAACCTATATCGACTATGAGTATTCAGGTACTCAGTTTGACCGCCCTGCCTTTCAAGAGATGATGGAGGATATTAAGAAGGGAACCATCAATTGTATCTTGATTCGTGATTTATCACGATTAGGACGAGATTACATTGAGATGGGACGACTGATTGATAAGGTCTTTCCCTTTTTAGGGGTTCGCTTCATCTCTATCAATGACCATCTGGACACCTTGCATGGTTTGGAAGAGAAGAAATCTTTTGAAGTTGAAATCAAAAATCTGGTCAACGACTTATACTCTAAGGACATCTCAAAGAAGGTCACTTCATACGTGATTCATCAGGCTAGTCAAGGGTATTTTCTAGGAAGATTTGCGCCTTACGGTTACCAAATAGAGAAGCAAGAAGGTGGCAAAAAACTCATCATAGATCCTGTAGTAAAACCCATTCTTCATTCTGTCTTTGAGCAATTTTTAGATGGTAAGTCGGTAGCACAAGTTACGAACTACCTCAATCAATCAAAGGTAGCAATTCCAACAACCTATCGTCACACAGGGCAGCTCTATCAAAGTGATACTGATGCGCCACAGTGGAGAGCCTCAACGCTTTTGCGACTGATTCAAAATCCTGCTTATCAAGGTCATCTGGTGCAACGTCGGACGAACAATCACTTAACAGAAACTGATTTTATCCGAGTAGAGCAGGCACATGAAGCCTATATCAGTCAGACAGAATTTGAGAAAATCCTCTCAGCACTTCATAGTAGACGTAGTGTAAAAAAGAGGACAGAGCCTAAAACACCGAATCGCTACAAGGGATTGATTTACGCTACAGGTAACTTCAAACAGATGTATCGTTATTGTCGACACTTTTCAAATCAGAAATCCGATTATGATTACTATTACTTTATGGATTATGTCTATAACCCTTTTAAATCTGAAAAGCAGACTGTTTACATCAGTGAGGTGGCTTTAGATAAAATTATTGCTAGGCTACTTCAAACTGAGATGACATGCTTGGGGACGCTAGAAGAGCTTTTACCGAGGTTACAAGCGACCAAAGAGGAGCGACAGAATGATTATCAACAGCGAATCAAACAACATCGTCAAACCATTTCTTCGTTACAGAGTGATTTGAGTGATTTGTATGCTTCTTACCGCTTATTAGGTGTGGACAAAGAAAGGTATCTGGCTCAAAAATCAGAAAGGCAAGCCAAGATTAGAACGCTCTCTCATGAAGTGATTAATTGTGAACACGCTATCGGTAAAGTTGAGGAAGAATATCACCATCAGGTTGTTTGGTTAAAAGCTTTAGCGAGTTGCCAACAGGTAGATGTTATCACGGCAGACTTATTAAGAGCGGTGATTGAACGCATTGAAGTCAGTGTAGATAAAGAAGTTGCAGTAACCTTTACCTGTCAGATGGGAGGTGATTGGGATGCCTAAAATTGCTTTATACCTCCGTTTATCTGTGGACGAAGCAAACACAGACGAGAGTAATTCCATTATCAATCAACGTCTCTTGTTAAGTCGTTACCTAGACCATAATCCAGAGTTTCAGACCTTTCAACGAGAAGAATTTGTGGACGATGGTTTTTCAGGAACCAGTACAAATCGTCCTGCTTTCCAACGGTTGATGGCTAGTGTTAAGTCAGGAGCTATTCGCCATATTCTTGTTAAAGATTTATCACGCTTTATGCGTGACTATCTGGAATTGGGCAATTACCTAGAGAATATCTTTCCTTTTCTAGGCGTGCGCTTTATTGCTTTAAATGACCAATACGATAGTAAAACATCTGAACAGAATGGACTGGAGATAGATGTCCCTTTTAGAAATTTATTGAATGATTTTTATGCCAAGGACGTCTCGGAAAAAGTCAAAAGTGCCATGAATACCATGAAACGTTCAGGGAAGAACATGAGCTGGTTACCTCCTTTTGGTTATCTTAAAGACCCAGAAGACCGCTTTAAGATTATCATTGATGAAGAGGTTGCCTCAATTGTGCGACGTATATTTCGTCTCAGTATTGAGGGGATGGGAGATCAAAAAATCGCCCAGATTCTGAATCAAGAGCAGACCATCACGCCAGCTGAGCGCAAGATGCAGGTCAGTCAGGCCAGGTATCGAAAGACGATGATTCTGACAGTTGAGCAAAAAAGAAATGTCTGGACTAAGGGAAGTATTCGACAGATTCTTAAAAACGAAGCTTATAAAGGAACTTATCTATTTAATACTCGAACCTATATCAGGGGAAAGCATGTCAGACGACCAGAGTCAGAGTGGGAGAGAATTGAGAATAACCATGAAGCAATCGTAAGTACAGAAGTCTTTGAGCAAGCGCAACAAGCAAGAAAAGTTCGACAGGGAAGTCAGTCTAGCAGTTTGTCACAAAAGACAGAAAAGTCTATTTTGACCGGTTTAGTTTTTTGTGAACACTGTGGACATCGACTGTCTTTACGACACAATAAAGGACAAATTGGTTATTTTTATTGTGGCTACTGCAAGGGACAAGGTCATTCTGTAAGTTTTTGTCGTTTGGATAAGATTGAAGCATCTATTTTGGAAGCTTTGTCATGTTATTTGGAATCTTCTGCTCAATTGAAAGCAAGTACCGAGACTGCACGTGGCATAGAACGCCTAAAAGCTAGAAAACTGGAACTGTTTCAAGAGTATAAGGAGTGCTATATAAGTAGAGATATGTATCTCGATAAAAAAGTAGCCATAGATGAACAGGTCACAAGCTTAGAGAAAGCACTCATAGCAGAGCAGAAACCTCAATTATCGACTAAGGGATTGACGAAAGAGATTGTTGAAGCTCACGTTGAAAAGATAGTGGTAGATTGTCTAGGTTTCTTTGAGGTAATATATAAATCGTGAAAGAAGAGGTTTGTCTGACAAGTCTCTTTCTTGTGGTCAAGAAATATGATATAATCTGGTTATTAAATTAAAGAAAAGTGCGTCATTTTCTTGACATGAGAGGGTGGGCGAGAAGGCGATGAAAGTCCTTTTGAGTGCGCGGCGCGTGAAGTTTATGAAGAACTGGGAATTCATCTGACTGAAGATTGTCTGCTTTGGAGTAAGGTGTACCCAAGCATGCTTTTTGCGGATAAGCAATCCGTATTTCTAGTTGGCAAGTTGGCTCAGGAACAGTTTGACCAGATTGTCTTTGGAGATGAAGGGCAGGGCTACAAACTGATGGGCATCGAGGAATTTCTTGGCTCAGATAAGGCTGTGCCCCAGTTGCAGGATAGAGTGAGGGATTATTTGGAGGAAGTAAATGATTTTTGCAATTGCAACAACGACGTTAAATAAGGAAGTTAAACGCAAACTAAAAACTGGACAATATTCTAGAGAAGAAGCTACATTCATCTATATGGAATATTTAAAGTTAAAGAAGCAGAGAGAAAGTGGTACGAAAGTAGCTGGGATTTCTACGGCTGTTATTTGGGTATTAATGCTTGTTATACCCTTACTGAGTGGTAGAGGTCTCGTACTGCCCCTTTCAGTATATTTTTTATTTTTGATACTGTTTGCAGGAATTGTTCTATTTGTTTATTATCTTATGTTTGGTATTTTTAAACAGCAGATTCATAGCGCAATGAAAGAACATTACACAGATGTAATTGAGGAATTTGAGGGTCAGTAAAACAGCGTGTGGAAGAGCATAGAAGTGCTAGTTGAGAGAATGTGTATTTGGAGGTATTAGTATGACTCAGATTGTCCGAGCAGGAGCGGAAGATTTAGAAACGATTATTACAATTCAGAGAGCTAGCTTTAAGGCTGTCTATGAAAAATACCAAGATGAGTATGATCCCTATCTAGAGGACTGCGAACGAATCAAGTGGAAATTGGTTGAGCGTCCTAATAGCTATTACTACTTTGTGAAAGAAAAGGACGAAAATATCGGATTTTTACGAGTTCAGACCAATGAAGAGTTGACGGAGGCTTGGTTGGGAACGGCAGCGATTTTACCCCAGTATCAAGGAAAAGGTTATGGTTCTGAAGGATTGGAATTGCTGGAAAAGGAATTTCCAACGATTAAACAGTGGGATTTGTGTACGGTATTACAGGATGCGGGGATGGTTGCCTTTTATGAGAAAAACGGCTACCGTCAAACTCATATCGAGCCTGAAAAAGAAGGTATGGATATGGTTTACATGAAAAAATTGATTGACAAATAGAAAGGATGGTTCGGTTACATTTCTAAACTGAACCCGCCCTAAACACTGTTCCAAAAAGATAAACCTCTCTTAGACACAAGCGTCTTCAGAGAGTTTCCTATTTTGGCTTTGTGTTTTACGGGCTTGGTATCTTAATTATGGAAACATGGCAAGAGTTAAAAGTTACGGTTAAGCGTGAGGGGGAGGAGTTGGTTTCCAACCTCTTGATTGAGCTAGGTGCCCAAGGAGTCGCAATTGAAGACAGTATGGACTATGTGGGAAATGTTGACCGCTTCGGAGAGATTTTCCCAGAGGTTGAGCAGCAAGAAGAAATCGTAGTGACCGCTTACTACCCTGATACAGTTGATGTAGCAACGGTTGAGGCAGATTTGCAGGAGCGTCTGGCAGAATTGACAGACTTTATGGATCTGGGTGAGGTCAAGATGGGGACGACTGCCTTGGCTGAGGAAGACTGGGCGGACAACTGGAAGAAGTACTATGAACCAGCTCGTATCACCCATGACTTGACCATCGTGCCGTCTTGGACAGACTATGAGGCGACTGCGGGAGAAAAAATTATCAAGCTGGATCCTGGTATGGCCTTTGGAACTGGGACGCATCCAACTACTAAGATGAGTCTCTTTGCCTTGGAGCAGATCCTTCGTGGTGGCGAAACGGTGCTGGATGTGGGAACTGGTTCAGGTGTCCTTTCTATCGCCAGCTCGCTTCTTGGTGCCAAGGAAATTTTCGCTTACGACCTAGATGATGTAGCAGTTCGTGTGGCTCAGGAAAATATTGAGCTCAACCCTGGCATGGAAAACATCCATGTTGCTGCTGGAGATTTGCTGAAGGGTGTGGAGATTGAGGCGGATGTCATCGTGGCTAATATCTTGGCGGATATCCTCATTCATCTGACGGAGGATGCCTATCGCTTGGTCAAGGACGAAGGCTACCTCATCATGAGTGGCATTATCAAGGACAAGTGGGACATGGTGCGAGAGTCAGCTGAGTCAGCAGGATTTTTCCTAGAAACTCACATGATTCAAGGGGAGTGGAATGCCTGTGTCTTTAAGAAAACCAAGGATATTTCAGGTGTGATTGGGGGCTAGTATGCAACAGTATTTTGTCAAAGGCAGTGCAATCTCTCCTATCACCATTGAGGATAAGGAAACCAGCAAGCATATGTTTCAGGTCATGCGCCTGAAAGAAGATGATGATGTGACCTTAGTCTTTGATGATGGGATTAAGCGCTTGGCGCACGTGCTGGATGTGGAAAATCGTCAGTTTGAGTTGGTCCAAGAGTTAGCTGACAATGTGGAACTGCCAGTCCAAGTGACCATAGCATCAGGCTTTCCCAAGGGAGACAAGCTCGAGTTTATCACGCAAAAAGTGACGGAACTCGGTGCCAGTCAAATCTGGGCCTTTCCTGCCGATTGGTCGGTCGCCAAGTGGGACGGCAAGAAACTAGGCAAGAAAGCCGAAAAACTAGAAAAAATTGCCCTTGGAGCAGCCGAACAAAGCAAGCGTAATATTGTACCAAGTATCCAGCTTTTTGAGAAAAAAGCAGATTTTCTAGCCCAGCTGGACCAGTTTGACTCTATCATAGTGGCTTATGAAGAGTCAGCTAAAGAAGGAGAAGCCGCTGCGCTTTTGCAAGTAGTCGCTGGTCTTGAAACAGGAGCCAAATTGCTCTTTATCTTTGGGCCAGAAGGTGGTCTCTCACCTGCAGAGATCGAAAGTTTTGAAGCTAAAGGAGCAGTATTGGCGGGACTTGGTCCTCGTATTTTGCGAGCAGAAACAGCACCGCTTTACGCCTTATCAGCCCTTAGTGTTTTAGTAGAATTAGAGAAATAAGAGGAAGAAAATGGAACAAAAACACCGTTCAGAATTTCCAGAAAAGGAACTCTGGGACTTAACTGCCCTATACCAAGACCGTGAGGATTTCTTACGTGCAATCGAGAAAACGCGCGAAGACATCAATCAATTTAGCCGTGATTACAAGGGCAATCTTCATACTTTTGAGGATTTCGAGAAGGCCTTTGCGGAATTGGAACAAATTTATATTCAGATGAGCCATATTGGCAATTATGCCTTTATGCCTCAGACGACAGACTATAGCAATGAAGAATTTGCCAATATTGCCCAGGCTGGGATGGACTTTGAGACAGATGCCAGCGTAGCCTTGACCTTCTTTGACGACGCCTTGGTGGCTGCAGACGAGGAAGTCTTGGACCGTTTGGGTGAGCTGCCACACTTAACGGCAGCCATTCGTCAGGCTAAAATCAAAAAAGCCCACTATCTAGGGGCGGATGTGGAGAAAGCTTTGACCAATCTTGGTGAAGTTTTCTATAGTCCACAGGACATTTATACTAAGATGCGTGCTGGGGATTTTGAAATGGCTGACTTTGAAGTCCATGGCAAGACCTACAAAAACAGCTTTGTTACCTATGAGAATTTCTACCAAAACCACGAGGATGCTGAGGTTCGTGAGAAATCTTTCCGTTCCTTCTCAGAGGGACTTCGTAAGCACCAAAATACAGCTGCTGCAGCCTATTTAGCCCAAGTCAAGTCTGAAAAACTATTGGCAGATATGAAGGGGTACGACTCCGTCTTTGATTATCTTCTAGCTGAGCAAGAAGTGGACCGTGCCATGTTTGACCGTCAAATTGACCTCATCATGAAGGATTTTGCGCCGGTTGCTCAGAGATACCTCAAGCATGTTGCCAAGGTGAATGGTCTTGAAAAGATGTCCTTTGCAGACTGGAAATTGGACTTGGATAGCGCTCTTAATCCTGAAGTGACTATTGACGACGCCTATGATTTGGTCATGAAGTCAGTAGAACCTTTGGGGCAAGAATATTGTCAGGAAGTTGCTCGCTATCAAGAAGAGCGCTGGGTGGACTTCGCTGCTAATAGTGGCAAGGATTCTGGTGGTTATGCGGCGGATCCATATCGCGTGCATCCTTATGTCCTCATGAGCTGGACTGGTCGTTTGAGCGATGTCTATACCTTGATTCATGAAATCGGGCATTCTGGTCAGTTTATCTTTTCAGATAATCACCAAAGTTACTTTAACGCCCATATGTCGACCTACTACGTCGAAGCGCCATCAACCTTTAATGAATTGCTTCTCAGTGATTACTTGGAGCACCAGTCTGATGACCCACGTCAAAAGCGCTTCGCTCTGGCTCACCGCTTGACAGATACCTACTTCCATAACTTTATTACCCACCTCTTGGAAGCAGCCTTCCAGCGTAAGGTTTATACATTGATTGAAGAAGGAGAGACCTTTGGAGCAAGCAAACTCAACAGTATTATGAAGGAAGTCTTGACGGATTTCTGGGGAGATGCTATTGAGATTGATGACGATGCAGCCTTGACTTGGATGCGCCAGGCCCACTACTACATGGGCTTGTATAGCTACACCTACTCAGCCGGACTTGTCATTTCGACTGCGGGTTACCTTCATCTGAAACATTCAGAAACTGGAGCTGAAGACTGGCTCAATCTTCTTAAATCAGGTGGTAGTAAGACACCGCTTGAGTCAGCCATGATTATCGGTGCCGATATCTCAACAGACAAACCACTCCGTGATACCATCCAATTCCTGTCTGATACAGTTGATCAGATTATCACTTACAGTGCTGAGTTGGGAGAGTAAAGGTTGGACAGAGTTTTAGGAGAATAATATGAATAGAATCAAAGAATGGCTAGAGCAAGATCCCCAAAGAATGCATTTTATCAAAATTAGTCTAGTTTTGTTGGGAATCATTTTATTGATTGCTTTGCCTACTCTCTATCTTGTTTTGAGCGGAGTTGGTATTTGGTATTTTGTAAAGAAAGCACCAGATATTCGAAAAAGAAATCTAATGATCGGGATTTTCATTGTCAGTTTTGTTGCAGTTGCTCTTCAAACTCCAACAGTCACAAAGAAAATTTCATCTTCTCAATCAGAAACTATGCAGACTGCGACATCTACTACTTCGACAGCTTCAACTACGGATACTTCATCTAGCATAGAGGAAGCAAAACGAATCGAAGAAGAGAAAAAGGCTAAAGAAAAAGCGGAAGAAGAGAGAATTGCCAAAGAAAAAGCTGCAAAGGAGTTGCAAGAAAAAGGTGAAACCTTAGTCAAACAATTGGAAGAAAGTCAAGATGCGAGTCAAGTGAAGTCTGCTAAAGAGACAGTTAATCAGATTGAAAATAATGATAAAAAGACAGAGTTGCTTGATAGAATAGGTGCAGTTGAGTCATTAATTTCTCAAAAAGAAGAAGAAAAAAGAATTGCGCGTGAAGCTGAAACCAAAGCTCAACAGCAAGATAGAATTGTCTATGTTGCAAACCATGGGAATGCGAAAGTTTACTGGTATAGTAAGGATAGAATGCCTTCAAAAACGAATAAAGCTAACGTTGTTGAGATGACAGAAGCAGATGCAATTGCTGCAGGAAAACGTCCATCTAAAAGAGAATAAGACAGAAAGTTATCTTGGGCTGGTTTTTTGAACAGTTGCTAGAAATGTAGAGGTACTTGAGATGCGTAAAAAATTACAAAGAAAAGTGACAGAAGAAAAACCAAGCTATAGCCGAGAAGAAATTCAGTGGTTGATCGAGCATTTGGGAGATCCCTCTCCAGAAATTCGAGACGAACTTGTTTTTACGAGTTTGGCTAGAGGGATTCAAGAAGAGTTGTTTTCCCTTGAGCAGTTTCAGTTTATCTCAGAAGAGGTCTCCTCTGATGAAGGTCTATACAAAGAGATTGATAGTAGAGGAGTTTCGGCTCTTAAACGTTCTTTTAGGGCGCTTATTTATGCCAATCTTTTGTCTGCAGATGGTAACGAGCACTCTCTTTTCTATAAAGGTTTAAAAGCTGATATAAGAAATGCTATGCTGTCTCAAGGTTTGTATTACCTAAAAAAAGAAAAGGATACGACAGGTTTTTCAAATCAGTATGGTTGGGTTCACGCTTTTGCGCATGGAGCTGATCTCTTGACGGAAGTTATATGCCACCCTAGCTTTCCAAAGTCAGATATAGCCGAAGCATTTTAAATCATTGGGAAAATCTTTAAACGTGTTGAGATTCGTTTTACAAATGATGAAGATTGGCGCTTAGCGAGAGTACTTTATGAACCCATTTTGCAAGGAAAATTAGAGCAGGAACAAGTAGCTTCTTGGATGAAAACGGTTGACTTTCCAATAGAAGAGAGGGAAGATTTTTATACATTTTCCAACTTCAGATCCTGTCTGTTGGAAGTCTATATCCAACTTGACCAGAGAAATAGTATACAAGATGCCTTGAAAGAAGCCATTCAATCTTTTCAGTACTAAGGATAAGCGAGTCGTTTCATGATTTTCAAATAACTTTCCAGTCAATTTTCTTGAAACCCTTTCCTTCTTTTGATAGACTAATACATAGTTCGAAAAAAAGGAGACTTATCATGAAAAAATTTGTTGCTGAATTAATCGGTACATTTATGCTTGTGTTCATTGGAACAGGAGCTGTTGTTTTTGGGAATGGTGTTGAAGGTCTTGGGCACCTTGGGATTGCTCTTGCTTTTGGCTTGGCAATCGTAGTTGCAGCTTACTCAATTGGGACGATTTCAGGGGCTCACTTGAACCCGGCGGTTTCGATCGCTATGTTTGTAAATAAACGCTTGTCATCTTCTGAGCTTGTAAACTACATTCTTGGACAAGTAGTTGGAGCTTTCCTTGCGTCAGCTGCAGTATTCTTCCTCTTGTCTAACTCAGGTATGTCGACTGCTAGTCTTGGCGAAAATGCCTTGGCAAACGGTGTCACTGTCTTTGGTGGATTCTTGTTTGAAGTCATCGCAACTTTCTTGTTTGTTCTAGTTATCATGACTGTCACTTCAGCAAGCAAAGGTAATGGCGCAATCGCTGGTTTGGTAATCGGTTTGTCATTGACAGCCTTGATCCTTGTGGGATTGAATATCACTGGACTTTCAGTAAACCCAGCTCGTAGCTTGGCTCCTGCTGTCTTGGTAGGTGGCGCAGCCCTTCAACAAGTATGGATTTTCATCCTTGCCCCAATTGTTGGTGGTATTCTTGCAGCTCTTGTTGCGAAAAACTTTCTTGGAACAGAAGAATAATTGAAACTCAAAAAGCCTTGCTCCTCATCTTGAGGAACAGGGCTTTTTCGTATCTGTTTATACTCAATGAAAATCAAAGAGCAAACTAGCCGCAGGTTGCTCAAAGCACTGTTTTGGGGTTGTGGATAGAACTGACGAAGTCAGTAACATACCTACGGCAAGGCGACGTTGACGCGGCTTGAAGAGATCTTCGAAGAGTATTAACGGTTGTCAATTTTCTCTGGGTAGAGGTCGTGTTGGAAGAGGCGTTGTTCTGCCAAGCCTTCATACTTAGTTCCAGGTTTACCATAGTTGTAGTAAGGGTCGATTGAAATGCCGCCGCGCGGAGTGAATTTTCCCCAGACTTCTAAATAGCGAGGGTCTAGTAGATTGACCAAGTCTTTCCCGATGGTGTTGATACAGTTTTCGTGAAAATCCCCATGATTTCGATAGCTAAAGAGGTAGAGTTTGAGGGATTTTGACTCGACACAGAGCTTGTCAGGAATGTAGGAAATATAAATGGTCGCAAAGTCTGGCTGAGCCGTAATAGGACAAAGCGAGGTAAATTCAGGACAGTTGAATTTGATGAAATAGTCATTTTCCACATGACGATTGTCAAAGGATTCGAGGACTTCTGGTTGATAGTCAAAAATGTAGTTGGTTTCTTTGTTGCCGAGGAGGCTAAGGTTTTTCATTTCTTCTTGTTGTGACATGATTTTTTCTTTCTAATTTAAACCCCACGTTGGTTGTCGTAGAGGAGGGTATGAAGTTGAGGAAGGACGCGGACATTGCCCCAGCTATCGTCAGCAGCGACGCGTTCCCAGAGTTCTTTGAGGCGATCCAGTTGGTCTTGGACAATATTTCCTGTAGCCTTGGGCTCAGGATTTCCAGCCGATAAAAAGAGGACATCTGGTTGATAACGTTCTTGAATCCCTTTGGCAAAGGCCAAATCGGCATCATCAAAGACAGGGATTTTAAAGGTGACCTTGTCTGGATCTAGTTGGGAAACGATAAAGTCTAAGGTTTCGAAATTGACTTCCATCTTGGATGAAGGAGGTTTGGGACTCAGAGTGACCTGGTCAATATCTTTTAACCAATTTTGCCAGCGAGATCCCTGGGTTTCAACGGCAAGAGTGACACCACGTTTCTTGAGTTTGGTGACCAATTCTGCCATGTTGGCTGCTAGGATAGCAGGATTTCCCCCAGATAGGGTGACATAGTCGTAGCTTCCTAGTTTATCTAATTCAGCGATTACTTCATCAGCTGTCATGCGAGTTGGTTTTTCAGAACCATCCCAAGTAAAAGCAGAGTCGCACCAGTCGCAGTGGTAGTCGCAACCAGCAGTGCGGACAAACATGGTTTTCTGGCCAATAGCTCGACCTTCACCTTGAAAGGTTGGGCCGAAAATTTCCAGAACTGGTAGTTTGAGGACACGTTCCTTAGTCATCTAACCACTCCCGTCTAAACTCTGCAAAGGCAGTCGGAGTTTCATAGAGGCGAACATATTCCAAACGGAGACCGCGCTCGTCTGGCAACTCTTGGCTCATGGTTTGGAAAATCCAGTAAACCATATTTTCAGCAGTCGTGTTCATATAGGGCAGGGTCTCATTGAGATAGCGATGATCCAAGTGGGGCTCTAAGTAGTTCTTGTAGATAGCTTTTATGTCTCCAAAGTCATAGGTCATACCCCGTTCATCTAAAAATCCACTGACAGCGATTTGCAAATGGTAGGTGTGGCCGTGCAGGGATTTGCATTTTCCTTCATAGTGAAAGAGGTGGTGGGCAGCATCGAAGGTAAATTCTTTTGAGACTAAGGTTCTGTGAGGATTGTAGACAAGAGATTCCCCAGTTTCTTGTTTGATTTCTTTGGGGGCAAAAAACATCAGGCCTCTCCTTTCTGAGAGAGATAAAACTCTAAACCATGTTGGCGTAGATGGCAGGCAGGACAATCTCCACAACCAGTACCGATAATCCCATTGTAGCAGGTCAAGGTCTTCTCACGAACGTAGTCAAAGGCACCAAGTTGGTCAGCTAATTTCCAAGTTTCAGCCTTGTCTAGCCACATGAGAGGCGTTTGGATCACAAAGTCGTAATCCATAGCAAGGTTGAGCGTGACATTGAGTGATTTGACAAAGACATCCCGACAGTCAGGATAACCTGAGAAGTCTGTTTCGCACACTCCTGTCACGATATCCGTAATTCCACGCTGCTTGGCAAGGACTGCCGCAAAGGACAGAAAGAGATGATTGCGACCGTCAACGAAGGTATTAGGAACCTCTCCTTCTTTTTGCTCAATTTCTAAATCTGAAGTCAAGGCATTTTCAGTAATTTGTCCTAGCAGAGACATATCTAGGATATGATGACGAATTCCTTGTTCCTCAGCGATTTCTTTGGCCACTTGAATTTCTAAATGGTGGCGTTGACCGTAGGCAAAGGTAACGGCTTCGACCCTTTCATAGTGTTGCTTGGCCCAGAAAAGGCAGGTTGTTGAATCTTGACCGCCACTAAAGACGACCAAGGCTGATTGACGTTTCATAGTACTCCTTCCAAAATGGGAAATGTTCAGAGCACGCAAAAAGCTCCCTAGAGGGAGCTAAAAAATACCAAGTAGAGGTTTTTTTTAGCGATGGCATGTCCCAAACATCGTAATATTCTAGTTACAGTCTAGCATATTTTTTGAAAAATGGCAAAGGGCAAGAAAAAAGAGACCAAATGAATGCATTTGGTCTCTCCTTTGATTAGCTTAATTCAGCAACGATGGCCTTGATTTGTTCTGCAGTGTGGACACCTGCAACTTGTTTAACAACTTGTCCATCTTTCTTGAAGAGAAGAGTAGGGATAGACATGATACCAAATACACGAGCTGTGTTTGGATTTTCATCAACGTCCATTTTAACGATCTTCAAGACATCTTCTGAAAGTTCTTCAGACAATTTATCCAAGATTGGACCTTGCATACGACATGGACCACACCAAGTTGCCCAGAAGTCTACCAAGACCAATCCGTCTTTTGTTTCTTGTTCGAATGTTGCATCTGTAATTGCTTTTGCCATTGTATTTCTCCTTTTTTAGTTATATTGGCTTAAATCTTGTTTCATGAGATAGAAGAAGACATCTCCGTAAGTCCCATGGTAGTCCAAATCATGACCATTATAGGTCAATTTTTGAACTGGGTAATAGTCTGCGACACCGATAAGGCAAGCTTGTTGAGAACGTTCAAAGTCTTCGTAAGACTCGAACGTCATGGTTCTCTCTTGTTTGCTGGTATCTAGATAGGTAATTTCGATCATATAAAACTCCTTTGTTCAATCTTGACTTTATTGTACTCCTTGAAAAGAGGAATGTCAAGAAAAATGATTGCGCACGCAACTTTTTTAAAAAATACTCATTAAGGCAAGAAATCAAGACTGGTTTCCAATCTTTCTTCGACAGCTTTTTGTAGATAAGCCAGGGTTGTTTGTCCCTCGTCAGTCAGGCAGATAAAACTAGCCCGTCTATCCTGGTCGCAACATCTGCGACTAAGCAAGCCACAGTTTTTCTCTTCTAATCTAGCCACCATTCGAGAAACAGCGCTTGGGCTGAGATAGAGTTTATCTGGCAGGTCAATTTGTCGTAGAGATTTTTCTTGGGCTAGATTCAGATAGTAGAGCAGGTAAAACTCTTTCAAGTTCAGCCTTTGTTCACTCTGCTGGGCAATAGTTTCTTCCAACAAGGCTTCCATTTCCTTTTGACGGCGGTTGTAGTCAAACCACTTTTCCAAATAGGTCATTGCTTTCTCCTTTCTTTTCAAAGTAAAAATCACAAAATCATTACTGACTGTCTCTCTAACACAAGATGATTGCGCATGCAATGATTATACTACTTTTAGCTAATCCTTGCAAGAAAGAAGAATTTCAATATTTCCTTGAAATTTTCTGAAAAAAGAGTAAACTAGTATGCAAGAAGTTTATTTCATGGAGTCTAGGATGAAATTATATGTTCAATTAATGATTCTCTTTGTGATTTCTCTAATCGGTGAGGGAATCTCTAGTTTCTTTCATCTGCCCATCCCAGGCAGTATTATCGGTTTGATTATTCTCTTTCTAGCCCTGCAGTTCAAGTGGCTGAGAACAAGGCACGTCAACATGGTCGGAAATTTCTTGCTGGCCAATATGACTATTCTCTTTTTGCCGCCAGCAGTGGGTATCATGGAAAAGTTCGATGTGATTGCTCCTTATCTCTTGCCCATCGTTTTGATTGTTTTTTTTGCGGCTGTCATCAACATTATCCTCATCGCCCTAGTGGTTCAGTTTATCAAGAGACGTTTTGAGGGAGATTATGAGAAAGGAGATGCCAAATGAGTGAATTTGTATCGAATCCTCTGTTTGGGATTGCATTATCTATCCTAGCTTATCTAGTGGGAATGCTGATTTACAGACGTTTTCCCCATCCTTTGACAACACCTTTGCTTTTGTCGGCAATTTTTATTATCATCCTTCTTAAAGCGACGGGTATTTCTTACCAAGATTACTACCAAGGTGGGGTTTATCTGAACAATTTGATTGTCCCATCGACAGTGGCTCTAGGGATTCCGCTTTATAAGAGTTTTCATCTGATGAAGCACCATGCTCGGAGTATTCTCTTTGGTAGTCTGCTAGCAGTGGTTGTCAATACTAGCTTCACTGCCATAGTGGCGAAAATATTTGGTATGGACTTTTTCCTAGCTATTTCTCTCTTCCCCAAGTCGGTGACAACCGCCATGGCAGTGGGGATTACAGAAAAATTGCAAGGTCTGACCACTGTGACCTTGGTTGTCGTAGTGGCGACTGGGATTTTAACCAGTGTGATCGGGCCAACCCTTTTGAAGTGGTTGAAGATTGATGATCCAGTGGCTGTCGGACTCTCCCTTGGAGGAACAGGCCACGCAGTTGGAACGGGAACGGCTTTTCAGTACGGTTCTGTAGCAGGAGCCATGGGTGGTTTGGCAATCGGTGTCACCGGTATTCTCTATGTGTTTGTCAGCCCTATTGTAGCCAGTTTGATATTGAGTTAAAAAGCAAGGAATCCGAATTCCTTGCTTTTTAAAATTGTATGTTATAGGTTTTTACTTTTCTTTGCTTAAATGAAAATCATATAAATAAAAGTTGTTTTGCCATAATTTAACAGATAAAATAAAAAAGCGAACAAAACAGAATTTGTTGTTTTGATTCGCTTTTCGTATTGTCGTGTAGCTTTTATATCATTTAGCCTGTGAATCTATAACTAATAGTCAATAGAATAAAATTTATACTCTAGATTATTACCAAGCTCCACTATCATCTACATAATAGCCATCAGGTGTATAGGTATTACGAAGCATATTACCAGATGATGCGAGATAGTACCACTTACCATTATCTTTGACCCAACCTGTCGCCATAGAACCTGAGTCTTTTAGGTAATACCAAGTTCCACCATCTTTGACCCAGCCTGTTGCCATAGAACCTGAGTTGTTTAGATAATACCAAGCTCCACTATCTTTAATCCAACCTGTCGCCATAGAACCTGACTTGTTTAGGTAATACCAAGTTCCACTATCTTTCACCCAGCCTGTTGCCATAGAACCTGAGTTGTTTAGATAATACCAATAGCCACTATCTTTGATCCAACCTGTCGCCATAGAACCTGAGTCTTTTAGGTAATACCAAGAGCCATTATCATATAACCAATCATCTGAAATCATAGCTCCTGATGATTTAAAGGCATACCGGTTGCTACCTTGATAGAGCCAAGTTTGATTGAACATGACACCTTTATCATTCATAAAGTACCAAGTTCCCTTGTCCTTAACCCAAGCATTTTGAACTAATTGACCTTGTTTTTGATAGTACCAGGTTTCACCGTCACTATTTTTTAGATTTAGCCAGCTTTCTGCTTTTACAATCGGATAAAGTTCTCTGAAGACTCCCCCCCCTCTGTAGGAATGACTGATAATCCCTGGTTTTACAAGTTTAATACTACCATACTCCTCTGCCCAAGCAAAGACTTTTTGACCATTGATAGTCTCTGGTAAAGTGGCAGTGTAGGTCTTGGTTTGATAGTCCCATTTAGTATCAAGGTAGGTGTATTGATCATTTGATTCTTTAATATGGTAGTATCCACTCTTTCCACCATTATATACATCATCAACTACTTTAGTGAACCAGGTCTTTACTTCATTTCCGCTCTTGGCCTCGACCTTGATATCTCCTCTATAGCCATAAGGTACATAGAAATTCAGGTAACGCCCCTCTGTACCGACCATAGACTTGTCCTTTTCTTGACCTAGAAAATTGACAGTCTGATCTTGACCATTTAAAGTAACTTTCCACTCGATTTTCTCAGTTTTTGGCAAATCCAAGACTTTGATATCTACTTCATGGCCATTATTAAATCGAAGAATTTTGCCATCTTGATACCAAACGCCACCCTTAATAACCCACTCTTCTTCAAGCTCGAAGGCTTTTCCTGAATGAGGGAAAGCTAGTAAAGCTAAACCTGCTAGAGATAAACCAAATAATGTGATTTTTTTTGATACTTTCATTTTCTTAACTCCTTATTTTTTGAATAAAACAAATTGACTGTTTTTTGGATAAACTGATACATGTTGCTCTTCGTGAATTTGTGATGCAGCTTCAAGGACTAGAGGATAAGAGTATTGATACAGTTCCTCTAAAGTGATTTTTCCGTTAGTATTGGTGTCTGCCATAGGCGAAATAATTTTATTTTGAAGTGAATCCCAACCTGTACCCATTGCCCAGTATCTGGTGGCAAGACTACCTACTCCGACTAAACTATACGATTCTTCCCACTGCCAAGAGGCACATAGTACGAGGAATTTAGAATCAAGCATTTCGCCATTCTTGCTTGCTACATTTCCTGTTGAAAATCCTGCTAAAAATTCTTGTTCATCAAATACTTCTTCAGACTTAGAGACGGCCTTTTCATCTGATTCACCTGCATTTATAATTTTTCCTGAATAGCAACAATCCAGCATAACCACAAACTTACCTTTGTATTGTTTTAGAATGGACGCTAATTCCCAGCCTGAAAATGATGTTTTACCGCTACCAATGGCTATCTTCCCGTCTGTTCCTCCATGACAAGTAAGGTAAAGGTAGTTCACGTCGCTTTCGCTAGAAGATTTGAAAAGCTCTTGCATTTTTGCAATAATCTCAGCTTTTGTTTTATCTGGGAAACGAACAACTTTACTAAAGTTTTGGTTGCTGAAAACCTTTTCCATCGCATTAACATCTGCGATAGGTACTGCTGGAGTAGATGTTTCACCAAGAACTAAAGCCCGACGATTGATATTTCGGCTTTCGCCACTATTAGCAAAGAAATAGGTATCATCTCCGATATTGTGCCAACCCGTCTGCATAGCTCCACTAGTATCTAAATAATATTGTTCACCTTCGATAGTCTGTAGGCCAGTTTGCATGACACCGCTAGTATTTAAATAGTACCAACTACCCGAATCCCAACACCATCCAGTTTCATGGCTCCACTATCATCTAGAAAATACCATTTTCCATATTCTTTAATCCAACCCGTCTTCATCCAACCTTCACTATCAAAATAGTACCAGGTGTCATTTATTTTTTCCCATCCATTTGTAGTATAGGAACCATCAGAATGCTCATACCACCAACGGCTATTAGATTTTATCCAACTTCCACTTGACTTACTATAACTCGTTTGAGTAGAGGATTCTTGAGCAGAAACTGGATTATTGGTTGGCAGGGACACTCCCAAGCTAAGTAAAGTAACTGCTGATAATGAAATTTTCTTCAAAATTTTCATAATAGTATTTTCCTTCTTTTTTTATTTTGATATAATTATATCAGAATAAAAAAAGCTCGTTTTATTTATTGCAGAAATGGAAGAGAATTGATATGGAAAATTTTGGAGCCGTTTTAAAAGATATCCGTATTTCAAAAAATTTTCGTCTGAAAGATTTAGCGTGTAATGAAATTAGTGAATCAACAATTTCTCGGTTCGAGAATGGAGTTACGAAGTTATCTATTAATCATTTTTATATTCTGTTAGATCGTCTTGGAACCTCATTTTCAGAATTTGAAGAGTTAGTTCACTGTTATTATTCCCAAAAGGTATGTTTTTGGGGAGAGTTAGAAAATGCTGTAAATTCTTCAGATATATTTTTACTTCAAGAATTAATCAAGAAAATAGAGTTAAGACAAAAGCAAGAAAAAAGTTTATGCAATTATCATATAAAATTGATTGCTGAGCAACAGATCAACCGTCTTGCAAACCTTCCTTATAATTCATCTAAATGCAATGAATTAATAAAATATCTGCTTTCTGTAGATACTTGGATGGAGTATGAACTAAAACTTTTCTATAATTCGGTGTTTTTTATGAATACTAAAACCATTAGCTTACTATACAGAGTGGTAATCAAGAAAACACGACACTTTCTAAAAACGGAAACGGGAGCTCAGAGGGTAATTCCTTTATATTTATTTAATTTGGAATTACTGTTAAAAAATAATTTGTTAGATAGCGCTCAATTTTTTATAGATGATTTAGAAAATTTACTTACGAGGCAAGGATATTATTTCGAAAAAAATTATTTGCTTTTTTTAAGAGGTGTTTATCATATTAAAACTAATCAAGTAGAGATAGGTAAGAAAGAATGTTCAAAAGCTATCAGAATATTTAAGGAATATAATGATAGTGAGACAATAGAAAAATTAAACGAGATATTTAGATCAGATTTTATATTTTAATTGCCAGATGGATTCATTTTTTAAATCTAGTTAGAAAATGAGATAAAGAAAAGGATAGCACCTCAGTGATGAGATGTTATCCTTTTTTGACGTTTAAACTATTGCAAATTAACCTTGTTTTTCAAAATATAGTAGGTACCGAGATAGTAGATAGCCGATAAAAAGAGATCGCGTAAGATTTCTGTACCAATCATCATGTTAAAGTTATTTTCAATTCGGAAAAAGATAGAAACATAACCAATGACGATGGCAATGACGATATAGGCTAGAATCCCCATAGCTGTTCGATACTCATTAAAGAGTTGTCCGATTGAGATGGAGAGGTAAATGGATAAAATCCATGTGATCGAACCGACAAATAGTGATAGGGCATATAGCCAGCCGTAGCTGAGGTAAGGGGAAATGAAGTTATAGAGGACAGTGAAGTCTTTTTCTATTGGTGTTAAAAAGAAGATAATCAGTACACTCAAGATAAAGACGATATAGCTTAAGATGGACCAGACAAGACCTCCTAAGAGTTTTGCGATGATGATTTGGTGCTCAGAGACAGGCAAGGTCAGGGTCAAGTACCCTTGGCGGTCATAAACACTCCCCTTGAATCTTCGGATGATTAAAAAGATTGTTGCAATCCAAAGAGTGACGCTGAGTCCTCCAAAGACTAGTACTAAAAAGAAGATGAAATAAACAGCATTGTTAGAATTGTAACTCTGGCTAAGGCTACCAAGAAAAGCCCCAATCAAAACTGAAATTGCAAGCACAGCACCGTAGAGTGCCAGATACCATTTATTGACATTTTTAAATTCATAACGAACTAGATTCCAAAACATAATAATCTCCTTTGCTTAGGCTTTAAATTCCTGGCGGAAGAGCTGGTCAATTGATTCACCTGACTCGTAACGAATATCATCAACATTTCCTTGGCGAACGACTTTTCCGTCTTTGAGGAAGATAATCTCATCCAAGATTGGCTCAATATCTGAAATCAAGTGGGTTGAAATCAGGACCGTAGAGGTTTGTGAGTAGTTGTTGATGATGGTATTGAGGATATAATCACGAGCAGCTGGATCCACACCTCCGATTGGTTCGTCGAGAACGTAGAGGCGGGCTTCACGGCTCATAACGAGGATCAGTTGGACCTTTTCCTTGTTTCCTTTTGATAATTTCTTTAAGCGACTATTTTCATCAATGCCAAGGTCTGCAAGCAGATGTTGGGCGCGTTCAAGATTGAAATCCTGATAGAAGGTCTTGAAGTAGGTTAGGGCTTCCTTGACCTTCATTTGCTCATTGAGATAAGTTGTGTCTGGTAGATAAGAGACGATCGCCTTGGTAGCAGGACTTGGATCCTGTCCGTTAATGAGGACACGTCCTTTATCTGGCTGAAGGAGGCCATTGATCAGTTTGATCAAGGTTGTTTTTCCGGATCCATTTGGTCCAAGGAGCCCGACAATTTTTCCAGCTGAAATCTCTAGTGAGATATTGTCAAGTGCCGCAGTTGCTCCATATGATTTTGATACATTTTCAAGTGCTAGTAGTGTCATAGTCTTAAACTCCTTTGATATAGTCGCTTAATACATTTGGCAGTTCTTCTTTTTTGTAGCCAAATTGAAGCATGCAAGAGACGAATTGTTGCAGTTGCTCCTCGGAAAGTTGTTTGCGGGACTGAAGGATGAGGTCCAAATCCTCGGTGACAAAACGACCAGTTGTCCGCTTGCTATAAACGAATCCTTCGCGTTCAAGGTCAGACAAGGCGCGCTGAATGGTATTGGGATTGACACCAGCCTCGCTCGCCAAATCTCTCACAGTAGGGAGCTGTTGGTTGGGTTCCAGTTCATGGGAAACAATCTGTAGTTTGATTTTTTCCATAATCTGTAAATAAATGGGTTTTGTATTATCAAATGACCAGGACATCATAGTCTCCTTTCTTTATCTTTATTGTTCTAATTAAATAATGCAATAAAGCAAAAAACTTGTCAAGTAAAAATAAGAATTGTTTTGGGAATTGCTCAAAAAATGGTATAATGAAAAGAAAACGACAAGAAGGGAAATGCATGCGTTGTCCAAAATGTGGGGCTACCAAGTCTAGTGTTGTTGATAGTCGACAAGCCGAAGAAGGAAATACCATCCGTCGAAGACGTGAGTGCGACGAGTGTCAGCATCGTTTTACAACCTATGAACGAGTAGAAGAAAGAACGCTGGTCGTCGTCAAAAAAGACGGTACGCGAGAACAGTTTTCGCGAGATAAAATCTTTAATGGGATTATCCGCTCAGCCCAGAAGCGTCCTGTGTCAAGTGATGAAATCAACATGGTGGTCAATCGCATCGAGCAAAAACTCCGTAGTCGCAGTGAGAATGAGATCCAAAGTGAATATATTGGTTCTTTAGTCATGGAAGAATTGGTGGAGCTTGATGAGATTACCTATGTTCGTTTTGCCAGTGTTTACCGTAGCTTTAAGGATGTGAGTGAGTTGGAGAGCCTTCTCCAGCAGATCACCCAGTCCTCAAAAAAGAAAAAGGAAAAATAGATGAAGCCAAATGACCGTTTTTCTTTTCTAAAGAATAATCGGGTGTCGCAAGATACCTCTTCTCTGGTACAGTGCTACCTCCCGATTATCGGTCAGGAGGCACTGAGCCTCTATCTATATGCCATTACCTTTTGGGATGGAGGGCAAAAAGAACACCTCTTTTCCCATATCCTCAACCACTTAAACTTTGGCATGCCGACCTTGCTCCAATCCTTTAAAATCTTATCTGCTTTGGATTTGTTGACCCTTTATCAGAAGGGGGAGAACTATGAATTGCAGCTTCATTCTCCCCTAACTAGTCAGGATTTTTTAAGTCATTCTGTCTATAGCAGATTATTAGAGAAAAAGATTGGGGATACAGCTGTTTCTGCTATGAAACAGGCACCGAGTGAGGGAGAAGCACTCTCTGTTTCTTTGAGCCAAGTATTTCCAACCCTGACTGAAGAAGTGACACCAAGCGAGTCTAAAAGCAAGTTAAAAAATGACTTTGACTTGGAACATTTCCAGCAGCTGATGGCTCGAGATGGCTTGCGTTTTGAAGACGAACAAACGGATGTTTTGGAATTGTTTGCCATCGCAGATGAAAAAAAATGGACCTGGTTTGAAACCTATCAATTAGCTAAGGCGACAGCGGTGGCTCAGGTCATTTCAGTCAAACGCATGCGTGAAAAGATTGCGCAAAAGCAGGTTTCTTCTGACTTTAGCCCCAAAGAAATGACCATTATCAGGGAAGCCAAAAATAAAACTCCCCTACAATTTTTAGCGGAAATCAAGCAAACGCGTAAGGGGAACATCACCCAGAGCGAACGAGAACTCCTTCACCAGATGGCGTCTTTAGGTTTGTTGGACGAAGTCATCAATATCGTCTTGCTTTTAACCTTTAACAAGGTTGATTCGGCAAATGTCAATGAAAAATATGCCATGAAGGTCGCAAATGACTATGCTTATCAAAAAATTCGGACAGCAGAAGAGGCTGTGCTTCGGATTCGAGAGCGTCAGCAAAAAGGGCAAGAAGACCAGAAATCGAAAACTAGCTTGACTAAGACAAATGTTCCCAAGTGGAGTAATCCAGAATATAAAAATCAAACCAGTGAGGAAACTCGTCTGGAACTAGAACGCAAAAAACAAGAAATGTTAGCCCGATTAGAAGAAGGAGGAGACTAGATGGAAAGTGTGGGTGACGTTATCAAACGTCAGACAAGTCGTTTTCAGTATCAGGACCTAGTCCAGCAGATTATGAAAGACCCAGATGTGGCGGCTTTTATCCAGAAAGAATCCCTCAGTCAAGAGGAGTTAAATCGTAGCATCTCCAAGTTCAATCAATATATCACAGAACGGGACAAGTTTCTTCGAGGGGATGCGGACTATATAGCGCGTGGCTACAAGCCCATCTTGGTTATGAATCACGGATATGCGGATGTGTCTTATGAAGAAACACCAGAACTAATCGCGGCAGAAAAAGAGGCTGCAATTAAGAATCGTCTTAAGTTGATCAATCTACCAGCAAGTCTCAAGAAAGCGAGGTTAGCTCAGATTGACCTGGATGATCTAGGACGGTTGCCGATTTTTGAGAGACTCTATTCCTTTGTTGACCTTTACCCAAGCATTCGAAAAGGCCTCTATCTTTACGGAGATTTTGGTGTTGGTAAGAGTTTTATGATGGCAGCCTTAGCTCACGACCTATCTGAAAAACGTGGGGCCTCAACAACTATTCTCCACTATCCAAGCTTTGTCATTGATGTGAAAAATGCTATCGGTGAAGGATCTGTGAAGGCCTTGGTGGATGACATCAAGTTAGCAGAGGTCCTGGTCTTGGATGATATTGGTGCAGAGCAGTCGACACCTTGGGTACGTGATGAGATTCTCCAAGTCATTCTTCAGTACCGCATGCAGGAAGATTTACCGACCTTCTTTACTTCCAACTTTAATTTCCAAGATTTGGAAAAACATTTTTCCAAAGGAAAGAATGGAAATGACGAGACTTGGGAAGCTAGACGGGTCATGGAACGAATCCGTTATTTGGCTGAGGAGACAAGACTAGAAGGAGAAAATCGCCGATGACAGAAACCATTAAACTGATGAAAGCTCATACTTCAGTTCGTCGCTTTAAGGAGCAAGAGATTCCTCAGGCAGACTTGGAAGAGATTTTGACTGCTGGACAAATGGCGTCATCTTGGAAAAATTTCCAATCCTACTCTGTGATTCTTGTGCGCAGTCAAGAGAAGAAAGATGCCTTATATGAACTGGTTCCCCAGGAAGCCATTCGCCAGTCAGCTGCCCTTTTGCTCTTTGTTGGTGACTTGAACCGAGCGGAAACACACGGACAGTTTCCAACCTCAAGGGGTAGAAGGTCTCCTTATCACGTCTGTAGACGCGGCGCTTGCGGGGCAAAATACCTTGCTTGCAGCAGAGAGTCTGGAATATGGTGGTGTTATCATCGGTTTAGTCCGCTACAAGTCAGAAGAAGTGGCAGCGCTTTTTAACCTACCTGACTATACCTACCCAGTTTTTGGGATTGCCCTTGGCGTGCCAAATCAACAACATGAGGTCAAACCAAGACTGCCTTTGAACCAAGTAGTTTTTGAAGAAGAATACCAAGAACAGCCAGTTGAAGCGATTTTGGACTATGACCAAGTTCAGGCAGACTATGCTGGTGCGCGTGCGACGACCTCTTGGAGTCAGCGTTTAGCAGAGCAGTTTGGTCAAACCGAACCTAGTTCAACCCAAAAAAATCTAGAACAGAAAAAGTTATTGTAGAAAGTGAGAAAACATGGCCTTACCAACTATTGCCATTGTGGGACGTCCCAATGTTGGGAAATCAACCCTATTTAATCGGATCGCTGGTGAGCGAATCTCAATCGTAGAAGATGTCGAGGGTGTGACACGTGACCGTATCTATGCAACGGGTGAGTGGCTCAATCGTTCCTTTAGTATGATTGATACGGGAGGGATTGACGACGTCGACGCTCCCTTCATGGAGCAAATCAAGCACCAAGCAGAAATCGCTATGGAAGAAGCTGATGTCATCGTCTTTGTGGTGTCTGGGAAAGAAGGAATCACGGATGCAGATGAGTACGTAGCCCGTAAACTCTATAAAACCCATAAACCTGTTATCCTTGCGGTTAACAAGGTTGATAATCCTGAGATGCGAAATGATATCTATGATTTCTATGCTCTGGGCTTGGGTGAACCTCTGCCAATCTCGTCTGTCCACGGTATCGGGACAGGGGATGTGCTCGATGCCATCGTGGAAAATCTACCAAATGAGGTTGAAGAAGAAAATCCAGACGTGATCAAATTCAGCTTGATTGGCCGTCCTAACGTTGGAAAATCAAGCTTGATCAACGCCATTTTGGGAGAAGACCGCGTGATTGCTAGTCCAGTAGCTGGAACAACGCGTGATGCTATTGATACCCATTTTACAGATGCGGATGGCCAAGAGTTTACCATGATTGATACAGCTGGTATGCGTAAGTCTGGTAAAGTCTATGAAAATACGGAGAAATATTCTGTCATGCGTGCCATGCGTGCCATTGACCGTTCTGACGTGGTCTTGATGGTCCTCAATGCCGAAGAAGGTATCCGTGAATACGACAAGCGTATCGCAGGTTTTGCCCACGAAGCAGGTAAAGGGATGATTATCGTGGTCAATAAGTGGGATACCCTTGAGAAAGACAACCACACCATGAAAAAATGGGAAGAAGATATCCGTGAGCAGTTCCAATATCTGCCATATGCACCGATTATCTTTGTATCCGCTCTTACCAAGCAACGTCTCCACAAACTGCCTGAGATGATCAAGCAAATCAGTGAAAGCCAAAACACTCGTATTCCTTCAGCAGTCTTGAACGATGTCATTATGGATGCCATTGCTATCAACCCAACACCGACAGACAAAGGAAAACGCCTCAAGATTTTCTATGCGACCCAAGTGGCAACCAAGCCACCAACCTTTGTCATCTTTGTCAATGAAGAAGAACTCATGCACTTTTCTTACCTACGTTTCTTGGAAAATCAAATCCGCAAGGCCTTTGTCTTTGAAGGAACACCGATTCATCTGATTGCAAGAAAACGCAAGTAAGCTATGCTTGTTTTCACACAAAAATAAACTAAAAGAAGGCTATGAGGTCTTCTTTTTTTCTACCAAAGGAGTAAAAAGGCTTGTCAAATCGGGGACAAAATCTGTCATCAAAATTCAGTCAATTTTCTAATTTTTGTAATCTATTTGTAATGAAAATGTACTTTCTTTGTAAAAATCAAAATGCTATAATTCCTTCAATCAATTTTCCTTTACTAGGGAGGTTATTATGAAAAGAAGCAGATTGTTTAAAAATAGTTTGTCGGTTCGCTTGCTTGGATTGCTGATGGTCTTTCTCTTCTTGTCAGCATTCACAGCACCTGAAAAACCAGAGTACAGAATCTATGATCCCAATCACTATCTGACTGATGATACAATCAGACTGATCCAAGGCTTGAATAAGGTAAATAGTCAAAAAGCAGAAAAATTCCAAGTGGGTGTTTACGTTGTGAAAAGCCTAGATGGAGAAACAATCGAAACTGTAGCCAACGAAACAGCTAGAGCTTGGAAGATTGGCTACTCGGGAGACAACAACGGAGCCTTGATTGTGGTCGCTGTTGAGGATAGAAAATCACGGATTGAAACCAGTAATAATGTGGCCAGTAAGATCACTGACTATCAGACCAATAGATTTTTGAAAACAGCACGACCTTACTTTCAAAAGGGAGACTACAACAATGGAGTTCTCTCAATAGTCAATAATCTCAACTACATGTTCTATAGTGGATCGAGTACACCTTCTTCAAGTTCTAAAAGTAGTTACGACTATGCTTCTAATTCTAATCGTCTAAGAGAAATTGAAAAGTATACCGTTGAGAGTCGATCTTCAAAACGTCATCGAAAAAGCAGTTCAAGTGACGGAGTTATCGGATTTGGAATTCTCATTTACTTCATCGTGATGATTATTGGCTTTATATCTGGAGGTCGTGGTGGCGGTTCACATGGCGATGATTCTGGCGGTGGCTTTGATGGCGGTGGTTCGTCTGATGACTGGTGAGTGATCATATATTGCTCAAACCGATTTCTCCATACAGTAAGTTTACTCCTTAATTAAAAATAAAAACAAAGTTTGGGAAATTGATTTAAAATCTGAGTATTTTCTCAGAAAAGTTGATAAAAGAAAGTGTTAAGGTTTTGATATGAAACAAAATAAAGTAATTCTCTCAATAGTGGCGATTTTCTTTGGACTACTAATTCTGGGAAGTTGTTCCGCAGTTACGACCTATAATGGTCTGGTTGGTGAACAGACTAAAGTGGAGCAGGCTCAGGCCTATGTCTCGACAGCCCTCCAACGTCGTTCGGACTTGATTGGTAACTTGGTGGAGTCCGTTAAAGGACAAATGAATCATGAAACCGAAGTCTTTACCAAGATTGCTGATGCTAGAGCTAAAATCGGTAGTAGTTCAGTAACTTCGGAAGAAAACCAAAAGGCTCAGGGAGAGTTGAGCTCTGCTCTTTCCCGCTTGATTTCCTTGACTGAGAATTATCCAGAACTCAAGAGCAATCAAAATGTTGAGCAACTAATGGTCGAACTTTCAGGCAGTGAAAATCGTATCTTTGTAGCACGCAAGGATTATAATAAAGTCGCAGCCGAGTACAATCAAAAGTTGAGAAGTTTTCCAACCGTGCTTTTTGCGAATATGATGAACTTCAAAGAAGCTGAAACCTTTAAAGAAACAGAAGAAGCCAAGACAGTTCCTAAGGTCGATTTTGGAACATCTTCATCAAGTCAATAAAGTGAATCAGCCTATGAATAGAGTGATTTTTCTAGCATGACTAGTGATTTCAAACCCGAACCTGGGAAGCTTTTTCCAGGTTTTTTTGGTATAATAAAAGGGAAGAGACAGTGAATGAAATGGAGGTTTGCTATGGAGAAAACAAAAGCCTTTCTTGAAGCGCACTACAAGAGATATATCCTTACGATTTGCTTTCTCTGGTTCCTCATATTTTTCCTTCCTTGGGATTGGCAAATAGGAGGAGTTTCAGTATATTATTTTGTTATGAAAAAACTCTTTGTGGTTTTTGGAGTTTTATCTATCCTATACTCTGTGCTGATTAAAAAAATCAGTCTTTTTATTTTTGGAGTGCTATTATGCATGGCCTTCTGGATTAATCTCTTTTGGTATTTTGGGATATTACCTGCATTCTTGGGAAATTAAACATTAAAAAATGATGGACTAGACTAACTTCTAGCCCTTTTTTCCCCTTGTAAAACAAGGATTCTTTCTTGAAAAATAATGGTAAATATGCTAAAATTAAAAGAACATTCTAAAATATTCAGAATCTAAAGTAAGGAAAATCATGGCTAATATTTTAAAAACAATTATCGAAAATGATAAAGGAGAACTTCGTCGTCTAGAAAAGATGGCTGATAAGGTTCTTAACTATGAGAGCCAAATGGCCGCAATGTCGGACGAAGAACTAAAAGCAAAAACTGACGAATTTAAAGAACGCTACAACAAGGGAGAATCACTTGATTCGCTGTTATATGAGGCTTTTGCGGTAGTTCGTGAAGCTGCAAAACGTGTCCTTGGGCTTTTCCCTTATAAGGTTCAGGTCATGGGTGGGATTGTTCTTCACCATGGTGACGTTCCAGAGATGCGTACCGGTGAAGGGAAGACCTTGACAGCGACCATGCCAGTGTACCTCAATGCCCTTGCAGGTAAAGGGGTTCACGTAGTTACAGTCAACGAATACCTAACAGAACGTGACGCGACTGAAATGGGTGAATTGTACTCATGGCTTGGTCTGTCAGTAGGAATCAACTTAGCAGCCAAATCTCCAATGGAGAAAAAAGAAGCGTACCTCTGTGATATTACCTACTCAACCAACTCAGAGATCGGTTTTGACTATCTTCGTGACAACATGGTCGTTCGTGCAGAAAACATGGTACAACGTCCGCTTAACTATGCCTTGGTCGATGAGGTTGACTCGATCTTGATCGATGAAGCCCGTACTCCTTTGATCGTTTCAGGTGCCAATGCAGTTGAGACTAGCCAACTCTACCACATGGCGGATCATTTTGTGAAGTCCTTGGACAAGGATGACTATATTATTGACATTCAGTCTAAGACGATTGGTTTGTCTGATTCTGGGATTGACAAGGCTGAGAGCTATTTCAAACTGGAGAATCTCTATGATGTCGAAAACGTAGCTCTTACCCACTTTATCGACAATGCCCTCCGTGCCAACTATATCATGATTCTCGATATCGACTATGTGGTTAGTGAAGAGCAAGAAATCTTGATTGTCGACCAATTTACAGGTCGTACCATGGAAGGTCGTCGTTATTCTGACGGTTTGCACCAAGCGATTGAAGCAAAAGAAGGTGTGCCAATCCAAGATGAGACTAAGACTTCAGCTTCTATCACCTACCAAAACCTCTTCCGTATGTATAAGAAATTGGCAGGTATGACGGGTACTGGTAAAACAGAAGAAGAAGAATTCCGCGAAATCTACAACATTCGTGTTATCCCAATCCCAACCAACCGTCCAATCCAACGTATCGACCACTCAGACCTTCTCTATGCCAGTCTTGATGCGAAGTTTAAGGCTGTAGTTGAAGATGTAAAAGCTCGTCACCAAAAAGGTCAGCCGGTCTTGGTAGGTACAGTTGCAGTTGAAACGAGTGACTTTCTTTCTAAAAAACTGGTAGAGGCAGGTGTTCCTCACGAAGTCTTGAATGCGAAGAACCACTACAGAGAAGCGCAAATCATCATGAACGCTGGTCAGCGTTGTGCAGTTACTATCGCAACCAACATGGCCGGTCGTGGTACTGATATCAAGCTTGGCGAAGGGGTTCGTGAACTTGGTGGACTTTGTGTCATTGGTACAGAACGCCATGAAAGTCGCCGTATTGATAATCAGCTTCGTGGACGTTCAGGGCGTCAAGGAGACCCAGGTGAGTCACAATTCTACTTGTCTCTTGAAGATGATTTGATGAAACGTTTCGGTTCAGAACGTTTGAAAGGTGTCTTTGAACGTCTCAATATGTCTGATGAAGCCATCGAATCTCGCATGTTAACGCGTCAAGTTGAAGCAGCTCAAAAACGTGTTGAAGGAAACAACTACGATACTCGTAAACAAGTCCTTCAATACGATGACGTTATGCGTGAACAACGTGAAATCATCTATGCACAACGTTATGATGTCATCACTGCAGACCGTGACTTGGCACCTGAAATCCATGCTATGATCCGCCGTACCATTGGCCGAATCGTAGATGCACATGCTCGTTCGAAAGAAGATGAAAAATTGGAAGCAATCTTGAACTTTGCTAAGTATAACTTACTTCCAGAAGATTCAATTAGCCGTTCAGATCTTGCAGGTCTGTCAGACCAAGCTATCAAAGATGAACTTTTCCAACGTGCCTTGAAAGTTTATGACAGTCAAGTTGCTAAGCTTCGTGACGAAGATGCAGTGAAAGAATTCCAGAAGGTCTTGATCCTACGTGTTGTAGACAACAAGTGGACAGACCATATCGATGCTCTTGACCAGTTGCGAAATGCTGTTGGTCTTCGTGGATATGCCCAAAACAATCCTGTCGTAGAATATCAAGCAGAAGGTTTCCGCATGTTTAATGACATGATTGGATCAATTGAATTTGATGTGACCCGCTTGATGATGAAAGCACAAATCCACGAGCAGGAACGTCCTCAAACTGAACACAATATCAGTACAACTGCGACTCGTAATATCGCAGCGCAGCAGACTCAGCTTCCAAAAGATGTGGACTTGAGCCAAGTCGGACGAAATGATCAATGCCCATGTGGCTCTGGTAAGAAATTCAAGAACTGTCATGGTAAGAGACAATAATACGAGATAAGATACAGGCGGATACCTGGTAAAAATCATTTTTTGCTTGGTGTCCGTTTGCTTTATAAGGAGATGAATCATGGTATTTACAGCTAAAAGTCCTAAAATTAACATTGAAGAAGTTCGCGCCTTGTCTAAATTAGAGGGGGCGGCTCTTACGAGAAAAAAACAACGTGATCAGGAATTGGAAGCCATCATTCGTGGGGAAGACCAGCGTATTCTCTTGGTGATAGGACCATGTTCATCTGATAATGAAGAGGCGGTTCTCGAGTATGCCAAGCGCCTATCTGCTTTGCAAGAAGAGGTCAAAGACCGCATTTTTATGGTCATGCGAGTCTATACGGCTAAACCTCGTACCAATGGAGATGGCTATAAGGGCTTGATTCATCAACCAAATGCTAAAGAAGCACCTAGCTTGATCAATGGAATCAAGGCTGTTCGTCATTTACATTACCGCGTTATTTCTGAGACTGGCATGACAACAGCGGATGAGATGCTTTATCCTGAAAATCTTCCGTTGGTGGATGATTTGATTTCTTATATGGCTGTCGGAGCTCGTTCTGTAGAGGATCAACAGCACCGTTTTGTAGCGAGTGGAGCAGATTTTTCAACAGGATTTAAAAATCCCACATCTGGAAATCTCAATGTCATGTTTAACGGGATTTACGCAGCGCAAAATAAGCAGAGTTTCCTCTTCCTTGGTAAAGAGGTGGAAACGACTGGGAATCCATTATCCCATGCCATTCTTCGTGGTGCCTTGAATGAATACGGGAAAAATATTCCCAACTACTACTATGACAATCTGATGGATACCATTGCCCAGTATGAAAAGATGGGCTTGGAAAATCCCTTTATCATCATCGATACCAATCATGACAATTCAGGCAAGCAGTACATGGATCAAATCCGTATCGTTCGTCAGACTTTGATTAACCGTGACTGGAATGAGAAAATCAAAAAATATGTTCGTGGTTTTATGATTGAGTCCTATCTAGAAGATGGACGTCAAAATGAACCCGAAGTTTTTGGTAAGTCCATTACAGATCCGTGTCTCGGATGGGACAACACAGAAGCACTTGTTCGCGAAATTTACCAAACGCTAGGAGAATAAGATGGCATTTATCGAAAAAGGTCAAGAAATTGATATTGAAGCAATCAAGGCTGCGACCCAGCTGTCACCTGAAGCCTTGCGAAAGAAAGAAGCCCGTGATAGAGAGTTGGCAGCCATCATCTCGGGTGAGGACGACCGAATCCTTTTGGTGATAGGGCCTTGCTCTTCGGACAATGAAGAAGCTGTGCTCGAATATGCTCATCGCTTAGCAGACTTGCAGAAAAAAGTTGCGGATAAAATTTTTATCGTGATGCGTGTCTATACTGCTAAACCTCGTACCAATGGAGATGGCTATAAGGGTTTGGTTCATCAGCCCGATACTTCGAAAGCTCCAAGCCTGATTAATGGCTTGCAAGCTGTTCGTCAGCTGCACTACCGTGTGATTACCGAAACTGGCTTGACGACAGCTGATGAGATGCTTTATCCGTCAAACCTCGTTTTGGTTGATGACCTGGTCAGCTACCATGCTGTTGGGGCTCGTTCGGTGGAAGACCAGGAACACCGCTTTGTAGCGTCTGGGATTGATGCTCCAGTTGGGATGAAAAATCCAACATCTGGAAATCTCGGGGTCATGTTTAATGCCATCTATGCGGCTCAAAACAAGCAAACCTTCCTTTACCATGGGCAAGAAGTGGAAACTTCAGGAAATCCTTTGGCCCACGTTATCCTTCGTGGCGCCATGAACGAATATGGTAAAAATGAACCCAACTTCTACTATGAAACCCTCTTAAATGCCATCAATCGCTATGAGACTATGGGACTTGAAAATCCCTTCATTATCATCGATACCAATCATGACAATTCAGGCAAGCAGTATATGGAACAAATTCGCATTGTTCGTCAAGCCTTGCTGAATCGTGACTGGAATGAAAAGATTAAAAAGACGGTTCGAGGCTTTATGATCGAATCTTACCTAGCTGATGGTCGTCAAAATCAACCAGAGGTCTTTGGTTGCTCCATAACTGACCCTTGTCTAGGTTGGGAAAATACAGTAGCCTTGGTAGAAGAGATTTATACTACCTTAACAAAATAAGTGAAAAGGATGGAGTTGGGGGAATCTCAGCTCCTTTTGTGAGTATGATAGTTGGACACGGAATTGACATCGAAGAATTGGCTTCGATAGAAAATGTAGTTACACGACGTGAGGGCTTTGCCAAGCGCGTGCTGACCCCTAAAGAAATGGAGCGTTTTGCCAGTCTCAAAGGGCGCAGACAAATCGAATACTTGGCTGGTCGCTGGTCGGCTAAGGAGGCCTTTTCTAAGGCTATGGGAACTGGTATTGGAAAACTGACCTTTCAGGATTTGGAAGTTTTGAATAATGAACGCGGGGCACCTTATTTTAGTCAGGCACCATTTTCAGGAAAAATTTGGCTATCTATCAGCCATACAGATCAGTTTGTGACAGCCAGTGTCATTTTGGAGGAAAATCATGAAAACTAGTCCACATAGAGCAACCAAGGCTCTGATATATCTGGGAGCCATTCGACAAAATATACAACAAATGGGAAGTCATATCCCTAATGGTACGCTCAAATTTGCAGTAGTCAAGGCTAATGCTTATGGACATGGGGCGGTAGCTGTTGCAACGGCGATCCAGGATGTTGTTGATGGATTTTGCGTTTCCAATATTGATGAAGCTATCGAACTTCGTCATGCTGGACTTAGCAAGAAAATTCTCATCTTAGGAGTTTCTGAAATCGAAGCTGTTGCTCTAGCTAAAGAATACGACATCACCTTGACAGTGGCAGGATTGGAGTGGATTCAAGCGCTGTTAGATAAGGAAACAGATTTAACTGGCTTGACTGTCCATCTCAAGATTGATTCAGGAATGGGACGGATTGGTTTTAGAGAGGCCAGTGAAGCTGATCTGGCTCAAGACTTGCTCAAGCAACATGGTGCTCGCGTTGAAGGAATTTTTACCCACTTTGCGACTGCAGATGAGGAATCAGATACCTACTTTAATGCCCAGTTAGAACGGTTTAAAACTATTTTGGCCAGTATGAAGGAAGTTCCAGAGCTGGTTCATGCCAGCAACTCAGCAACGACACTCTGGCATGCAGAGACTATTTTCAATGCGGTTCGTATGGGAAATTCCATGTATGGTCTCAATCCAAGTGGAGAAGTTCTGAACTTACCTTATGACTTGACTCCAGCCTTGACCTTGGAGTCTGCTCTGGTTCATGTCAAGACAGTTCCAGCTGGGGCTTGCATGGGCTATGGAGCCACCTATCAGGCGGATAGCGAGCAAGTCATCGCGACCGTGCCAATCGGCTATGCGGATGGTTGGACACGAGATATGCAAAATTTCACTGTCTTGGTAGATGGCCAAACTTGCCCAATTGTTGGGCGGGTTTCCATGGACCAAATCACTATTCGTCTGCCTAAACTTTATCCGTTGGGAACAAAAGTAACCCTGATCGGCACCAACGGCGACAAGGAAATCACAGCTACTCAGGTAGCGACCTATCGTGGAACTATTAACTATGAGGTGGTTTGCCTCCTCAGCGACCGCATTCCGAGAGAATATTATTAGCTAAAGAAAGGAGTGGAGCATGAATCTACATCAACCCTTGCATGTCTTACCTGGCGTGGGGCCAAAGTCAGCAGAGAAGTACGCCAAACTAGGAATTGAAAACTTGCAAGACCTCTTGCTCTACTTTCCTTTCCGTTATGAAGACTTTAAGACCAAGCAGGTGCTAGAGTTGGAAGATGGCGAAAAGGCTGTCCTGTCTGGTCAAGTCGTGACCCCAGCCAGTGTGCAGTATTATGGTTTTAAGCGCAATCGCCTGCGTTTTAGTCTCAAGCAGGGAGAAGTCGTTTTTGCGGTGAATTTCTTTAACCAGCCCTATCTGGCTGATAAGATAGAGTTGGGTGCAACCCTTGCTGTCTTTGGGAAATGGGACCGTGCCAAGGCCAGTCTGACTGGGATGAAGGTTCTGGCTCAGGTGGAAGATGACCTCCAACCTGTTTATCGTCTGGCTCAAGGAATCAGTCAGGCCAGTCTGGTCAAGGTCATCAAAACGGCCTTTGATCAGGGGTTAGACCTCTTGATAGAGGAAAATCTTCCCCAGTCTTTACTTGATAAATACAAACTCATATCCCGTTGCCAGGCTGTTCGCGCTATGCATTTTCCTAAGGATTTGGCAGAATACAAGCAGGCCCTTCGCCGTATAAAGTTTGAGGAACTTTTTTACTTCCAAATGCAGTTGCAGACGCTTAAGTCTGAAAATAGAGTTCAGGGAAGTGGTCTGGTTCTGAATTGGTCCCAGGAAAAAGTGACAGCCGTTAAAGAAAGTCTTCCTTTCGCCCTGACCCAAGCTCAGGAAAAAAGTTTGCAGGAAATCTTGACCGACATGAAGTCGGACCATCACATGAATCGTCTCCTGCAAGGAGATGTGGGGAGCGGAAAAACGGTGGTCGCTGGTTTGGCAATGTTTGCGGCGGTGACGGCTGGTTATCAGGCAGCTCTCATGGTGCCAACAGAAATCCTTGCGGAGCAACACTTTGACAGTCTACAGAGCCTCTTTCCAGACTTGAAACTCGCTCTCTTGACAGGTTCCTTAAAGGCCGCAGAAAAGAGAGCAGTCTTGGAGACCATTGCCAAGGGTGAGGCTGATTTGATTATCGGAACCCACGCTCTGATTCAGGATGGGGTAGATTATGCTCGTCTTGGTTTGATTATCATCGATGAGCAGCATCGTTTTGGTGTAGGGCAAAGGCGGATTTTGCGGGAAAAAGGGGACAATCCTGACGTTCTCATGATGACGGCGACGCCCATTCCCCGTACGCTGGCTATCACGGCCTTTGGCGATATGGATGTTTCCATTATCGACCAGATGCCAGCAGGGCGGAAGCCCATTGTGACTCGCTGGATTAAGCATGAGCAGCTGCCTCAGGTCTTGATTTGGTTAGAGGGAGAAGTTCAAAAAGGTTCTCAAGCCTATGTCATCTCTCCTTTGATTGAGGAATCTGAAGCTCTGGATCTGAAAAATGCCATTGCCTTATCTGAGGAGTTGGCAGCTCATTTTGCCGGCAAGGCTGAAGTAGCTCTTCTACACGGTAAGATGAAGAGTGACGAAAAAGACCAGATCATGCAAAAGTTCAAAGAGCGAAAAACGGATATTCTGGTTTCGACAACGGTTATTGAGGTTGGGGTTAATGTTCCCAATGCGACCGTCATGATTATCATGGATGCCGACCGGTTCGGTCTCAGTCAGCTTCACCAGCTCAGAGGTCGTGTCGGTCGGGGGGACAAGCAGTCCTATGCTGTTCTCGTGGCTAATCCCAAGACGGATTCTGGGAAAGATCGCATGCGCATCATGACAGAAACGACCAATGGATTTGTCCTTGCGGAGGAAGATTTGAAAATGCGTGGTTCTGGAGAGATTTTTGGAACCAGACAGTCAGGACTTCCAGAGTTTCAAGTGGCTGATATTATCGAAGATTTTCCGATTTTAGAAGAAGCCAGAAAGGTTGCCAGCTACATTAGTTCGATAGAAGGTTGGAAAGAGGATCCAGAATGGCGCATGATTGCTCTCCACTTAGAAAAGAGAGAACATCTGGATTAAGCCTTTTCTAAGAAATCTATAAGCTAGCTTTTAGGTTTGGGTCTTATACTAGAGTCATCAAAAAGAAACGAGGACTCTCACATGACTATTAAAGTAACCTACCAAAAGAAATTCCAAACCGTCAAACTAGAGAAAGGAGCTAGCACCTATTGATACACAGAGAGCGGAAACGCTCTTTTTATTTTTAAAACTACTTTCAGGCGATAGGTTTGAGGAAAGAGAATCTAAAATCACTTTCTATTTAGAATTCTTTCTTGCATTGCCTTCCTAGATATGCTAGAGTTATGATAGCGATTACAAAACTAAAGGAGCATGCTATGAAAAATCCAGCTTTGTTAGAAGAAATCAAGACCTATCTAGGACGGGATGAGGTTCCAGAAGATTTTGATGCTTTCTGGGATGAAGAGGTCAAAAAAGTTTCATCTCTTCCAGCCTACCAGTTGGAGGAAAGAGATTTCCACATTCCTCAAGTCAAGTGCTATGAGCTCACTTTTGAAGGAACCAATGAAGGCAAGGTTTATGCACGTGTTGTCCTTCCAAAGAGTGAAGGTAAAGTTCCGTTAATCTTCCACTTTCATGGCTATATGGGACGTGGTTGGGACTGGGCCGACATGCTGGCCTATACTGTGGCTGGTTACGGTGTTGTTTCCATGGACGTTCGTGGCCAGTCGGGCTATTCGCAAGACGGCTTGCGCTCTCAACTAGGAAATACGGTGAAGGGACATATCATCCGTGGTGCTGTGGAAGGTCGTGAACATCTCTTTTATAAGGACGTTTATCTGGATATTTACCAGTTGGTTGAAATTGTAGCTAGTCTCCCTCAGGTGGATGAGAAAAGACTTTCTAGTTATGGTGCCTCACAAGGAGGGGCTTTAGCTCTGGTTGCAGCAGCGCTCAATCCTCGGATTCAGCAAACAGTTGCCATCTATCCCTTCTTGTCTGATTTTAGACGAGTGCTTGAGATTGGCAATACCAGTGAAGCATATGATGAACTCTTCCGTTATTTCAAGTTCCACGATCCTTTCCATGAAACAGAGGAGGAAATCATGGCGACTCTTGCCTATATCGATGTGAAAAATCTTGCCCATCGCATTCAAGGTGAGGTCAAGATGATTACGGGCTTGGATGACGATGTTTGCTATCCTATTACCCAGTTTGCGATTTACAACCGTCTGACCTGCGACAAGGCCTATCGCATCATGCCTGAGTATGCTCACGAAGCCATGAATGTTTTTGTCAATGACCAAGTCTACAACTGGCTCTGTGGCAGTGAGATTCCTTTTAAGTACGTAAGATAATGAATGAGAGAGCCCAGGAGCTCTCTTTTTTATGTCCAAAATCTGAAAGTACTTTTAGAAAATTTAAAATATTAAAATATTCTTAAAAGTAAAATCTATTCTGTGGGAACACAGATATAAATATAAGACTTTATTGTATAATAAAGGAAAAGTCACTTGTGAAAGGAGGAAAAAGGCTGCCGGGTGGTTAAAAACTCGGGCTCAGCAGAAAACGGGAGAGGATTGGGAGCTCTCATTAAGTTGGATACTTTCTTGTAAAACTTGTCTCTTGAGAGACAATAAAAATTTTTAAAGAAAAAAGAAAGCGCTTTATTTTATGAAAAATGAAAGGACAAACATGAATTACAAATCTTTAGATCGGAAACAGCGATACGGAATTCGAAAATTTGCAGTTGGGGCGGCATCTGTAGTGATTGGTACAGTGGTATTTGGAGCAAATACAGTCTTAGCTCAAGAGCAAGCCAATGCAGCAGGGGCCAATACAGAAACTGTCGAACCTGGTCAAGGTTTATCAGAATTGCCAAAAGAAGCGTCCTCGGGAGATCTTGCTCATTTGGATAAGGATTTGGCTGGTAAATTGGCAGCAGCTCAAGACAATGGCGTTGAGGTGGACCAAGATCATTTGAAAAAAATGAGAGTGCAGAGTCAGAAACCCCATCCTCTACCGAAACCCCTGCAGAAGAAGCAAATAAGGAAGAGGACTCAGAGGATCAGGGGGCTATTCCTCGTGACTATTACTCAAGAGATTTAAAAAATGCTAATCCTGTCCTTGAAAAAGAAGATGTTGAAACCAATGCAGCAAATGGTCAGAGAGTTGATTTATCAAGTGAACTAGACAAACTAAAGCAACTAAAAAATGCTACAGTTCACATGGAGTTCAAACCAGATGCATCAGCTCCACGCTTTTATAATCTCTTCTCTGTATCCAGTGACACCAAGGAAAATGAGTACTTTACTATATCGGTCCTTGATAATACAGCTCTTATTGAAGGGCGTGGCGCTAACGGGGAGCAGTTCTATGATAAGTATACAGATGCTCCATTGGAAGTTCGCCCTGGACAATGGAATTCCGTGACCTTTACTGTCGAACAACCGACAGCAGAGTTACCTCATGGTCGAGTTCGTCTCTATGTGAACGGTGTCTTATCTCGAACAAGTCTAAAATCTGGGAACTTCATTAAAGATATGCCAGATGTTAATCAAGCTCAACTTGGAGCAACCAAACGGGGCAATAAAACAGTTTGGGCATCAAACCTACAAGTTCGAAACCTAACTGTTTATGATCGTGCTTTAAGCCCAGATGAAGTTCAAACACGGAGTCAATTATTTGAAAGAGGTGAATTGGAAAAGAAACTTCCAGAAGGTGCGAAAATCTCTGAGAAAGAAGACGTCTTTGAAGGCGGAATGCATAACCAACCAAATAAAGATGGAATCAAGAGTTATCGTATTCCAGCTCTGCTCAAGACAGATAAAGGAACTTTAATTGCTGGTGCAGATGAACGCCGTCTCCATTCAAGTGACTGGGGAGATATCGGTATGGTCATCAGACGTAGCGAAGATAATGGTAAAACTTGGGGTGACCGAGTAACCATTACCAACTTACGTGATAATCCAAAAGCTTCTGATCCATCAATCGGTTCACCAGTGAATATCGATATGACCCTGACTCAAGATCCTGAAACCAAACGCATCTTTGCCATTTATGACATGTTCCCAGAAGGAAAAGGGATCTTTGGAATGTCTTCGCAAAAAGAAGAAGCCTACAAAGAAATCAATGGTAAAACCTATCAACTCCTCTATCGAGAAGGTGAACAGGAAGCTTATACTATTCGAGAAAATGGTACAGTTTACACTCCAGATGGTAAGGCAACAGACTACCGCGTTGTTGTAGATCCTGTTAAACCGGCCTATAGCGATAAGGGTGATCTATACAAGGGTGACCAGCTGCTAGGCAATATCTACTTCACAACAAACAAAACATCTCCATTTAGAATTGCGAAGGATAGCTACCTATGGATGTCCTATAGTGATGACGACGGGAAGACCTGGTCAGCGCCTCAAGATATTACTCCGATGGTCAAAGCCGATTGGATGAAATTTTTAGGTGTTGGGCCCGGAGTGGGGATTACCCTTCGTACTGGACCGCATAAAGGTCGAATCGTCGTTCCTGTCTATACGACCAACCGGGCTAACCACCTCAATGGTTCTCAATCATCTCGAATCATCTACTCAGACGACCATGGTAATACTTGGCATATGGGTGGTGGTGTCAATGACAATCGTACACTTTATGATGGTACAGTGGTTGATTCAAGCACCATGAGCAATTATTATGCTCAAAATACGGAAGCTTCTGTTGTTCAGTTAAACAATGGAGATCTTAAACTCTTTATGCGTGGATTGACAGGAGATCTACAGGTTGCGACCAGTCATGATGGTGGTCTAACTTGGGACAATAACGTTGAACGCTACGATGTGCCAGACGTTTATGTTCAAATGGCTGCGACTCATACGGTTCAAAATGGTAAAGAGTATATTCTCTTGGCAAATGCGAACGGTCCTGGTCGTAAAAATGGGTATATTCGAGTAGCTCGTGTAGAAGAAGATGGTCAGCTAACTTGGTTGCACCACCATTTGATTCAAGAAGGTGAATATGCTTATAACTCACTTCAACAAATCGGGCCAGATGAGTTTGGACTTTTATACGAACACTATGCTCCTGGAGGTGTTCCATACACACTTTCCTTTAAGAAATTTAACTGGGATTTCTTGACTAAGGAAAGAATTTCTCCTAAAGAAGCAAAAGTGAAATATGCTATCCAAAAATGGCCAGGCATCATTGCCATGGAGTTTGATTCGGAAGTATTGGTCAACAAGGCTCCGACCCTTCAATTGGCAAATGGCAAGACAGCAACCTTTATGACCCAGTACGATACAAAAACTCTCCTATTCACAATAGATCCAGAGGATATGGGAAAAAGGATTACAGGCCTAGCTGAGGGTGCAATTGAAAGCATGCACAATTTACCAGTTTCTTTAGCTGGCTCTAAACTAAGCGATGGTATTAATGGCAGTGAAGCTGCTATCCATGAGGTTCCAGAGTTCACAGGTGGTGTAAATGCAGAAGAAGCGGCTGTGGCAGAGGTACCAGAGTACACTGGACCATTGGCAACAGCAGGTGAAGAACCAGCTCCAACAGTAGAAAAACCGGAATTCACAGGTGGTGTCAATGCAGTTGAGGCAGCAGTCCATGAGATTCCTGAGTTTAAAGGAGGAGTGAATGCAGTTCAAGCAGCCTCAAACGAGGTTCCAGAATATAGCGGAGGTGCTAACTTTGTCTTGGCAGCTTCAAATGACCTGCCAGAGTATAAGGGTGGAGTCAATGGCGTTGAGGCAGCAGTCCATGAAGTGCCAGAGTACAAGGGAGACACCAATCTAGTATTAGCAGCTGCAGACAACAAACTGTCTCTAGGGCAGGATGTGACCTATCAAGCGCCAGCAGCTAAACAAGATGAACTTCCAAATACGGGAAGCAAGGAAACAAGCTCACTAATTTCCCTTGGCCTTGCGGGCGTCCTTTTATCCCTCTTTGCATTTGGAAAGAAGAGAAAAGAATAATAAGCAAAAGTATTTAAATAAGTCTCAGAAGAGATAGCAGGTTTTTCAGCCTGCTATCTTTCTTTATTAAATTCAGCTTGATTCGAAATCATAAGAAGTCTGAAACTACTTTCAGGATAGTCTGTTCTATAAAATAGTTTTGAAACTGAAATCTATTCTACCACAATCTATTGAAAGCGCTTAACGAATGATATATAATAAGCCCATAAGAACAAGAAAGGGAGGAAAGAGGATGCCACAGATCAGCAAAGAAGCCTTGATTGAACAAATCAAAGATGGAATCATTGTCTCTTGCCAGGCACTTCCTCACGAACCGCTTTATACAGAAGCGGGAGGAGTCATTCCCTTGCTAGTCAAAGCGGCTGAGCAAGGTGGAGCAGTCGGTATCCGAGCAAACAGTGTTCGTGATATCAAGGAGATCAAGGAGGTTACGAAACTCCCGATTATCGGGATTATCAAACGTGACTATCCGCCACAAGAACCCTTCATCACTGCTACAATGAGAGAAGTCGATGAACTGGCTGAACTAGACATCGAGGTCATTGCTCTGGATTGTACCAAACGTGAACGTTACGACGGTTTGGAAATCCAAGACTTTATCCGACAAGTCAAAGAAAAATATCCGCATCAACTCTTAATGGCTGATACCAGTACTTTTGAAGAAGGAATAGCAGCAGTTGAAGCAGGGATTGATTTTGTGGGAACAACCCTATCAGGCTACACCTCTTATAGTCCCAAAGTAGATGGTCCAGACTTTGAACTGATCAAAAAACTGTGTGAAGCAGGTGTGGATGTCATCGCTGAAGGGAAAATTCATACACCAGAACAAGCTAAGCAAATCCTTGAATATGGGGTGCGAGGTATCGTTGTTGGTGGAGCGATTACTAGACCAAAAGAGATTACGGAACGCTTTGTTGCCGGTCTTAAATAACACAATCTCAAAAAAGAGGAGAGTGGTCGATGCGTCGGATGGAATGAAAACGTATACAAATATAAAGAACTCATTATCCAATATGGATACGCTTATCAATTAGGAGAATACAAATGAAATTTAGAAAACTAGCTTGTACAGTACTTGCGGGTGCTGCGATTCTTGGCCTTGCAGCTTGTGGTAACTCTGGTGGAAGTAAAGATGCTGGAAATTCTGGTAGCGATAGCGGAAAAACAGAAATCACTTGGTGGGCATTCCCAGTCTTTACACAAGAAAAAACGGGTGACGGTGTTGGAACTTATGAAAAATCAATCATCGAAGCGTTTGAAAAAGCAAATCCAGATGTAAAAGTGAAATTGGAAACCATAGACTTCAAGTCAGGTCCTGAAAAAATCACAACAGCCATCGAAGCAGGGACAGCGCCAGACGTACTCTTTGACGCACCAGGGCGTATCATCCAATACGGTAAAAATGGTAAATTGGCTGAGTTGAACGATCTCTTCACAGACGAATTCGTCAAAGATGTCAACAACGAAAACATCGTACAAGCAAGTAAGGCTGGCGACAAAGCTTACATGTATCCAATCAGTTCAGCTCCATTCTACATGGCTATGAACAAGAAAATGTTGGAAGATGCTGGAGTTGCAAACCTTGTAAAAGAAGGTTGGACAACTGATGACTTTGAAAAAGTTTTGAAAGCGCTTAAAGATAAAGGATATACACCAGGTTCATTGTTCAGTTCTGGTCAAGGGGGAGACCAAGGAACACGTGCCTTCATCGCAAACCTTTATGGCGGTTCTGTAACAGACAAAGACGTAACTAAATATACAACAGACGATCCTAAATTCGTCAAAGGTCTTGAAAAAGCTGCTAGCTGGATTAAAGACGGTTTGTTGAACAATGGTTCACAATTTGACGGTGGAGCAGACATCCAAAACTTTGCGAACGGTCAAACTTCATATACAATCCTTTGGGCGCCAGCTCAAAACGGTATCCAAGCGAAACTCTTGGAAGCAAGTAAGGTAGACGTGGTAGAAGTACCATTCCCATCAGACTCTGGTAAACCATCTCTTGAATACCTTGTAAACGGATTTGCAGTATTTAACAACAAAGACGATAAGAAAATCGCAGCTGCTAAGAAATTCGTTCAATTCATCGCAGATGACAAAGAATGGGGTCCTAAAGACGTAGTTCGTACAGGTGCCTTCCCAGTTCGTACTTCATTTGGCAAACTTTATGAAGACAAACGTATGGAAACAATCAGTGGCTGGACTAAATACTACTCACCATACTACAATACTATTGACGGATTTGCTGAAATGAGAACACTTTGGTTCCCAATGTTGCAATCTGTATCAAACGGTGACGAAAAACCAGCGGATGCTTTGAAAGCCTTCACTGAAAAAGCTAACGAAACAATCAAAAAAGCTACAAAACAATAAGCACTAAGTCAGATTGATTCCCCCCCTTTTCCCTGTGCACTATGGTGTAAGAAAAGGGGGACTTTTGTTTGAAATGGTAGGAACTGTCACGAAATTAAAATGAAGTTCTTACATAAGCGAATCTTAAAAAATTTCATTTTGGTTTTAAAACAGTTCAAGAAAATCAAAAACTATTCTATTTGAAAGAGAGGTGCCGACTGTGAAAGTCAATAAAATTCGTATGCGGGAAACAGTGATTTCCTACGCTTTCCTAGCACCGGTGTTATTCTTCTTTGTCATCTTTGTTTTGGCTCCTATGATTATGGGATTCATTACAAGTTTCTTTAACTACTCCATGACTAAATTTGAGTTTGTGGGCTTGGACAACTACATTCGCATGTTTAAAGACCCTGTCTTTATGAAGTCTTTGATCAATACCGTTATCCTGGTTATCGGATCTGTTCCGATTGTGGTTCTCTTCTCGCTCTTTGTGGCATCTCAAACCTATCATCAAAATGCGATTGCTCGATCTTTCTATCGTTTCGTCTTCTTCCTTCCTGTAGTTACAGGTAGTGTTGCCGTAACGGTTGTATGGAAATGGATCTATGACCCCCTATCAGGGATTCTAAACTTTGTCCTTAAGTCAAGTCATATCATCAGCCAAAACATTTCTTGGCTGGGTGACAAAAACTGGGCTTTGCTAGCGATTATGATTATCCTTTTGACAACATCTGTTGGTCAACCGATTATCCTTTATATCGCTGCCATGGGGAATATTGACAACTCACTTGTTGAAGCAGCGCGTGTTGACGGTGCGACTGAATTTCAAGTCTTCTGGAAGATCAAATGGCCTAGCCTTCTTCCAACAACTCTTTACATCGCGATCATCACAACCATCAACTCATTCCAATGTTTCGCCTTGATTCAGTTGTTGACATCTGGTGGTCCAAACTATTCAACAAGTACCTTGATGTACTACCTTTACGAAAAAGCCTTCCAATTGACAGAGTACGGCTATGCAAATACCATCGGTGTCTTCTTGGCAGTGATGATTGCCATTGTCAGCTTTGCTCAATTCAAGATCCTCGGAAACGACGTAGAATACTAAAGAAAGGAGACAGTTATGCAACCTACACAAAAGAAACCCTTAACAGCTTTTACTGTTATTTCAACGATTATCTTGCTCTTGTTGACCGTACTGTTCATCTTTCCCTTCTACTGGATCTTGACAGGGGCCTTCAAATCACAACCTGACACCATTATGATTCCGCCACAGTGGTTCCCTAAAATGCCAACCATGGAAAACTTCCAACAACTCATGGTGCAAAACCCTGCTATGCAGTGGATGTGGAACTCTGTATTTATCTCACTAGTAACCATGTTCTTAGTCTGTGCAACCTCTTCTCTAGCAGGTTATGTCTTGGCTAAGAAACGTTTCTATGGTCAACGCATTCTCTTTGCAGTCTTTATCGCTGCTATGGCTCTTCCAAAACAAGTTGTCCTTGTACCATTGGTACGTATTGTCAACTTCATGGGAATTCACGATACACTTTGGGCAGTTATCTTGCCTTTGATCGGATGGCCATTCGGGGTCTTCCTTATGAAACAATTCAGTGAAAACATCCCGACAGAATTGCTTGAATCAGCTAAAATAGACGGTTGTGGTGAGATTCGTACTTTCTGGAGCGTAGCCTTCCCTATTGTGAAACCAGGATTTGCAGCCCTTGCAATCTTTACCTTCATCAATACTTGGAACGACTACTTTATGCAGTTGGTTATGTTGACTTCACGTCAAAACTTGACTATCTCACTCGGGGTTGCGACCATGCAGGCCGAAATGGCAACCAACTACGGTTTGATCATGGCGGGTGCAGCTCTTGCAGCCGTGCCAATCGTAACGGTCTTCCTTGTCTTCCAAAAATCCTTCACTCAAGGGATTACTATGGGAGCGGTTAAAGGTTAAGACCCTGAGAAAATCGAAATTAAACTACTTTAGCATCGCCTCGGCATACTTAAGTATTGCCTGCGGTTAGCTTCCTAGTTTGTTCTTCGATTTTCATTGAGTATAAGAGAATATAGAGTTATAAGTGTCTACAAAATGGAGAGTATGCAGTTGCTTCGTGAAGTTTTGTCAGACACTTATAAACTTAAGAATGAACTCTTTTCATGATACTAGTTAGAGTAGGTTCGTTTTATGGTAACTATTTCCCGCTTTAGTGGTATCTAAGATAAGCATCTTACGCTTATCTTAGACGGAATTTTTGAGACTGACGATGAAAGAGCAAAAGGCTCAAAAATTAGGAATGAAATACCGAAGAAATTTGCTTCCATCCGCATTATTACAGGGAAATAGAGGAAGGATAATTCGGAACTGAAAACTAGTAACTATCAGAAACGAAGGAAACAGTATGATTTTTGACGATTTGAAAAACATCGCCTTTTACAAGGGGATTCATCCCAATCTAGACAAGGCTATCGGCTATCTCTATCAGCACCGTAAGGATTCTTTCGAACTCGGTAAGTATGAGATTGACGGGGACAAGGTCTTTCTAGTTGTTCAGGAAAATGTCCTCAATCAAGCTGAAAATGATCAATTTGAACACCATAAGAACTATGCAGATTTGCATTTACTGGTAGAAGGACATGAATACTCGAGCTACGGTTCACGTATCAAAGACGAAGCAGTAGCATTCGACGAAGCGAGCGACATTGGCTTTGTCCATTGTCATGAAAAATACCCACTCTTGTTGGGCTATCACAATTTTGCGATTTTCTTCCCAGGAGAACCTCACCAGCCAAATGGCTACGCAGGGATGGAAGAAAAGGTTCGCAAATATCTCTTTAAAATTTTGATTGATTAAAAGAATCAGGAGGAGCAAACATGGCACAAAAAGGAGTAAGCCTTATCAAGGCAGCATTTGATACAGATAATTTTCTCATGCGTTTCAGTGAGAAGGTTTTGGATATCGTCACAGTCAATCTTCTTTTTGTCGTCTCTTGTTTGCCCATTGTGACGATTGGAGTGGCGAAAATCAGCCTCTATGAAACCATGTTTGAGATTAAGAGAAGCAGACGGGTACCAGTCTTTCGAACTTATCTAAGAGCCTTCAAGCAAAATCTGAAACTGGGTTTCCAGTTAGGTTTGCTGGAGTTAGGCATTGTGTCATTAAGCCTTCTAGACCTCTATCTCTTCTGGGGACAGACTGCTTTGCCTTTCCAGATTGTGAAAGCTATTTGTTTGGGGATTCTCATCTTCCTCACTCTCGTGATGCTGGCTAGTTATCCCATCGCTGCGCGCTATGATTTGTCTTGGAAAGAAGTGCTGCAAAAAGGGCTTATCTTGGCAAGTTTTAACTTTCCATGGTTCTTCCTCATGTTAGCCATTCTCTTTCTTATTGTGATGGTTCTTTATCTATCCGCCTTCACTCTCCTTTTGGGTGGATCAGCCTTTATCCTCTTTGGCTTTGGTTTGCTAGTCTTTCTCCAAGCAGGTTTGATGGAGAAAATCTTCGCCAAATACCAGTAGGATGGCTTGTTTCTGAAACTACTTTCAATCGTTACAGTTTCTAAAATACAAGTAGAAACTAAAATCTAAGTGTATACAAGATATTGAAAGCGATTTTCACAAGGTGTATACTAAACTTGTAAAAAATAGAACTGCTCTTAGCAGAAAAAAGAAATCTTAGGAGAAAATCTATGTCAGATTTAAAAAAATACGAAGGTGTCATTCCAGCCTTCTACGCATGTTATGATGATCAAGGAGAAGTCAGTCCAGAGCGTACGCGTGCCTTGGTTCAATACTTTATTGATAAGGGAGTTCAAGGTCTCTATGTCAACGGTTCTTCTGGTGAATGTATCTACCAAAGTGTAGAGGACCGCAAGTTGATTTTGGAAGAAGTCATGGCAGTTGCCAAAGGAAAATTGACCATTATCGCTCACGTAGCTTGCAACAATACCAAAGACAGTATAGAACTTGCTCGCCACGCAGAAAGCTTGGGAGTAGATGCTATTGCAACGATTCCACCGATTTACTTCCGCTTGCCAGAATACTCAGTTGCTAAATACTGGAACGATATCAGTGCTGCAGCTCCAAACACAGACTATGTGATTTATAACATTCCTCAGTTAGCAGGTGTTGCTTTGACTCCAAGTCTCTACACAGAAATGTTGAAGAATCCTCGTGTTATCGGTGTTAAGAACTCTTCTATGCCAGTTCAAGATATCCAAACCTTTGTCAGCCTTGGTGGAGAAGACCACATCGTCTTTAATGGTCCAGATGAACAGTTCCTAGGTGGACGACTCATGGGAGCTAAAGCTGGTATCGGTGGTACTTATGGTGCGATGCCAGAACTCTTCTTGAAACTCAATCAGTTGATTGCTGAGAAAGACTTGGAAACAGCGCGTGAATTGCAATACGCTATCAATGCAATCATTGGTAAATTGACTGCTGCACATGGAAATATGTACGGTGTGATTAAAGAAGTCTTGAAAATCAATGAAGGCTTGAACATTGGATCAGTTCGTTCACCATTGACACCAGTGACCGAAGAAGATCGTCCAGTTGTAGAAGCAGCTGCTCAATTGATTCGTGAAACCAAGGAGCGCTTCCTCTAATCCATAAGGAGGTATTTATGACACATTACGTTGCAATTGATATTGGTGGAACCAACATCAAATATGGCTTGATTGACCAAGAAGGCCAGCTTGTTGAATCGCATGAAATGCCAACCGAGGCGCAAAAGGGTGGACCTCATATCTTACAAAAGACCAAAGATATCGTAGCCAGCTATTTAGAAAAAGGTCCAGTAGCAGGTGTTGCCATTTCTTCAGCAGGAATGGTGGATCCTGATAAGGGTGAGATTTTCTATGCTGGTCCTCAGATTCCCAACTATGCTGGAACTCAGTTTAAAAAAGAAATTGAGAGTACCTTTGAAATCCCTTGTGAGATTGAAAATGATGTCAACTGTGCAGGTCTGGCTGAGGCGGTATCTGGTTCAGGCAAGGGAGCGAGTGTTACTCTTTGCTTGACCATTGGAACAGGTATCGGTGGTTGCTTGATTATGGATGGGAAAGTCTTCCATGGATTTAGCAACTCAGCTTGCGAAGTCGGTTATATGCACATGCAGGATGGAGCTTTCCAAGACCTCGCTTCTACCACAGCCTTGGTGGAGTATGTAGCAACAGCTCATGGTGACTCAGTTGATCAGTGGAATGGCCGACGTATCTTCAAGGAAGCTACTGAAGGCAACAAGATTTGTATGGCTGGCATTGACCGCATGGTAGACTACCTTGGGAAAGGTCTGGCAAATATTTGCTACGTTGTCAATCCAGAAGTGGTCATTCTCGGTGGCGGTATCATGGGACAGGAAGCTATTCTCAAGCCGAAGATCCGCACAGCCTTAAAAGATGCCTTGGTGCCAAGCCTAGCTGATAAGACGAGATTAGAATTTGCCCATCACCAAAATACAGCAGGGATGTTGGGAGCCTATTATCATTTCAAGACAAAACAATCCTAGTTTGGTTCAACCAAACTAGGATTTTCTAACGCGTTTTTGTCTACGATAGCCATTGAGTTTTTTATTTTCCCAATAGCTATTAAAGATTTTCTCCTTGCTTTCACGATTGATTTCCAAAAAGTAGGCATAAACCAAATCTATAAGGAAGAGCATGGGGAGTTGAGCGGATATCCGTTGAATGTAGGAAGGCTGGCTGTGGCTAGCAACAAGAACGGTCTCTGTATAGGCCTGACTATTTTTGTTTGGAGCGCTAGTAAAGAGGATGGTCTTGGCCCCCATCTCTTTTGCGTCTAATAGACTGTCTAAAATAGAAGGAGTTGTACCAGAAAGTGAGAAACCGAGTACTAGACAATTTTCATCCATGATGCTGGTCGTCCATGCAAAGCCGTCCTGATCGGTTAAGGCTTCACAGACCACACCCAGACGCATGAAACGCAATTTCATTTCACGAGCGACAAGACCGGAACTGCCTGTTCCAAAGAAGTAGACACGCTCAGCATCTTCGATTAACTGGGCAACGCGTTCCAGTTGTTCTTCGTCAATCAAATCCTGCGTTTGTTCTCGCATGATACTGTAGCTTCGCAAAACACGTTTGGTCAAAGGACTGTGTTTGTGCGAATGAGTGTCCTGTTTACTAGCCTGATGCTGGTATTGAAAGACGAATTCTCGGTAACCTGTAAAACCACACTTTTTGGCAAAGCGGGTCAGCGCTGCTTGGGAGATATGTAATTTCTGGGTAACTTGCTGAGAAGAGAGATCATCTTGGATCGTTTCAGGTTGTAAAAAATAGCGAGCGATTTCTTGCTCCAGCTCGGTTAATTCTTCAAAATGGAGGTCGATTATGGTTGCGATGTCTGGCTTGTTCATGAGGCTCCTTTTTATGAGTCAAAGTCTTAAAGGTTAACGCTTTCCTAACTATTACTATCATTATATCATAGAAGTTAGGATAACCAAATAAAAAGGCATTTTCAGTTGAAAGTCAAAAAATGCTTCGACTTTTCCAAGAGTTTCTCCGTAAAATATGGTACAATGAAATGTACTGAACATCACCTGTTTGCTCTATTATTTTATATGTAAATAAAGGTGAAAATCGGAAATTTTTCTAGAAAAGAGTCTTAGTTGTATGAGAAAATTCAATAGCCATTCGATTCCTATTCGGCTTAATTTACTGTTTGCCATTGTTATCCTGTTGTTTATGGCCATTATTGGTCGATTGTTATACATGCAGGTGCTCAATAAAGATTTCTATGAAACAAAATTGGCCTCAGCCAGCCAAACAAGGGTAACAACCAGTTCAGCTCGTGGACAGATCTATGATGCGGCAGGGAAACCCTTGGTAGAAAACACTGTCAAGCAGGTTGTTTCTTTCACACGAAACAATAAAATGACAGCAGCTGAATTGAAGGAAACAGCCAAGAAACTTCTCACATATGTGAATGTGACCTCCCCTAATCTGACAGACCGTCAGATTGCAGACTACTACCTGGCGGACCAGGACGTTTACAAAAAAACAGTCGAATCCTTGCCAAGTGATAAACGCCTAGATTCAGATGGGAACCGCTTATCTGAAGCGACTCTCTACAATAATGCAGTTGAAAGTATTGACGTGAGTCAACTCAATTATACAGATGACCAGAAAAAGGAAATCTATCTCTTTAGTCAGCTCAATGCCGTTGAAAATTTTGCGACAGGAACCATTTCTACGGATGCCTTGAATGATACCCAAGTTGCTCTCGTTGCATCAGCATCCAAGGAATTACCAGGTATCAGTATTTCAACCTCATGGGATAGAAAAGTCCTAGATACTTCTTTGTCTTCAATTGTAGGTAGTGTATCAAGTGAAAAATCCGGTCTTCCAGCGGAGGAAGTGGATGCTTATTTGAAAAAAGGGTATTCTCTCAATGACCGAGTGGGGACTTCCTATCTTGAAAAGCAATATGAAGATGTTCTTCAAGGCAAACGCTCCGTCAAGGAAATCCACCTAGACAAACACGGAAATATGGAAAGTGTAGAAAATGTCGAAGGAGGAAGCAAAGGAAACAACATCAAACTAACGATTGACCTAACTTTCCAGAATGGTGTGGATGATCTACTCAAGAGCTACTTCAACTCGGAGTTGGGTAACGGTGGAGCCAAATACTCTGAAGGAGTCTACGCTGTAGCCCTCAATCCTAAAACCGGTGCAGTTCTAGCTATGTCAGGTGTCAAGCATGATGTCGAATCCGGTGAATTAAGTTCAGATTCGCTTGGAACGATAACCAATGTCTTTGTACCAGGGTCTGTCGTTAAGGCGGCAACCCTTAGCTCTGGTTGGGAAAACGGGGTCTTGTCAGGCAATCAAACCTTGACAGACCAGCCGATTGTTTTTCAAGGTTCGGCTCCGATCAATTCATGGTATACCTTATCCTACGGTTCCTTCCCTATCACAGCAGTTGAGGCTCTAGAGTACTCTTCTAATACTTACATGGTCCAGACTGCGCTAGGGATCATGGGGCAGACCTATCAGCCAAATATGATAGTCGCAACTGATCAGTTAGAAACTGCAATGGGCAAGTTGCGATCAACCTTTGGGGAATATGGACTCGGAGCTTCAACAGGGATTGACCTCCCAGATGAATCTACAGGATTTACGCCAAAAGAATTTGATTTGGGGAACTATATCAATAATTCCTTTGGTCAGTTTGACAACTACACACCGATGCAGCTAGCCCAGTATGTCGCAACCATTGCAAACAATGGCGTACGTTTGGCTCCTCACATCGTTGAAGGGGTTTATGGAAACAATGACCAAGGTGGCTTAGGCAGTCTGGTTCAAGAAACAGCCACTAAGGAACTGAACAAGGTCAATATCTCAGAATCAGATATGGCTATCTTGCAGCAAGGTTTCTATCAAGTTTCGCATGGAACGAGTGCTCTAACAACTGGTCGTGCCTTTTCAAATGGCGCCGCCGTTTCCATCAGTGGGAAAACGGGTACTGCCGAAAGTTACGTTAATGGCGGTCAAAAAGCCAATAATACCAACGCAGTCGCCTATGCTCCGACCGAAAATCCCCAAATCGCAGTCGCAGTCGTCTTTCCTCATAACACCAACCTTACAAACGGTGTCGGACCTTCTATTGCACGCGACATTATCAATCTTTATCACCAACACCATCCAATGAATTAGAAAGGAACTTATGCTGTATCCAACACCTATTGCCAAGCTGATTGATAGCTATTCAAAGTTACCAGGTATCGGGATCAAAACGGCTACTCGTCTCGCCTTCTATACCATTGGAATGTCTGATGACGATGTCAATGAATTTGCCAAAAACCTTCTATCTGCCAAGCGGGAATTGACCTATTGTTCCATCTGTGGCCGTTTGACGGATGATGATCCTTGCTCTATCTGTACGGATCCGACTCGAGACCAGACAACGATCTTGGTGCTAGAGGATAGTCGCGATGTGGCTGCTATGGAAAACATCCAAGAATACCACGGACTCTATCACGTCTTGCATGGACTCATTTCTCCGATGAATGGCATCAGCCCAGACGATATCAATCTCAAGAGCCTCATGACCCGTCTCATGGATAGTGAGGTTTCAGAGGTGATCGTGGCAACCAATGCGACAGCAGATGGAGAAGCGACATCTATGTATCTCTCTCGTCTCCTCAAGCCAGCTGGTATCAAGGTCACTCGTCTAGCACGAGGTCTAGCCGTGGGAGCAGATATCGAGTATGCGGATGAGGTCACACTCTTACGAGCCATTGAAAATCGGACAGAGTTGTAGGTGAAGACCAGTTTACAAACTCAATTCATTATACAAAAATCGAGGAGGCCGACTTTGTTTTTATCGGTCTCTTTTTATGTTTTTTTTGAAGATCAGTATTAGCTTCAAGTTTTAAAAAAAAAGTAAATATGATATACTAAGGAACGAATATTCTATTAGAATTAGGACAAACAATATGAAACAAACGATTATTCTTTTATACGGTGGACGCAGTGCAGAACGTGAAGTGTCTGTATTGTCAGCTGAAAGTGTCATGCGTGCGGTCAACTACGACCGTTTCACAGTCAAGACTTTCTTCATCAGCCAGTCAGGTGACTTTATCAAAACACAGGAATTTAGCCGGGCTCCAGGTCAAGAGGATCGTCTCATGACCAATGCGACTATTGACTGGGACAAGAAAATAGCGCCAAGTGCCATCTACGAAGAAGGTGCAGTGGTCTTTCCAGTTCTTCACGGTCCGATGGGAGAAGATGGCTCTGTTCAAGGATTCTTGGAAGTTTTGAAAATGCCCTATGTCGGTTGCAATATCTTGTCATCAAGCCTTGCCATGGACAAAATTACGACCAAGCGTGTTTTAGAATCTGTAGGGATTGCTCAAGTTCCTTATGTGGCCATCGTCGAAGGTGATGATGTGACTGCTAAAATCGCTGAAGTTGAAGAAAAATTGACTTATCCAGTCTTCACGAAACCGTCAAATATGGGTTCAAGTGTCGGTATTTCTAAGTCTGAAAACCAAGAAGAACTCCGTCAAGCCTTGGAACTCGCCTTCCAATATGATAGCCGTATCTTGGTAGAGCAAGGAGTGAATGCCCGTGAAATCGAGGTTGGTCTCTTGGGGAACTACAATGTCAAGAGTACACTTCCTGGTGAAGTAGTCAAGGATGTTGCCTTTTATGACTATGATGCCAAGTATATCGACAACAAGATTACCATGGATATCCCAGCCAAGATTAGTGATGATGTAGTAGCTGTCATGCGTCAAAATGCAGAAACTGCCTTCCGTGCGATCGGTGGCCTTGGTCTATCTCGTTGTGATTTCTTCTATACAGATAAGGGCGAGGTTTTCCTAAACGAGCTCAATACCATGCCAGGTTTTACCCAGTGGTCTATGTACCCACTACTTTGGGACAATATGGGAATCAGTTACCCAGACCTAATCGAGCATTTGGTTGACCTTGCTAAGGAGAGCTTTAACAAGCACGAAGCGCATTTGCTATAAAGATGGAAGAGAGGGGTAGAAGCCAGAATCATCACCTGCAAGGTGAATGAAGTTCTCGGACTTCAACCCTTTTTAAAGGAGTAGAAATGAAATTAACAATCCATGAAGTTGCCCAAGCTGTTGGAGCTAAAAATGATGTCAGTATCTTTGAGGATGCCCAGTTAGAAAAGGCTGAGTTTGACAGTCGTTTGATTGGGACGGGAGATTTGTTTGTGCCACTCAAAGGTGCGCGTGATGGTCATGACTTTATCGAAACAGCTTTTGAAAATGGTGCAGCAGTAACCTTGTCTGAGAAAGAGGTTGCAAATCATCCCTACATTTTAGTAGATGACGTGTTGTCTGCCTTTCAAACTCTCGCAGCCTACTATCTTGAAAAAACAGCGGTTGATGTCTTTGCGGTAACGGGTTCAAATGGTAAGACAACGACCAAGGATATGTTGGCGCACTTGCTATCAACAACCTACAAGACCTACAAAACTCAAGGCAATTACAATAACGAGATTGGCCTTCCCTACACAGTTCTCCACATGCCTGAAGGGACAGAAAAGTTGGTCTTGGAGATGGGGCAGGATCACTTGGGAGATATCCATCTTTTGTCTGAATTGGCTCATCCTAAGACAGCCATCGTGACCTTGGTTGGAGAAGCTCATTTGGCCTTTTTCAAAGACCGTTCAGAGATTGCTAAAGGGAAAATGCAAATTGCAGATGGTATGGCTTCGAATTCCTTGCTATTAGCACCAGCTGATTCGATTGTAGAGGACTACTTGCCTACTGACAAAAAGGTAGTTCGTTTTGGGCAAGGGGCAGAATTGGAAATCACAGACTTGGTCGAACGCAAGGATAGTCTGACCTTTAAGGCCAATTTCTTGGAACAAGCCCTTGATTTGCCAGTGACTGGTAAGTACAATGCCACCAATGCTATGATTGCATCTTATGTTGCCCTACAAGAAGGAGTTTCAGAGGAACAGATTCATCAGGCCTTTCAGAACCTAGAATTGACCCGTAATCGTACTGAGTGGAAGAAAGCAGCCAATGGAGCAGATATCCTGTCAGATGTCTACAATGCCAATCCAACTGCTATGAAGTTGATTTTGGAGACATTCTCTGCCATTCCAGCTAATGAAGGGGGCAAGAAAATCGCTGTCTTAGCGGACATGAAGGAACTTGGTGACCAGTCTGTCCAACTCCATAACCAGATGATTTTGAGCCTCTCGCCAGATGTGCTGGATACCGTTATTTTCTACGGAGAAGACATTGCCGAATTGGCACAACTGGCTAGTCAAATGTTCCCAATCGGTCATGTATTCTACTTTAAGAAAACTGCGAGCGAAGATCAATTTGAAGACCTTGTCAAGCAAGTTAAGGAAAGACTCGGTGCCAATGACCAAATTTTGCTCAAAGGATCGAACTCCATGAATCTAGCCAAGCTGGTAGAAAGTTTAGAAAATGAATGCAAGTGATTTTACCAAGTATCTGCAAAGAATGCTAGCCATTACGGATACTGGATTAACCTTTACAAAAGATCCTTTCGACCGTGAGCGCTACGAGGACTTGCGAAGCCTGTTATCTGAAATGTTGAATCAGGTATCAGACCTCGATGCAGAAGAAGTGGCAGAAGTCTTGAAACCAACGTCCGCTTATGCAACTCCTCTGATGGACGTCCGTGCTTGGATTGTTGAGGATGAAAAAGTATGTTTAGTTAGAGGAAAAGGAGAGGATAGTTGGGCTTTGCCAGGTGGTTTTGGTGAAGTCGGATATTCTCCAACCGAAAATATTCTTAAAGAAATTGAAGAAGAAACTGGTTTTAAAGCAAAAGCTGAAAGGTTACTTGCAGTTTTTGACACTAATCGTTTCCAACTACAGAGCAAACAATATGCAAAGTTTGTTTTTGAATGCCAACTTCTTGACGGACAATTTCAAGAGAATCAAGAGATTGCTGACCTTCAATTTTTTGCCATTGACCAACTGCCGGCCTTATCTGAAAAACGCATCACCAAGGAGCAAATGGAGATTCTTTGGCAAGTTTATAGAGGACAAAGAGACCAATATGTCGATTAGTTTGTGCTAGAGAAGTCGACAAATCAAAAAAGGGTGTCTGTAAAGTGCATTTCTGCAATACAAATGATATAATAGGTTGCGAATTTAAGACGCAAGTGTTCTATGCATGTCATAGAATCAAGTTTTTTCAAAAAATTTAAAAGCTGGAGAAAGTGAATTTTTTACTGCCTCTAGCTAGATGAACGAGGAATAGAATATGAATTTGTGGGATAAATTATTTACCACGCAGATATCAGAACCGCCCCAGTTTGAACTCCACTGGTATATTGGTTTGTTATGTTTACTGGCCTTTACTTTCTACGCTTCTTATCGTTTTCGCGACAAAGTGGCTTACCAACGATTTATTCAGATTCTTCAATCTGTTCAACTGATTGTTCTGTATAGCTGGTATTGGGGAAATCTCATGCCTCTATCAGAAAGTTTGCCCTTCTATCATTGCCGTGTAGCCATGCTTGTCTTGCTCCTGATCCCGGGAACCTCTAAGTACAAGCAATACTTTGCCCTTCTAGGAACCTTTGGGGCAACAGCGGCTCTGACTTATCCACTATTTGACCCCTATCCATTTCCACACGTGACTATCCTGTCCTTCATTATCGGACATGTGGCACTTTTGGGAAATGCCCTCTTATACTTGTTTAAAAACTATCAACCTTCCCTTCTTGATTTGAAGAATGTGGTGGGGATTACTTTCGCCTTAAATGGCTTGATATGGGTTGTCAACTTAGTTGTAGGTGGGGACTATGGATTTTTAACGAAACCACCACTTGTTGGAAATCACGGACAACTTTTGAATTACCTTATTGTTTCAAGCGTTATCGTGATAGCAATTTGCGTAACAGCAAAATTGCTAGAGATTTTTTTACAGCAAAAATCGGAAGAATTTATTCAAGAGAAGGTCTAAATAGCCCTTCTTTTTTTGATGGGTTATAAATATTATCGAATTGTTGACAAGAACATCAAAAACTTTTTCCAGAAGAAAAATTTTCTAATATTTTCTCAAAAAACATGCAGGAAATTTACGAAAAACTAAGCATGATTAGTTTTTTTGTGTTATAATATTTTTTGAATAGCTATGCCCAAACATAGTTATTAAATAGAAGTGAGAAACTTGGAAGATAGAGAGGATGCGATGTAATGACTAGAGATGGTTTTTTTACAGGCTTAGATATCGGAACTAGCTCCATTAAGGTGTTAGTTGCTGAACATAGAGATGGCGAAGTAAATGTAATTGGTGTTAGTAATGCCAAAAGTAAAGGTGTAAAAGACGGAATTATTGTTGATATTGAAGCAGCTGCTTCAGCAATCAAATCCGCAATCACACAGGCAGAAGAGAAAGCAGGCATTTCTATCAAGTCTGTCAACGTTGGTCTGCCAGCAAATCTCTTGCAGGTCGAACCAACACAAGGAATGATTCCTGTAACATCAGATACAAAAGAAATCACAGATCAGGATGTTGAAGATGTTGTTAAGTCAGCTTTGACAAAGAGCATGACTCCTGATCGTGAAGTGATTACCTTTATTCCAGAAGAATTCATCGTGGATGGTTTCCAAGGAATCCGTGACCCTCGTGGTATGATGGGTGTTCGCTTGGAAATGCGTGGTCTGCTTTACACAGGTCCTCGTACGATTCTACACAATCTTCGCAAGACAGTCGAACGTGTAGGTATCCAGGTTGATAATGTGATTATTTCACCTTTGGCGATTGTAAACTCAGTTCTCAATGAAGGCGAACGTGAATTTGGTGCGACTGTCATTGACATGGGTGGAGGTCAGACTACTGTAGCGACTATCCGCAATCAAGAATTGCAATTTACCAACATCTACCAAGAAGGTGGAGATTACGTTACAAAAGACATTTCTAAAGTCTTGAAAACATCTCAAAAGATTGCAGAAAGTTTAAAACTGAACTATGGTGAAGCTTATGTTCCGCTAGCAAGTAACGAAACTTTCCAAGTTGAAGTAATTGGTGAAGTAGAACCTGTTGAAGTGACAGAGAGCTACTTAGCAGAAATTATCTCAGCACGCATCAAACATATCTTTGACCAAATCAAACAAGAGTTGGAAAGAAGACACTTGTTGGATTTGCCAGGAGGTATCGTCCTTATCGGTGGAAATGCAATTTTGCCGGGCGTTGTTGAATTAGCTCAAGAAGTATTTGGTGTTCGTGTAAAACTCTATGTACCAAATCAGGTTGGAATTCGCAACCCTGCATTTGCTCACGTGATTAGTTTATCTGAGTTTGCTGGTAAATTGACTGAAGTCAATCTACTTGCTCAAAAAGCAGTTAAAGGAGATGAATTCCTTCGTCAAAAACCAATCAACTTTGGCATTCCAAATCAACGTTTGAATCCTGTGGCGCAACCAAGCCCAACACAGACAACTCCAGTTGAAACTGTACAGGAAGCTCCAGTTGCTCCCAAGGAAGAATTCCAAGCAAGTTCTCAAAGTAAACCGAAGCTAACAGAACGTTTCCGTGGTTTAATCGGAAGCATGTTTGATGAATAAAAGAGGATAAGAAATTATGACATTTTCATTTGATACAGCAGCAGCTCAAGGCGCAGTTATTAAGGTAATTGGTGTCGGTGGTGGTGGTGGCAACGCCATCAACCGCATGGTTGACGAAGGTGTTGCTGGTGTAGAATTTATCGCAGCCAACACTGATGTACAAGCACTTAGCAGTACGAAAGCAGAAACCGTTATCCAACTTGGTCCAAAATTGACTCGTGGTTTGGGTGCTGGAGGTCGTCCAGAAGTTGGACGTAAAGCTGCAGAGGAAAGCGAAGAAGCTTTGACGGAAGCAATCAGCGGTGCAGACATGGTCTTCATCACTGCTGGTATGGGTGGTGGATCTGGTACAGGTGCTGCTCCTGTTATTGCACGTATCGCTAAAGATCTTGGTGCTCTTACAGTTGGTGTTGTGACACGTCCTTTCGGATTTGAAGGAAGCAAACGCGGTCAGTACGCTGTAGAAGGAATCAATGAACTTCGCGAGCATGTTGATACTTTGTTGATTATCTCTAACAACAACTTGCTTGAAATTGTTGACAAGAAAACACCGCTTCTTGAAGCTCTTAGTGAAGCAGATAACGTTCTTCGCCAAGGTGTTCAAGGAATTACCGACTTGATTACGAACCCAGGATTGATTAACCTTGACTTTGCTGATGTGAAAACTGTAATGGCAAACAAAGGGAATGCCCTTATGGGTATCGGTATCGGTAGTGGTGAAGAGCGTGTTGTTGAAGCGGCTCGCAAAGCGATTTACTCTCCACTTCTTGAAACAACTATCGATGGTGCCGAAGATGTGATTGTCAACGTTACTGGTGGTCTTGATTTAACTTTGATTGAAGCAGAGGAAGCTTCAGAAATCGTCAACCAAGCAGCTGGTAAAGGTGTAAACATCTGGCTTGGAACATCTATTGACGAAAGCATGAAGGATGAAATCCGTGTGACTGTTGTAGCGACAGGTGTTCGTCAAGAACGACTAGAAAAAGTAGTCGGGTCTGCTACCAACCAACCAGTTGGTCGACCATCAACTAAAACTCCACAAGCACACACATTTGACCGTCAATTCGACTTGGAAGAGACAGCAGAACTGCCTAAATCAAGTCCGCGTCGCTTTGAAACCAACCAAGCATCTGCTTTTGGAGATTGGGACTTGCGCCGTGAGTCAATTGTTCGCCAAACAGATTCCGTTGTTTCACCAGTTGAACGCTTTGAAACACCAGTTTCACAAGATGAGGATGAATTGGATACACCTCCATTCTTCAAAAATCGTTAATCAATGAATTTGAAAAAAAATACTGAATTAGTTTTTCAGCAAATTGCTGATGCTAGTCAAAAAGCCAACCGTGCTCTAGATGCTGTTTCAGTAATCGCAGTGACAAAGTATGTAGATGTACAAACAGCGGAAGCCTTGCTTCCGCTTGGTGTCCGTCATATAGGTGAAAATCGAGTCGATAAATTTTTAGAAAAATATCAATCCTTGAAAGATTACCCAGTTACTTGGCATTTAATAGGAACACTACAGAGACGGAAAGTAAAAGAAGTAATCCCATATGTGGATTACTTTCATGCTTTAGACTCTCTAAAATTAGCCCAGGAAATTCAAAAGAGAACAGATCATGTTATCAAGTGTTTCTTGCAGGTTAATATTTCTGGGGAAGAAAGTAAGCATGGGTTTTCAAAAGAAGAATTGCTAGAACTTTTGCCAGAATTGGCTAAGTTAGATCAGATTGAGTATGTTGGTTTAATGACCATGGCTCCTTTTGAGGCAGACAGTGATGAATTGAAAGAAATTTTCAAGGATACGCAGGCTCTGCAAGCAGAAATTAGAGAAAAACAAATCCCTAATATGCCGATGACAGAACTAAGTATGGGAATGAGTCGTGACTTTAAAGAAGCGATTCAGTTCGGCTCGACCTTTGTTCGAATCGGTACAGCATTTTTTAAATAGGAGAGAGCTATGTCTTTAAAAGATAGATTCGATAAATTTATAGATTATTTTACAGAAGATGGAGAAGACGTGACTAACTACCAAATTCAACAAGAGGAGACTGTTAGTCCAACCATCTCATCTTCTAAAGAATTACCAGCATCTGCTCAGCCGGGATCAGTAAAAGATGCGAATATTACTCGCCTCCATGCTCGTCAACAAGAGTTGGCAAAGCAAAACCATCACTCAGATGAGAAAGTGACGATTGATGTTCGTTATCCAAGAAAGTATGAGGATGCAACTGAGATTGTTGATTTGTTAACTGGAAATGAAAGTATCTTGATTGATTTCCAATACATGACAGAAGTACAAGCGCGTCGCTGTCTTGATTACTTGGATGGAGCTCGTCACGTCTTGGCTGGAAATATGAAAAAAGTTGCGAGTACGATGTATCTATTGACGCCTGTCAACGTTATCGTGAATATTGAAGATATCAAACTTCCAGACGAATCACAAGGTGCCGAGTTCGGCTTTGATATTAAACGAAATAGAGCAAGATAATGATTTTCTTAATCCGTTTAATTCAAAATGCGGTTAGCATTTACTCCATCATTCTCGTTGCATTTGCTCTTCTTTCATGGTTTCCAAATGCCTATGAAAGTCAACTAGGCCGCTTAGTTATCAGACTTGCTCGTCCAGTTATCGAGCCACTTCGTAAGCTCAATTTACAATTTGCTGGTCTTGATTTTACGGTTTGGGCCGCGCTGATTCTAATCCAGTTTCTTGGAAATATCTTAACACGATTAGTACTATTACTATGACAGTAAATCGATCCATTTATCAGCATTTTTCCCAAGATGATATTCCTTTTATTGATAAGGGATTAGAGTGGATCAAGCGGGTAGAAGATACATATGTACCGGTGCTTACTTCCTTTATCAATCCCCATCAGGAACAGATTTTAAGGGTGCTAGCTAGAACATATGGACTGGGTTGCCAAAGTAGTGGAGATTTTCTTCCGACGGAGTCGGTTCGAGTTCTTCTCTATCCAGATTACTTTGAACCGGAGATATCAGACTTTGAAATGTCCTTGTTGGAAATTTGCTATCCGAGCAAGTTTGAACAGCTGAGCCATGGAAAAATATTGGGAACAATCATCAACCAACTAGGAATTGACCGTAAATTATTTGGTGATATCTTGGTAGATGAAAAGAGAGCACAGATTTTTGTCAATCGTGATTTTATTCCTCTTTTCCAGGATGGAATAAGAAAGATTGGCAGACTTCCTGTATCGCTGGAGGAACGTCCTTTTACCGATAGGATTATATCTAAAATTGACTTTAGAGAACGAGAAATTTTAGTTTCGAGTTTTCGATTGGATGCCCTCTTATCAAGTGCCTTGAAATTATCTAGAAATCAGACTAGTCAACTGATTGAGAAAAAATCTGTCCAAGTAAACTATCATCTGGTTGAAAAATCTGATTACCAGGTTGCCGTTGGAGATTTGATCAGTGTGAGAAAGTTTGGTCGTCTAAAAGTTGTTAAAGACAATGGACAGACAAAAAAAGACAAGATAAAATTAAGCATTCAATTATTATTAAGTAAGTGAGGAAAAGTATGCCAATTACATCGTTAGAAATTAAAGATAAAACCTTTGGTACAAGATTTAGAGGTTTTGACCCAGAAGAAGTAGATGAATTTCTGGATATCGTTGTTCGTGACTATGAAGATTTGGTTCGTAGCAATCATGATAAAGAGACACGCATCAAGAGTTTGGAAGAACGTTTGTCTTACTTTGATGAGATGAAAGATTCCTTGAGTCAGTCAGTTTTGATTGCTCAAGATACTGCGGAGCGTGTCAAACAGGCTGCTCAAGAACGTTCGAACAATATTATTCAACAAGCTGAACAAGACGCTCAGCGTTTGCTAGAAGAAGCAAAATACAAGGCAAATGAAATTCTCCGTCAGGCAACAGATAATGCTAAGAGAGTGGCTGTTGAGACAGAAGAGTTGAAGAACAAGAGCCGTGTATTCCATCAACGCCTCAAGTCTACGATTGAAAGTCAATTGGCTATTGTCGAGTCATCTGATTGGGAAGATATTCTTCGCCCAACAGCTACTTACCTTCAGACAAGTGATGAAGCCTTTAAAGAAGTGGTGGGGGAAGTTCTTGGTGAAACTATTCCTTCACAACCTGAGGAAGAGCCAATTGATATGACTCGTCAATTCACACCAGAAGAGGTTGCTGAGTTGCAAGCTCGTATCGAGGCTGGAAATAAAGAATTGGCTGAGTTTGAAGCTCAACAAAATCAACAGACAGATGAAAGTGAACAACATAAAGAGTCAGTTGACGTAGAAACTACTGCAGCAACTGAGGAAGATGCAAACAAAGAATCTGTTCTTATCCTATAAAAGTAAATGTGAGAACAAAATCTAACCAACTATATTTTCAGCGAGCGGGAGATGGTGTGAGCCCTGCAATCCCTAGTCGTTAGATTATCCTCTCAACGAATCCAGTCTGAAAACAGTAAGACTGGACGTTCCCCACGTTACGGGAAAAGAGGAAAAGAGACACTGTCTTTTTTCGAACAAAGGTGGTACCACGATTTTCGTCCTTTTTGGAAGTCGTGGTTTTTAATTTGTTAATATTTATAAAGGAGATACCATGAAACTCAAAGATACCCTTAACCTTGGTAAAACAGCTTTCCCAATGCGTGCAGGACTTCCTACCAAAGAGCCAGTTTGGCAAAAGGAATGGGAAGATGCAAAACTTTACCAACGTCGTCAAGAATTGAACCAAGGAAAACCGCATTTCACCTTGCATGATGGACCTCCATATGCAAACGGAAATATCCACGTTGGACATGCTATGAACAAGATTTCCAAAGATATTATTGTTCGTTCTAAGTCTATGTCAGGATTTTACGCACCTTATATTCCTGGTTGGGATACTCATGGTCTGCCAATCGAGCAAGTCTTAGCAAAACAAGGCGTGAAACGTAAAGAAATGGACTTGGTTGAGTACTTGAAACTTTGCCGCGAGTATGCTCTTTCTCAGGTAGATAAACAACGCGAAGACTTTAAACGTTTGGGTGTTTCTGGTGACTGGGAAAACCCTTATGTGACCTTGACTCCGGACTATGAAGCGGCTCAAATCCGTGTCTTCGGTGAAATGGCTAAGAAAGGCTATATCTATCGTGGTGCCAAGCCGGTTTACTGGTCATGGTCATCTGAGTCAGCTCTTGCAGAAGCGGAAATTGAATACCATGACTTGCTTTCAACTTCCCTTTACTATGCTAACCGCGTCAAAGATGGCAAAGGTGTCCTAGATACAGATACTTATATCGTTGTATGGACAACTACTCCATTTACCATCACAGCCTCTCGTGGGTTGACAGTTGGAGCAGATATTGATTATGTATTGGTACAACCAGCTGGCGAAGATCGTAAGTTTGTAGTTGCTTCAGAATTATTGAATAGTCTTTCTGAGAAATTTGGTTGGGCGGATGTGCAAGTCTTGGCGACTTACCGTGGTCAAGAATTGAATAAAATTGTGACAGCTCACCCATGGGATACAGCTGTAGATGAGTTGGTGATCCTCGGTGACCACGTTACAACTGACTCTGGTACAGGTATCGTCCATACAGCCCCTGGTTTTGGTGAGGATGACTACAATGTCGGTGTTGCCAATGGATTGGAAGTGTTTGTCACTGTCAATGAACGCGGTATTATGATGGAAAATGCTGGTCCTGAATTTGCGGGTCAGTTCTATGACAAGGTTGTACCAACTGTTATCGAAAAACTGGGCGATTTGCTCCTTGCTCAAGAAGAAATCTCTCACTCCTACCCATTTGACTGGCGTACGAAGAAACCAATCATCTGGCGTGCAGTTCCACAATGGTTTGCCTCTGTATCTAAATTCCGCCAAGAAATCTTAGACGAAATTGAAAAAGTGAAGTTCCACTCAGAATGGGGGAAAGTTCGTCTTTACAATATGATTCGCGACCGTGGCGACTGGGTAATCTCTCGTCAACGTGCTTGGGGTGTTCCGCTTCCAATCTTCTACGCAGAAGATGGTACAGCTATCATGACAGCTGAGACTATTGAACATGTAGCTCAACTCTTTGAGGAACACGGTTCTATCATCTGGTGGGAACGTGATGCAAAGGATCTCTTGCCTGAAGGATTTACGCATCCAGGTTCACCAAATGGCGAGTTCAAAAAAGAAACAGACATTATGGACGTATGGTTTGACTCAGGTTCGTCATGGAATGGAGTGGTGGTCAACCGTCCAGAACTCAAATACCCAGCAGACCTCTACCTAGAAGGTTCTGACCAGTACCGTGGTTGGTTCAACTCATCACTTATCACATCTGTTGCTAACCATGGCGTTGCTCCTTACAAACAAATCTTGTCACAAGGATTTGCCCTTGATGGTAAAGGTGAGAAGATGTCTAAATCTCTTGGAAATACTATTGCTCCAAACGATGTTGAAAAACAATTTGGTGCGGAAATCTTGCGTCTCTGGGTAACAAGTGTGGACTCAAGCAACGACGTGCGTATCTCTATGGATATCTTGAGCCAAGTCTCTGAAACTTACCGTAAGATCCGTAACACTCTTCGCTTCTTGATTGCCAATACATCTGACTTTAACCCAGCTCAAGACGCAGTGGCTTACGATGAGCTTCGTTCCGTTGATAAGTACATGACCATCCGCTTTAACCAGCTTGTGAAAACGATTCGTGATGCTTATGCCAACTTTGAATTCTTGACCATCTATAAGGCCTTGGTGAACTTTATCAACGTTGATTTGTCTGCCTTCTACCTTGACTTTGCCAAAGACGTTGTTTACATCGAAGGTGCCAAATCATTGGAACGTCGTCAAATGCAGACTGTCTTCTATGACATTCTTGTCAAAATCACCAAACTCTTGACACCAATCCTTCCTCACACTGCAGAAGAAATCTGGTCATATCTTGAGTTTGAAGCTGAAGACTTTGTGCAATTGTCAGAATTACCAGAAGCGGAAACATTTGCTAATCAAGAAGAAATCTTGGATACCTGGGCTGCCTTCATGGACTTCCGTGGACAAGCTCAAAAAGCCTTGGAAGAAGCTCGTAATGCAAAAGTAATCGGTAAATCACTTGAAGCTCACTTGACAGTTTATCCAAACGAAGTTGTGAAAACTTTGCTTGAAGCAGTAAACAGCAATGTAGCTCAACTTTTAATCGTCTCAGAATTGACCATCGCAGAAGGACCAGCTCCAGAAGCTGTCGTTAGCTTCGAAGATGTAGCTTTCACTGTTGAACGCGCTGCAGGTGAAGTTTGTGACCGTTGCCGTCGTATCGATCCAACTACTGCTGAACGCAGCTATCATGCAGTCATCTGTGATCACTGTGCAAGCATTGTAGAAGAAAACTTTGCGGATGCAGTCGCAGAAGGATTTGAAGCAAAATAATCAGAATAGACTGAGAAAGGTCGCTAAAATCATAAAAACGCATAATATCAAGAGTTCAAGTACCTTGATATTATGCGTTTTATCATGGGAAAATTTACTAGTCCATTTCTTCAAATGAAGTTCTTCCTGGCCTGTCCGTGTAGATAATTAATATAATCAACTATTCAGTTTTCTCATAATTTTATATTTCTACTAATTATAAAGAGACTATAGAACTTAAAATTATTTTTTGAAAATCAATATTTATTATAAAATTTTATAAGACTGTTTAATTTTTAGATAAATTATGATAGAATAATACCTATAAAAATTTTAAGGAGATTATTATGAAAACAAATACACTTGCTCGTGTCAACGCTATTTTTGGTCTTATTTCAGGAATTGTATTGCTTTTAGCACCAGTCATCATGTTTATCCTGGCTGTTGGAGCTGCTGCGGCAACTGAAGACGCAGATGTAACAGTTGGGACATTGACAGGGCTCTCAATTATTTTGTCGTTGGTTAAAATTGCTGTTTTAGTGTTGGGAATTGTGGCTATTGTTTATTATAAAGATGATGAACGTGTTACGAATGCACCTTCTGTCTTGCTCATTGTAGGTGGTGCGGTCGGCTTGATTCCATTTTTAGGATGGGTAGGTGGAATTCTAACCATTATTGGTGGTTCACTTTACTTTGGAACATTGAAAAAATTTGTAATTGAAGAGTAGTAGTTTTCCAATTATTTGGACGGGACTATTTCATCCTCTATCGAGAACAATTATGATAGTACGATAAAGAGAAGACTGCTAAGCTCTTCTCTTTTTAGTTGATTTTAACTAGCTTTTTTGTGAAAAATTGTGTAAAATAGAATAGATAAACGAGGGAAACCTCGAAAAATAAAAGGAGAATCCATCTAATGGTAAAATTGGTTTTTGCTCGCCACGGTGAGTCTGAATGGAACAAAGCTAACCTTTTCACTGGTTGGGCTGATGTTGATTTGTCTGATAAAGGAACACAACAAGCGATTGACGCTGGTAAATTGATCAAAGAAGCTGGTATCGAATTTGACCAAGCTTACACTTCAGTATTGAAACGTGCGATCAAAACAACAAATTTGGCTCTTGAAGCTGCTGACCAACTCTGGGTTCCAGTTGAAAAATCATGGCGCTTGAACGAACGTCACTATGGTGGTTTGACTGGTAAAAACAAAGCTGAAGCTGCTGAACAATTTGGTGATGAGCAAGTTCACATCTGGCGTCGTTCATACGATGTATTGCCTCCTGCAATGCCTCATGATGACGAATACTCAGCTCACACTGACCGTCGTTACGCTTCACTTGACGACTCAGTCATTCCAGATGCTGAAAACTTGAAAGTGACTTTGGAACGTGCCCTTCCATTCTGGGAAGATAAAATCGCTCCAGCGCTTAAAGATGGTAAAAACGTATTCGTAGGTGCTCACGGTAACTCAATCCGTGCCCTTGTAAAACACATCAAACACTTGTCAGATGATGAAATCATGGGTGTAGAAATCCCTAACTTCCCACCATTGGTATTCGAATTCGACGAAAAATTAAACGTCGTAAAAGAATACTACCTTGGAAAATAATCTATAAACAGAAAGCCTAGGATTCCTAGGCTTTCTGTTTTTGCTTCTGGTTTCCAACTAGTTGAAAAAGCGTTATAATGATAATAGGAAGTAATTTGTTTAAGAGAAGGTGTGTCTGATGACTTATATTGAAATGAAACACAGCTACAAGCGTTACCAGGTTGGTGATACGGAGATTGTGGCTAATCGTGATGTGAATTTTGAAATTGAAAAAGGGGAGCTGGTTATTATCCTTGGCGCTTCAGGTGCTGGAAAATCAACTGTTCTCAATCTCCTAGGAGGTATGGATACCAATGATGAGGGGGAGATTTGGATCGATGGTGCCAATATTGCCAACTATAGTTCGCACCAACGAACAAACTATCGTCGTGAAGATGTAGGTTTTGTTTTTCAATTTTACAATCTAGTCTCCAATCTGACAGCCAAGGAAAACGTGGAGTTGGCCTCAGAAATCGTGACAGATGCCTTGGATCCAGAGCAAGTACTCAAAGACGTAGGTCTGGCTCATCGCCTCAATAACTTTCCAGCCCAGCTTTCTGGAGGGGAGCAACAGCGAGTCTCCATTGCACGCGCTGTAGCCAAAAATCCTAAGATCCTCCTCTGTGATGAACCGACGGGTGCCTTGGATTACCAAACGGGGAAGCAAGTCTTGAAGATTCTCCAAGACATGTCTCGTCAAAAAGGAGCGACGGTGATTATCGTGACCCACAATGGCGCGCTAGCCCCTATTGCAGATCGTGTGATTCACATGCGCGATGCCACGGTTAAGAGTATGACAATCAATGAGCATCCGCAGGATATCGATACATTGGAGTATTAGGATGAAAAAAACATATCGGAAAGACCTATTTCAGTCAGTGACGACTTCAAAGGGACGCTTTGTTTCTATCTTAACCTTGATGATGCTGGGTTCTTTAGCCCTAGTTGGCCTCAAAGTAGCCAGTCCAAACATGGAACGTACGGCAGAAGATTATCTCCGTAAAGCCAATACTCTGGATCTGGCCGTGATAGCTGATTATGGCTTGGACAAAAAAGACCAAGACGAACTAAAGACACTTCAAGGAGCAAGTGTTGAGTTTGGCTATATGGCAGACCTAACCGTTGAAAATAGTGAAGAAGCGGTTCGACTTTATTCCAAACCAGAGAGCATTTCAACCTTCCAAGTGACAGAAGGGCGACTGCCAGAAGCTAATGAGGAAATTGCCTTGGCTGATTTCTGGAAAGACCGTTATCAGATTGGAGAGACCATTACCTTTACTAAGAAAGAAGAAAAGTCCGTTCTAAAATCCCAAACTTTCACAATTACTGGATTTGTTCAGTCGGGTGAGATCCTTTCTAAAAAAGATTTAGGGAGTGCTAGTAGTGGAAAAGGAAGCTTAGCTGGCTATGGAGTGATTTTACCCAGTCAGTTTGATACAGAAGTCTCCAGTATTGCGCGTGTGCGCTATGATGATTTAAAAAATCTGGATGCTTTTTCATCAGACTATAAGACCAAACGAACCCAACATCAGGAAGAGTTGCAAGACTTACTTGCCGATAATGGTCAAAAAAGATTGGTAAGTATCAAAACAAATGGGCAAAAGAGCCTGGAAGAGGGGAAAGAACAGCTCCAAACAGCTAAAAGCAACCTTGAAAATGGCAAGAGTCAATTAGAGCAGGCTGAAAGTCGCTTGAAAACGCAAGAAGAACAAGCGACCGCTTTACCAGAACCGCAAAAGAGTCAAATTGAGGGACAGCTGATAAAAGCTAAGGAAGAACTGGCGACAAAAAAAGAAAAACTGGCTCAGACAGAGAGTGATCTAACTAAGGAAAAAGAGAAGCTTGAACAGCGTCAGAAAGAGCTTGATGAACTGGCAGAGCCGAAATACCACGTATACAATCGCCAAACCATGCCAGGTGGTCAAGGCTACCTCATGTACAGCAATGCATCATCAAGCATTCGTTCAGTCGGAAATATCTTTCCAGTGGTGCTTTATATGGTCGCTGCAATGGTGACCTTTACAACGATGACTCGCTTTGTGGATGAAGAGCGTACCAATGCTGGTATTTTCAAGGCCCTAGGTTACCGGAATCGAGATATAGTTGCCAAGTTTATCCTCTATGGTTTTCTTGCAGGAACTGTGGGAACCATTATAGGAACACTTCTTGGGCATTATCTCCTTGCAGGGATGATTTCAGATGTTATAACAGCTGGGATGGTTGTTGGAAAAAGTCGGGAGTATTTCTATTGGTCTTATAGCCTTCTTGCCCTAGCTTTAAGTTGGGTATCCAGTGTCTTGCCGGCTTATCTGGTGGCGCGAAGGGAATTACACGATGAAGCAGCCCAACTCTTACTTCCCAAACCTCCCGTTAAGGGATCAAAGATTTTGCTGGAACGACTGAGCTTTATTTGGAGTCGTTTGAGTTTTACTCATAAGGTTACGGCAAGAAATATCTTTCGTTATAAGCAAAGGATGTTGATGACCATTTTTGGAGTTGCAGGTTCGGTGGCTCTCCTATTTGCAGGTCTTGGCATTCAGTCATCTGTGGGAGGAGTTGTGGAGCGCCAATTTGAACAAATCCAGCAATACCAGATGATTGTAGCGGAAAAGAGCAGTGCGAGTGAGCAAGAAAAAACAGATCTAGAAAGTGCCTTGCAAGCTGAATCGATCCACGCTTATCAAAAGATTTACTCTAAATCCATTGAAAAAGATTTCAAAGGAAAAGCAGGACTTCAAACCATCACCATGATGGTTACTAGTGGAGAAGACTTTAAGCCTTTTATCACATTAGAGGAGAATGGGCAAGAGGTGCATGTCACTGATGGAGCGGTCGTGAGTCAAAAATTAGCCCAACTAGCAGGTGTTACGGTTGGGGACGAGCTGGAGCTTGATGGGAAGAAAATCAAGGTCGCGGCTATTTCTGAAAACTATGTTGGACACTTTGTTTATCTCAACCGAGCGACTTATGAACAAGTCTATGGCACCAGTCCGCAAGACAATACCTACCTAGTAAAATTAAAAGAGCCAACACCTTCCAATACGGAGAAAGAAGCTGCTACCTTCATGGAAAAAGCTGCTGTTTCTGGGGTCGTCCAAAATGCGACGGCCATCCATCTCTTTGAATCTGTAGCTAGTTCGCTCAATAAAACTATGGCAATCCTTGTCCTTGTTTCGGTTTTACTAGCCATTGTCATTCTCTACAATCTCACCAATATCAATGTAGCAGAACGTATCCGTGAACTTTCCACTATCAAGGTTCTCGGTTTCCACAATAAAGAAGTGACCCTCTATATCTACCGCGAGACCATAGTGCTATCCCTTGTGGGGATTGTTCTAGGTTTGGTAGCAGGCTACTATTTACATCAATTTTTGATACAAATGATTTCACCTGCCACCATACTTTTTTATCCACGAGTCAGCTGGGAAGTCTATGCTCTTCCAATCGTCGCAGTGACTGTAATCTTAGCCTTACTGGGCCTCTTTGTCAATCACCACTTGAGAAAAGTGGATATGCTTGAAGCCCTGAAATCAGTAGAGTAATTCAAGGTTTTAAACAGTAAATCAGTTGACAAAGTCTCTGCTTCTTGGTAGAATAAGAACTGTCGTAAAGACAAATAACTTCTTCTTGGTTGCAGGCATGCCAACCTGTCACTCGGATGAAGCCAAATAAAAAGGAGAAACATCATGGCAATCTCAAAAGAGAAAAAAAATGAAATCATCGCACAATATGCACGTCACGAAGGTGATACAGGTTCAGTAGAGGTTCAAGTTGCTGTCCTTACTTGGGAAATCAACCACCTTAACGAACACATCAAACAACACAAAAAAGACCACGCTACTTACCGTGGATTGATGAAGAAAATCGGTCGCCGTCGTAACTTGCTTGCATACTTGCGTAAAAACGACGTTAACCGTTACCGTGAGTTAATCAACTCTCTAGGACTTCGTCGTTAATCTTGATGCTAAGGGCGTTAAAAATCCGTATGAAAATAGGGAAACGACACAGTGTTCGATGAACACAAGGAGTTTCATCTTTTTCACTAGGATTTTAGCCCGAGCTCAAATCAGCTCTCTGATTTTAGAGGGCTTTTTATGTTGTTACCATACCTCAATATACTCAAGTATAATCTTCGGTTACGGTTCCTAGCACTGTAAGGTAAAATAAACCAGATCATCTCCCTTCGGGGAGATTTTTTGTTTCACTAAAATTTTCCTACAATCTTCGGCTTGTCGCCTAGTCTATAAACGTTTTATACAGCAAGAATTAAGCTCTCTGATTTCAGAGGGCTTTTTATGTTGTCCTCTTACCTCGATATACTCAAGTATAATCTTCGGTTACGATTATTAGCACTGTAAGACCAACTATATTCATTTTTCTCATCTTGTTCCATAGTTAAAAATATGGTATACTTTTTATGAGAATTTTCTAAATTTTTAAGATTCTATCAAAGGAGGTTTACATGCTTTCCAAATTTTCTGGAAGCCGACGGGACCTGCAATTTTTGTTACTTTTAGGTATTTTGCTAGCTGTTTTAGGGATTTCCCTCTTTCTAGCGGTTTCTATGGGATCCGTTGCGATTGATCTAGGCGATACCTATCGGATTGTTTTGAGCAGGTTGGTTTTTCCTCTTGAGATAGGAGAGGTTTCCAAGTCCACTCTTGCCATTGTATGGAACATGAGATTCCCCCGAGTATTGTTAGGCTTGATAGTAGGGGCTGGTCTTTCTATGTGTGGCAGCGTGATGCAGTCCACAGTGAATAATCCTATTGCTGAGCCCTATGTCTTAGGAATCTCTGCGGGTGCAACTCTAGGGGCAACTTTGAGCATCATTCTTGGTTTAAAAGTGATGATTAGCCTTGGAGCTTTTCTTGGAGCTATTTTGGCAACCATTGCTGTCCTCATCATTGCCTCTATGCAGGGAAGGATGACGACTTCTAGTCTAATCTTATCAGGAACGGTGGTCAATGCTCTCTTTCTGGCTTTTTCCAACTTTATTATCTCTGTTGGTGCTAATGCTGACAGTGTGATGACCATTAAGTTTTGGACCATGGGCTCGCTTGCTGGAACTACCTGGTCTGACTTAGTCCTGCCAACTATAGTAGTAGGATCGGCCTTTCTATTTTTCTCTACTCAGTATCGTGTTTTTAATGCGATGATGATGGGAGATGAGACTGCTTTAACTTTGGGAATTCCCTTACGCTTCTATTGGTATCTTTATGTGACCATGGTAGCTGTGCTGACAGCAGTCTTAGTGGCAACCTGTGGGATTATTGGATTTGTTGGTCTAATTACTCCTCACTTAGCTCGAGGCTTAGTAGGAACGAATTACAGGAGACTTTTTCCCGTTGCGACCTTACTAGGTGCACTCTTTGTCGTCTGGGCAGATGTACTCTCTCGTGTCATCATTCCAAATGCTGAGCTGCCGATTGGTATTTTCACAGCCTTAGTAGGTGCTCCCTTCTTTATCTACATTGTAGGAGGTAGGCGAAGGGAGGTGAGGGTCTGATATGGATTTGAAGTGTCAGGATGTCCACTTTAGACTAGGAGAGAAAAAAATCCTCAAAGGAGTTTCTCTTAAGGTTGAGGGGCATCAATTTCATACGATATTAGGGCCAAATGGAAGTGGAAAAACTAGCCTACTTAAACTCCTCTATCGTCAGGAAAGGGCGGACAAAGGTTTGATAAGCCTAGATGGAAAGCCGCTGGAGCATTGGCCACTCAAAGAAACAGCCAAGCAAATGGCGGTCGTCACCCAGTTTAATCAATTGCAGTTTGATTGTACAGTTGAGGAAATCGTCTTGCTAGGAAGAACGCCCCATCTCTCTTTTTTACAGAAGGAAAAGGAAAGAGATTATGCCCTTGTTCAAGATGCTCTCGTCAAGGTGGATATGCTTGAGAAGAAAACGCGTCTCTATTCGTCTCTTTCAGGGGGAGAAAAGCAACGAGTCTTATTAGCACGCGCCTTGGCGCAAGGACCGACTCTCTTGCTCCTGGACGAACCAACCAATCACCTAGATATCAAGTACCAGCTAGACTTGTTAGCCATTGTGAAGGAGCTCAAAATCAATGTTCTAGCTGTCCTGCATGATATTCAACTTGCTTGTCGCTATTCGGATTATCTCTATCTGATGAAAGAGGGGGAAATTCTTTATCAGGGAACTCCAAAGGAGGCCATCACCCCTGAGTCATTACAAACTGTATATGGAGTTCAAAGTCAGGTGACTTGGACCGAGGATCAGCAAGCCATGATTCACTATTTATAAAAATGAAAAGGAAAACAAAATGAAAAAAACACTAAGCATTTTACTGGTAACAGTAGCTACCTTAACCATGGTAGCTTGTGGTAATACTACAGAAAAAGCTACCACACAATCTAGCACAGAAACAAGTCAAAAGGCCAGCGCAGAGACGACTTATCCGTTAACGGTCAAAACTTATGATGTTAAGGGAAATGAAGTCGAACAAGTCTTTGAGGAGGCACCTGAAAAAGTTATCACCAATAATCTTTCAACTACTGAAATTTTGTTGGAGCTAGGCTTGAAGGATAAAATTGCTGGCATGCTCAACCCTGACAATGCTGTAACAGATAAATATAAGGACGCGATTGCGACTATTCCTCAAATCGGCGATAAAAAAACAGTCTCACAAGAGACAGTTCTTTCTTATGAACCAGACACTGTGATGGGTCGAAACATGATGTTTTCTGAAAAATCCTTGGGGACAGTTAGCACTTGGAATGAAAATAAAATCCCAGTTTATACGCAAAAAGCTTCTCTCTCAACGATTCAGCAAGATTTGGGAAATATTGTAGAAGATGTTAAAAATCTTGGAATGATTTTTAATGTTCAGGACAAGGCCAATGAATACGCAGCCCAGTTACAAGCTAAAATTGACGCTGTTAAGAAAGCAAATCCAGCAAGCCAAGGTGAAAAGAAAAAGGCTTTGATTATGGTTGCTTATAATGATCAAACCTTTGGTGCCTACAAGTCTGCTTTGCAAGAAAGCTTGTTGAATCAACTTGGTTATACCAACGTTGCAACGGGAATATCAGGCTTGACCTTGGAAAATCTTGTGTCAATGGATCCTGAGTTGATTATCTATGTAACCAGCGATCGCAATAAAAAATTGGATGCCAACGCAGTAGAGTTGATGAAGGCAAATGCTGTTTTGGAAGGTGTTCCTGCTATTAAGAATCAAAAAATCATGACTATCTCTTACGATGAGTTGATGGATTATGGTCCAGCAGTGATTGATTCCCTTGAGAAAATCAATGACTTTATCAATAAATAATGAGTTTGATTGGGAAGGAATCCAAGTCAAGGTCAGTCTTCCTTCAACCTATGATCCCAATCAAACCTATCCAGCGATTCTCTTGAATGATGGAAACTTGGATTTTCTATCTTCCCTTTCAGAATCTGTGATTTTAGTGGGCTTGACCTCTAAAAATCGCCTAGACGACTACACGCCCTGGAAGGCAGCTGCTCTGAGAGATGGGGCTCCAGATTTTGGCGGTCAGGCAAATGCCTATCATGATCATTTATTTGGAGGTCTTTTAGATAAGTTGCAGTCGCTTTATCGCCTGGACAAAAATCTCCTTGCTTATGGAGGTTATTCACTAGGTGGTTTGGCGGCAGTATACAGTCTTTTCCATTTAGACAAGGTCTCCTGTGTCTTCTCTATCTGCGGTTCCTTTTGGTATCCTGATTTTGTGACTTACTGTAGGGAAGAAAAGGAGAAAAATTTGGACTGTTTGCTGTATTTACAGAATGGTCAAACAGAAGGAGCCCATCATACCAATCGCTTGGCTCAAGCTCCAGCCTATGCTGAGCAGATCCATACCAGCCTTCAGCAACGCTATCCAACTGGTCAATTTGTCTTTGATCCTTATGGGCATCATGAGCAAGTAGCTGAACGATTTCTAGCTTTTTCCAGCTGGTTGGCCCAAAAATGGAAAATCAAATAAAAGAATTATCCCTTGGCTTTTGCCAAGGGATAATTGTATTTTTTAACCAAGAGACTCTCTCTTCTTATCTGGATTCCAGATAAAGCTTGCGATGAAGGTAAAGATAATCGTTAGGATACCAACAATCACAGCAAGGATGAGGGCTGGGATGCGGACAAACCACCAGAGCGGGTTTGGTTTTTTATCATTGTGCCATTGTTTGGTTTCTTCGTCTAAACGTTGGAATTCTGCTTGGATACGGTCTGCAACCATTTCGATTCCTTCATCATTCATTTTCTTGATGTCTGAGATATCGATGGGATTTCCAAAGTTCATATCCACACGTTCACGGCTGACTAAGCCTTTCAAGGTCATGGGACCAGTGTAGGTGACAGGCATGATACGGACCTTGGCCATTTTGGCAATCAAGGCTACGCCCCCCTTGACTTCATTTGAGTGACGGCTTCCACTTGGAAACATGATGAGAGAACGGTCGCTTTTTTTGAGGACATTGATAGGGTATTTGATAGCAGAGGCGCTAGGATTTTCCCGGTCGATAGGAAAGGCCCCACACATACGAATCCACCAGCCAAAGATACGGTTGTTAAACAGCTCTTTTTTGGCCATAAAGATGAACTGTTTTGGTTTGGTCGCAAAAGCCATGTAAACTGGATCCCACCAGGTACGGTGAGGTGCGACGAGGATATAGTTTTCGTCTCGGTTAGGGATTTTATCAGTATTGTGATAGTGGGCATTGCCGTTGATGGACCACAAGATCAGCATGACTAGTCCACGCAAATAAGTATAAAACATGAGATCTCCTTCGATTGTATTGCTTTTATTATTATACCTTATCAAAAGATTACTGGCAAACTTTTTCAGTTGTCAGCCAACAGTTTTAGATGGGATTAGAATTCTTTTAAAAAAAATGATATGATAGAGTTTATGGATAAAAATAAGATTATAGGATTAACCCAAAGAGAAGTCAAGGAAAGACAGGCTCAAGGTTTGGTCAATGATTTTACTGCTTCGGCCAGTACCAGCACTTGGCAAATCGTTAAACGAAATGTTTTTACTCTTTTTAACGCTTTGAACTTTGCTATTGCTTTGGCCCTTGCCTTTGTGCAGGCTTGGAGCAATCTGGTCTTCTTTGCCGTTATTTGCTTTAACGCTTTTTCTGGGATTGTGACCGAGTTGCGGGCCAAACACATGGTGGACAAGCTCAATCTCATGACCAAGGAAAAAGTCAAAACCATCCGTGAGGGTCAAGAAGTTGCCCTCAATCCAGAAGAATTGGTCCTAGGTGATGTCATTCGTTTGTCTGCTGGAGAGCAGATTCCTAGTGATGCTCTGGTTCTGGAAGGATTTGCAGAAGTCAATGAAGCCATGTTGACAGGGGAGAGTGATTTAGTACAAAAGGAAGTGGATGCCTTGCTCTTGTCAGGGAGTTTCCTAGCCAGTGGCGCAGTTTTGGCTCAAGTCCACCATGTCGGGGCAGAAAACTATGCTTCCAAACTCATGCTGGAAGCTAAGACAGTGAAACCAATCAACTCCCGTATCATGAAATCGTTGGACAAGCTAGCTGGTTTTACTGGGAAGATTATTATTCCCTTTGGTCTAGCTCTCCTGCTAGAAGCCTTGATGTTAAAAGGCTTGCCCCTCAAGTCATCCGTTGTAAATTCGTCAACAGCCCTTTTGGGGATGTTGCCCAAGGGAATCGCCCTTTTGACCATTACTTCGCTCTTGACTGCGGTGATCAAGCTGGGCTTGAAAAAGGTCTTGGTGCAGGAGATGTACTCTGTCGAGACCTTGGCTCGCGTGGATATGCTCTGTCTGGATAAGACGGGGACCATCACCCAAGGAAAGATGCAGGTGGAGGCGGTTCTTCCTCTGACGGAAACTTATGGTGAAGAGGCCATTACTAACATTCTGACCAGCTACATAGCTCATAGTGAGGATAAAAATCCAACGGCCCAAGCTATTCGCCAGCGTTTCCAAGGTCAGGTTGCCTATCCTATGCTTTCGAATCTTCCTTTCTCTAGCGACCGCAAGTGGGGCGCTATGGAATTGGAAGGTCTAGGAACGGTTTTCTTAGGTGCGCCTGAGATGTTGTTGGACTCTGAAGTCCCAGAAGCTAGAGAGGCCTTGGAGAGAGGCTCGCGTGTCTTGGTCTTGGCACTCAGTCAGGAAAAACTAGATCATCACAAACCACAGAAACCATCTGATATTCAGGCCCTGGCCTTGCTGGAGATCTTGGACCCCATTCGAGAAGGAGCAGCTGAGACGCTGGACTATCTCCGTTCCCAGGAAGTAGGGCTCAAGATTATCTCTGGTGACAATCCAGTTACAGTGTCCAGTATTGCCCAGAAGGCTGGTTTTGCAGACTATCACAGCTATGTAGATTGTTCAAAAATCACGGATGAGGAATTGATTGCCATGGCAGAAGAGACAGCTATTTTCGGACGTGTTTCCCCTCATCAAAAGAAACTCATCATCCAAACTCTGAAAAAAGCAGGGCATACAACGGCCATGACAGGGGACGGAGTCAATGATATCCTGGCCCTTCGTGAGGCAGATTGTTCGATCGTGATGGCGGAGGGAGATCCAGCGACTCGTCAGATTGCCAATCTAGTTCTTTTGAACTCAGACTTTAATGATGTTCCTGAGATTCTCTTTGAGGGTCGTCGCGTGGTCAATAACATTGCCCACATTGCACCGATTTTCTTGATTAAGACGATTTATTCCTTCTTGCTTGCGGTGATTTGTATTGCTAGTGTTTTACTAGGGCGGTCTGAGTGGATTTTGATTTTCCCTTTCATTCCGATCCAGATTACCATGATCGACCAATTCGTGGAAGGGTTCCCGCCATTCGTTCTGACTTTTGAGCGAAATATCAAACCTGTTGAACCAAACTTCCTCAGAAAATCCATGCTTCGTGCCCTACCAAGTGCACTCATGGTCGTGTTCAGCGTTCTCTTTGTGAAAATATTTGGAGCGAGTCAAGGTTGGACTGAGATAGAAATCTCAACCCTCCTCTATTATCTCCTTGGGTCTATCGGTTTCTTATCCGTATTTAGAGCCTGTATGCCATTCACCCTCTGGCGTGTCCTTTTGGTTATTTGGTCAGTAGGAGGTTTCCTAGCTACAGCTCTCTTCCCAATGATTCAAAAGTTGCTTGAAATTTCAACCTTAACTGGACAAACATTGCCTGTTTATGGGGCCATGATGCTGGTATTTACCTTAATTTTCATTCTAACTAGTCGTTACCAAGCCAGAAAATAAAGAAAGACTGCAATCTGTGGATTGCGGTCTTTTTAGGTGCAAGATTGCTAGCCGAAATATGGTATAATAAAAGGTAATAGAGTTTTGGAAAGTGAGAGAAGATGATTTCAAAGAGATTAGAATTGGTAGCTTCCTTTGTGCCACAGGGGGCCGTTTTACTAGATGTGGGGAGTGACCATGCTTATCTGCCGATCGAGTTGGTTGAGAGAGGTCAAATCAAAAACGCCATTGCAGGTGAGGTTGTGGAAGGACCCTACCAGTCCGCGGTCAAAAATATTGAGGCTCACGGTCTAAAGGAGAAAATCCAAGTTCGTTTAGCCAATGGCTTAGCGGCATTTGAGGAGGTAGATCAAGTCTCTGTTATCACCATTGCAGGTATGGGAGGGCGCTTGATTGCTACCATATTGGAAGAAGGTTTGGAAAAGCTAGCTAATGTAGAACGTTTGATTCTCCAGCCCAATAATCGTGAAGACGACTTGCGCATCTGGCTACAAGACCACGGTTTTCTGATCGTAGCAGAAAGCATCCTAGAAGAAGCAGGCAAATTCTACGAGATTTTGGTGGTGGAAGCGGGACAAATGAAGCTATCAGCAAGTGATGTCCGCTTTGGTCCCTTCTTGTCCAAAGAAGTCAGCCCAGTCTTTGTCCAAAAATGGCAAAAAGAAGCTACTAAGTTAGAATTTGCCCTTGATCAAATTCCAGAAAAAAATCTGGAGGAACGTCAAGTTTTAGTAGATAAAATTCAAGCCATCAAGGAGGTACTCCATGCTAGCAAGTGAAGTCATTAAACGCTATGAAGCCTTTTGCCCTCAGGAATTGTCTATGGAGGGTGACAGTCATGGTCTGCAAATCGGCACTTTGGACAAGGATATCCAAAGGGTAATGGTTGCCCTTGATATTCGTGAAGAGACGGTGGCTGAAGCCATTGAAAAGGGTGTAGATTTGATTATCGTCAAGCACGCGCCTATCTTTCGTCCTATCAAGGCTCTGGTAGCTAGCTGTCCGCAAAATCAGATTTACATTGATTTGATTAAGCATGACATCGCAGTTTATGTTAGCCATACCAATATTGATATTGTTGAGAACGGGCTAAATGATTGGTTCTGCCAGATGCTAGGCATTGAGGAAACGACTTATCTGCAGGAAACAGGTCCAGAACGTGGAATTGGGCGGATTGGGAATATTCAGCTTCAGACATTTGGGGAATTGGCCCAGCATGTCAAACAAGTCTTTGGTCTAGATAGCCTTCGAATGGTGCATTATCAAGAGAGTGATTTGCAGAAGCCTATTTCAATAGTGGCTATCTGTGGCGGTAGTGGTCAATCTTTCTATAAGGATGCTTTAGCTAAGGGGGCAGATGTCTACATCACTGGTGATATTTACTATCACACAGCACAGGATATGCTGTCTGATGGCTTGCTGGCATTGGATCCAGGACATTATATCGAAGTGCTTTTTGTGGAAAAAATCGCAGCACTTCTTACTCAATGGAAGAAAGAGAATGGCTGGGGCATTGATATTGTGCCTAGTCAGGCATCGACCGATCCTTTCCACCATATCTAGTTAGAAGGTGAAGACAATGAAAAAAGTTGCCATTATTGGAGCAGGGATTGTGGGGGCGACAGCTGCCTACCACCTCTCGAAAGAAAGTGACCTAGAGTTGACCGTTTTTGACCATGGACAAGGTCAGGCTACCAAGGCTGCAGCAGGAATTATTAGTCCTTGGTTTTCAAAACGCCGTAATAAAGCCTGGTACAAGATGGCACGCTTGGGTGCTGACTTTTATGTGGATTTGTTGGCTGATTTAGAGAAGTCAGGGCAGGAGATTGACTTTTACCAGCGTTCGGGAGTTTTTCTCTTAAAGAAGGACGAATCTAAGCTAGAAGAACTCTATAAACTAGCTTTGAATCGCAGGGAAGAATCTCCCTTGATAGGCCAGTTAGCTATCATGGACCAAGTATCTGCAAATGAATTATTCCCTGGTTTGCAGGGATTTGACCACTTGCTCTATGCTTCTGGTGGGGCGAGAGTAGATGGCCACCTCTTAGTGAATCGTTTGCTAGAAGACAGTCAGGTCAAGCATGTCAAAGAAAAAGTGAGTCTGACACCTTTAGCATCAGGATATCAGATTGGTGAAGAGGTATTTGACCAGGTTATTTTGGCAACGGGAGCTTGGTTGAGGGACATTTTAGAACCTTTAGGATATGAGGTAGATGTTCGTCCCCAAAAGGGGCAACTCCGAGATTATCAACTCTCCGAAGACCTAGAATCTTACCCTGTTGTCATGCCAGAAGGAGAGTGGGATTTGATTCCTTTTGCAGGTGGGAAATTGTCCTTAGGCGCTACTCATGAAAATGATATGGGATTTGATTTGACGGTAGATGAAACCTTGCTCCAACAAATGGATGATGCGGCCTTGCCTCACTATCCAGCCTTGGCAGGAGCAAAATCATCGGGTGAGCGTGTGGGAATCCGTGCCTATACCAGTGATTTCTCCCCTTTCTTTGGACAGGTGCCAGGCTTAGTAGGTGTCTATGCGGCTAGTGGACTAGGTTCATCAGGCCTCACAACCGGCCCTATCATTGGTTACCATTTAGCTCAACTGATCCAAGACAAGGAGTTGACTTTGGACCCAGTAAACTATCCAATTGAAAACTATGTCAAACGAGTAAAAAGCGAATGATACTCAATGAAAATCAAAGAACAAACTAGGAAGCTAGCCGCAGGCTGCTCAAAGCACGGCTTTGAGGCTGTGGACAGAACTGATGAAGTCAGCTCAAAACACTGTTTTGAGGTTGTGGATCGAACTGACGAAGTCAGTAATCATACCCACGGTAAGGCGAAGCTGACATTGTTTGAAGAGATTTTCGAAGAGTATAAGCATTTTACTAAAATTTTAGTCTCCCCTCTAGGATGGCAAATGACATTCCCTATCAAAAATGGTAAAATAAGAAAAAATAATTCGAGAATCGAGGAAAAAAGATGCAAGAAAAAATTTTGGTAACTGGTGGTGCCGGTTTTATCGGAACCCACACTGTTATTGAGTTGATCCAAGCAGGTCATCAAGTGGTTGTAGTGGATAACCTTGTCAATAGCAACCGTAAAAGTTTAGAAGTTGTTGAAAGAATCACAGGAGTTGAAATTCCTTTCTATGAGGCAGATATCCGTGATACTGATACTATCAGAGATATTTTCAAGCAAGAAGAGCCAACAGGTGTGATTCACTTTGCTGGTTTGAAGGCTGTAGGTGAATCAACACGTATCCCTCTTGCCTACTATGACAACAATATCGCTGGAACTCTTAGTCTTTTAAAAGTTATGGAAGAAGCAAACTGTAAGAATATCATCTTCAGCTCTTCTGCGACAGTATATGGAGATCCTCACACAGTTCCAATCTTAGAAGATTTCCCACTTTCAGTGACCAACCCTTACGGTCGTACCAAACTCATGCTAGAAGAAATCTTGACTGATATCTACAAAGCAGACTCAGAATGGAATGTGGTCTTGCTTCGTTACTTTAACCCAATCGGAGCACATGAGAGTGGAGATTTAGGAGAAAATCCAAACGGTATTCCAAACAATCTCTTGCCATATGTGACTCAGGTAGCTGTTGGAAAATTAGAGCAAGTACAAGTCTTCGGAGACGATTACGATACGGAAGATGGAACTGGTGTTCGTGACTATATCCACGTCGTAGACCTAGCCAAAGGTCACGTTGCAGCTCTTCAAAAAATCCAAAAGGGGTCTGGCCTTAACATTTATAACCTTGGAACAGGCAAGGGCTACTCTGTTCTTGAAATTATTCAAAATATGGAAAAAGCAGTGGGACATCCCATTCCTTACCGCATCGTAGAACGCCGACCAGGAGACATCGCTGCCTGCTATTCAGATCCTGCAAAAGCCAAAGCAGAGCTCGGATGGGAAGCAGAATTTGATATCACGAAAATGTGTGAAGACGCATGGCGTTGGCAAAGTAAGCATCCAAATGGATTTGAAGACTAAGATAATGATTTCGATCATTGTCCCCTGTTTAAATGAAGAGGAAGTACTTCCTCTTTTTTATCAGTCTGTTGAAGATTTGCTTCCTGACCTGGGAGCAGAGGTCGAGTATGTCTTTATAGACGATGGCTCAAGCGATGGGACCTTAGAGCTTTTGAAGGCTTATCGGGAGCAAAATCCTGCGGTGCATTATGTCTCATTCTCACGAAATTTTGGGAAAGAGGCAGCTCTGTACGCAGGTTTACAGCATGCGACTGGAGACCTGGTGGTCGTGATGGATGCAGACCTCCAGGACCCCCCCAGTATGTTGCTTGAGATGAAAGCCTTACTAGACCAGGATGCGAACTTGGACTGTGTTGGGACACGGAGAACCAGTCGGGAGGGAGAGCCCTTTTTCCGCAGTTTCTGTGCTAATCTTTTTTATCGCCTCATGCAAAAAATCAGCCCAGTAGCTCTCCCCTCAGGCGTCCGTGATTACCGCATGATGAGAAGGTCTGTGGTAGATGCTATTTTAACCCTGACCGAGTCCAATCGGTTCTCTAAAGGGCTCTTTGCCTGGGTCGGTTTTCGAACATACTACCTAGACTATCCAAATGTCGAAAGACAGGCTGGAAAGACCAGTTGGAGTTTTAGACAGCTCTTTTTCTACTCGATTGAAGGGATTCTCAATTTTTCAGATTTTCCCTTGAGTATAGCCTTTGTAGCGGGACTTCTATCTTGTTTTATTTCTTTTATGATGACTGTTTTTGTAGTATTTCGGACTCTTATCTTGGGAAATCCAACATCTGGCTGGACCTCTCTGATGGCTGTCATTCTCTTTCTTGGGGGGATTCAACTTCTGACCATTGGAATTCTGGGCAAGTATATCAGTAAGATTTACCTGGAAACCAAAAAAAGACCACTCTACCTCATCAAAGAAAAAAAGTGATCTTTCTATTTTTGAAGGAAAAAATAACCGGAAAAGACTATAATTTTACCTAGAAATATGCTAAACTAGTAGGTGAAGGGATTAAAGTGATAAAGAGAGTCTACAAAATCAATCTCCCTTTTAAACTATGATGGATCTTTTAGAAGTGCACGTGTAGGACAATTTTTGATGGCCTCTAGAACATCGCTGCTCTCAGCGATTTCTCTTTGCAATTCAACTGGATCATCGCAAAATCGAACGATTCCATTATCATGGTAATCAAAGAGTTCAGAATAGGTTTGGCAAAGCCCGCAGGCGATGCACCGTTCAGGTATAAGTGTGAGTTTCATGTTTATATTGTAATAAGAAAGTTTAAAAAATACAAGGAGTAAGGTATGGCAAAGGAACCATGGCAAGAAGATATCTATGAAAATAGTGAGGAAGAATCAAGATCAGAGCGTCGTCGCCGTAAACAAAAAGGAAAAGGCGCTGTTGCGAATCGTGTCTTAACAGTTCTAGCTAGCCTCTTCTTTGTGATCGTTGTAGCGATGGTGGTTGTATTGATTTACCTATCAACCGGAGGAAGCAATCGTACTTCATCTTTGAAGGACTTCTATGATACATCGTCTCCTTCTACAAGTTCAAGTTCTAAAGTAGAAGCATCGTCATCTTCAAGTAGCAAGGTAGAAGAAACATCTTCTTCTGAAACAACTCCTTCAGAGAGCAGTTCAGAAGAGCACACAGAAGGAGAAGGAACACTCACTGTGCATCCTGGAGAGGGTGAGGCAGCTCTTGCTCAGCGTGCAGGGATTTCCATTGCCCAGTTGGAAGCGTTAAATCCTTCTCATATGTCATCTGGATCTTGGTTTGCCAATCCAGGTGATGTGATCAAGACAAGATAGGAGTCGGGAATGAAGACAATTCAAATTGCTATTGATGGTCCAGCTTCCAGTGGTAAGAGTACGGTTGCAAAGATTGTCGCTAAAGATTTTGGTTATACTTATCTCGATACGGGCGCTATGTACCGTGCTGCGACTTATATAGCGCTCAAAAACCAGTTGGATGCAGGAAAAGTAGAGCAACTTTTGGAATTGCTTGATCAACATCCCATTAGTTTTGGACGTTCAGAAACAGGTGATCAACTTGTTTTTGTAGGGGATGTGGATATCACTCATCCTATCCGTGAAAATGAAGTGACCAACAAGGTTTCAAGCATTGCTGCCATTCCTGAAGTGCGTGAGAAACTTGTTTCGCTCCAGCAAGAGATTGCTCAGCAAGGTGGTATCGTCATGGATGGGCGTGATATCGGGACAGTTGTTTTACCACAAGCTGAACTCAAGATTTTCTTAGTGGCTTCTGTTGAAGAAAGAGCAGAGCGTCGTTACAAGGAAAATATTGCTAAAGGGATTGAGACTGACTTGGAAACGTTGAAAGAAGAAATTGCGGCACGTGACTACAAGGATAGTCATCGTGAAACCTCGCCTCTCAAGCAGGCTGAGGATGCAGTTTACCTCGACACAACTGGACTAAGTATCCAAGAAGTGGTTGAAAAAATTGAATCAGAAGCAAAAAAATATATGTCCTAGGGACGAGAGGAGCAGGCTAGATGATGCCTGCTCCTTTTCTCTCTTTTGCGCGCGTTTCAAAACAGTCTTTTTGGGAGAATTTTGATAAAATAGTAGTATCAATAAAAAGGACGGAAGCATGACAAAGAAAATCATAGCCATTTGGGCCCAGGATGAAAAAGGTGTGATTGGGAAGGGAAATCGTCTCCCTTGGCATTTGCCAGCAGAGTTGCAACATTTTAAGGAAACGACTTTAAATCATGCTATACTGATGGGACGAGTGACCTTTGATGGCATGGGACGTCGTCTGCTTCCAAAACGGCAAACCCTGATTTTAACGCGCAATAGCGAAGAAGTCATAGATGGGGCGCTCGTATTTCAAGATGTGGAGTCTGTTTTAGCGTGGTATCAGAGTCAGGAAAAAAATCTCTATATCATTGGCGGAAAACAGATTTTTCAGGCTTTTGAGCCATATTTAGATGAAATCATCGTGACACAGATTCATGCTCAGGTGGAGGGAGATACCTATTTCCCTGAGGAGTTTGACTTGTCTCGTTTTGAGACAGTCGCAAGCAAATCTTACACCCGAGATGAGAAAAATGACTATGATTTTACCATCGAATACCGAGATAGAAAGGAAGTCTAATGGAGCGCAGTATATTTGGATTTTTCACAGCTTTTTTGTGTGTAATCTGTATTTTGACTGGAGCACAGGCTTTTCGTAAGAAGCGCTATGGACTGTCTGCCTTACTCTGGTTGAATGCTTTTACCAATCTGGTAAACAGTATTCATGCTTTTTACATGAACTTATTTTAGATAGAATGATAAATTAGAATGGAAGGAAATCATGCCTACAAATAGGAAAAATGATATGATGGTTTATTGCTCATTTTGTGGCAAAAGCCAAGAAGAAGTAAAGAAAATAATCGCTGGGAACAACGCCTTTATCTGTAATGAATGTGTGGAGTTGGCCCAGGAAATCATTCGTGAGGAGTTGGCTGAGGAAGTTTTGGCAGACTTGTCTGAAGTACCAAAACCAATCGAACTCCTCAATATCTTGAACCACTATGTGATTGGTCAGGATCGTGCCAAACGTGCCTTGGCAGTGGCTGTTTACAATCACTACAAACGTATTAATTTTCACGATACGCGTGAAGAGTCAGAAGATGTGGATTTGCAGAAGTCAAACATCTTGATGATTGGCCCAACTGGTTCTGGGAAAACTTTCTTGGCTCAGACTTTGGCTAAGAGCTTGAATGTACCTTTTGCTATTGCAGATGCGACAGCTCTGACTGAGGCTGGGTATGTAGGTGAGGACGTGGAAAACATCCTCCTCAAACTCTTGCAGGCTGCAGACTTTAACATCGAACGTGCAGAGCGTGGGATTATCTACGTGGATGAAATTGACAAGATTGCCAAGAAGAGTGAGAATGTGTCTATCACACGTGACGTTTCTGGTGAAGGAGTGCAACAAGCCCTTCTTAAGATTATCGAGGGAACTGTAGCCAGCGTACCGCCTCAAGGTGGACGCAAACATCCACAACAAGAGATGATTCAGGTGGATACTAAAAACATCCTCTTCATCGTGGGTGGTGCTTTTGACGGCATCGAAGAAATCGTTAAACAACGTTTGGGTGAAAAAGTCATCGGATTTGGTCAAAATAACAAGGCGATTGATGAAAATAGCTCTTACATGCAAGAAATCATCGCAGAAGATATTCAAAAATTCGGTATTATCCCTGAGTTGATTGGACGCTTGCCTGTCTTTGCAGCTCTTGAGCAATTGACGGTTGATGACTTGGTTCGCATCTTGAAAGAGCCAAGAAATGCCTTGGTGAAACAATACCAAACCTTGCTTTCTTATGATGACGTTGAATTGGAATTTGACGATGAAGCCCTTCAGGAAATCGCCAATAAGGCTATAGAGCGTAAAACTGGTGCGCGTGGTCTTCGCTCAATCATTGAAGAAACCATGCTAGACGTTATGTTTGAAGTGCCAAGTCAAGAAAATGTGAAATTGGTCCGCATCACAAAAGAAGCTGTCGATGGAACGGAAAAACCCATTCTAGAAACAGCCTAGAGGTGACTATGGAAATCAATACACACAATGCTGAAATCTTGCTCAGTGCGGCCAACAAGTCTCACTATCCGCAGGATGACCTGCCAGAGATTGCCCTTGCAGGGCGTTCAAATGTTGGCAAGTCTAGCTTTATCAACACTATGCTGAACCGCAAGAATCTGGCCCGTACATCAGGAAAACCTGGGAAAACCCAGTTGCTCAACTTTTTTAACATTGATGACAAGATGCGTTTTGTGGATGTACCAGGTTATGGCTATGCCCGCGTTTCTAAAAAGGAGCGTGAAAAGTGGGGGCGAATGATTGAGGAGTACCTGACGACTAGGGAAAATCTCCGTGCGGTTGTCAGTTTGGTGGATTTCCGCCACGACCCGTCAGCAGATGATGTGCAGATGTATGAATTTCTCAAGTATTATGAGATTCCGGTTATCATCGTTGCGACAAAGGCGGATAAGATTCCTCGTGGTAAATGGAACAAGCACGAATCAGCAATCAAAAAGAAATTAAACTTTAACCCAAGTGACGACTTCATCCTCTTTTCATCTGTCAGCAAGGCAGGGATGGATCAGGCTTGGGATGCAATATTAGAAAAATTGTGAGGGAAAGAAATGGCAAAAACAATTCATACAGACAAAGCTCCAAAAGCAATCGGACCTTATGTTCAAGGAAAAATCGTTGGTAATCTTTTGTTTGCTAGCGGTCAAGTTCCCCTATCTCCTGAAACTGGAGAAATTGTAGGAGAAACGATCCAAGAACAGACAGAACAAGTCTTGAAAAATATCGGTGCTATTTTGGCTGAAGCAGGAACAGACTTTGATCATGTTGTTAAAACAACTTGCTTCTTGAGCGATATGAATGACTTTGTTCCTTTTAACGAGGTATACCAGACTGCCTTTAAAGAGGAATTTCCAGCTCGTTCAGCTGTAGAGGTTGCACGTCTTCCTCGTGATGTAAAAGTCGAAATTGAAGTGATCGCAGAGATTGGATAAGCTAGTTGAAGTTTGGCTCTGCCAAACTTTTTTGATATAAGGAGAGATAGATGACAAAGAAACAACTTCACCTGGTGATTGTGACAGGGATGAGTGGCGCAGGGAAAACGGTAGCTATTCAGTCCTTCGAGGATTTGGGATATTTCACTATTGACAATATGCCACCAGCCCTCTTGCCAAAGTTTTTACAGTTGGTTGAAACTAAAGATGATGACCACAAACTGGCCTTGGTAGTCGATATGCGGAGCCGTTCCTTCTTTTCAGAGATTCAGGCTGTTTTGGATGAATTGGAAAACCAAGATGATTTGGACTTCAAAATTCTCTTTTTAGACGCAGCAGATAAGGAATTGGTGGCACGCTATAAGGAAACTAGAAGAAGTCACCCTCTAGCAGCAGATGGTCGGATTTTAGATGGCATCAAGCTGGAACGTGAACTCTTGGCACCTTTGAAAAACATGAGTCAAAATGTGGTGGATACGACAGAACTCACTCCGCGTGAACTGCGTAAAACCATTGCAGAGCAATTTTCAGACCAAGAACAGGCCCAGTCTTTCCGTATCGAGGTCATGTCTTTTGGATTCAAGTATGGTATCCCGATCGATGCAGACTTGGTTTTTGATGTCCGTTTCTTGCCAAATCCATACTACCTGCCTGAGCTCCGTAATCAGACAGGTGAGGATCAAGCAGTTTATGACTATGTGATGAATCATGAAGAGTCTGAAAGTTTTTATCAGCACTTGCTCGCCTTGATTGAGCCCATTTTGCCAAGTTACAAAAAAGAAGGCAAGTCTGTTTTAACCATTGCAGTAGGATGTACAGGTGGACAACACCGTAGTGTTGCCTTTGCAAAACGAATCGCTGAGGACCTTGCTAAAAACTGGCCTGTCAATGAAAGCCATCGTGACAAAGACAGAAGAAAGGAAACGGTAAACCGTTCATGAGAAAACCAAAGATAACGGTAATTGGTGGAGGAACTGGTATCCCCGTCATTTTGAAAAGCTTGCGAGAAAAGGATGTTGATATCGCAGCCATCGTAACGGTAGCCGATGATGGTGGCTCTTCTGGTGAGCTAAGAAAGAATATCCAACAGCTGACACCACCAGGCGATCTTCGCAATGTTCTGGTAGCCATGTCGGATATGCCTAAATTTTATGAGAAGGTTTTTCAGTACCGCTTCTCAGAAGAGGCTGGAGCTTTTGCGGGTCATCCGCTAGGAAATATTATCATTGCTGGCCTATCTGAAATGCAAGGATCCACTTATAATGCCATGCAGCTGCTAAGTCTCTTTTTCCACACAACAGGAAAAATCTACCCATCAAGCGATCAGCCTCTGACACTGCATGCAGTCTTTAAAGACGGTTCTGAGGTGGCAGGTGAGAGCCACATTGCAGATCATCCAGGTATGATCGACCATGTCTATGTGACCAATACCTTGGATGATGAAACACCCCAAGCCAGCCGTCGAGTGGTCAATACTATTCTCGAGAGTGACATGATCGTCTTGGGGCCTGGTTCCCTCTTTACATCGATTTTACCCAATATCGTGATCGAAGAGATTGGACAAGCACTCTTGGAGACCAAGGCAGAGATTGCCTATGTCTGCAATATCATGACCCAGCGTGGGGAAACAGAGCACTTTTCAGACAGTGACCACGTGGAAGTCCTTCATCGACACTTAGGTCGGCCTTTTATTGATACGGTCTTGGTTAATATCGAGAAGGTTCCTAGAGAATACATGGATACCAACCGTTTTGATGAGTATTTGGTTCAGGTAGAGCATGACTTTGCTGGTCTTTGCAAGCAGGTTCCTCGTGTGATTTCCTCCAACTTCCTTCGTTTGGAAAATGGAGGTGCCTTCCATGATGGCGATTTGATTGTAGATGAATTGATGCGCATTATACAGGTGAGAAAATGAGTTTTACAGTTGCAGTAAAAGAAGAAATTCTTGGTCAACATCATCTCAGTCGTCATGAATTGTCTGCCATCATCAAGATGTCTGGCAGTATCGGTCTCTCGACTTCAGGCTTGACCTTGTCAGTCGTGACTGAAAATGCCAAGTTGGCTCGGCACCTTTATGAATCCTTTCTCCATTTTTATGAGATCAAGTCAGAAATTCGTCACCATCAGAGAAGCAATCTTCGTAAGAATCATGTCTACACGGTCTATACCGATGAGAGAGTGCAGGAGCTTTTGGCTGATTTGCGACTTGCGGATTCTTTCTTTGGTTTGGAGACAGGCATTGATCCTGATATTTTAGCAGATGAAGAAGCTGGACGTGCTTACTTATGTGGTGCCTTTCTGGCAAATGGCAGCATCCGAGATCCTGAGTCTGGCAAGTACCAGTTGGAGATTAGTTCCGTTTATCTAGACCATGCCCAAGGACTGGCCTCTCTCCTCCAGCAGTTTTTGCTGGATGCCAAGGTCATTGAGCGCAGGAAAGGTGCAGTTACTTATCTCCAACGTGCAGAAGACATCATGGATTTCTTGATCGTGATTGGGGCCATGCAGGCGCGTGATAATTTTGAGCGCGTCAAGATTTTGCGTGAAACTCGTAATGATCTCAATCGGGCTAATAACGCTGAAACGGCTAATATCGCTCGGACAGTTTCTGCCAGCATGAAGACTATCAATAATATCAGTAAAATCAAAGATAGAATGGGTTTGGAAAATTTACCCGTGGATTTGCAGGAGGTAGCGCAGTTGCGGATTCAGCATCCAGACTACTCTATCCAGCAGTTGGCAGATAGCCTGAGCAATCCCCTAACCAAAAGTGGTGTCAACCACAGACTAAGAAAAATCAATAAAATAGCAGATGAATTATAAAACCACGGATTATTCAATCCGTGGTTCTTTTCTTATAAACTTGTTGAGTGTTTTGGTTGCACTTTTTGCTCTGGGTCAATGTAGTTGATGGCATTGTTAACAGCTGTTGGAGCTTCACCCAGTCCTGTAGCGATTAAATCAATCTTACTTTCATAATAGCAGCAGTCCCCGATGGCATAGATACCTGCTTGGCTAGATTCTTGCTTGCTGTTGACGATAATCTTGTGACGGTTGAGGTCCAGACCCCAATTTTTAAGATTGCCGACAGATGATTTGAAACCATAGTTGACAAAGAGATGGTCTACTTCGATAGTTTCGGTTTCATCTGATTTGACTTTGGTGATTTCTAGTTTATCGAGTGTTTTTCCATCTCCGAGAAGTTGGCTAGGAACGAACGGTGTCTTGATGGTTACAGACGATTCTTGTAGAGCTTGCACACTGTGTTCTAAGGCGCGAAAGTTATCTCGACGGTGAACGAGAGTAGTTGGCGCAATTTTTTCAAAAGCTAGAGCCCAGTCCACAGCTGAGTCCCCGCCACCAAGGATGGTCACTTTCTTGCCAGCGTATTGTTGGATGTTGGAAACGTGGTAGTGGATATTTTCATAATCCTCAACATCTTCTAATTCGAGCGGACGTGGTTTGAAGGCGCCACCACCCATGGCAATGATGACGGTTTTAGTCAGATGGCTACCTTTAGAGGTTGTAATGGCAAATCCTTGATCTTGTTTCTCAATTTCAAGAACGGTTTCATTGAGATGAATAGGGGTATCAAAGCCGTTTAGCTGTTCAATCAAGCGATTGGTTAGCTCTTCCCCAGTTAAGTTTGGAAAACCTGGCACGTCAAGGATTTGCTTTTCAGGGTAGAGGATGGCTGGTTGACCACCGAGCTGGGGAAGGGAGTCGATGATTTGAACATTGGCTTGGCGTAGGTGGGCGTAAAAGGCAGCAAAGAGCCCGACAGGACCGCCACCTACAATGGTAATATCATAGAGTTGAGACATGATTTCTCCTTTGTTTTTTCTAATCAGTTTATTTTATCATATTTTTGCTTAATTTAAAATGAGGTAGGATAGGGAAAAAATGGGCAAAAAATGGTATAATGATGAGTAAAGTGTTTTGACAGGGAGGAGGCCAAGGATGAATTTTCAACAATTATCCAATTTACAATACTGGACGAGTTTGTTTTCAAGTCCTTGGAGTATAGTCACCAATCTGATTGATATTCTCATTGTGACTTATATTTTATATCATTTTACTAAAGCTATTGCAGGCACTAAGATTATGATATTGGTCCGTGGAGTCTTAGTTTTTATTCTAGCCCAGATTCTTTCCAATATGATTGGTTTAACGACTATTTCCTGGTTGATCAATCAGATCATCACTTATGGGGTTATCGCAGCAGTAGTTATCTTTTCACCAGAGATTCGGACTGGTTTGGAGCGATTGGGCCGGGCTACTGATTTCTTCTCCAATGCCCCCATTAGTGCGGAAGAGCAGATGGTTCGTGCATTTGTGAAATCAGTTGAATACATGAGTCCTCGTAAGATTGGGGCGCTTGTGGTGGTTCAGAGAGTGAGAACCTTGCAGGAATACATCTCGACAGGGATCCCTTTAGATGCTAAAATTTCGGCTGAATTGCTTATCAATATTTTCATTCCCAACACTCCCTTGCATGATGGTGCTGTCATTATCAAGGAAGACCGAATTGCTGTAACTTCAGCCTATCTACCCCTGACTGAAGATACCGGGATTTCCAAGGAGTTTGGAACGCGTCACAGGGCGGCGATTGGTTTGTCGGAAGTGTCAGATGCTCTTACCTTTGTGGTTTCGGAAGAAACGGGTGGAATCTCCATCACCTATAATGGAGTCTTTAAGCACGATTTAACCTTGGAAGAGTTTGAATCTGAATTGAGAAGAATCTTACTTCCAAAATCAGAGAAAAAGCAAGGTCTGAAAGAGCGCTTGCTAGGAGGATTGAAACATGAGAAAAAATAGTCTATACATCATTTCTTCCTTCTTTTTCGCCTGCATTCTCTTTATCTATGCAACTTTGACAAACTATCAGAATAGCAACAGTGCCAGACAGGTGCGGACGGAGACTTATACGAACACAGTTCTTAATGTCCCAATTGATATTCAGTATGACAGTGATCAGTATTTTATCAGTGGTTTTACATCTGAGGTGACGGTCTTTCTAACAGGGTCAAATAGAGTTGCTTTGGCGAGTGAGATGCAGGAAAGTACCCGCAAATTTAAGGTGACGGCTGATCTTTCTGATGCCAGTGTAGGAACCATCGAAGTTCCTCTAACCATTGAAAATCTTCCGAGCGGTTTGACGGCTGTTGCGACACCGCAAAAGATAACAGTGAAGGTCGGTAAAAAAGCAAAACGAGACAATGTCATTGTTGTGCCGGAGATTGACCCTAGTCAGATTGATTCTCGGGTCAAAATCGACACAGTCACTGTGTCAGATGAAAAAGTAACGGTCATTAGTGACGAGGAGACTCTCTCTAGAGTAGATCGTGTCATTGCCATCTTGCCGACGAGTGAACGGATAACGGGTAACTACTCGGCCTCTGTTCCACTACAAGCAGTCGATAAAAATGGAAATGTCTTACCAAGCGTCATTATGCCGTTTGACACAACTATGAAAATTACAACAAAAACAGCAACGTCTAGTTCAAGTAACTCGTCAACAAGTTCTTCAGAAGGCAGTTCGTCTTCAACGAGTTCAGAAACAAAATCAGATTCGTCTAAACAATAATAAATAATAGAAAAGGATGATAAATAAAATGGGTAAATATTTTGGGACCGATGGAGTCCGTGGAGAAGCAAACGTAGAACTGACACCAGAATTGGCTTTTAAACTAGGCCGTTTTGGTGGATATGTCCTCAGTCAACATGAAACGGGAGCTCCTAAAGTCTTTGTAGGACGCGATACACGTATCTCAGGAGAAATGCTAGAATCTGCCTTGGTGGCAGGTCTCCTCTCTGTAGGGATTCACGTCTACAAACTTGGTGTCCTTGCAACACCAGCAGTAGCTTACTTGGTAAAAACTGAGGGAGCCAGTGCAGGTGTCATGATTTCTGCCAGCCACAACCCAGCTCTTGATAATGGAATTAAGTTCTTTGGTGGGGATGGTTTCAAACTTGATGATGAAAAAGAAGCTGAAATCGAAGCCTTGCTAGATGCTGCTGAAGATACTATTCCTCGTCCAAGTGCCGAAGGATTGGGAAGTCTTGTAGATTATCCAGAAGGCTTGCGTAAATATGAAAGTTACCTCGTTTCAACAGGAACTCAATTAGATGGTATGAAAGTAGCCTTGGACACAGCTAATGGAGCTGCTTCAACAAGTGCTCGTCAGATTTTTGCTGATCTTGGTGCTCAGTTGACAGTTATTGGCGAAACACCAGATGGTCTTAATATCAACTTGAATGTGGGTTCTACACACCCAGAAGCCCTTCAAAAAGTGGTCAAAGAAAGTGGGTCAGCTATTGGTTTGGCCTTTGACGGAGACAGTGACCGTTTGATTGCTGTTGATGAAAATGGCGATATCGTTGATGGTGATAAGATCATGTATATCATCGGGAAATACCTTTCTGAAAAAGGCCAGTTAGCTCAAAATACGATCGTAACAACCGTTATGTCTAACCTTGGTTTCCATAAGGCCTTGGATCGTGAAGGCATCAATAAGGCAGTCACTGCAGTTGGTGACCGTTATGTCGTCGAAGAAATGAGAAAATCAGGCTATAACCTTGGCGGTGAACAGTCTGGTCACGTTATCTTGATGGATTACAATACGACAGGTGATGGACAGTTAACTGCCGTTCAACTAACAAAAGTTATACGGGAAACAGGTAAGAGTTTGTCTCAACTGGCATCAGAAGTAACGATTTACCCACAAAAACTGGTCAATATCCGAGTGGAAAATGCCATGAAAGAAAAAGCCATGGAAGTACCAGACATCAAGGCAATCATCGAAAAGATGGAAGAAGAGATGGCAGGAAACGGCCGTATCCTTGTTCGCCCAAGTGGTACCGAACCTCTCTTGCGAGTTATGGCAGAGGCACCTACAACAGAAGAAGTCAATTACTATGTAGATACGATTGCTACTGTTGTTAAAGATGAGATCGGTATTGACTAAGGCCTAGAAAACTAGATGAAATGATAAAAATGTGGTACAATTGCATAGTAAATTGTAGCAATGGGAGAGAGAAATGAATCTTAAACGAGAACAAGAATTTGTTAGCCAGTATCACTTTGATGCTCGTAACTTTGAATGGGAAAATGAAAATGGGGCTCCTGAAACCAAGGTAGACGTGAATTTCCAGTTGCTCCAATACGACCAAGAAAACCAAGTGACTTCTTTAGTCGTTATCTTGAGTTTCATGATTGTCTTTGATAAATTTGTCATCAGCGGAACAATTTCTCAAGTTACCCATGTGGAAGGCCGTATTGTCAACGAACCAAGTGAATTTAATCAAGAAGAAGTTGAAACCTTGGCACGTCCATGCTTGAACATGCTCAATCGTTTGACGTATGAAGTAACAGAAATCGCCTTGGATCTTCCAGGGATCAATTTGGAGTTTTAGTCATGAAATTAGCTGTCATTACAGATTCTTCGGCCTATTTAGAGGAGAAGACGCTGCAAAGAGAGAATCTATTTATTCTGGATATTCCTGTCAATATTGATGGGGAGGAGTATGTTGAAGGTATCAATCTGACTGCTGAGGAATTTTATAAAAAAATGGTTCAGTCTGCAGAATTGCCTAAAACCAGTCAACCAAGTCTTGCCAAATTGGATGAGATTCTAAGTTCTTTGAAAGATGAGGGTTATACCCATGTTTTGGGACTCTTTCTTTCGTCAGGGATTTCAGGTTTTTATCAGAATATCCAATACATGGTGGACGAGTATGAAGGTTTGACCATTGCTTTTCCTGACACTCATATTACAAGTGCTCCTCTAGGATTTATGGTAGAGAGTGCCTTTGAATGGGCAGAGCAGGGTGATGATTTTGCTCAGATTCAGGAGAAATTAGCTCTTCAAATTGCTGATAATTCAGCCTTTATCATAGTAGATGATCTTGATCACTTGGTTAAGGGAGGACGTTTGTCAAATGGGGCTGCTATCTTAGGGAATCTCCTTAGTATCAAGCCTATTCTTTACTTCAATGACCAAGGGGTGATTGAAGTTTACGAAAAAGTTCGTACAGAAAAGAAGGCAATCAAACGTTTGGTGGAAATCATCAAAGAGTCGACAAAAGATGGGAATTACCGTATCACAGTCATCCATGGCAATGCTCCTCAAAAGGCGGCGGATTTGCGCCATCTTTTGATGGAGAGTGGTGTGACTTCTGAAATTCCAATTGCAACCTTTGGTAGTGTCATTGGAACCCACCTTGGAGAAGGTAGTATCGCTTTAAGTTATACGCCAATCGTCTAGATTGTTGTTATGGGCAGCTAACGTCCTTTGTATCTTAGTCAGGAGTAGAGATGAGTATTCGAGTAATTATTGCCGGGTTTAAGGGAAAGATGGGCCAAGCTGCTTGTCAGATGGTCTTGGCTGATCCAGACTTGGATTTGGTCGCAGTTTTGGATCCTTTTGAGTCTGAGTCAGAATGGCAGGGAATTCCTGTCTTCAATGATAAGGCTGATTTAGCCGGTTTTGAAGCGGATGTCTGGGTAGACTTTACTACACCAGCCGTTGCCTACGAAAATACACGCTTTGCTCTTGAAAATGGCTTTGCTCCAGTAGTTGGAACAACAGGATTCACTAGTGAAGAAATTACAGAACTAAAAGCATTTTCCCGTGAACAAGATTTGGGTGGCTTGATCGCCCCTAACTTTGCCCTGGGTGCTGTCTTGCTTATGCAATTTGCGGCGCAGGCTACCAAATATTTCCCAAATGTGGAGATTATCGAGCTCCATCATGATAAGAAAAAAGATGCTCCGAGCGGAACAGCCATCAAAACGGCTGAGCTGATGGCAGAAGTTCGGGAATCAATCCAGCAAGGTGCGCCTGATGAGGAAGAGTTGATTGCGGGTGCTCGTGGTGCTAACTTTGATGGCATGCGCATCCACTCAGTCCGTCTACCAGGTTTGGTAGCTCATCAGGAAGTCATCTTTGGCAATCAGGGAGAAGGATTGACCCTTCGTCATGACTCCTATGATCGCAACTCCTTCATGACAGGGGTCAATTTGGGAATTAAAGAAGTTGTCAAGCGTCATGAGCTTGTCTATGGATTAGAACACTTATTATGAGATTAACGCAAATGCCTTCTGAATTTCAGAAGGCTTTACCAGTATTAGAAAAAATTAAAGAAGCAGGATTTGAAGCCTATTTTGTTGGAGGCTCTGTTCGAGATGCCCTCCTCAATCGTCCCATCCACGATGTGGATATTGCGACTTCTTCCTATCCAGAGGAGACCAAGCAGATTTTTCCGCGAACAGCCGATATTGGAATCGAGCACGGAACCGTCTTGGTTTTAGATGGGGACGAGGAGTATGAGGTAACCACCTTTAGGACCGAAGATGTCTATGTGGACTATCGCAGACCCAGTGCGGTTTCCTTTGTGCGTTCGCTAGAAGAAGACCTCAAGCGCCGTGATTTTACAGTCAACGCCTTTGCCTTGGACGAGACAGGGGAAATCATTGACTTGTTCCATGGTTTAGAAGATTTGAAAAATCAAGTCTTGCGAGCAGTTGGAGTGGCTAGTGAGCGTTTTAACGAAGATGCTCTGCGGATTATGCGTGGTTTTCGTTTTCAGGCCAGTCTAGGTTTTGAACTTGAGCGAGAAACATTTGAAGCTATGAAGAATTTGACGCCACTCTTGGAGAAAATTTCTGTGGAGCGCACCTTTGTTGAGTTTGATAAACTATTGCTGGCACCTTTTTGGCGAGTTGGTCTGTCTTCCATGATTGAAAGTCAAGCTTATGACTATCTTCCAGATATGGCAGGAAGCCAAGACAAGCTCAACAGACTGTTTGATTTAGAGGCGGATTTCACTTTTGAATCTTCTGAACAAGCCTGGGCGGCTCTATTGTGGGCCTTAGAGATTAAAGATGCGCAGCCATTTTTGAAAGCTTGGAAAACCTCACGCCAGTTTGCCAAGCAGGTTCAGGATTTGCTGACTATTTTGGCTTTGCGAGAAGAAGGTGAGCTGAGCAAGCGCGATTGTTACCGATTTGACTTGGATTCCCTTCTACAAGCTGAAAGTCTTCGTCAGGCTCAAGGAAAAGTAGTCAACCCACAAGCAATCACAGAAACTTACCATAGTTTGACCATTCATGATAAGAAAGAAATCCAGATTAATGGTGGCATTTTGATTAAGGAATATGGCTATCAGCCAGGTCCAGACTTGGGAGAGATTTTAACAGAGATTGAGTTTGCCATTGTCGATGGAGAGTTGGAAAATGATCATCAAGCTATCCATGCTTACCTGAGGGAGAAAAAATGAGTGATTTTATCGTTGAAAAACTAAGCAAATCCGTCGGTGACAAGACCGTTTTTAAGGATATTTCCTTTATTATCCATGATTTGGATAGAATCGGTCTGATTGGTGTCAATGGAACGGGTAAGACCACCCTTTTGGATGTCCTTTCTGGTGTTTCTGGCTTTGATGGGGATGTCAGTCCCTTTTCGGCTAAGAATGACTACCAGATTGGCTACTTGACCCAGAATCCAGATTTTGATGATAGCAAGACGGTCTTGGATACGGTTCTCTCCAGCGACCTCAAGGAAATCCAGTTGATTCGTGAGTATGAGTTGATCATGCTCAACTACAGTGAGGACAAGCAGGCTCGTTTGGAACGGGTCATGGCAGAGATGGATTCTCTCCAAGCTTGGGAAATTGAAAGCCAGGTCAAGACGGTTCTCAGTAAGTTGGGTATTCAGGACTTGTCGACTCCAGTTGGTGAATTGTCAGGCGGTCTGAGAAGACGGGTTCAGTTGGCGCAAGTTCTCCTAGGAAACCACGACCTCTTGCTTCTGGACGAGCCGACCAACCACCTGGACATTGCTACCATTGAGTGGCTGACTCTTTTTTTGAAAAATTCCAAGAAGACCGTTCTCTTTATCACCCACGATCGTTATTTCCTAGATGCACTATCAACGCGGATCTTCGAGTTGGACCGAGCAGGCTTGACCGAGTATCAGGGAAATTATCAGGACTATGTTCGCCTCAAGGCGGAACAAGATGAGCGTGACGCGGCACTTTTCCACAAAAAGGAACAACTCTATAAGCAAGAATTAGCCTGGATGCGCAGACAACCGCAGGCACGTGCGACCAAGCAACAAGCCCGTATCAATCGCTTCCATGACTTGAAAAAAGAAGTTTCAGGCGGCGTTGCTGAAACAGATTTGACCATGAACTTTGAAACCAGTCGTATCGGTAAAAAAGTCATCGAGTTTCAGGATGTTTCCTTTGCCTATGAAAACAAGCCTATTTTGCAAGATTTTAATCTCTTGGTGCAGGCCAAAGATCGTATTGGAATCGTTGGGGACAACGGTGTGGGGAAATCAACCCTACTCAACCTGATTGCAGGAAGTCTTGAGCCGACAGCAGGACAAGTTGTGATTGGGGAAACAGTTCGCATCGCCTATTTCTCTCAGCAAATCGAGGGCTTAGATGAAAGCAAGCGAGTTATCAATTACCTGCAGGAAGTGGCAGAAGAGGTCAAGACCAGTGGTGGTTCTACGACTTCTATCGCTGAGTTGCTGGAGCAGTTCCTTTTCCCACGTTCAACGCATGGAACCTTGATTGAGAAATTGTCTGGGGGAGAGAAAAAACGACTTTACCTCCTCAAATTGCTCTTGGAAAAACCAAATGTTCTTCTCTTGGACGAACCGACAAATGACTTGGACATTGCAACCTTGACAGTTTTGGAGAATTTCTTGCAGAGTTTTGCAGGACCTGTCTTGACAGTTAGCCATGACCGCTATTTCCTGGATAAGGTAGCGACCAAGATTCTCGCTTTTGAGGATGGCAAGATTCGTCCTTTCTTTGGTCATTACACCGACTACCTTGATGAAAAAGCCTTTGAAACAGAGATGGCCAATCAAGTGCAAAAGACAGAAAAGGAGAAAGTGGTCAAGGTCCGTGAAGACAAGAAACGCATGACCTACCAAGAAAAGCAGGAGTGGGCAAGCATTGAAGGCGATATTGAAGCCTTGGAAAATAGTATCGCTGCTATTGAAGAAGAGATGCAGGCAAATGGCTCTGACTTTGGCAAACTGGCGACGCTTCAGAAAGAGCTAGATGAGAAAAATGAAGAACTCCTTGAAAAATACGAACGTTATGAATACCTAAGTGACTTTGATAGTTAGGTGAATAGAAAACTCCTGTCATTACGACAGGAGTTTTCTATTCTTCTTTTTTAGTCTCTTGATGAAAGATATTTTGCCAAGTCTCATGGCGACGCCAGATACTGGTATGGACGATTCCGTCCATCTCATAGCAAATAAGTTTGGTTTTCTGACTGATGGAAGTGATTTGAATGTCCTTAATTGCAGCTTTAAGTTCTTTTTCAGACTTATAAGCCTCTTTATCCATCTGCTCCCCATCTTGACGGATATAGATAAAGTCCTCAGCAAGGAGTTCTTCTAGCTGATTTCCCTGATCAATCAATTGCTCACGCATGAGCAGTTTTTTGTAGACATTGTCTAAAATTTCGTCTTCAGGTATAGGAGCAGGTTCGATATGGACATCGGTGTCAAATACTCCAAAACGCTCTTCTAGCATAGACTCGACCTGGTCTGCAATTTTGTGACTTTCATAGACTGATAAATCAGGATTCATCTCCAGCGTGATATCAAGGTAGATATTGCTACCATAGGTACGCCCTCTTTGGGACTTAACCTTGCTGATTTTGGGAATTTCCATGATAGCCTTTTGATAATCCTCAAGCAGACGGTCGTCAAAACCATCTGAAAGACTGAAGGAAGATTCGATAAAGATATCATAGGCTGTCTTTAAGATAAAGAAAGTGATGATGATAGCGACTAATTTATCCACAATCGGATAATTAAAACTGCTGGCTAGGATAGCAATGGAAGTTCCAAGCGAGGTGACAGCATCGGAAAGATTATCCTTAGCAGCTGCCTTTAGAGCTTTGGATTTGGACTTCTTACTGAGGCGTGTGTTATAGAGATAAACGACAAACATAACCGCTGCAGAAATGATTCCTAGAAATGCTCCCAGAGGATCGATAATCGTTTGTTCCCGACTGAGGATTTTCTGAATGGTGTCACGAAGCACGTCAAAACCAACATAGAACATGATGATGGAAGTGATCAAACTAGCTAAATCTTCAATCTTCCAGTGGCCAAAGCGATGGTCACGGTCTGCAGGCTGGCGAGCCATCCGAATGCCAATCAGAAGAGCAACATTTCCGATAATATCGGATACGTTGTTGAAACCATCCGCTACCAAACTGGATGAATGAAGTAGATGACCAGTTGCTAATTTTGCCGCAGACAAGAGTAAGTAGGTCGAGATACTGACAATGGCACCACGCTCAGCTAACTTGAGATTTGAGATTGATTGTTTCATCAAACTTCCTTTTCAGTATAAATAATATTCTTTCATTATACTGGTTTTTGCGGGAAAATTCAAATTTAGTCCTCCCTCATCAAATTTTAATGATTGAAAACTTTTCAAAATTTGGTATAATAGTACTACTCAAGGGAGTAGCTGGCAGAAACCTGTGATAGTGTCGTCATTCCGAATTGTGTACTGCAAAGTATACTTTCCGGCCCTATCTTAAACAGCGAGACTTGTTATGATTAACAGGTCTCTTTTTGTTTGTCATAAAACCAAAAGAGAGCTTGTTTTGCACACAATGTCAAGGAGGAGACACATGTCAAAAGAACAAAAACGCCAAGCGTTTTACACTCAAAGTCCTGAAGAGGTCTTGAAGGCTGTGGATGCGACCGAGCAAGGTTTGTCATCAAGCGAGGCAGAAAAACGCCTTGCCGAATTTGGCCACAATGAACTCGAAGAGGGTGAGAAACGATCAATCCTGGTCAAATTCATCGAACAGTTTAAGGATTTGATGATTATCATCCTAGTTGCGGCAGCTATCTTGTCAGTCGTGACTTCTGGTGGAGAAGATATTGCAGATGCCATCATTATCCTAGCCGTGGTTATCATCAATGCTGCCTTCGGTGTTTACCAAGAAGGAAAAGCAGAAGAAGCTATCGAAGCCCTCAAATCTATGTCAAGTCCAGCTGCACGTGTCCTTCGTGATGGGCATATGGCGGAGATTGACTCTAAAGAATTGGTCCCTGGAGATATCGTTTCTCTTGAAGCAGGTGACGTGGTGCCAGCAGACCTACGTTTGCTAGAAGCCAATTCTCTTAAAATTGAAGAAGCTGCCTTGACAGGCGAGTCTGTGCCAGTCGAAAAAGACTTGACAGTCGAGCTTGCTGCAGATGCTGGTATTGGTGACCGTGTCAATATGGCCTTCCAAAACTCAAACGTGACCTATGGTCGTGGAATGGGTGTTGTTGTTAATACAGGTATGTACACAGAAGTCGGTCATATCGCAGGCATGCTTCAAGACGCTGATGAGACGGATACACCCCTCAAACAAAACTTGAACAACCTTTCTAAGGTCTTGACTTATGCTATCTTGGTCATCGCTCTAGTTACTTTTGTAGTGGGTGTCTTCATTCAAGGGAAAAATCCACTTGGTGAGTTGATGACCTCTGTTGCGCTTGCCGTTGCAGCCATTCCAGAAGGTCTTCCTGCAATCGTAACCATCGTTCTTGCCCTTGGTACTCAAGTTTTGGCTAAACGAAACTCTATCGTTCGTAAGTTGCCAGCAGTTGAAACACTTGGTTCAACAGAAATCATCGCTTCTGATAAGACTGGTACACTGACCATGAACAAGATGACAGTCGAAAAAGTCTTCTACGATGCGGTTCTACATGACTCAGCTGATGACATTGAACTAGGTCTTGAAATGCCACTACTTCGTTCCGTTGTTTTGGCCAATGATACGAAAATCGATGTGGAAGGAAACCTGATCGGAGACCCAACCGAAACAGCCTTCATTCAATATGCCTTGGACAAGGGATATGATGTTAAAGGCTTTTTAGAGAAATATCCACGTGTGGCTGAGTTGCCATTTGACTCTGACCGTAAGCTCATGTCAACGATTCACCCATTGCCAGATGGTAAATTCCTTGTAGCAGTCAAAGGTGCGCCAGACCAACTTTTGAAACGTTGTGTTCTTCGTGATAAGGCTGGGGATATTGCTCCGATTGATGAGAAGGTTACAAGCCTCATCCATACAAACAACTCTGAAATGGCTCACCAAGCCTTGCGTGTCCTTGCAGGTGCCTATAAGATTATTGACAGCATTCCAGAAGACCTGACTTCTGAAGAGCTTGAAAATGATTTAATCTTTACTGGTTTGATTGGGATGATTGACCCTGAACGTCCTGAGGCAGCTGAGGCTGTTCGTGTAGCCAAGGAAGCTGGAATTCGTCCAATCATGATTACGGGTGACCACCAAGACACAGCAGAAGCTATTGCTAAACGTTTGGGAATCATTGACGCAAACGATACAGAAGGTCACGTTTTAACTGGTGCTGAACTCAATGAACTATCGGATGAAGACTTTGAAAAAGTGGTAGGTCAATACTCTGTTTATGCCCGTGTTTCTCCAGAACACAAGGTTCGTATTGTCAAGGCATGGCAAAAACAAGGTAAGGTCGTTGCCATGACAGGGGACGGTGTCAACGATGCTCCAGCTCTGAAAACAGCCGATATCGGTATCGGTATGGGGATCACTGGTACAGAGGTTTCTAAGGGAGCTTCTGACATGATTCTTGCAGATGATAACTTTGCGACTATCATCGTCGCAGTTGAAGAAGGACGTAAGGTCTTCTCAAACATTCAAAAGACGATTCAGTACCTGCTTTCTGCCAATACTGCTGAAGTATTAACTATCTTTCTATCAACCTTGTTTGGTTGGGATGTCTTGCAGCCAGTTCATCTCTTGTGGATCAACTTGGTAACGGATACCTTCCCAGCTATCGCTCTAGGTGTTGAACCTGCGGAGCCAGGTGTTATGAACCATAAACCACGTGGTCGTAAGGCAAGCTTCTTCTCAGGTGGTGTTTTGAGTTCTATCATCTATCAAGGTGTACTCCAAGCAGCTATTGTTATGAGTGTTTATGGTCTTGCGATTGCTTATCCAGTTCATGTGGGTGATAATCATGCCATTCATGCAGATGCCCTAACTATGGCCTTTGCAACCCTTGGCTTGATTCAGCTCTTCCATGCCTACAATGTCAAGTCTGTCTACCAATCCATCTTGACAGTTGGCCCATTCAAGTCTAAGACCTTCAACTGGTCTATCTTGGTATCCTTCATTCTTCTTATGGCAACGATCGTTGTAGAACCGCTTGAAGGAATCTTCCATGTAACCAAACTAGACTTGTCACAATGGGGAATCGTTATGGCTGGAAGTTTCTCAATGATTATTATCGTCGAAATCGTTAAGTTTGTTCAACGTAAACTTGGTTTTGATAAGAACGCGATTTAAAAAGAAAGTCATCTTCGGATGGCTTTTTTTGCATTTGAGGAGAATGATTAGAAGTTATCCACTTTTGTGCTATAATAAAGTAAAATGGCAAGGAGTGGAAGAGAATGGAAAAGAAAATTGTCCGAGATGTCTTATTCCTGTCGCAGGTCTCGAAACCTGCAAGGCAGGAAGACCTTTATCTAGCTAGAGATTTACAGGATACTCTGCTGGCCAATCGCGAGACCTGTGTCGGTCTAGCGGCTAATATGATTGGCGTGCAGAAGCGCGTGATTATCTTTAATCTTGGCTTGGTTCCCATAGTCATGTTTAATCCCGTTCTCCTTTCCTACAAAGGACCTTACGAGACAGAGGAAGGTTGTTTGTCCTTGACTGGGGTACGGTCAACAACTCGTTATGAAACGATTACGGTTTCCTATCGCGATAGCAAGTGGCAGGAACAGACCATTACACTGACAGGTTTTCCAGCTCAGATCTGCCAACATGAACTGGATCATTTGGAAGGACGGATTATTTAGGAGGAATTCAGATGAAACGTATAATCTTTGAACTTGTTTTTATCGCAACGACCTGGTATATCTTTTTACCACCCTTCAATCTTACCAGTTGGGAATTTATCTTTTTCCTATGTGGACATTTGGTGGTGATGGGGATTTTGTTTAGTTTTCGAAGGGATACTAATCTTCTCAAGACAGTTCACGTACGTCATGGAAAGGTTGCCAACGAACTCAATCTAGAAGGGCTTCATTTTAATAAATTAGGTGGAGGATTGTTGCTGGCTGCAGGCCTTATCTTTGCCCTTGCTGGTTTGGTAAGCCTAGTGACCTCTAGCTTTTTCCAAGCAAAAAATTATGCTAATGTGGTGTCTATCACAGAAAAAGATTTTAAAGATTTTCCTAAGAGTGATACCAGTAAGGTTCCAATCCTAGATCGGAGCACTGCAGAAAAGATTGGTGACCGTTACCTGGGCTCTCTGACGGATAAGGTCTCCCAGTACGTGGCAGCAGATACTTATACCCAGCTGACGGTTGATGGCAAACCCTATCGGGTGACACCTTTGGAGTATGCCGACCCGATCAAATGGTTTAATAATCAGTCCAAGGGGATTGGCGAGTATATCAAGGTTGATATGGTGACAGGAAATGCGGAATTGGTGGATTTAAAAACGCCAATAAAGTATTCAGACTCCGAGTATTTTAATCGTGATGTCAAACGTCATCTTCGAATCAAGTACCCAACCAAGATTTTTAAAACGCCCTCCTTTGAGGTGGATGATGAAGGCAATCCCTTCTATGTAGCAACCGTTTATCAAAAGCAGTTTGGTCTAGGAGTTCCTCGTCCTTCATCTGTTATTATCTTAGATGCTACCAATGGAGAAACCAAGGAATACAGCTTGGATGAGGTGCCTGAATGGGTGGACCGTGTTTATCCAGCAGAAGAAACCATCGAACAAATTAACTACAACGGCAAATATAAAGATGGCTTCTGGAATGCCTTGATTTCTAAGAAAAACGTTACCCAAACGACAGAGGGCTATAACTATCTTTCTATCGGAAATGACATTTATCTTTACACGGGGGTGACTTCTGCAAACGCTGATGAAAGTAATCTAGGGTTTATCCTTGAAAATATGCGCACTGGTGAAATCACCAAGTACAATCTAGCATCAGCAACCGAAGAATCTGCCCAAGCTTCCGCAGAAGGAGCAGTTCAAGAGAAGGCCTACAAGGCTACCTTCCCTATCCTTGTCAATCTCAATGACAAACCACTCTATATCATGGGCTTGAAGGACAATGCAGGCTTGGTCAAGGAGTATGCATTGGTCGATGCCGTGGAGTACCAAAACGTCATCGTAGCAACTACGGTAGATGAACTCCTCAGCAAATATGCCAATAAAAACGACCTCGATCTGGATAACGAAACGGTAGAAAGTATCAAGGGAGTGATTTCAGACCTTAAATCAGCTGTCATCAAGGGGGATACCGTCTACTTCTTTAAAGTTGATGGCAAGATTTATAAGGTCAAGGCTTCCGTGTCAGACGACCTTCCTTACCTCGAAAATGGCCAAACCTTCGAAGGTCAAGTTGGAAAAGATAACTATCTCAAGACCTTTAAAGTCAAGTAAAAGAAACCTCGGTATGAACCGAGGTTTTTAAGATGAAATTCTTGGTGGTGGTTGAAAAATATGCTACACTAACAATATGAAAATTTTAATCCCAACAGCAAAAGAAATGAACACAGACCATCCCCGTACCGAAGCGCTCCCCTTGAGTGAAGAAAGTCAGGCAGTCCTTGACTCACTGGCGTATTACTCAGCTAGTGAATTAGAGACTTTTTATAAGGTATCTGCCGAGAAAGCAGAAGAAGAGTACGGCCATATTCAAGCTTTAAAAGATCACAGGGCTAAACATTATCCAGCTTTGAAACTCTTCGATGGTCTCATGTATCGCCACATCAAAAGAGATGGGTTAACCGAGGCTGAACAAACCTATCTTGAAAATCATGTCCTGATTACCTCGGCTTTATACGGTGTTGTCCCCGCCTTGTCGCCCATGGCTCCTCACCGTTTGGATTTCTTGATGAAGTTAAAAGTTGCTGGTAAGACTTTAAAGAGTCATTGGAAGTCAGCCTATGATGAGGCACTTCAGGATGAGGACTTGATATTCTCACTCCTATCATCAGAGTTTGAAACCGTATTTTCTAAGGAAATTAGAGAAAAGATGGTGACCTTCAAATTTATGGAGGATAAGGCAGGTCAGCTGAAAATCCACTCAACTATTTCAAAAAAAGCCCGTGGCGCCTTTTTGACCGCCTTGATAGAGGGGCAAGTCCATACAGTCGAACAAGCTCGCAAGCTCAGTTTTGCCGGCTTTGACTACCGACCTGATTTATCCAGTGACTTAGAATTCGTCTTTGTGAAACAAGCATAAAACCAGCTCATTCGAGCTGGTTTTTGCTGGATTAGTTGATGGCTGCAAGAAGGTCGTCCGCTTGTTTTGCAAGTGATGAAGCAGTTGCTTCCTCTAACACCAATTTTCCATCTGCCCAAGCAGAGTCATTGACACGAGCAGCTGTAAAGTTACCAACGACTTGTGTACGGATAAATGGCAAGAGATCTTTGTAAATCGCAAAGAGTTGATCGTGACCGGCATTGGCTACAGAAGAGACAGTAACAAACTTGTCTTGGAGGGCAGAAGCACCACGTGTATCAGACAAGTCAATGGCGCGAGAGAGCCAGTCAAGCAAGTTTTTCACTGTTCCAGGGATAGAGAAGTTGTAGATTGGAGAGAAGATCCAGATAGCATCCGCAGCAAGAACTTCTTCACGAGCAGCAGCTACAGCTGGATGAGTTGGAACTTCCAAATCTTGGCTGAAGAGAGGAACAGCTGAGTAATCAAGATAGCTAACTTCTGCTTTTCCAGCAAGTGCTTTTTCAGCTTCGAGGGCCATTTGGTGGTTGAAAGAACCTTGGCGTAGTGAACCGACGATAAATAATACTTTTTTAGACATGTTGTGTCTCCTTTAGTTTAAAATTCAAAGAGCAAACTCTTTTGTTACCACCCATGTTACAACAAATGATACTAATTAGCAATAATTTTGCTCACAAATTTTTAAATTTTTTTAAAATGCGGATTAACTCTTCCTTTTCGCCATCTTCCAAGATGCTGAGTGCTTCTACGATCGAATCGATATGGTCAGGAAGAACCTCTTCGATTTTTCTGCGTCCTGCAGGTGTTAATTTCAGGAAAAAAGAGCGACGATCCTTGGGGTCACAAGTTCTAGAAATCCACCCATCTCGAACCATATTTCGAATGACAACAGTCATATTTCCAGAAGTGGCTAGCATTTTTTCAATCAAATCCTGAATGCGTAGTTCCCCCTTGCTATAGAGGGTTTCCAGAACGGAAAATTGAGTAGGGGTTAGTCCGTGTTCTTTAGCGGCTTTGGCTTCATATGGTTTAAAAGTCCGTATGGCTTTATTGAGGACGATAGCCGTTTTTAAGTCTAATTGATTATCGGAAATTTTCTCTTTCAAATATTGTTTCATAAGGTTATTTTATCAATAATGAGAGAGAAAAACAAGAACTTATATTTTATAGGAAAAGAATCTTAGAATGTTTCTATCTTCACTTGTAATAAAGAAGGAGAGATGGTAAAATAGACGAGTGAAACTAAGACAGAAAAAAGCAAAAAACAAGCTACTTATACAATATGGAATCGGCATTGCTCTGGTAGTACTAGTCATGACCACTTCCTTCCTTTATCTGATATCACTCAGCATGAAACCCTATCAAGATGCTAGAGTTGAGGGAGAAAAACTAGCCAAGCAGTATGCAGAATTGGAAAAGGCAGATCAGGTTGATTTCTACAATGGTCTAGAGGGCTATTACAGTGTTCTGGGACATAATAAAAAGCAAGAGGCCATTGCCGTACTGATTGAAAAGAATGACCACAAGATTTATGTTTATCAGCTTGATAAGGGGATTTCTCAAGACAAGGCGGCGACGATTTCGAGGGAAAAAGGAGCTAGCGACATTGACAAGATTACTTTTGGTCGCTATCAGGACAAGCCGATTTGGGAAGTCAAGTCAGGAAACCAGTACTATCTGGTTGACTTTGAAACAGGAGCAGTAATCCAATAAGGAGGGCATATGAAACTATCCAAACGTGTACTAGAAATGGAAGAAAGCGTCACTCTAGCTAGTGATGCAAGAGCCAAAGCATTAAAAGCTCAAGGAAAGGATGTTCTTTTCTTAACCTTGGGACAGCCTGATTTTCATACTCCTGAAAACATTCAGGATGCAGCGATAGAAGCGATTCGAGATGGACGAGCTTCCTTTTATACAGTTGCTTCAGGTCTACCAGAGTTAAAAGCGGCGGTTAATACCTATTTTGAACGCCACTATGGGTATTCTGTAGCAGCCAACGAGGTTACCTTTGCCACTGGTGCTAAGTTCTCTCTCTACACCTTCTTTATGGCTGTGGTCAATCCAGGTGATGAGGTCATCATTCCTACACCTTACTGGGTAAGTTATGGAGACCAGGTCAAGATGGCAGAAGGTGTGCCAGTCTTTGTTCAGGCCAAGGAAGACAATCACTTTAAAGTAACAGTAGAGCAGCTAGAAGCAGCCCGAACAGATATGACCAAGGTCTTGGTTCTTAATTCACCATCGAATCCGACCGGTATGATTTACTCTCGTGAAGAACTCTTGGCTATCGGAAATTGGGCTGTTGAACATGATGTCCTTATCCTAGCAGATGATATTTATGGTCGTTTGGTTTATAATGGGAACAAATTTGTTCCAATCTCTAGTCTGTCTGAAGCCATTCGCAAGCAAACCATCGTGATTAACGGTGTATCTAAGGCCTATGCCATGACTGGTTGGCGGGTAGGTTATGCTGTGGGAGATCCTGAGATTATCGCTGCTATGAGCAAATTGACAGGACAAACGACTTCAAATCTGACAGCAGTATCTCAATATGCAACGATTGAGGCGCTGACTGGACCGCAAGACTCTGTTGAAACCATGCGCCAAGCCTTTGAAGAGCGTTTGAATACCATTTATCCCCTCTTGTGCCAAGTGCCAGGATTTGAAGTTGTCAAGCCACAAGGAGCCTTCTATCTCTTCCCGAATGTTAAAAAAGCGATGGAGATGAAGGGTTATACCGATGTGACAGAGTTTACAACGGCTATTCTCGAAGAAGTTGGTCTGGCCTTGATTACAGGAGTTGGATTTGGAGCACCAGAAAATGTTCGTCTCAGCTATGCCACAGACTTGGATACATTAAAAGAAGCTATTCGCCTTTTGCATCAATTTATGGAGGAATTATAATGATAGATCATTTTACCCTTAAGGTAAAGAATTTAGAAGTTTCTAAAGCTTTCTATCAAGCTACTTTAGCTGCTTTAAATTATCACCTTCAATTTGATACGGGGCAGGTCGTTAGTTTCACAGAACCGCGAGATGTGGATCCAGGTGGTGATTTTTGGCTAAATGTTGGTCAACAAGAGCCGATGCATTTTGCCTTTAGTGCTCAAACTTGTCAAGAAGTAGATGCTTTCTATCATGCAGCTTTGGCTGCTGGAGGAAAGGATAATGGTGCACCTGGCGAACGTAAAAATTACCATGTGGGATACTATGCTGCGTTTATTATTGACCCAGATGGAAATAACATAGAGGCAGTTTGCCATAAAGAAGAATAGAAAAGGAAAAACAATGACAAAACGTGTAACAATTATCGATGTAAAAGACTACGTTGGTCAAGAAGTGACCATTGGAGCCTGGGTTGCCAACAAATCAGGAAAAGGAAAAATTGCTTTTTTGCAATTGCGTGACGGAACAGCCTTTTTCCAAGGAGTTGCCTTCAAACCAAACTTCATTGAAAAATTTGGTGAAGAGGTAGGTCTTGAAAAATTTGAAACGATTAAACACTTGAGCCAAGAAACCTCTGTTTATGTGACAGGGATTGTCAAAGAAGACGAACGTTCTAAGTTTGGTTATGAGCTCGATATTACAGATATCGAAGTTATTGGTGAATCTCAAGACTACCCAATCACTCCAAAAGAACACGGAACAGACTTCTTAATGGACAACCGTCACTTGTGGCTACGATCTCGTAAGCAAGTGGCTGTGATGCAAATCCGTAACGCTATCATCTATGCAACTTATGAGTTCTTTGATAAGAACGGATTCATGAAGTTTGATAGCCCAATTCTTTCAGGAAACGCAGCAGAAGATTCAACAGAACTCTTTGAAACAGACTACTTTGGAACACCAGCCTACTTGAGTCAATCAGGTCAGCTTTACCTAGAAGCAGGGGCTATGGCTCTTGGCCGTGTCTTTGACTTTGGTCCAGTATTCCGTGCTGAAAAATCAAAAACGCGCCGTCACTTGACTGAGTTCTGGATGATGGATGCGGAGTACTCATACCTGACACACGATGAGTCACTCGACTTGCAAGAAGCTTACGTAAAAGCCCTTCTTCAAGGTGTACTTGACCGTGCTCCCCAAGCCTTGGAAACTTTGGAACGTGATACAGATCTTTTGAAACGCTACATTGCAGAGCCATTCAAACGCATCACTTACGATCAAGCCATTGACCTCTTGCAAGAGCATGAGAATGATGAAGATGCTGACTATGAGCATTTGGAGCATGGGGATGACTTTGGTTCACCACACGAAACATGGATTTCAAACCACTTTGGTGTACCAACCTTTGTCATGAACTACCCAGCAGCCATCAAGGCCTTCTACATGAAACCAGTTCCTGGTAACCCAGATCGTGTGCTTTGTGCAGATTTGCTTGCACCGGAAGGTTATGGAGAAATCATCGGTGGTTCTATGCGTGAGGAAGACTACGACGCCCTTGTCGCGAAGATGGAAGAACTTGGTATGGATCGTACAGAATACGAATTCTACCTTGACCTTCGTAAATACGGTACAGTACCACACGGAGGATTCGGTATCGGTATCGAGCGTATGGTAACCTTTGCAGCAGGTACAAAACACATCCGTGAAGCCATTCCATTCCCACGTATGTTACACCGTATCAAACCATAAATAATGAGATGAAAGTAAAAGGTCAAATTGGCCTTTTATTTATTTTTAAACATAAAAATACTAAAATGTATATAGATGCATTGGATTGTAAAATGATAATAATTTTAAGCCATATTTATGGACATTGTGGTATAAAAAATGCTATACTGAAAGGTGGGAATTAATCAAAGAAATGCATTTGTTTAACTATGGAAATCAGGCTGAGAATGGAGGGGGGCAATTCTCTTTGAATTAGTTCTATACTTATCATATAAATAAAAAAGGAGAAACCATGTATTCTAGAATGGAAAAATATCATGGAAGAAAAGCTCAGCGCTTTTCTATTCGTAAGTATAGCTTGGGTGCGGCTAGTGTTCTTTTGGGAACTGCTCTACTTTTAGGAGCAAATGCTGTTAAAGCTGATGAGACAAGCACTAGTTCTACAAAGGCTACAGAAGTTACAAATTCTGACAAACAGAAACCTGATTCAGTTCTAACAACACCAGTTGTTGAAGAACTTCCAGAATTAAAAATTGATGATGAAAAACCTGCTTCAAGCTCTCAGCCTGAAACAGCTGATAAGGCTGCTGAAAAAACTGATAAGAAGTCAGAAACAGTCGTAAAGGAAAAGAAAGCTAAAGAGCAAGCTGATAAAAAAGAAGTAGACAAAGAAAAAACTGCGAAGGTCGAAACAGAAAAACCACAAGATGAAGTGAAGACAGTTCTTACTCGATTGACTTCAGAAGCTGAGATTATGGCATCTGTAGCTTCAAACTTCTCAGATAAAGAAGTGAAAGATGAAGCTGCCAAAAAAGAACTTGCGGTTACGATTGAGGCAGTTAAACTGGAAGCAGCGAAGTCTAATGATTTGATTGCATCTGATGCTTCTAAAGACCAAATGGTAGCCCAAGTTAATCGTATTTCTGCTGCTATTGAAGTAGTTTATACGGAAATGAAACGTGCTGGCCATGCAGGTAAAGTTGAAGCAAGATTGGCGGATGCAGTAACTCAAGACAAAAAAATTACTGGCAAAGATGTTCTCAAAGATGGTGAGACAGTTAAAGCGGTAACCAACGCTTATGTTGATATGAATGCGGATAATACTAAACCTACAGGATGGGGTTTTGATACGGTTATTCAAACATCAACTCTTAAAGCAGGTGGTGTTACAAAAATTGAACTAACTAACTTAGCTGAGTTGGGTAGTGGTTTGGCAGTAGGTACTGCAATTAAAGCATCTGATGGAGTTACAGTAGGAGTAGTTAAATCTATCGATTTTAAAAGTTCAACAGGAAATAATAACAATAAATCTGTACCATATTGGGCGCAACGTACACAACGTGGAATGACTTATGATCAACGTGTTGCTGAGCAACCACCGGTAGCTAACGAAACTGGAACATACACTTATAACATTGAGTGGAAACCTGAGGTTAAAAATTATCCTAACGTATCATTTGGGGCAAGTAACTTATCAGGTGATGGATATTTAGCGCCGGAAATCTCACAAGATACACCATATACTGCAACTATTAAAATTGATGGGCGTACAGTTCTTGAACATACTTATACGAGAAAAGGACAGAAAGCTAACTATCAAAAGCAAGGAACGAGTGTATCTCTAAGTGAAAACAATGGACTGAAATATCTTAACAATGAGCAAATAAGTAGAAGTGATTCGATAGTATTAAAAACCGATTCAGATATTCGCTATGGGGTAGGTTCTAAATTTACTATCAAACTTCCAAACGCAGATTTTACTGAATTTAAAGAACTTTCAGGAAGCGATAAATTCGTAAATGGGTTAAATCCGGCATCAACTATTAATCCTAACAAAGGAGATAGTATTACATATCGTCCTGCTAGCCGTTGGGCTAATGTTAAAACTAATGAAAATAATGTTTGGATTTTAAATGATGGTCGTGAAAGTGGATTTACATTAACTCCTAAGTTAATTTCTCCTACTGAATTAGAACTAACCGTTACAGAAGGAACTATTCAAGAAGGATCTGTAGTTTCTATGCCTTTACAATCTTTAGGTATTGAAAAAGTAATAAAAGATAAAACCTTAACAAGTGAATATTCTAAAATCACTTACAAAGATGGATTTATCAAAGAAGGTTATGTAGGAAACGATAAAACTACTGCTACTCTTACTGTATCAGGTGGAGAATCTGTTAACGGTGAAAAAGAAGATGTTACAACTACAGTTCCAAATGGATGGAGTATCGTAGGCGATGGTAAGGTTCAAGGTGAGCCACCAACAGGTACGGTAGTTATAACGCTTAAAGATATCACTACAGGAGAGGTTATCGGAAGACAGACTACTAAATATACAGGAAATTCACCATTGAGTGAAGATGGTATTAGAGATACTACAAACGTACTTGGAAATAAATACGATGTAAGTAATGAGCCGATAGAATTAACAAAAGAAGTAAATGGTGAAGAGTATGTCCTAGTAAACCTTCCTGGTGAAGGAGTTACAGGTACCCTAAGTGTAACGAAGACAAGAGCACGTGATCTTTACACTCCTGAAGAATTAGCAGCAAATAAATTAAATGAATCTGCATTTGTTAATCCTGTAGAATATAATTACGTTAAGAAAACAAAAGTAGAAGAAGTAAAACGTACAATTAAGTATGTTTACGCAGACGATGTTAAAGATCTTGCAGGACAACAAGTATTTGAATCAACAACGCAAACTGTAAGCTACACAGGAACTGTTAAGAAAAATGCTGAAGGTAAAGCAGAAGTAGATTCGAACGATAAACCAATCTACGTTAACTGGGTAGGTAACGTAGATACAACTCTTCCAGAAGTAACAGTCCCTCAAAAAGAAGGTTACATTGCAAGCGTAGAAAAAGTTCCTGCACAGGCTACAACTGCAACGGATGATGACTATGAAGTTATCGTTACTTACACACCGATCCAAAAAGCGAAAACGACCTTTGTTTACCAAGACAAAGATGGTAACGTTAAGCAAGTAGAAGGTAACACACCAATATCTGAAACTGGAAGAGGTGGAGACGAACTTACTAAGGCCGAAGAAATCGCTGATCGAATCAAAGAAGCTGAGAATAAAGGATACGAACTAGTTTCTAATACGTATCCAACAGGAGGCATTTTTGATAAAGATGTTGATGCAGACCAAGAGTACACAGTAACGCTTAAAGAACGTGTTGTACCAGTTACACCAGATCAACCGAAAACACCAGGAACTCCAGTAGATCCAAACAACCCAGCCGGACCAAAATATCCAGCTGGCTTGGAAGAAAAAGATCTAAACAAAACTGTTACACGTACAATCACATACGTATACGCAGATGGAACTCCAGTGTTAAATGAAGACGGAACTCCTAAAACAGTAACACAAGAAGCTAAATTCACTCGTGAAGCTAAGGTTAACTTGGTAACAGGTGATGTTACATATGGAGATTGGACTCCAGCACAAGACTTGGCTGAAGTTAAATCACCAGTAGTTAAGGGATTTGTAGCTGATAAAGCAAGTGTAGCAGTTGTAAACGTAACAGGTGATTCAGAAGATATCAAGGAAGTTGTAACCTACAAACCAATCGGATCATGGATTCCAAACATCCCAGGTCAACCAACAAACCCAATCAAGTATCCAAATGATCCGGCAGATCCAACAAAACCAGGTCAACCAACAGAAACATTACCATACGTTCCAGGATTCACACCTAAGGATAAAGATGGTAATCCGTTGAAACCAGTAGATCCAAACGATCCAACTAAAGGATATGAAGTACCAAGTATTCCAACAGATCCAAGTCAAGATACACCAATCAACTACGTAAAAGATACTCAAAAAGCGAAAACGACTTTCGTAGATGAAAAAGGAAACCCAATTCCAGGTGTTGATGCTATTACTGAAGAAGGTGACTCAGATACGCCACTTACAAAAGAAGCTGACGTAAAAGCGAAAATCAAAGAACTTGAAAACAAAGGATATGAATTAGTATCTAATACATACCCAGAAGGTGGTAAGTTCGATAAAGATAAAGACACTGATCAAGAGTTCAAAGTAACGCTTAAAGAACGTGTTGTACCAGTTACACCAGATCAACCAAAAACACCAGGAACTCCAGTGGATCCTAACAACCCAGATGGACCAAAATACCCAGATGGATTAGAAGAAAAAGATCTAAACAAAACTGTCACACGAACAATCACATACGTATACGAAGATGGAACTCCAGTATTAAACGAAGACGGAACTCCAAAAACAGTAACACAAGAAGCTAAATTCACACGTGAAGCTAAGGTCAACTTGGTTACAGGTGAGGTTACATACGGAGTTTGGTCAGAAGCTAAAGACTTACCTGAAGTGAAATCACCAGTAGTTAAAGGATACTTAGCTGATAAAGCAACAGTACCAACTACAAAAGTAACTGCAGACTCAGAAAATACTAAAGAAGTAGTAACCTACAAACCAATCGGATCATGGATTCCAAACATCCCAGGTCAACCAACAAACCCAATCAAGTATCCAAATGATCCAGCAGATCCAACAAAACCAGGTCAACCAACAGAAACATTACCATACGTTCCAGGATTCACACCGAAGGATAAAGATGGGAGCCCGTTGAAACCAGTTGATCCGAAAGATCCAACTAAAGGTTATGAAGTACCAAATGTCCCAACTAACCCAGATGAAGATACACCTATTAACTATGTTCCAAATCCTAAGGAAGTAGAAAAACCTGCTAAACCAGGTCAATCTTCTAAACCAGAAACACCTAAATATGTTGAAGGTCAAAAAGAATTACCTAACACAGGTACAGAATCTAACGCTAGCCTTGCAGCGCTTGGACTTCTTGGAGCCCTAGGTGGATTTGGACTTCTTGCTCGCAAGAAAAAAGAAGACTAAAAACTCATAGTTTTTGAGAAGATGATTCGTCATCTTCTTTTTTTATTTTAGTGTTTTTACTTGCGTAAAAAAATGTTTTCTAGTATAATAGTTTATTGTGAGCAAACCTCACTTACCCCTTGCAAAGACTAGGGGTCATTAGACCAAAAGGAGGAACATATCAATGGCTAAATACGAAATTCTTTATATCATTCGTCCAAACATTGAAGAAGAAGCGAAAAACGCTTTGGTAGCACGTTTTGACTCTATCTTGACTGACAACGGTGCAACTGTTGTTGAATCAAAATCATGGGAAAAACGTCGTCTTGCATACGAAATCCAAGATTTCCGTGAAGGACTTTACCACATCGTTAACGTTGAAGCAAACGACGACGCAGCTCTTAAAGAGTTTGACCGTCTTTCAAAAATCAACGCTGACATTCTTCGTCACATGATCGTCAAACTTGACGCGTAAGAAGGTAGATTATGATTAACAATGTTGTACTTGTAGGGCGTATGACTCGTGACGCTGAGTTGCGTTATACCCCATCAAATGTAGCAGTTGCGACTTTTACTCTTGCAGTAAACCGTACATTTAAGAGTCAAAATGGCGAACGTGAGGCTGATTTTATCAATGTCGTTATGTGGCGCCAACAGGCTGAAAATCTTGCCAACTGGGCTAAAAAAGGCTCTCTTATCGGGATCACAGGCCGTATCCAGACTCGTAGTTACGATAACCAGCAAGGACAACGTGTTTACGTAACAGAAGTCGTGGCGGATAATTTCCAAATGTTGGAAAGCCGCGGAGTGCGTGAAGGACATTCAGGTGGCGCTTATTCTGCACCAACTGCTGCTCAATCAGCACCTGCAAACCCAGTACCAGACTTTTCACGTTCTGAGAATCCATTTGGAGCAACAAATCCATTGGACATTTCAGATGATGATTTACCATTCTAATGGACAATTAATACTATAAAGGAGAAAAAAACATGGCTCAACAACGTCGTGGCGGATTCAAACGCCGTAAAAAAGTTGATTACATCGCAGCAAACAAAATTGAATATGTTGATTACAAAGATACTGAGCTTCTTAGCCGTTTCGTTTCAGAACGTGGGAAAATCCTTCCTCGTCGTGTAACAGGAACTTCAGCTAAAAACCAACGTAAAGTAACAACAGCTATCAAACGCGCTCGCGTAATGGCTTTGATGCCTTTCGTAAACGAAGATTAAAGAAAAGACCCGGGTGGGTCTTTTTTTCACGAGCATGGAAATGAGAGAGCGAGTTGGGTCTAGTGGCCCTTTTTTCAGACTTTTCCAGGACTCTGTTAGAATGGAGTCCCTTTTTGACCTAGTAAGATTCTTTTGTCTTACTAGGTTTTTTCTTTTAATCTTTATTATCGTGCTATAATGGTAGGAGAAAGCTTTAAAGGAGCAACTTATGAAGACGACATGTTCAATTAGAAAAATGCAAGAATCTGACATTAAAGATCTATCTCGAGGATTTATCAGCCAAGGTTGGCCAAGTAGAGAGGAGATTTTAACTCGATACTTTAAGGAGCAGGAAAGTGGAGAGAGGGAAGTGTTAATTGCTGATCTTACTAGTGCTGTAGCGGGTTACATTACTATTTTACCCGATGCTAAGCAGGGCCCCTTTGCTGAAATGGTTCCAGAACTTTCAGATTTCAATGTCTTTGAGCCCTTTCAAAATCAAGGTATTGGAAACTTCTTGATGGAAGAAGCGGAAAAACGAGTTGAGCTCATATCGGATAAGGTGACCCTTGGTGTTGGTCTCCATTCAGGGTATGGACCTGCCCAGAGATTGTACATCAAACGAGGCTATATTCCAGATGGGACGGGTGTTTGGTATCGAAATCAACCCTTGGAAATGAATGCAACTAGCCAAAATAATGATGATTTGGTTTTGTATCTAGTAAAGGAATTCGGATAAGAGACAAGGATTTTATTGGGGATGTGGGATTTGCCTACTTTATGGTATAATGGAAAGAGTAATGGAAAAAAGAGGTAGAGAGATGGATGCGAAATTAAAATACAAGGCAAAGAAGATTAAAATCGTCTTTTTTGATATTGATGATACCTTGCGTACGTCAAAGACAGGTTTTATTCCAGCTACAATTCCCACTGTCTTTAAGCAGTTGCGTGAAAAAGGAATTTTAACAGGAATCGCCTCTGGACGTGGTATTTTCGGTGTCGTTCCAGAGATTCGTGAGCTCAAACCTGACTTTTTTGTAACCCTGAATGGGGCTTATATAGAAGATAAAAAAGGCCAGGTCATTTATCAGCATCAGATTGACAAGTCAGATGTTGAGGAGTATGTCTCTTGGACCAAGCGAGAAGGGATTGAGTACGGTTTGGTTGGCAGTCATGACGCCAAACTCTCCACTCGAACAGAACTGATCAGTGAGGCAATTGATCCGATTTATCCAAACTTGGATGTGGATCCAGATTTTCATGAAAAAGCGGACATTTACCAGATGTGGAGCTTTGAGGAAAAAGGGGACGACTTGCGGTTACCAGATAGTCTCTCAGGTAAACTTCGCATGGTGCGTTGGCATGAACATTCATCTGATATCGTGCCTATTTCAGGATCCAAAGCAACTGGTGTAGCAAAGGTGGTGGACCATTTAGGCTTGAAACCAGAGAATGTCATGGTCTTTGGAGACGGTCTCAATGACTTGGAACTCTTTGATTATGCAGGAATTAGCATTGCCATGGGAGTTTCCCATGAAAAAATCAAAGAAAAAGCAGATTATATTACAAAAACAGTAGAAGAAGATGGCATTTTTGATGCCTTAGAAGAATTTGGTATGGTAGAAAAAGAATTGCATTTCCCACAAGTAGACATTGAAACAGTAGAAGGTCCGTTGGCGACTATTAAGACAAATCACGGAGACTTGCGTATCAAGCTTTTCCCTGAGCAGGCTCCCAAAACAGTAGCCAACTTTGTTGCTCTTTCAAAAGATGGTTACTATGATGGTGTGATTTTCCACCGCATTATCAAGGATTTTATGATTCAAGGTGGAGACCCAACTGGTACTGGTATGGGCGGAGAGTCAATTTATGGTCAAGCATTTGAGGATGAATTTTCAGAAGAACTCTATAATGTTCGTGGCGCTCTTTCTATGGCCAATGCTGGTCCAAATACCAATGGAAGTCAGTTCTTTATCGTGCAAAACCAACACTTGCCATACTCTAAGAAAGAGATTGCGCGTGGTGGCTGGCCTGAACCAATCGCTGAGATTTATGCAGAACAAGGTGGAACTCCTCACCTTGACCGTCGCCATACTGTTTTTGGGCAATTGGTAGATGCAGAATCGTTTGCGGTCTTGGATGCCATTGCAGCTGTTGAGACTGGTGCAATGGACAAGCCAGTTGAAGATGTAGTAATTGAAACGATTGAAATTGAGGACTAGAATGAAAATTGGTGATAAGCTAACTGGGCGTATTACAGGAATTCAGCCCTATGGTGCCTTTGTTGAGTTAGAGACAGGGGTGACAGGGCTGATTCACATCTCGGAGATTCGGACGGGATTTATTGAAAATATCTATGACATTTTAAAAATTGGTGATGAAGTCCAAGTTCAGGTGGTGGATTTTGACGAATACACTGGGAAGGCCAGTCTTTCTATCCGTACCTTGGAAGAGGAAAAACATCAATTGCCAAGACGGAGACGTTTTTCAAATGATCGGATCAAGCACGGATTTGCTCCTCTTGCCCGAATGATGCCTGTTTGGACGCGTGAGGCATTAGAGCATTTAAAGAAGAAGCCATAAATACGCCTATGTAAATCATTTGTAATATTAACATAATTTGTTATAATAAAAGTATGAAAGAAGAACAATTGTTAAAACCAGGAGAGCGAATCAACCAGCTCTTTTCGACAGATATCAAGATCATTCAAAATAGAGAGGTGTTTAGCTATTCGGTGGATAGTGTTCTCTTGTCACGCTTTCCTCGCTTCCCTAAACGGGGTTTAATTGTGGACTTTTGTGCTGGAAATGGTGCAGTGGGACTTTTTGCAAGTAGTCGTACAGAGGCAAAAATTCTATCTGTAGAGATTCAGGAGCGTTTGGCGGATATGGCAGAGCGTTCGGTTCAGTTGAATGGCTTGGAAGAGCAGATGCAGGTCATCTGTGATGATTTGAAAAATATGCCTGCCCACATTCAGGGAAGTAAGGTGGATATGATTTTGTGTAATCCTCCTTATTTTAAGGTGGATCCGCATTCCAATCTGAACGAGAGTGAACACTACCTTCTGGCCAGACACGAAATTACGACTAACCTAAAAGAAATTTGCCGTAGTGCTCAGAGTATTCTCAAGTCTAATGGCCGTTTGGCCATGGTTCATCGTCCAGATCGGCTCTTGGATATCTTAGATATGCTCAAACGCCACAATTTGGCACCCAAGCGCTTGCAATTTGTTTATCCTAAACGAGAGAAGGAGGCCAATATGCTCTTAATCGAAGCTATCAAGGATGGATCGACCAGTGGCTTCAAGGTTTTGCCACCGCTCATTGTTCACAATGACGATGGTTCCTACACGCCAGAAATTCAAGAGATTTACTATGGATCATAAGGCCTATATGTATGTGGTGGAGTGTCGCGACGGTTCTTACTATACGGGCTATACAACGGATGTGAAGAGGCGCCTTGCCACTCATAATAGTGGTAAGGGAGCCAAGTATACCCGAGCTCGCTTGCCAGTCAAACTTATCTATGCTCAAGGTTTTGCCAGTAAGGAAGAAGCCATGTCTGCCGAAGCTCTCCTCAAACGAAAGAAACGTCCACAGAAAGAACGATTTTTATCCGAAAATCAAGAGAAAAATCTAGTCAATGATATTGATATATAATAGCTCTTTGTCAACTGTAGTGGGTTGAAGAAAAGTTATAACCTGGAGAGGATCATTTTGTTCCTCTCCTTTTTAATGTTCAAAGCGATGAGAATTCTAATTTTAAAGTTATCAAAGTTTTCGAAAGCATTGCGCTTGATGACCTTAATGAGGCTATTAGTAACTTCTAGTTTTGTGTTTGAGTAGGATAAGTCAATTGCGTTCAGGCTCTTGTCCTTATCTTTCAAAAAGATCTTAAAAACAGTTAGAAAGATAGGATTTACATAAGAAATAGTATCTTCAATGAGTCCAAAGAATTACCCAGCCTGTTTCTCATGAAAATGGGAAAGTAAGAGCTGATAGATTTCATAATATTCTCGTAGTTCTTGAGAGTAAGAGAGAATCTTTTCTAGAATCTATTTGTTGGTTAGATGCATGCGAAAAATCGGGCGATAAAATCGTTTATCACTGAGTTTACGACTATTCTGTTGAATGAGCTTCCCGTAGCGCTTGATAGCCTTGTATTCATGAGATTTTCTATCAACCAATGTTAGATCACTTCCTGTTGGGAAATATTCTCTTAGTAGTCCATTCGCATTTTCATTAGTCCCTCGTTGCCATGGAGCATGAGGGTCAGGAAAATAGGCCTCTCCCTTTAATTTGTCAGCCAAGTCTTGATGATACGTGAATTCTTTCCCTCTATCAGGAGTTACTGTATGCTTTGTCAAGGGTTCTAACATTTTTACCATAGCTTCTATTACCAATTTGCTTTTCTTAACAGCTACCTTCTGGTCTTTCGTGAATTGTATGAGAAATAGAAATTCGCCCTCTATTTTCGACATGACCTTTTGCATGGCGTGTTTTGCTACGATGGCGGAGCTTGCGAATGACACCACGAGCACCATGAGATAGTGAGTTATCATCAAAATGCTCTCTGTAAATGGCTCTATAAATCGTTTGATAACTAATAACAGCTTAATCGCAACCGGCCTTCTATTTCTTCAGGAGACCATTGATAATCGAGCAATAGATATTTGACGGTATTGCTTAAATTGTGATCTATTTCAAGCATCCGTTTCCGCCCACAGTGTGATTTAGCAATATGGTAAGATTCCTGTGCATGACTTGGAGAATAGCTTTCTTCTCTTAGATCTCGTTTCCACTCGCTACTAATACTAGACGGATGACGATGGAACAACTTAGTAATTTGAGAAAAATTTAGGCCTTGCATACGGTAAATGAGAATACTTTCACGCTCATCTATGGTAAAATGATGGTAGCTCATAAGATTTCCTTTCGTAACTAGTTTGTTCAATTCTATTTTACTAGAAAATCTTATGAGTTTTTATTGTGCACTTATATTGTATATTCAAG
>AORU01000001.1 GCA_000344275.1 Streptococcus oralis subsp. tigurinus AZ_3a | reverse complement strand
TGAAGATTCAATTGCAAATATTCCAGACCTACCAAAGGGAACGAAATTTGAATTTGAAAGTCCAGTAGATACTACAACACCAGGCGATAAGACAGCGAAGGTGAAAGTGACCTACCCAGATGGATCTAAAGATGAAGTAACTGTGACAATTCACGTAGAGAAAAAAGCTACGGACGCAGACACTCATGAACCAAAAGGTAAAGATCAAACAGTCAAAACAGGTGAAACACCAAAGGCTGAAGATTCAATTGCAAATATTCCAGACCTACCAAAGGGAACGAAATTTGAATTTGAAAGTCCAGTAGATACTACAACGCCAGGCGATAAGACAGCGAAGGTGAAAGTGACCTACCCAGATGGATCTAAAGATGAAGTAACTGTGACAATTCACGTAGAGAAAAAAGCTACGGACGGCAATCATTCTAATGGTGACGATGTTACAGGAAATCAAATAAATTCAGCTACGAAAACATTACCTAATACAGGTTCGACTGTTAATCCATTCTTTACAGCTGCGGCTATGGCTGCAATTGTAGGCGCGGGGACATTGTATGGAGTAGCACGTAAGAAGCATGAAGATGATGCGAATGACTAAGTTTGATAGCGAATACTTAAGGAAAGTAGATTGCTAAAGGAATAAGCTAAAAAGGGCCAGCATTGTAGCTGGCTCTTTGTTTCGGAGAGAAAGATGAATAAAAAAAGATACGTGATAGCAGGAAGCGTAGCAATTGTGCTCGCTTTAGGATTTCAAGCTCAAGCCGGAGAGGCTCAAGAAGTTGATAAAATAAAATTGACAACTGAAACTGCTCAAGCAATTGCAGAAGGAAAAATCCGATTGGAAGACAATCGCGTTGATTCCTTGTTGTATGGTGAAGAAGTCTTGAAACCAGATGGTGACGATGATGGGGATGGATTGTATAATTCAGAAGAATTGTATACTTATACTAAAAACGGTCGAGTTTATTACGGCTATAATAGTCATCCGCGCCTCAAGGATACGGATGGGGATGGTATTTCGGATAGGGAGGATAAAAATCCCCTTCAATGGGATATCAGCTCAAGGGATATGGCGATGTTTATGGAGTTATGTTATCGTGATGATGACTATATTTCTGAGGTGTTGGATTCTCAAAATCCGTTAGAAGAGCTTTATAAAGGACGCCAAGAATACGCGATGATGCACACGGAGTTGTCTCGCTTTTGGACGGTTCGTGAAACCTATCATTTGAGTAATGGTTTTGATGCAGTGCTGTTCGAGAATAGAAGCGATGTACCTTATTTAGCTGATAAAACAGTCCAAGTATTGGCGGTAAGAGGAACGAAAGGTAGCGCTGATACGGATGATGATACGGCTATCTTTTTGGGCTTGAACCCTAAGCAAGCTATATCTATAGAAAATTTATTGAAAAAATATGAAGCGGAGCATACAGTTACCAATCTCTATGCGACTGGACATTCCTTAGGGGGATATTTAGCTCATCGTGCTTTGATTAACTCAAAAGAGGAGAACTATACTTGGTTCAAGCAATCTTATACTTTTAATGCACCTAAAATCAAAGGTGGAATATTTACTCAATGGCTCAATAGGCTGGCCAAAGTAGGGGAGCAACTCACTCTGGAAGGACGTTCAATCCATTATATGGTGAATAATGACAAACTGATTCCTGCGGTGGGGAATTTTGCTCATGCAATCAATATAGGAAATACGACTAATTGTCATGGTTCACGAAGTTACTTTGAATCGTTATTGAATGGTCAACCGGGGTTTTCTGTCGGAGACAAGTGGTCGATGGATGGTAGAGGATATGCTGAAGAAAATCTATCTCGCCTACATTTTAATCAGCAGCTTCATGATGCAGATGTTTATGATGTCGAAGTAAATGATGAGATTTTGAATGAAAATGGAAGTATTGATTTACGAGATAATATCAAGAACAAAGGACAATTACCTCAGAATATAGTGCTTCAGGATGTAACGGACTATTCAAAGATAAATCTTCAAGTAGCAGGAAATTATCAGGGCAAGCTGTTGGTCGTATTTAATGATGGTAGTAGAAAAGAGGTTCTGATTTCTATAGTGATTCAAAAGAAATCCAATCATCTGACCTCGAGTTCGACAATACCAGAAAAAGAGAAACGGACAACTGAAGGGGATGCGATTTCGTCAGCTACTGCGGAATAAGCTACTGTGACAGCAGCACGAAGTGCAAGAAATAGGTAGTATAGAAAGTTGCTGAACGATATTGTTAGGATAAGAAGACGAGGGCTCTATTCGAATGTGAGTAGTGCCCTTGTTTTTTATTTAGGGTGGTAAAATAGCTTCTTCAAATTAATTGTAAATTTCTCGTAAGAGATGATTAGTAAAATGAATTTTCTTTTTAAATAACATAAATATACGTGGATACTCTAAATGCTTTTGTCTACTTTTTCTTATGAGCACCACAAAAATAGACAAAATGATTTGTTGTGTTTAAAAACAAATGATTAATGAGAAAACATTCATGGAAAACGATTGCATAATCAGTTATCATATGATAAAATAATGATATCCCTGGAAAGCGCATTCAAGAGATGAAATAATAAATAGGAGTTTTTGTATGATTCAAAACAATCAAGAAAAAGGATTTCGGTATTCTATTCGGAAGCATAGAGTTGGTGTGTGTAGCGTAGTTATTGTAGCATTTTTGTTAAGTGCAGGAGCTGTTATTGAAGCTAACACAGTAAAGGCGACAGAAACGACAGTTTCAAGTAGTAATCTAAAAACAGATGCAGAGAATACTGAAAAAGAAACGGTCCCAAGTTCAGCTACTAATAATAACAGTGTAGATGTCATGGATAGCCTCATGAAAGCTACAAATCAAGAAGGTAAGGACCTGAATAAATATCTCTTTGGACTAACTTATAATAAAATTGATATTCTGACTCGGAAGGGTGAAACTATCGAAAATTATTCTAATACAAGTGCTAAACAGCAAGGCAATGAGTTTATTGTTGTTGAAAAAGTGAAGAAGAGTCTTTCAAATAAATCTGAGGATGTATCTATTAATGGGAATAGTGACATTTTCTTAGGAGCTTTGTTTAAGGCGAATCAAGATCTTTTGGAAAATAAACCACAGCTTGTAAGTATTTCTAGAAAACCAGGTAGGATTAGTGTAGATTTGCCTGGAATGGCAGGGGCAGATAGTCATACAGATGCAGAACCAACGGTTAGCGGTATGCAAGAAGGAATCAATACATTAGTAAATCGTTGGAATGAAAAGTATGCAGCAAATAATCCTGCACCTGCTCGTATGCACTACGAATCTACTTCAGCTTATAGCATGAATCAACTAAAAGCGAAGTTTGGAAGTGATTTTGAAAAAGTAGGAGCTAATTTAAAAATTGACTTTGAAGCTGCACAAAAAGGTGAAAAGCAAATTGAGGTAGTGGATTTCAAACAAGTTTATTATACTGCAAACTTTGATGCACCTAAAAATCCTTCAGATGTTTTTGGTGACGATGTCACAGTAAAAGATTTGCAAGATCGTGGTCTAGATAATCAAACTCCTCCAGTTTATGTTTCAAGTGTATCTTACGGACGTCAAATGTATGTCAAATTTGAGACTACAAGTACAAGTACAGAACTTAAAGCTGCTATCAATGCTGTAATTAAAGGCGTGCCAATCAATCCAGAATCTGAATGGGCTCGTGTCTTGAAAAACACTTCAGTTACAGCTGCTATTGTCGGAGGAAATGCAGATGGTGCTGCACGTGTGGTGACTGGAACAGCTGAGGACCTTAAAAAACTAATTCAGGAGGGGGCAAATTTCAGCACACAAAATCCAGCAGTACCAGTTTCTTATAAAACAGCCTTTTTAAGAGATAATCAAGTTGCAACAATTCAAAGTAGTACAGATTATATTGAAACGAAGGTGACCTCTTATAAGAATGGATACCTTAACTTGCATCATAAAGGAGAGTACGTTGCACGGTATTATATTTATTGGGATGAAGTAACCTACGATGAAGATGGTATCGAAAGTATCCGTTCTCGTGAATGGGAAGATAACGGTAAAAATAGGACTTCTGGCTTCCAAACAGAACTTCAGTTTAGAGGAAATGTTCGTAATATTCGTGTGAAAATCCAAGAGAAAACAGGACTTGCATGGGAACCGTGGCGTACTGTATATTACCGTACAGAGCTGCCACTCGTTCAAAAACGAACAATTACTAATTATGGAACAACTATCAGACCGAAATATACAGAGGAGATAGAGAATAACTAAGAGGTTAATTTGCAAAGATACATAAATAATTAGTTAAAGTGAAACTCCATAGCAGTTGTAATGGCTGAAATGGAGTTTTTTCTTGCTAGTTTGAGTTTTTTCTTGTACAATAGAGAAAGTGAAAAGAGGTACAGTATGAGTAAAAAAGATAAGAAAATTGAAATTCAATTAACAGATGCAAAAGTTACTGTTGGAAAAGACAGCTATGAAGGCTACGTTTTGACAATCGGGAAAAAGGTAATTGGCGAAATTGCCGAATTAGATAACCAATTTGCCATCATAAAGAATGGAAATGTCGATAGTTTTTATAAAAAACTTGAAAAAGCTGTGGAAATTTTGATTGAAAACTATAATTTGACAAAATAATACTTGTTTTATTGAAAATTTCATGATATAATAGTCTTCGTTGAACATTGGAGAGATAGCGAAGAGGCTAAACGCGGCGGACTGTAAATCCGCTCCTTCGGGTTCGGGGGTTCGAATCCCTCTCTCTCCATTCATCATTGGGGTATAGCCAAGCGGTAAGGCAAGGGACTTTGACTCCCTCATGCGTTGGTTCGAATCCAGCTACCCCAGTTCTTAGGTAATAAGTTCAAGATAAAAAGAAAAATATCTTAGGGTATTTTATTTTTATAATTGAAAGGCGTGAACGATGTGAACATGTCTTTGCGGGTGCTTAGGAAAAAAATTATAAGTAGTATGTCAAGTTTGGAAAGACTTGATTGTTGGAGGATTTTTTAGATGAACGAATTTGAAGATTTGCTAAATAGCGTTAGCCAAGTTGAGCCTGGTGATGTTGTTAGTGCTGAAGTATTGACAGTTGATGTGACTCAAGCTAACGTTGCAATCTCTGGGACTGGTGTTGAAGGTGTCTTGACTCTTCGCGAATTGACAAACGATCGCGATGCAGATATCAATGACTTTGTGAAAGTAGGAGAAGTATTGGATGTTCTTGTACTTCGTCAAGTAGTTGGTAAAGATACTGATACAGTTACATACCTTGTATCTAAAAAACGCCTTGAAGCTCGCAAAGCATGGGACAAACTTGTAGGACGCGAAGAAGAAGTTGTTACTGTTAAAGGAACTCGTGCTGTTAAAGGTGGACTTTCAGTAGAATTTGAAGGTGTTCGTGGATTTATCCCAGCTTCAATGTTGGATACTCGTTTCGTACGTAACACTGAACGTTTCGTAGGTCAAGAATTTGATGCTAAAATCAAAGAAGTTGACCCTAAAGAAAACCGCTTCATCCTTTCACGTCGTGAAGTTGTTGAAGCAGCTACTGCAGCAGCTCGTGCTGAAGTATTCAGTAAATTAGCTGTTGGTGATGTAGTAACTGGTAAAGTTGCTCGTATCACTAGCTTTGGTGCTTTCATCGATCTCGGTGGTGTCGACGGATTGGTTCACTTGACTGAATTATCACACGAACGTAACGTATCACCTAAATCAGTTGTAACTGTTGGTGAAGAAATCGAAGTTAAAGTCCTTGATCTTAATGAAGAAGAAGGACGCGTATCTCTTTCACTTAAAGCAACAACACCTGGACCATGGGATGGCGTTGAGCAAAAATTGGCTAAAGGTGATGTAGTAGAAGGAACAGTTAAACGTTTGACTGACTTCGGTGCATTTGTTGAAGTATTGCCAGGTATCGATGGACTTGTTCACGTATCACAAATTTCACACAAACGTATCGAAAATCCCAAAGAAGCTCTTACTGTAGGTCAAGAAGTTACTGTTAAAGTACTTGATGTTAACGCTGACGCAGAACGCGTATCTCTTTCTATCAAAGCTCTTGAAGAACGTCCAGCTCAAGAAGAAGGACAAAAAGAAGAAAAACGTGCTGCTCGTCCACGTCGTCCAAAACGTCAAGAAAAACGTGATTTTGAACTTCCAGAAACACAAACAGGATTCTCAATGGCTGACTTGTTCGGTGATATCGAACTTTAATCAAATTGATAATCGCAAAATCCTTTGTTTAAAACAAGGGATTTTTCTTTTGTCTCTTTCTCATTTTTGATATAATAGTTTTATGTTAGATTCAGAAAAACAATCACGTTATCAACTGTTGAATGAGGAACTCTCTTATTTACTAGAGGGTGAGAGCAATGTTCTTGCCAATCTTTCGAATGCTAGCGCCCTCCTAAAATCTCGCTTTCCAAATACTGTATTTGCAGGTTTTTATCTGTTTGATGGTAGTGAGTTGATTTTAGGTCCTTTTCAGGGTGGTGTTTCTTGTATTCGTATTCCGCTTGGGAAAGGCGTATGTGGAGAAACTGCTGAGTTTCAAGAGACTATTTTAGTAGGGGATGTGAGCACATATCCAAACTACATTTCTTGCGATAGTAAGGCCAAGAGTGAAATCGTAGTTCCCATGCTCAAGAATGGTCGATTGCTAGGTGTCTTAGACCTGGATTCTTCACTTATTGATGATTACAATGCCATTGACCGCGATTACTTGGAACAATTTGTCGCTATTTTGCTTGAGAAGACAGAATGGGACTTTACGATGTTTGAGGAGAAAGCCTAATGTATCAAGCACTTTATCGAAAATATAGAAGTCAGACTTTTTCACAACTAGTAGGTCAAGAAGTTGTGGCTAAAACCCTAAAACAAGCGGTTGAGCAGGAAAAGATTAGTCATGCCTATCTTTTCTCGGGCCCTCGTGGGACTGGGAAGACCAGTGTAGCCAAGATTTTTGCCAAGGCTATGAACTGTCCGAACCAAGTGGACGGAGAACCATGTAATAACTGCTATATCTGTCAGGCAGTGACAGAAGGTAGCCTAGAAGATGTTATTGAAATGGATGCGGCTTCAAATAATGGAGTTGATGAAATCCGTGAAATTCGTGACAAATCTACCTATGCACCTAGCTTGGCACGTTATAAGGTCTATATCATAGACGAGGTTCATATGCTGTCTACGGGAGCCTTTAATGCGCTTTTGAAGACTCTTGAGGAGCCAACTCAAAATGTTGTCTTTATCTTGGCGACCACTGAATTGCATAAGATTCCTGCAACCATTTTATCGCGTGTTCAACGTTTTGAGTTCAAATCGATTAAAACTCAAGATATCAAGGAGCATATTTATCATATTCTAGAAAAAGAAAATATCAGTTCTGAACCGGAGGCTGTGGAAATCATTGCCAGACGAGCTGAAGGTGGAATGCGGGATGCCTTGTCCATTCTGGATCAAGCCTTGAGTTTAACACAGGGAAACGAGCTCACGACTGCTATCTCTGAGGAGATTACAGGCACCATTAGTTTATCAGCACTAGATGACTATGTAGCTGCCTTGTCCCAGCAGGATGTCCCAAAAGCGCTTGATTCTCTGAATCTTTTATTTGAGAATGGCAAGAGCATGACTCGTTTTGTGACGGATCTCTTGCAGTATTTGCGGGATCTATTAGTTGTTCAGACTGGTGGCGAAAATACTCATCATAGTCCAGTTTTTATGGACAATCTAGCTTTATCTCAGGAAAGCCTCTTTGAAATGATTCGAATAGCGACTGTGAGTTTGGCAGATATGAAAGCAAGCCTGCAACCTAAGATTTATGCTGAGATGATGACCATTCGTTTAGCTGAGATCAAGCCTGAATCAGTGCTTTCAGAAACTGTCGAAAGTGAAATTTCTGCACTGAGACAGGAAGTAGTTCGTCTCAAACAAGAACTTGCCAATGTTGGAACAGCTCCTAAACAAGTGGTGCCAGTCCCTAGCCGTCCAACCACTTCCAAGACAGTCTATCGAGTAGACCGTAATAAAGTTCAGACTATCCTGCAAGAAGCTGTCGAAAATCCTGATTTGGCACGGCAAAACTTGATTCGCCTCCAGAATGCATGGGGAGAAGTGATCGAAAGCTTAGCTGGTCCGGATAAGGCTCTGCTTGTTGGTTCTCAACCAGTTGCGGCCAATGAACATCATGCTATTTTAGCCTTTGAGTCTAATTTCAATGCAGGGCAAACCATGAAACGGGACAATCTCAATACCATGTTTGGCAACATCCTCAGTCAGGCAGCAGGTTTTTCACCTGAGATTTTAGCCATTTCCATGGAGGAATGGAAAGAGGTTCGAGCAGCATTTTCAGCTAAAAACAAGTCTTCTCAAACCAATCAAGAGGTGGAAGAAGAGAGTTTGATTCCAGAAGGATTTGAATTTCTGGCTGATAAAGTGAAGGTAGAGGAAGACTAAAGAAAGATTTCATGATACAATAAGTTTATGAATAGACAACAATTTATTATGATAACGTTATTTACGGCTGCTGAGACTTATTTTTTCAATGAAGCCTGGATGACCGGGCGTTATTTCATGGCAGCCTTTTGGGCCATTCTACTCTTTCGAAATTTTAGGTTAAGTTACGTGATGGGAAAAATTGTAGACACCATTGATCAGCACCTAAACCGCAAGGACTAGCTCCAAGCTTCTAGACAAAATCAAAGCCTTTTAGGCTTTTTTTTGTTATACTAGTAGGGTATATTTATGGATCTTTTCTTGTATTTTTAGAGAAATGTAAGTGATTTCTCAAAGGATAAAGGAAATAGGCCTGAAAAAGAAAGGAATTATCATGTCAGTATTAGAGATCAAAGATCTTCACGTTGAGATTGAAGGGAAAGAAATTTTGAAAGGAGTCAATCTGACTCTGAAAACAGGAGAAATCGCTGCTATCATGGGACCAAATGGTACTGGTAAATCGACTCTTTCTGCCGCTATCATGGGAAATCCAAACTATGAAGTTACCAAAGGGGAGGTCTTGTTTGATGGCGTAAACATCCTTGAGTTGGAAGTGGACGAACGCGCGCGTATGGGACTTTTCCTTGCTATGCAATACCCATCAGAAATTCCTGGAATTACTAACGCTGAGTTTCTTCGAGCAGCTATGAATGCTGGTAAAGAAGACGATGAAAAGATTTCAATTCGCGAGTTCATCACTAAATTGGATGAAAAAATGGAATTGCTCAACATGAAAGAAGAAATGGCAGAGCGCTACCTCAACGAAGGTTTCTCTGGTGGAGAGAAAAAACGTAATGAAATTCTACAACTCTTGATGTTGGAACCAACTTTTGCCCTTCTTGATGAGATTGACTCAGGTCTTGATATCGATGCTCTTAAAGTTGTGTCTAAAGGTGTCAATGCTATGCGTAGCGAAGGCTTTGGTGCTATGATCATCACTCACTACCAACGTCTATTGAACTACATCACACCAGACGTGGTACACGTGATGATGGAAGGTCGTGTTGTCCTTTCTGGTGGTCCAGAATTGGCTGCGCGTTTGGAGCGTGAAGGATACGCAAAACTAGCTGAAGAACTTGGCTATGACTACAAGGAAGAATTGTAATTCCCTCGTATCTTTTAGGAGAAGTAAATGACTAAAGAAAATATTAAACTTTTTTCAGAAATGCACGCTGAACCAAGCTGGTTGGCTGACCTCCGTCAAAAAGCTTTTGATAAGATTGAGAGTTTGGAATTACCAGTCATTGAGCGTGTCAAATTTCACCGTTGGAATCTGGGAGATGGAACGATTACAGAAAGTGAGCCATCAGCAAATGTTCCAGATTTCACAGCTTTAGATAACCACTTGAAGTTGGTGCAAGTAGGAACCCAAACTGTTTTTGAGCAAACCCCAGTTGAATTAGCTGAACAGGGTGTTGTCTTCACAGACTTTCACTCAGCTTTAGAAGAAATTCCAGAGCTGATCGAGGAATTCTTCATGTCATCAGTTAAGTATGACGATGATAAATTAGCAGCCTACCACACAGCTTACTTTAACAGTGGTGCTGTACTCTATATTCCTGATAACGTAGAAATCACAGAGCCAATTGAAGGAATTTTCTACCAAGACAGCGATAGCGATGTGCCATTTAACAAGCATATCCTTATCATTGCTGGTAAAAACTCTAAGATTAGTTACTTAGAACGTTTAGAGTCACGTGGTGAAGGTAGTGCTAAGGCAACTGCAAATATCACAGTAGAAGTGATTGCACGTTCTGGTGCGCAAGTGAAGTTTGCGGCTATTGACCGTCTAGGTGAAAATGTCACTGCTTACATTAGCCGTCGTGGTAAACTAGGCAACGATGCAAGCATTGACTGGGCAATTGGTGTCATGAACGAAGGAAATGTTGTTGCGGACTTTGATAGCGACTTGATTGGGAATGGTAGCCATGCTGACCTTAAAGCCGTAGCTCTTTCAAGTGGCCGTCAGGTACAAGGGATTGATACACGAGTGACTAACTATGGTTGCAACTCAATTGGAAATATCCTCCAACATGGGGTTATTCTTGAGAAAGCTACCTTGACCTTCAATGGTATTGGCCACATTATCAAGGGTGCCAAGGGAGCAGATGCGCAGCAAGAGAGTCGTGTTCTTATGCTTTCAGACCAAGCACGTTCAGATGCCAACCCAATTCTTTTGATTGATGAAAATGACGTAACTGCAGGTCACGCGGCTTCTATCGGTCAGGTGGATCCAGAAGATATGTACTATCTCATGAGCCGTGGCTTGGATAAGGCGACTGCTGAGCGTTTGGTTGTTCGCGGTTTCCTTGGCTCCGTAATTGTTGAGATTCCAGTCAAAGAAGTTCGTGATGAAATGATTGCAACTATCGAAGAAAAATTGTCAAAACGCTAAGGGGAAGTCTATGTTAGATGTAGAAGCGATTCGCAAGGATTTTCCAATTTTAGACCAGATTGTCAACGATGAACCGCTGGTCTATCTGGACAATGCTGCGACGACACAAAAACCACTAGCAGTTCTGGAAACAATCAACCGCTACTATGAGCAGGACAATGCCAATGTTCACCGTGGTGTTCATACCTTGGCTGAGCGAGCAACAGCTTCTTATGAAGCTGCTCGTGAAACCATTCGTAAGTTTATCAATGCAGGCTCTACAAAGGAAGTTCTCTTTACCAGAGGAACGACAACCAGCCTTAACTGGGTGGCACGCTTCGCTGAGGAAATCCTGACTGAGGGAGATCAAGTTTTGATTTCTATCATGGAGCACCATTCCAACATCATTCCATGGCAGGAGGCCTGTCGCAAGACTGGAGCAGAGCTTGTCTATGTTTATCTCAAGAACGGAGCTCTGGATATGGAGGATTTGCAGGCAAAGTTGACTGATAAGGTTAAATTTGTCTCCCTAGCTCACGCCTCCAATGTTCTTGGTGTGGTCAATCCGATCAAAGAAATTACTCAAATGGCCCACCAGGTTGGAGCTATCATGGTGGTGGATGGTGCTCAGTCTACGCCCCATATGAAGATTGATGTCCAGGACTTGGATGTGGACTTCTTTGCCTTTTCGGGTCACAAGATGGCTGGCCCGACTGGTATCGGTGTTCTTTATGGTAAAGAAAAGTATCTGGAACAAATGTCACCTCTTGAATTTGGTGGCGAGATGATTGATTTCGTCTATGAGCAATCTGCTAGTTGGAAGGAATTGCCTTGGAAATTTGAGGCTGGGACTCCCAATATGGCAGGTGCTATCGGACTTGCAGCTGCAGTGGATTACCTAGAAAATCTTGGTATGGATGCGATTGAAGCCCATGAACAAGAACTGATTGCATACGTCTATCCAAAATTGCAGGCAATCGAAGGATTGACTATTTACGGTTCACAGGATTTGGCTCAACGTTCAGGTGTCATTGCCTTTAACCTAGGTGATCTTCATCCTCACGACCTTGCGACAGCTTTGGATTATGAAGGAGTGGCTGTTCGTGCGGGTCACCACTGTGCGCAACCCTTGCTCCAGTATTTGGATGTACCAGCAACAGCTCGTGCAAGTTTTTATATCTACAATACCAAGGCAGATTGTGACAAGCTAGTCGATGCCCTACAAAAGACAAAGGAGTTTTTCAATGGCACTTTCTAAACTAGATAGTCTTTATATGGCAGTGGTGGCAGACCATTCGAAAAATCCACATCACCAGGGGAAGCTGGAAGATGCTGAGCAAATCAGCCTCAATAATCCAACCTGTGGGGATGTTATCAACCTCTCTGTCAAGTTTGACGCAGAGGACCGTTTGGAAGATATTGCTTTTCTAAATTCAGGATGCACGATTTCAACTGCCTCTGCTAGTATGATGACAGATGCAGTTTTAGGCAAGACCAAACAAGAAATTCTAGAACTTGCAACCATCTTTTCTGAAATGGTTCAAGGTCAAAAGGATGACCGCCAAGACCAACTTGGCGATGCAGCTTTCTTATCAGGTGTTGCAAAATTCCCGCAACGGATTAAGTGTGCAACCCTAGCTTGGAATGCCCTTAAGAAAACAATTGAAGATCAAGAAAAAAAGTAAGACAAGTTTCTTTTGTCTTACGAATCAGTAGAAATGAAGAATGAAAGAAAGGATATTATGGCTGAAGAAAGAGTAGAACCAAAACCAATTGACCTTGGTGAATATAAATTTGGTTTCCATGACGATGTAGAGCCTGTCCTATCGACAGGAAAAGGATTGAACGAAGAAGTCATTCGCGAATTATCAGCTGCTAAGGGAGAACCTGAGTGGATGTTAGAATTCCGTTTGAAGTCTTATGAAACCTTCAAAAAAATGCCTATGCAAACCTGGGGAGCAGACTTGTCAGAGATTGACTTTGATGACTTGATTTACTACCAAAAACCTTCTGATAAACCTGCCCGTTCTTGGGATGAAGTTCCTGAGAAAATCAAAGAAACCTTTGAACGTATCGGGATTCCAGAAGCTGAACGTGCTTATCTAGCAGGAGCTTCTGCCCAGTATGAGTCAGAAGTGGTTTACCATAACATGAAGGAAGAGTTCCAGAAATTGGGGATTATCTTTACAGATACGGATTCTGCCCTCAAGGAATACCCAGACTTGTTTAAACAATACTTTGCTAAGTTGGTACCACCGACAGATAACAAGTTGGCAGCCCTCAACTCAGCAGTATGGTCGGGTGGAACCTTTATCTACGTGCCAAAAGGTGTCAAGGTAGATATTCCACTTCAAACCTACTTCCGTATCAATAACGAAAATACAGGTCAGTTCGAACGTACTTTAATTATCGTTGATGAGGGAGCAAGCGTACACTACGTTGAAGGATGTACAGCACCAACATATTCAAGTAATAGCCTGCACGCTGCCATCGTAGAAATCTTTGCCTTGGACGGAGCTTATATGCGTTATACGACTATTCAAAACTGGTCAGATAACGTTTATAACCTAGTAACGAAACGTGCCAAAGCCTTGAAAGATGCGACTGTTGAGTGGATCGATGGTAACTTGGGTGCCAAAACAACCATGAAATACCCATCTGTTTACCTGGATGGAGAAGGGGCGCGTGGTACCATGCTTTCAATCGCCTTTGCTAACGCAGGGCAACACCAGGATACGGGTGCCAAGATGATCCACAACGCTCCACATACAAGCTCCTCTATCGTGTCTAAATCCATCGCTAAAGGCGGAGGAAAGGTGGACTACCGTGGACAAGTAACCTTTAACAAGAACTCTAAGAAATCTGTTTCTCACATCGAGTGTGATACCATTATCATGGATGATTTATCAGCGTCAGATACCATTCCATTTAATGAAATTCACAACTCACAAGTTGCTTTGGAGCACGAAGCCAAAGTATCTAAGATTTCAGAGGAACAACTCTATTACCTCATGAGTCGTGGATTGTCAGAATCTGAGGCAACAGAAATGATTGTCATGGGATTTGTCGAGCCCTTCACAAAAGAACTTCCAATGGAATACGCAGTTGAGCTGAACCGCTTGATTAGCTATGAAATGGAAGGTTCAGTCGGATAAGAATATGCAAAATCTGAACAGGAATCCTTTCTGTTCAGAATTTTTTTCAAAAAAGGACCTAATAAATATTCACAAAAATGCTTTTATATGGTAAAATAAAACAACTATATTTAGTGGAGATGAAGTATGAATATTTTTAGAACCAAGGATGTTAGTCTGAGACAGACAGAGATGCGTCGCCATTTGAAATTGTGGGATTTGATTCTATTGGGAATCGGTGCCATGGTGGGGACAGGGATTTTCACCATTACAGGAACAGCAGCGGCTACCCTAGCTGGTCCATCACTAGTGATTTCCATTGTTATTTCTGCCCTGTGTGTTTCTCTATCAGCCCTCTTTTTCGCAGAATTTGCTTCTCGTGTGCCTGCTACTGGTGGTGCTTATAGTTACCTCTATGCGATTTTAGGAGAATTGCCAGCCTGGATTGCTGGCTGGTTGACCATCATGGAATTCATGACTGCCGTATCTGGTGTGGCGTCTGGCTGGGCGGCTTACTTTAAGGGCTTACTCAGTGATTATGGTATCTCCATGCCCCAAGCCTTGAATGGCACCTTTAATCCTGAACAGGGAACCTATATCGATCTTCTGCCTATTCTAGTACTTACCTTGGTAACGGGATTGGTTTTATTAAATTCCAAGGCAGCCTTACGCTTTAATTCGCTTCTAGTAATCTTGAAATTTTCTGCTCTAGCCTTATTTATCCTAGTTGGTATTTGGTACATCAAGCCTGAAAATTGGTCAAATTTTGCTCCTTTTGGCTTTGGCCAGATTTATGGAGGAAGCACTGGGATTATGGCAGGTGCATCTTTGATGTTCTTTGGATTTCTCGGATTTGAGTCTATTTCCATGGCAGTTGATGAAATCCAAAGCCCGCAAAAAAATATTCCTCGAGGAATTGTACTTTCTCTGACAATCGTCACCATTCTCTATGCTTTGGTAACCTTAGTATTGACAGGGATTGTTCACTATAGTAAGCTCAATGTGGACGATGCAGTAGCATTTTCATTACGGAGTATTGGTATCGGTTGGGCAGCCAACTATGTTTCGCTTGTAGCCATTCTCACCCTGATAACGGTATGTATTTCCATGACTTATGCTTTGTCTCGAATGATATATAGCTTAGCACGTGATGGACTTTTACCTCAAAGCTTCAAACAATTAAGCAAGACCAGTCGCGTTCCTAAAAATGCGACCCTCTTAACAGGAGTTGTTTCAGCCCTTGCTGCAGGAGTGTTCCCTCTAGCCAGTATTGCAGCCTTTTTAAATATCTGTACCTTAGCTTATCTCATTTTACTAGCCTACGGAATAATAAAACTCAGAAAAGATAAAGGTATGCCTAAAAAAGGAGAGTTTAAAACTCCTTTGGTGCCACTTTTGCCAATCCTTTCCATCCTTATCTGTGTTTCCTTTATGCTTCAATATAGTCTAGATACCTGGATTGCCTTTGGCATTGCTCTTGTAGTTGGTCTAATCATTTACTTTACTTACGGTTACCATCATTCAACCCTCACAGAAGAAAAATAAAAGCTGGGATTTCCCAGCTTTTTAATCTTTCACATAAGTAAAGCCTTCACCCAGAATTTCATGGGCCTCTGTGATGGTGATAAAGGCTTGAGGATCGACTTGGTGAATCATGTCCTTCATTTTGACGATCTCGTTCCGACCGACGATACAGTAAATAATTTTTAAATCTTTCTTACTGTAATAACCTTGACCAGATATAAAGGTCACGCCACGGCCAAGCTCTTCATTAATCTTATCAGCCAGTTGGTCAGGATATTGAGTAATGATAATAAAACCTTTACCAGCGTAACCCCCTTCACCAATCAGGTCAATAACGCGAGCGATGATGAAGTCAAACAAGAGAGTATAGGTCACAAGACGGAGATCTTGGAAAATAAGCAGAATTAACATTAAAATGAAAAAGTCAATTCCAAAAAGCAATTTCCCAATCGAAATATTGGTGTACTTGTTGAGGATGCGGGCAACGATATCAGAGCCACCAGTGGTTCCACCAGCATTAAAGATAATTCCTAAACCAACTCCCAGTAAAACCCCTGAGACTAAAGCAACGATGATGAGGTCACCTTGTAAGTCAAATTGCAAGGGGATACGCTCAAAGATTGCGAGCCAAATAGAGAGAGAAATAGAACCCAGAAGGCTGGAGTAGAGGGTCTTGGGACCAAATATCTTCCAAGCCAAAATAAATAAAGGAATATTGATTAAGAGATTCATCAATGAAACAGGGATTTTAAAAAGATAGTAGGTAATCAAGGTGATACCTGTCGCCCCTCCCTCAAATAGATGATAAGGAACAACAAAGTAGGTGAGACCAAAGGCATAGATAGCTGCTCCAAATATAATCGTAATAATCGGTTGAACTTTTCGAATCATAGCTGCTCCTCGCTTTTCTATAGATAGATTATACCAAAAATTCAGTTTTTTTAATTGGATTACTTATGATTTTTTATCATTTTTTTGATATAATAAGAGTGAAAAATCCCAATCCTATTGAGAAGAATAGAAAGATTGAACTTATGACACAAGTAAAAATTGTAACGGACTCTTCTGTTACTATCGAACCAGAAGTAGTTAAAGAATTAAATATCACTATTGTCCCCTTATCAGTTATGATTGATGGCGTACTCTACTCAGATGCTGATCTAAAAGAGGGGGAATTCCTTCATCTTATGCAACAAAGCAAGAATCTCCCTAAAACGAGTCAACCTCCAGTAGGAGTGTTTGCTGAAGTCTTTGAAGAGCTGGGAAAAGATGGCAGTCAGGTTGTTGCTATTCATATGTCTCATGCCTTGTCTGGAACGGTTGAAGCTGCTCGCCAGGGTGCAAGTCTCTCAAGTTCTGATGTGACGGTTATTGATAGTTCCTTTACAGATCAGGCTATGAAGTTTCAAGTTGTTGAAGCTGCAAAACTTGCTAAAGAGGGTAAAGATTTAGAAACTATTCTAGCACGTATAGAAGAAGTGAAGAATCACACAGAGCTTTATATCGGTGTTTCGACTCTAGAAAACCTAGTGAAAGGTGGGCGTATTGGACGTGTGACGGGACTATTAAGCTCACTATTAAATATTCGTGTAGTGATGCAGATGAAAAACCACGAACTCCAACCAATCGTCAAAGGACGTGGTGCGAAAACTTTCAAAAAATGGCTTGAAGAGTTAACGGTGGCCCTTACTCATAAATCAGTTGCAGAAATTGGAATTTCCTATGCTGGAACAAACGAATGGGCAAATGAGATGAAGAGTTTATTACAAGCCTATGTTGAGAAACCAATCTCTGTACTGGAAACTGGCTCTATTATTCAAACTCATACTGGAGAGAATGCTTGGGCAATTCTAATCCGTTATAATTCCTAAAAAAATAGAGAAAAATGTTTGAAATGGCGTTTTTGACTTGACCTATGGGCAATTTTAGGATATGATTATATTTGTTAATCAGAAATTATTTGGAGGATTTGTTAACATGGCAAACAAACAAGATTTGATCGCTAAAGTGGCAGAAGCTACAGACTTAACTAAGAAAGATTCAGCGGTAGCAGTTGATGCTGTATTTGCAGCAGTAACTGAATACCTTGCAGCTGGTGAAAAAGTTCAATTGATTGGTTTTGGTAACTTTGAAGTTCGTGAACGTGCTGCACGTAAAGGTCGCAACCCACAAACTGGTAAAGAAATCGAAATCGCAGCTTCTAAAGTTCCAGCATTCAAAGCTGGTAAAGCTCTTAAAGACGCTGTTAAATAATGAATTTTCAAAAAGCCTATTGTATCAAGCTTTCTAGCTTGATCAGTAGGCTTTTTTTGTTGCTTTGGGGCATTTTTGGGGCAAGAACTAATACTTTTCCATGACATCTGCCACGGTTGATTTCATTTCTTTAGTTATATATGTATAAATTTAGGTGTTTTTCCAACCGAGTATTTGATATGATATATAACTTCTGAGATAAGTAGCCTTTTGAAAAATAGGGTTTAAACCTTTACAGTAAAAGAAAAAAGGTTCCCATGTTTGGGAACCTTTTTTCTTTAGTTTTTAGAAGCTGCTTGGAATTCAGGGTTTTTCCATGCTTCATCAATGATAGCTTGCAATTCTTTGGCAGATGCTTGCATTTTTTGAGTTTCAGCGTCGTTCAATGGGATGTTTACTGGACGAACGATACCGTGTGCACCAACAACAGCTGGTTGACCGATAAAGACGTTTTCAACACCGTATTGACCTTCTTGGAAGACTGAAAGTGGAAGTACTGCATTTTCGTCATCAAGGATTGCTTTTGTGATACGAGCAAGTGCTACTGCGATACCGTAGTATGTAGCTCCTTTTTTATTGATGATTGTGTAGGCAGCGTCACGAACACCTTCGAACAATTCAATCAATTCAGCTTCTTGAACGTTTTGAGTATCTTTAAGGAATTCTTCAAGGTTTACACCAGCGATGTTGGCATGTGACCAAACCGCAAACTCAGAATCTCCGTGTTCACCCATGATGTAGGCGTGAACTGAACGAGCATCAACATCCAATTTTTCAGCAAGTGCTTGACGGAAACGTGCTGAGTCAAGTGAAGTACCTGAACCGATAACACGTTCTTTAGGGAATCCAGAGAATTTCCAAGTTGAGTAAGTCAAAACATCAACTGGGTTAGCCGCAACAAGGAAGATACCATCAAAACCTGATTCAACAACTTGTGTTACAATTGATTTGTTGATAGCCAAGTTTTTACCTACAAGGTCAAGACGAGTTTCACCTGGTTTTTGAGGAGCACCTGCAGTGATAACAACAAGGTCAGCGTCTGCACAGTCAGAGTATTGAGCAGCGTAGATTTTTTTAGGTGAAGTGAAGGCAAGGGCGTGGCTAAGGTCAAGCGCATCACCAACAGCTTTTTCGTGCAATTGTGGAATTTCGATAATTCCAAGCTCTTGTGCAATTCCTTGGTTAACAAGTGCGAAAGCGTAAGATGAACCTACGGCACCGTCACCAACAAGGATCACTTTTTTGTGTTGTTTAGTTGAAGTCATTATCTAAACATCTCCTTCATTTTTTTTGGGGGAATCCCCAGACACTTTCATTCTATCACTTTTAAAAAGCTTTGTCACGAATATTCTATTCGGTTATCGATGTAAACGTTTTAGTGATTTTCAAAGACTGAAATGAAGGACAGATTATGGTATAATATATCTAATTACTAATAGTGAAATGAGGCATTTATTAATGCAGGATAGAAATTTAGTGAATGTCAATCTGACAAAGGAGATGAAGACCAGCTTTATCGATTACGCCATGAGTGTTATCGTTGCGCGGGCTCTTCCTGATGTTCGAGACGGTTTAAAACCTGTTCACCGCCGTATTCTTTACGGAATGAATGAACTAGGTGTTACACCAGACAAACCTCATAAAAAATCAGCCCGTATTACAGGGGATGTTATGGGTAAATACCACCCACACGGGGATTCATCTATTTATGAAGCCATGGTTCGTATGGCTCAGTGGTGGAGCTACCGTTACATGCTTGTCGATGGACATGGAAATTTTGGTTCCATGGACGGGGATGGTGCCGCTGCACAGCGTTACACAGAAGCACGTATGAGCAAGATTGCTCTTGAAATGCTTCGTGACATCAATAAAAACACAGTTGATTTCGTAGACAACTACGATGCCAATGAGCGTGAGCCCTTGGTCTTGCCGGCTCGTTTTCCAAACCTTTTGGTCAATGGGGCAACTGGTATCGCTGTTGGGATGGCAACCAATATCCCACCTCACAACCTGGGCGAAACCATTGATGCGGTGAAGTTGGTTATGGACAATCCTGAAGTAACTACTAGGGACTTGATGGAAGTCTTGCCTGGTCCAGATTTTCCAACTGGTGCCCTTGTCATGGGGAAATCAGGGATTCATAAGGCTTATGAGACTGGTAAGGGTTCGATTGTTCTCCGTTCTCGAACAGAGATTGAGACGACTAAGACAGGGCGTGAGCGCATCGTGGTAACAGAATTTCCTTATATGGTCAATAAAACCAAGGTCCATGAGCATATCGTTCGTTTGGCGCAAGAAAAACGAATTGAGGGAATTACAGCTGTACGTGATGAATCCAACCGTGAAGGGGTTCGTTTCATTATCGAAGTGAAGCGTGATGCTTCTGCAAATGTCATCCTCAATAACCTCTTCAAGATGACGCAGATGCAAACTAACTTTGGTTTCAATATGCTTGCTATTCAAAATGGCGTACCAAAGATTTTGTCTCTTCGTCAAATTTTGGATGCCTATATTGAACACCAAAAAGAGGTAGTTGTTCGTCGTACTCGTTTTGACAAGGAAAAGGCAGAAGCGCGTGCGCACATCTTAGAAGGCCTTTTAATCGCGTTAGATCATATTGATGAAGTGATTCGTATCATTCGTGCTAGTGAAACGGATGCGGAAGCGCAGGCTGAGTTGATGAGCAAGTTTAAGCTTTCTGAGCGTCAAAGTCAGGCTATCCTTGATATGCGTCTTCGCCGCTTGACAGGATTGGAACGCGATAAAATTCAGTCTGAATATGATGAATTGATTGCCTTGATTGCAGATTTGGCTGATATTCTTGCTAAACCAGAACGTGTGGTGCAAATCATAAAAGATGAATTGGATGAAGTAAAACGTAAATTTGGTGACAAACGTCGTACCGAGTTAATGGTTGGAGAAGTCTTAACTCTTGAAGACGAAGACTTGGTTGAGGAGTCGGATGTCTTAATCACTCTTTCTAACAAGGGCTACATCAAACGTTTGGACCAAGGTAAATTCACTGCTCAAAAACGTGGTGGTCGTGGAGTCCAAGGTACGGGAGTTAAGGATGATGACTTTGTGCGTGAGTTGGTTTCAACCAGCACCCATGATCATTTGCTCTTCTTTACCAATAAGGGCCGTGTATACCGACTAAAAGGTTATGAAATTCCTGAATACGGTCGCACAGCCAAGGGATTGCCGGTTGTCAATCTTTTGAAGCTGGATGAAGGGGAGAGCATACAGACCATCATTAATGTTAAATCTGAACGTAGTGATGACGCCTATTTCTTCTTCACAACCCGTCACGGTATCGTGAAGCGAACCAGTGTTAAAGAATTTGCTAATATCCGTCAAAATGGACTTAAGGCTTTGAATCTCAAGGATGAAGATGAACTGATTAACGTCTTGCTGACAGAAGAAGACACAGATATTATCATTGGTACTAAGTTTGGTTATGCTGTTCGCTTTAATCAATCAGCTATTCGTGGCATGAGCCGTATCGCGACAGGTGTTCGAGGAGTTAACCTTCGTGAAGGAGATACTGTAGTTGGTGCTAGTGTCATCACTGACCAGGACGAGGTCCTTATCATCACTGAAAAAGGGTATGGTAAACGTACTCTTGCAACTGAATATCCAACAAAAGGTCGTGGTGGTAAAGGAATGAAGACAGCCAATGTTGCTGAGAAAAATGGCCCTCTTGCAGGTCTCCTCACTGTTAAAGGAGATGAAGACCTGATGATTATCACGGATACAGGTGTTATGATCCGTACAAACGTTGCCAATATTTCACAAACAGGACGCTCAACTATGGGAGTTAAGGTGATGCGTCTAGATCAGGATGCCAAGATTGTGACCTTCACAACGGTTGCTGCGGTAGAAAAAGAAGAAGTTGGGACTGAAAACGAAACAGAAGGTAAAGCATAATGTCTCATAAAAAAACGAAAAGTAAGAAGAATAAGCGTAGGAATCTATTTCTCAATATTTTAGCGGTTTTCTTAATTCTTTTATCCTTAGCTTTGATTTTTAATTCAAAGATTCGAGATCTCTTTATGGTATGGAATACCAATAAATACCAAGTCAATCAGGTTACTAAAGAAAATATAGATGAAAATCTCAAAACGGAAGGAAATTTTGATTTTGATTCGGTTAAATCTATTTCATCTGAAGCAGTTCTAGCCGCTCAGTGGGACGCTCAGAAGCTTCCCGTTATTGGAGGAATTGCTATTCCCGAAGTGGAGATTAACTTGCCGATTTTCAAAGGGTTGGATAATGTAAACTTGTTCTACGGAGCAGGAACCATGAAACCAGACCAAAAAATGGGAGAGGGCAACTATTCTCTAGCGAGTCACCATATCTTTACTGTTGAAAATGCCAGTCAAATGCTCTTCTCACCTTTAGTTAACGCTAAAGCGGGTATGAAAATTTACCTGACCGATAAGGATAAGGTTTATACTTATGAGATTACGGAAGTTAAACACGTTACTCCGGACCGAGTAGATGAAATCGAAGATCGTGATGGTATCAAAGAAATCACATTGGTGACCTGTGTGGACTATAATGCGACAGAGCGGATTATTGTTAAAGGTGATTTTAAAGAAGTTAAAGCTTATTCTGAAACATCTGATGATATCCTAAGCGCCTTTAATAAGCCATATAAACAACGTTATTAACCTCAAAAACCAGTGAATTGTATTTTTCACTGGTTTTTGTCAAATAGAAGCGTCAGTCAAAGGAGAATGATGCATGTTCGAATATTTTTTGTTTGGAATGAAAACGATGTGGGGAAGTCCCGTCTTTAGTTTTGCCTTTTACTTATTAGCCTCTATTCTTTTACTAATCTTTTGGCGACGTTTTATAATTGTCCGTCGTAGTGGTGGTGATTTTTTTGCCCCGTTTCACATTGCCAATGGGAGACTTTATATTCACAATGCTTTTGTATTTGTGAAGAGAATCATTCCGCTGAATAACATCAAAATGATTGAAGTCAAATATATTCGAAGTGTCAAATTGAATGGGGCAAGTTATCATTTGTGTATCGAAAGAAAAGATGGAAAAGCTGTCAGTTTTTTCTTCGGACAATCAAAACAGAATGATCTCCTTGTGAAGAATCTAAAGAATGAAACTAAAAACTACCATATTAGAATTGTAATGGATGGATAAGTGTTTAGCTTAAGAAAGGAATGATCATGGATAAGCTACAAGAAGTCAGAGAAAATGAACAGTTAAGGACCTTACTGATGACTGAATGTGATATTTATTTTTATGACAAGATAAGTGAAGTTCAGTTTTCAGGGAACAATGAGGAATACTCTCTTGCCTGTAAGGCTTTTGCTCAAGACGGTAGTGGGGGAGAATATGTTTTTCTCGAAGATAACAGCATAGGCTTTATCGGAAGTGAGGGCCAAGTGGGGAGAGTAGCAGAAAGTCTGGATGACTTACTGACATTCCTACTTCACGCAGGTCGTATTTCGGATTTTAGCTATCGGTATCTTTATCAGAACACAGACTTATTGAAAGCATTTTGTAGGGGCTATGTGTCTAAAATACGAGAAAGCTATCAGGTTAAGCAGGAAAATTGGGATCTGGTACGAGGAAATATGGCTCAAAAACTATCACTTGATTTCAATCCCCAAAAACTAGAAGAAGTAGCCATGACATTTTATCAAGCGGCGACAAGGAAGCCTGTCTTTTCCTGTAAGTATATAGACGGTGAAGAAGAATATACCTGTGATTCAGTCTTGTCGGACATTGTGGGCTTGTGGACGACAGAACTTGTAGGCATGAGTAGAGAAGAAATTGAAAACTATAAAATTTGATAATGTATGATGCTTGCAAGATGATCATTCAACTTTAATGGTATCTTTTCAATGTGAGAGGAAGCTAATCAGTAGGTTGAAAGGTTTATCGTAAGTAACCGAAGGATGCCTGGCATAAGAGAGGATAGATAATGAGTCAGTTAAGAGAAAAGTCTTTCGTTACGCTCAAAGAAGACATAACAAGTAGTTTTCCATTTGACAAGGATCTTCCTATGATATTCTTGGGAGAAATTGCCAATATGGCTGGACACTGAATCTTCATAGGAAAATCGGGGGAAGTCTTATTTTGGATATCATATTTCACATTTTAGAGAACTAAGTGAAGATGAGATATAGAACTCTCGCAGTAGGAAAAATAGATGAGGAGTTGAGAATGAATAATCAGATTGACTTGGTACTTCCAAACCTATACGCAGAATTCTTGAGTAAAATCGACAAAGCAGGAGAGTTGATAATAGAGAATACAGGTATCATCTTATACTCGAAGCTAGATTTGCTAGAAAGAAACTCCACCTACCAAATAGAAGGGTGGGAACCTGATTTTTTCCTGATTGGGCAAGATGGGGATGTCGCTTTTTTTATAAAGAAAGATTCTGACGACACTATTTATATGAATGATTTGGGGGCATTAGGTTCACTAGAAATGAAACCCATATCTTTGAATATTTTCGAGTTTGTGAAACAAGCGAGTGAACATTATGATGATATCTTCTAATCATTGCAAGTGTTGTTATTTTATCGTACGCGTGTGTGGAAGACATTTTTATGAAATCATTTGAACATTTGTTCCTAAATTTTTAGTAAATGATAATGATTTGGAGAGTGAACAATGAATTTTGATGAGAGTTTACAGCAATACACTTATGAGCATGAGGGAGTGATCTTTGTTTGGGACAAAGAGCCTGATTGTGACTTTATAGATAAAGTTGAACTGTTATCAAAAAATTATCAGGAAAATCTCAATAGAATTATCAACTTTATGCTAGCTGATCTTAAGGAAATGTATGGAGCAGTCAGCGAGGAAGATGTGAAGAACAAGCTGGGGAAACCTATCATTGACTACAATCAAGGAACAGTTAGTTATTGTGAGCAAACCTTCGATGACTGGCACCTATTTGAGTTTTAATTTTTGGATGATCAATTTGAAATATTGAAATGTTTTTCTGTTAATGGGTAAAGGAGAGATTTATGGAATTCCCCCAATGCCTTGATTTTCTTTGTAGAAAACGTATACAAGAAAGGCTTTTCAAAATGCGTGCTTTATGTTATAATATTCACAAATAAAAGTTTAGGAGTTTTTTTATGGTCTCTTCAGAATTTATATCAAAGATTGAATTTGCTTGTAAGAAGAAGGAAAGTCTTTATAGCCAAAGCAAGTTTAAGTATGCGATTCGTTCCATGTTTGCAGGTGCTTTTCTGACATTTAGTACGGCTGCAGGTGCGGTTGGGGCTGATTTGATTAATAAAATCGCACCTGGTAGTGGACGTTTCCTCTTCCCATTCGTTTTTGCTTGGGGATTGGCCTACATTGTTTTCTTAAATGCTGAGTTGGTAACTTCAAACATGATGTTCTTAACAGCTGGCAGTTTCTTGAAAAAAATCTCATGGAGAAAAACAGCTGAGATTTTACTTTACTGTACCTTGTTCAACCTCATCGGAGCTTTGATAGCAGGTTGGGGCTTTGCCCATTCAGCAGCCTACGCAAATCTGACACATGACAGCTTCATTTCAGGGGTTGTAGAGATGAAGTTAGGCCGTTCCAATGAGTTAGTCTTACTTGAAGGTATTTTAGCCAATATCTTTGTAAACATTGCCATTCTTTCCTTTGTTTTGGTGAAAGACGGTGGGGCCAAACTTTGGCTTGTTTTGTCAGCGATTTACATGTTTGTATTCTTGACAAATGAACACATCGCTGCGAACTTTGCTTCTTTTGCGATTGTTAAGTTCAGTGTTGCTGCAGATTCTATTGCTAACTTTGACATACCTAATATTCTTCGTCACTGGGGTGTAACCTTTGTCGGAAACTTTATCGGTGGGGGTCTCTTGATGGGCTTGCCTTACGCCTTCCTCAATAAAAACGAAGATACTTATGTCGATTAAAGAAATGAGCACGAGTGAATCGTGCTTTTTTGTTTGATGTGTAAGACTAGTCATAGTTGTTCCTTATATCAAAATATAGAAAATCAGTATTGGAAAAGACTAGCACAAGATGGTACAATATCCGTAATGAAGCTATTTGGAGGTCGTCTTATGACTCGTGATTTTAAATTTGAAACTCTACAATTACATGCTGGGCAAGTAGTTGATCAAGCGACTAAATCTCGTGCAGTACCGATTTATCAAACAACATCCTTCGTTTTTGATGATACGCAGGAAGGTGCAGATTTGTTTGCCTTGAGAAAACCAGGGAACATTTATACTCGTATTACCAACCCTACAACAGCGGCATTTGAAGAAAGAATCGCGGCTCTTGAAGGTGGTGTTGGAGCACTAGCGACAGCATCAGGTATGGCTGCTGTAACCTACACTATTTTGGCGCTTGCTCACGCAGGTGACCATGTAGTGGCTGCATCAACTATTTACGGTGGGACCTTCAATCTTTTGAAGGAAACCCTTCCTCGTTATGGGATCACAACAACCTTCGTGGATGTGGATAATTTGGAGGAAGTGGAAGCAGCTATCAATGACAATACAAAGCTTGTCTTGATTGAAACCTTGGGGAACCCCTTGATTAATATTCCTGACCTGGAAAAACTGGCTGAGATTGCGCATAAACACCAGATTCCTCTCGTTTCGGACAACACTTTTGCCACACCATATTTGATTAACGTCTTCTCTCACGGTGTAGATATTGCCATTCACTCAGCAACTAAGTTTATCGGTGGACATGGTACGACTATTGGAGGAGTGATTGTTGATAGCGGTCGTTTTGACTGGGCAGCTTCAGGGAAATTCCCTCAATTTGTTGAGGAAGATCCGAGCTACCATAACTTGAGCTATACTCGTGATGTTGGGGCAGCAGCCTTTATTATCGCTGTTCGTGTTCAATTGCTTCGTGATACAGGTGCTGCCTTGTCACCGTTTAATGCCTTTCTCTTGCTCCAAGGGCTTGAAACTCTCTCTCTTCGTGTCGAACGCCATGTGCAAAATGCAGAGAAAATTGTTGATTTCCTTGTCAACCATCCTAAGGTAGAGAAGGTAAATTATCCAAAACTAGCGGACAGTCCTTATCATGCCTTGGCTGAGAAATATTTGCCAAAAGGTGTTGGTTCAATCTTTACCTTCCATGTTAAAGGCGGAGAGGCAGAAGCTCGCAAGGTTATTGATAATTTGGAAATCTTCTCTGACCTGGCAAACGTAGCGGATGCCAAATCTCTTGTTGTCCATCCTGCGACAACCACTCACGGTCAGTTGTCAGAAAAAGACCTAGAAGCAGCAGGAGTCACACCAAACCAAATCCGCTTGTCGATCGGTCTTGAAAATGTAGAGGATTTGATTGAAGATTTGAGTTTGGCCTTGGAAAAAATTTAAAGTAACAGATATAAACAGTGGGTTTCGACTCACTGTTTTTGATTTTCCCTCAGGCATGATATAATGGTTACAGAAGTCTAGAAAGAGGAAAGTTATGAACGAAATCAAATGTCCCAACTGTGGGGAAGTCTTTACAGTAAATGAAAGTCAGTATGCCGAACTTTTATCCCAAGTGAGAACTGCCGAGTTTGATAAGGAATTACACGATCGCATGAAGCAGGAACTTGCCTTGGTTGAGCAAAAGGCCAAGAATGAGCAACAGTCTAAATTGGCTCAGAAGGATCAAGAAATCGCTCAATTGCAGAGTCAAATCCAAAACTTTGATACAGAGAAAGAGCTGGCCAAGAAAGAGGTTGAACAGACAAGCCATGAGGCTTTATTGGCCAAGGACAAGGAAGTACAGGCCTTGGAAAAACAACTGGCGACCTTGCGTTTAGAGCATGAAAATCAACTGCAAAAGACCCTTTCTGACTTAGAAAAAGAACGGGATCAAGTTAAAAATCAGCTCCTCTTGCAAGAAAAGGAAAATGAGTTATCTTTGGCTTCTGTTAAGCAAAATTACGAAGCCCAGCTTAAGGCAGCCAGTGAACAAGTCGAATTTTATAAGAATTTCAAAGCCCAACAATCCACAAAAGCTATCGGGGAAAGTTTGGAACAGTATGCAGAGAGTGAGTTTAACAAGGTTCGTAGTTTTGCCTTTCCAAATGCCTACTTTGAGAAGGATAACAAGGTATCTGCGCGTGGTTCTAAGGGTGACTTTATCTTCCGTGAATGCGATGAAAATGGTATCGAAATCATTTCCATCATGTTTGAGATGAAAAATGAAGCGGATGGGACGGAGAAGAAGCATAAGAATGCAGATTTTTACAAGGAATTGGACAAGGACCGTCGGGAAAAGAACTGTGAGTATGCTGTTTTGGTGACCATGCTTGAAGCAGATAACGACTACTTTAACACAGGGATTGTTGATGTCAGCCACGAGTATGAAAAGATGTATGTGGTCCGTCCTCAATTCTTTATTCAGTTGATTGGGCTCTTGCGTAATGCAGCGCTTAATTCACTTAAATACAAGCAAGAGTTGGCCTTGGTTCGCGAGCAAAATATTGATATTACAAATTTTGAGGAAGATTTGGATGCCTTCAAAGTAGCTTTTGCTAAAAACTACAACTCTGCTTCAACCAACTTTGGTAAAGCTATTGATGAAATCGACAAGGCTATCAAACGCATGGAAGAGGTTAAGAAATTCCTAACCACATCCGAAAACCAACTCCGCCTCGCTAATAACAAATTGGAAGATGTTTCAGTTAAAAAATTGACCCGAAAAAATCCAACCATGAAAGCGAAGTTTGAAGCGTTGAAGGGGGAGTAGGAGGATCCTATGCAGATACGAAAAGCAACCATGAAAGATGCTGAAGCACTACTGTCTCTATACGAATACTTGGGCTATCCAACGACCGCTTCTAAGCTGTCTCGACGTTTAGAAATGATTCTTTCTCAACCACATTATGGCTGTCTTCTAGCTGAAAGAAACGGAGAAATTTTAGGTTTCTTAGGTTATGCGAAGCTCTTCTTTTTTGAAGCAGATGGATCTTACTATCGTATTTTAGCTTTGTCAGTTGCAAAAGAAACAAGACGACAAGGAATTGCCAGTAGGCTAATCGATGAATTGAAAAAACAAGCGGTAAAAGAAGGAGTTGAGGCACTGGCTCTAAATAGTGGATTAACAGCTGAACGAAATGCTGCACATCAGTTTTATCAGACAGTTGGATTTGAAAAAGTGACTGCCGGCTTTGCCTTGCATTTAAAAACTCAACATAGATGAATCATGAAAAAATAGTAGAGGGAACGAAGTAATATCTTCAACAAAAGGGAAAAACTTATATTTTAACGATAAGGGCATGGATTATGTGACCTTTGGTAAAGGAAAGAAGTCTTTCGCCATCATAAAGAGAGTTTTAGTATTTTTAGAAAGTTAATGAATGAACGGTATTATCAACTTAAAAAAAGAAGCGGGGATGACTTCGCATGATGCGGTTTTTAAGCTGCGTAAGATTTTGGGAACCAAGAAAATTGGTCATGGTGGTACCTTGGATCCGGATGTGGTGGGTGTTTTGCCCATTGCGGTGGGCAAGGCGACACGCATGGTCGAGTTCATGCAGGATGAGGGTAAGGTCTATGAGGGGGAGATTACTCTAGGCTATTCAACGACGACTGAGGATGCCAGTGGAGAAGTGGTCGCAGAGACACCCGTTTTGTCGCCCTTGGATGAAACCATTGTCGATGAAGCGATTGCGAGTCTGACTGGGACTATTACCCAAATTCCGCCTATGTATTCGGCTGTCAAGGTTAATGGTCGCAAGCTCTATGAGTATGCGCGTGCTGGTCAGGAAGTGGAGCGCCCAGAACGCCTGGTAACCATTTATCAATTTGAACGGACAAGTCCGATTTCTTATGAGGATTACCTCGCACGTTTCACATTTCGTGTGAAATGTAGTAAGGGGACTTATATCCGTACCTTGTCTGTTGACTTGGGAGAGAAGCTTGGTTATGCAGCTCATATGTCCCATCTAACACGTACTAGTGCAGCTGGTTTGCAGTTAGAAGATGCCTTGACCTTGGAAGAAATTGCTGAAAAAATGGAGGCTGGCCAGCTGGACTTTCTCCATCCTCTAGAGATTGGTACAGGGGACCTTGTTAAAGTTATACTAACTCCAGAACAGGCTACAGAAGTGCGCTTTGGTCGTTTTATCGAGCTTGATCAGTCGGATAAGGAATTGGCTGCCTTTGAAGGTGATAAATTACTTGCCATTTTAGAAAAAAGAGGCAATCTCTATAAGCCAAGGAAGGTTTTTGGCTAGTCTAACTGGAGTGAAAGTATTAGAATTGTTATCCATAATCTATCCAAAATCAGACTATAAATTTTACAAAAAATGTGATAGAATAGACGACGGATAAAAAAACGGAGGATAGCATGCAAAATAGACCAATCATTATCGGAGTGACAGGTGGTTCTGGTGGTGGTAAGACCAGTGTTTCGAGAGCCATTTTATCGCACTTCCCTGATGAAAAGATTTCCATGATTGAGCATGATTCATACTACAAGGATCAGTCTCATTTGACCTTTGAAGAGCGTGTCAAAACCAACTACGACCATCCATTTGCCTTTGATACAGATTTGATGATCGAGCAGATTAAGGAATTGTTGGCAGGGCGCCCAGTGGACATTCCGACTTATGACTATACAGCGCATACACGAAGCAGCAAGACCTATCGTCAGGAGCCTCAAGATGTCTTTATCGTTGAGGGGATTTTGGTCTTGGAGGACAAGCGTCTTCGCGATTTGATGGATATCAAGATTTTTGTGGATACGGATGATGATGTACGCATTATTCGTCGGATTAAGCGTGATATGGAAGAGCGTGGCCGTAGTTTAGATAGCGTTATTGACCAGTACTTGGGTGTTGTCAAACCTATGTATCATCAGTTTATCGAGCCGACCAAGCGTTATGCCGATATCGTCATTCCTGAGGGAGTCAGCAATACAGTTGCTATTGACCTTTTGACGACCAAGATTGCAAAGATTTTGGAAGAAGCGCGAAACAGCAAATAAACAGATGAGGAGGCCTTGCCTCCTTTTTCTATTTTTCCTTTAGTTTCAGTAGGAAAAAGGTGATTTTTAAGCATGTTTTTGGTATAATAATACCCATGGAAAAGCAAGAAAATGAATAGTAGGTGGAGATGGAAAAGTATTTATCGGTAACAACTTTGACCAAGTATCTGAAAATGAAATTCGATAAAGACCCTTACTTGGAACGGGTCTATTTAACTGGTCAAGTTTCCAACTTTCGTAAACGACCTACTCACCAATATTTCTCTTTAAAAGATGACCATGCAGTTATTCAAGCGACCATCTGGTCAGGGATCTATCAGAAATTAGGTTTCGACCTGGAAGAAGGTATGAAGATCAATGTAATTGGGCGTGTGCAGGTCTATGAACCCAGTGGGAGCTACTCTATCATCATTGAAAAGGCTGAGCCTGATGGAGTTGGGACGCTTGCGATTCAGTTTGAACAACTCAAGAAAAAATTGACGGAAGAAGGTCTGTTTCAAGAACGCTTCAAGCAACCTCTTCCCCAGTTTGCTAAGCGAATCGGTGTGGTAACCAGTCGCAGTGGAGCTGTTATTCGAGATATTATCACGACCGTCAGCAGACGTTTTCCTGGTGTTGATATCCTTCTCTATCCGACAAAGGTACAAGGTGATGGAGCTGCGGAGGAAATTGCTCGAAATATTGCGCGTGCCAATCAACGTGAGGACCTAGATGTTCTCATTATTGGTCGTGGTGGGGGTTCTATCGAAGATCTCTGGGCCTTTAACGAAGAGATTGTGGTACGTGCTATTTTTGAATCCCGTTTGCCAATTATTTCTAGTGTTGGACATGAGACGGATGTGACCTTGGCAGATTTTGTAGCGGATCGTCGGGCGGCGACACCAACAGCTGCAGCTGAACTGGCAACACCTGTAACCAAGTTGGATGTATTAGCTCATTTGCAAAATCAAGAAAAATGGATGGCAACAGCAGTTCAGAATGTCCTGTCAAGAAAAAAAGAAGCTCTGAAAAAATGCAGTCAGTCTGTTATCTTCAGACAGCCAGAGCGCTTGTATGATGGCTATTTGCAACGGTTGGATCAGCTGCAACTACGATTAAAACAAAGTTTTCGAACACAGATTTCTGATAATAAACAGCTAGTCCAAGCAAGGACGCATCAATTGGTACAATTATCACCTATAACCAAAATCCAACGTTATCAAGACCGCTTAAGCCAGTTGGACAAGCTCCTACGTAGCCAAATGGCGCTGGTTTATGATGCCAAGGTTGCGGAGGTGAAGCGACTTTCAGAAGCCTTGTTGATGTTGGATACCAGTCGAATAGTGGCGCGTGGCTATGCTATTGTCAAAAAAGAAGAGTCCGTTGTAGATTCGGTTGAGAAGTTGAAGAAAAAAGACCAAGTAACGCTTTTGATGCGAGATGGTCAAGTAGAATTAGAGGTTAAAGATGTCAAAACAAAAGAAATTTGAGGAAAATCTAGCAGAACTTGAGTCTATTGTCCAAAGTTTAGAAAATGGTGAAATTGCTTTGGAAGATGCGATTACTGCATTTCAAAAGGGCATGGTCTTGTCAAAAGAGCTCCAAGCGACGCTGGACAAGGCTGAAAAGACCTTGGTCAAGGTCATGCAAGAAGACGGAACAGAAAGTGATTTTGAATGAAGAAGCAAGAAAAATTAGCTCTTGTCGAGTCTGCCTTGGAAGATTTTTATGGAGACCAGCAGTTTGCTTCTATTCTACGAGAGTCCGTTCTCTATTCCATTCATGCTGGTGGCAAGCGTATTCGGCCTTTTCTCTTGCTAGAGGTTCTGGAATCCTTGCATGTTACTATTAGACCCGCTCATGCGCAGGTAGCCGCGGCCTTGGAAATGATTCATACAGGGAGCTTGATTCACGATGATCTTCCTGCCATGGATGATGATGATTACCGTCGAGGGCGGTTGACCAATCATAAGAAATTCGGTGAAGCTATGGCAATTTTGGCAGGAGATGCCTTGTTCCTAGATCCTTACGCCTTAATAGCGCAGGCAGATTTGCCAAGTCAGATCAAGGTGGACTTGATTGCCAACCTATCCCTTGCTTCAGGAAGTCTGGGAATGGTTGCAGGGCAAGTTTTAGATATGGAAGGTGAACACCAACATTTGTCCTTGGAAGAACTTCAGACCATTCATGCCAATAAAACAGGTAAGTTACTAGCCTATCCTTTCCAAGCAGCAGCTATCATAGCAGAATTAGCACCAGAGTTACAAGCAAAACTGAAAACTGTGGGTGAATTGATTGGCCTTGCCTTTCAAGTTCGAGATGATGTGCTGGATGTGACAGCTAGTTTTGAGGAAATCGGCAAGACTCCACAAAAGGATTTGCAGGCTGAAAAATCAACCTATCCAGCCTTGTTGGGCTTGGAAGAGGCCATTGCCTTTTGTAACCAAACTCTGGATCAAGCCGAGGCTAAATTAGAAGAAATTGCCCAGCAGGTTCCCTTTGAAACAGAATCGATTGTGAAATTAGTAGAAAGTTTGAGAATCAATGGCTAAGGAAAGAGTGGATGTACTAGCTTATAAACAGGGTTTGTTTGAAACGCGTGAACAAGCCAAGCGCGGTGTCATGGCTGGACTAGTCGTAGCAGTCCTTAATGGAGAACGCTTTGACAAGCCAGGAGAGAAAATTCCAGATGATACTGAACTAAAACTCAAGGGTGAAAAACTCAAGTATGTCAGTCGAGGTGGTCTAAAACTAGAGAAGGCCTTGCAGGTCTTTGATTTGTCAGTGGAAGGAGCGACCACGATTGATATCGGTGCTTCCACTGGGGGATTTACTGATGTCATGTTGCAAAATGATGCTGAGTTAGTATTTGCAGTCGATGTTGGCACCAATCAGTTGGCTTGGAAATTACGTCAAGACCCACGGGTTGTCAGCATGGAGCAGTTTAATTTTCGTTATGCTGAAAAGACTGATTTTGAGCAGGAACCAAGTTTTGCCAGTATTGATGTGAGTTTCATTTCCCTTAGTCTGATTTTGCCTGCCTTGCACCGTGTCTTGGCTGATCAAGGGCAGGTGGTGGCTCTGGTTAAGCCCCAGTTTGAAGCAGGTCGTGAGCAAATCGGGAAGAATGGAATCATTCGCGATGCCAAGGTTCATCAAACTGTCCTTGAATCTGTCACTGCTATGGCGGTTGAACAAGGTTTTTCAGTGCTTGGATTAGACTTTTCACCAATCCAAGGTGGACATGGAAACATCGAATTTCTGGCATATTTGAAAAAAGAAGATGGAGCAAGTAACCAAGTTGCTCCTGAAATAGAAAAAGTTGTAGAGAGAGCACATAGAGAATTTAAAGATGAATAAAAAAGAGAGACTTGAAAAAATTAGAAGATTTGTTACGGATTATCAGATCGGGACTCAGGAAGAAATCGTTGAACACTTAAAGGAAGCAGGTATTTCTGCTACTCAAGCCACTGTATCAAGGGACATCAAGGAGCTTGGTATTGTTAAAATTCCTTTGAAGAACAACACCTATATCTATGAATTGCCAAAATCAATTGTTAAGAGTTTGCAGTTGGCTGAGGACAACATTGTGAGTTCTGAGTTAATGGGAAATATGATCAACCTCGCTGTCATTCCTGGAAATACTATTTTTGTGAAGAGTCAGTTGGTTGAAGCATTTTCTGAACAGATTTTTAGCTGTTTAGCTGATGATGATTCTATCTTAATTGTAGCTAGAACAGCAGAGGCAGCTGAGGAAATTGTTGAACAAGTCAAAAAATGGTAGGTCAGTATGTTACTTGAAATTTCGATAAAAAACTTTGCCATTATTGAGGCGATTTCGCTCAATTTTGAAAAGGGTATGACTGTTTTGACCGGAGAAACGGGTGCTGGAAAGTCTATCATTATCGACGCTATGAATCTCATGTTGGGGGCTCGTGCAACGACAGACGTTATTCGTCACGGTGCGCCAAAGGCAGAGATTGAGGGACTTTTTTCGGTTGAAAATAGTCGCCTTTTACAGGAACTTTTTGAAGAGCAAGGTTTAGAATTGGGTGATGAAATTATCATCCGGCGTGAAATTTTGCAAAATGGTCGTAGTGTTAGTCGCGTGAATGGTCAGATGGTCAATCTTTCTGTCTTGCGTGCTATTGGGCAGCACCTTGTGGATATCCATGGTCAGCATGACCAAGAGGAGTTAATGCGTCCTCAACTGCACATTCAGATGTTGGATGAGTTTGGTGATGCAGCTTTTTTGGACTTGAAGGAGACCTATCAAACGAGCTTTGATGCCTATCGCAAAATGCGCAAGCAGGTTTTGGAAGTCAAGAAAAATCAGCAGGAACATAAGGCTCGTATTGAGATGTTGGAATTTCAAATGGCAGAGATTGATGCAGCGAACTTGCAGGCTGGTGAAGACTTGGCTCTCAACCAAGAACGAGATAAGCTTCTCAATCATAAAAATATTGCGGATACGCTAACCAATGCCTATAGCATGTTGGACAATGAGGAATTCTCAAGTCTTGCTAATGTCCGTTCAGCAATGAATGACATGGAAAGTGTTGAAGAGTATGACCCTGAATACCGTGAAATTTCAAGTTCTCTGTCAGAGACCTACTATGTTTTAGAAGATATTACCAAGCGTTTAGAAGATATTATTGAGGACTTGGATTTTGATGGTAATCGCCTCATGCAGGTTGAGAATCGCTTGGACCTTCTGAATACTATTACCCGCAAGTATGGTGGAACTGTAGACGACGTTTTGCTTTATTTTGCCAAGATTACGGATGAGTACAATCTCTTGACTGGAAATAACCTTTCTTCTGAAGACATGGAAGCAGAGCTCAAGAAATTGGAAGTTAATCTTGTTGATTTGGCAGGTCAGCTTGCATCTGCTCGCCATAACTTGGCCCAGCAGCTTGAAGCAGAGATTAAACAAGAACTGCAAGACCTCTATATGGAGAAGGCACAGTTCCAGGTTCGCTTTAGTAAGGGCAAATTTAGTCGTGAGGGGAATGAAACAGTCGAGTTTTACATTTCTACTAACCCGGGTGAGGACTTTAAACCTTTGGTTAAGGTTGCATCTGGTGGGGAATTATCCCGCCTCATGTTGGCTATCAAGTCAGCCTTTTCTCGTAAGGAAGGCAAGACCAGTATTGTCTTTGATGAGGTGGATACGGGAGTCTCAGGTCGTGTAGCCCAAGCTATTGCTCAGAAGATTCATAAGATTGGCCAGCATGGCCAAGTCTTAGCAATCTCTCACCTACCACAAGTAATTGCCATCGCGGATTATCAATTCTTTATTGAGAAGATTAGTGATGAGCATTCTACGGTGTCGACGGTTCGTCTCTTGACTATACAAGAGCGAGTAGAGGAAGTAGCTAAGATGTTGGCTGGGGAAAATGTAACCGAAGCTGCCCTTACCCAAGCCAGAGAATTATTGCAAACGAGGATGAAATAAATGACAGACTATTATGCAATTGGAGATGTCCATGGAAAAGCAGGTATGCTGGAAGATCTGCTCAAAACCTGGGATGGTCAAACTCAGTTGCTCTTTCTGGGGGATTTGATTGACCGAGGTGAAGACAGTCGCCGTGTTCTAGAAATGGTCAAAGACTTGGTCGACAATCATGGAGCTATCTGTCTATCAGGAAACCACGAGTATATGTTTCTGACTTGGCTCGATGACCCAGAAGAAAGCTATGACCATTATCGCCGCAATGGTGGAGATACAACCATTAACTCTATTTTAGGTCGTCCCTTGGATGCGCCAGTTAATGGCGTAGAAGATGCCAAACGTGTTGCGACAGAAGCGGCAGACTTGGTCGAATTTATTCGTCAAATGCCATTTGTGGTAGAGACAGACAAGTATATCTTTGTTCATGCGGGTATTGATTTGACCTTGGAAGACTGGCATGAAACGACTGATTACAAGAAAGTCTGGCTCAGAAAACCATTCCACGAAGCCGAAAATCATACTGGGAAAACCGTTGTCTTTGGGCATACACCAGTTTATGGTTTGCTAAAGCAAGACCGAGGTACTGCTGAGCTTTGGATGACAGAAGATGGCAAGATTGGCATGGATGGAGGAGCTGTCTATGGCGGTGTCCTTCATGGGATTGTCTTTACTGACCAAGGAATGACAGAACACCACTTTATCGAGAATGATGGCTTTATTGCCGAAGATTAGTACTCCTAGCAGGGTATGGTCTTGTCAAAATGTTAAAAACAATTTATAATTAATAGATACCCTGAAAGGAAGAGCATCATGAACTTAGAAGAATTGAAACAACGACAGGAGAAGATCCGGAACTTCTCTATTATTGCCCATATTGACCACGGGAAATCAACGCTAGCAGACCGCATTTTAGAAAAGACGGAGACCGTTTCTAGTCGTGAAATGCAAGCCCAGCTTCTGGATAGTATGGATCTTGAGCGTGAACGTGGGATTACCATTAAGTTGAATGCCATTGAGCTTAATTACACTGCTAAAGATGGCGAGACCTATATTTTCCACTTAATTGACACACCAGGGCATGTGGACTTTACCTATGAAGTGTCGCGTTCGCTAGCAGCCTGTGAAGGAGCGATTTTGGTGGTTGATGCTGCGCAAGGAATTGAGGCACAAACTCTTGCCAACGTTTATCTAGCCTTGGACAATGATTTGGAAATCTTGCCCGTCATTAACAAGATTGACCTACCAGCAGCCGATCCAGAGCGTGTGCGTACAGAGATTGAGGATGTCATCGGACTGGATGCCAGCGAAGCAGTCTTAGCTTCAGCCAAAGCTGGTATTGGTATTGAAGAAATTCTTGAGCAGATCGTAGAGAAAGTTCCCGCACCAACTGGTGATGTTTCAGCTCCATTAAAGGCCTTGATTTTCGACTCTGTCTACGATGCTTACCGCGGGGTTATTCTCCAAGTTCGTGTTATGGACGGAGTGGTCAAACCTGGCGATAAGATTCAACTCATGAGCAATGGCAAGACCTTTGATGTGACGGAGGTCGGAATTTTCACGCCGAAAGCAGTCGGGCGCGATTTCCTTGCGACTGGTGACGTTGGTTATATTGCGGCTTCCATCAAGACGGTTCAAGACACTCGTGTGGGTGATACAGTTACCTTGGCAACCAATCCTGCGGCAGAGCCATTACATGGCTACAAGCAAATGAATCCTATGGTCTTTGCAGGTCTTTATCCAATTGAGTCAAACAAGTACAATGACCTTCGTGAAGCCCTTGAAAAATTGCAGCTCAACGATGCCAGCTTGCAGTTTGAACCAGAAATATCTCAGGCGCTTGGATTTGGTTTTCGTTGTGGATTCCTTGGACTTCTCCATATGGATGTTATCCAAGAGCGTTTAGAGCGTGAGTTCAATATTGACCTCATCATGACAGCTCCATCTGTTATCTATAAGGTTAACCAAACTGATGGTGAGTCTATGGATGTGTCTAACCCCTCTGAATTTCCAGATCCAACTAAGATTTCGACCATTGAAGAACCGTATGTCAAGGCGCAAATCATGGTACCACAGGAGTTTGTTGGAGCTGTGATGGAACTGGCTCAACGCAAACGTGGGGACTTTGTGACCATGGACTATATTGATGATAATCGTGTCAATGTTATCTATCAAATTCCACTTGCTGAAATCGTCTTTGACTTCTTTGATAAGCTTAAGTCTTCAACGCGCGGTTATGCAAGCTTTGACTACGAATTGTCAGAGTACCGCCCATCTAAGCTAGTCAAAATGGATATCCTTCTCAATGGAGACAAGGTGGATGCCCTTAGCTTTATCGTTCACAAGGATTTTGCCTACGAACGTGGGAAACTCATCGTGGATAAGCTCAAGAAAATCATCCCTCGTCAACAATTTGAGGTGCCAATTCAAGCAGCTATTGGGCACAAAATCGTAGCTCGTACTGATATCAAGGCCCTTCGTAAAAACGTACTTGCCAAATGTTATGGTGGTGACGTTTCTCGTAAACGCAAACTCCTTGAAAAACAAAAAGCTGGTAAGAAACGGATGAAAGCGATCGGATCAGTAGAAGTCCCACAAGAAGCCTTCCTTAGCGTCTTAAGCATGGATGAAGAATAGAAATAAAAAACAAAACTCTTGAAGATTTTTCAAGAGTTTTTGCTTTTAATGAGAGCTATAAAATCAGAAACTAACAGAATCGATTAGGTTAGAATTTGACAGAAGTCCTTATTTTTCTTATAATGCAGATGGAAAGGTGGTAGGATGAAAAAATTATTAATTTTAGGTACTGTAGTTACTGTTAGTGCTTTTTTAGCTTCATGCTCTGGTAAGCCGCAAACTGCAACCGAAGAAAGTTCGACTGCAGTTGTTAGTTCTTCTAGCAGTCAGGAAACGAGTAGTTCTAGTTCTACTGTTTCTGAAGCGAAAAATGAAGAGACGCAAATCATCGGCTCGAATGAGTATGGGTTTGTCAAAGTACCCAAATCATGGGTTCGATTCCATGAAGTAGAAGGTGGAAATGATATACAGTATTGCGATGGAACAGATATCAACATTGTTACGCTAAATACCTTCAAGGCTGAGCAGTTTAATATCAGCGAAGAAGAATATGCTAAACTGGATGTTGTGACTGTCTCATCTAGTATTTTAACTTCCAAAGAACAAAGCTCTGATTTCAGTAAGGTTTGGGGCTCCAAATCGACCATTGGAGGATATGAATCCTATGTTGTCAATGCAATTGCTAAGTCAGGGAAATACCTCGTTACCTGGGTTTTCCGATCAAATGATGGTAAAATCCGCTATGTTTCACTTGAAGGGGATGGGGAAACTTTAAAAACAATCTTACCGATGGTTGAAAGTAGCTGGTCAACTACTAAATCTGAATAAATGAAAAAAAGAAGATCCTTGGTCTTCTTTTTATTTTTTTTACGAATAGATAGATGAGTAGAAAAAGAAATGGAGTTGTATATGAAGATTACAAACTATGAGATTTATAAATTGAGAAAAGCTGGGCTGACAAATCAACAAATTTTAACTGTTCTTGAATACGACGAGACTGTAGATCAGGAGCTCTTGCTAGGTGATATTGCAGAAATATCTGGATGCCGTAATCCTGCTGTCTTTATGGAACGCTATTTCCAGATAGATGATGCACAGTTGGAGAAGGAGTTTCAGAAATTTCCATCCTTTTCTATTCTTGATGACTGTTATCCTTGGAATCTGAGTGAGATTTATGATGCTCCAGCGCTCTTGTTTTATAAAGGAAATCTGGACTTGTTAAAGTTTCCAAAGGTTGCTGTTGTAGGGAGCCGTTCATGTTCTAGTCAGGGAGCAAAGTCGGTTCAGAGAGTCATTCAAGGTTTGGAAAACGAGTTAATCGTGGTCAGTGGTTTAGCCAAAGGGATTGATACGGCTGCCCATATGGCTGCACTCCAGAATGGAGGAAGAACAATTGCTGTCATTGGAACAGGATTGGATGTTTTCTATCCCCGAGCCAATAAACGTTTGCAGGAATACATTGGCAATCACCATTTGGTACTTAGCGAGTATGGACCTGGTGAAGAACCCTTGAAATTTCACTTTCCAGCTCGTAATCGCATCATTGCTGGCCTTTGCCGTGGTGTGATTGTAGCAGAGGCAAGGATGCGTTCTGGTAGTCTCATCACCTGTGAGCGAGCTATGGAGGAAGGGCGTGATGTTTTTGCCATTCCAGGAAACATTTTAGATGGCCATTCAGATGGCTGTCACCACCTGATCCAAGAGGGGGCAAAGCTGATTAGCAGTGGTCAAGATGTGTTGGCTGAGTTTGAATTTTAAGGAGAAATTTGTTCACTCAGATAAACTTTTCTTCTATATATAGGAGCTAAGTCTTGACAGTTATGGCAAAATGGTTTACACTTTATAAAGTTTATTACTTTGAAAAGGTGTGATAGTGTGGCTACGGCAACAAAGAAGAAAAAATCAACAGTTAAAAAAAATCTAGTCATCGTAGAGTCGCCTGCTAAGGCGAAAACGATTGAGAAATATCTAGGCAGAAACTACAAGGTTTTAGCCAGTGTCGGGCATATCCGTGATTTGAAAAAATCCAGTATGTCGGTCGACATTGAAAATAACTATGAACCGCAGTATATCAATATCCGAGGAAAAGGTCCTCTCATCAATGACTTGAAAAAAGAAGCCAAAAAGGCCAATAAAGTCTTTCTGGCGAGTGACCCGGACCGTGAAGGAGAAGCAATTTCCTGGCATTTGGCTCACATTCTCAACTTGGACGAGAATGATGCCAACCGTGTAGTCTTTAATGAAATCACCAAGGACGCGGTAAAAAATGCCTTTAAAGAACCTCGCAAGATTGATATGGACTTGGTCGACGCCCAACAAGCTCGTCGAGTCTTAGACCGCTTGGTAGGGTATTCGATTTCGCCTATTTTGTGGAAAAAGGTCAAGAAGGGCTTATCAGCAGGACGCGTGCAGTCTGTTGCTCTTAAGCTCATTATTGACCGTGAAAATGAAATCAATGCCTTCCAACCGGAAGAATACTGGACAATTGATGGTGTCTTTAAGAAGGGTACCAAGCAATTTCAGGCTTCTTTCTATGGTATGAATGGCAAAAAGATGAAATTGACCACCAACGAAGAAGTCAAAGAAGTCTTGTCCCATTTGACTAGTAAAGATTTCACGGTAGACCAGGTAGATAAGAAAGAACGCAAACGCAATGCGCCCCTACCTTATACGACTTCAACCATGCAGATGGATGCGGCTAACAAAATTAATTTCCGTACTCGAAAGACCATGATGGTGGCTCAACAGCTCTATGAAGGGATCAATATCGGATCAGGTGTGCAAGGTTTGATTACCTATATGCGTACAGACTCGACTCGTATTAGTCCAGTAGCTCAGAACGAAGCTGCAAGCTACATTAACGACCGTTTTGGTAGCAAGTATTCCAAGCATGGTAGCAGGGTCAAGAATGCATCAGGTGCTCAAGATGCTCACGAAGCCATTCGTCCATCTAGTGTCTTCAACACACCTGAAAGCATCGCTAAGTACTTGGACAAAGACCAACTCAAGCTCTATACCCTTATCTGGAACCGTTTTGTGGCCAGCCAGATGACAGGCGCTATCTTTGATACCATGGCTGTTAAGCTCTCTCAAAATGGGGTTCAGTTTGCGGCAAATGGAAGCCAAGTTAAGTTTGATGGTTATCTTGCTATTTACAATGACTCAGATAAGAATAAGATGTTACCGGATATGGCTGTTGGAGATGTGGTCAAGCAAGTCAATAGCAAGCCAGAACAACATTTCACCCAACCACCTGCTCGCTATTCAGAAGCGACGCTTATCAAGACCTTGGAAGAAAATGGTGTTGGACGTCCGTCAACCTATGCTCCGACTATAGAAACCATTCAAAAACGCTACTACGTTCGTCTGGCAGCTAAACGCTTTGAACCGACAGAACTGGGAGAAATTGTTAATAAACTCATTGTTGAATATTTCCCAGATATCGTAAACGTGACCTTCACAGCTGAGATGGAAGGGAAACTGGATGATGTCGAAGTTGGTAAAGAGCAATGGCAACGTGTCATTGATGCCTTTTACAAACCATTCTCTAAAGAAGTGGCCAAGGCTGAATCCGAAATGGAAAAAATCCAGATCAAGGATGAGCCAGCTGGATTTGACTGTGAAGTTTGTGGTAGTCCGATGGTGATTAAGCTAGGACGTTTTGGTAAATTCTATGCTTGTAGCAATTTTCCAGATTGCCGTCATACACAAGCGATTGTCAAAGAGATTGGAGTCGAGTGTCCAAGCTGTCATCAAGGACAAATCATCGAACGCAAAACCAAGCGCAATCGTATCTTCTATGGTTGCAATCGTTACCCAGAATGTGAATTTACTTCCTGGGACAAACCAATTGGCCGTGACTGTCCAAAATGCGGACACTTCCTTGTGGAGAAAAAAGTCCGTGGTGGTGGCAAGCAGGTTGTATGTAGTAATGGCGACTACGAAGAAGAGAAAATTAAATAAAATGCAGAGTCCTGAAATTGAATTTCAGGCTCTTTTTGTTTGAGGCTTGACAAATTTCCCCCTTGTATGCGAAACTAGGGGAAGAGTAATTTATCTAGGAGAAATCATGCGTATCATTTACCTCAGTATTGGCTTTATTTCACTGGCTTTAGCTGTTATTGGAGTTGTCCTACCACTTTTACCAACAACGCCCTTTCTTTTGTTAGCTATCGCTTGCTTTTCAAAATCTTCTAAGCGTTTTGAAGACTGGCTTTATCATACAAAGCTTTATCAGACTTATGTAGCGGACTTTCGGGAAACCAAGTCAATCGCGCGAGAACGTAAGAAAAAAATCATCGTATCTATCTATATCTTGATGGGGATTTCTATTTATTTTGCCCCTCTTTTGCCAGTCAAAATCGGTCTGGGAGCCTTGACTATCTTTATCACCTACTATCTCTTTAAAGTCATTCCTGACAAAGAATAGATAAGAATAGTAGTTATTTGCCTTGATAAAAATGAAAGCATATTTAAAATAATATGATATAATAAATTTAAAGAAAACATCAAGGAGAATCAAATGATTTACGAATTTTGTGCTGAAAATGTGACCTTGCTAGAAAAAGCGATGCAGGCTGGAGCTCGTCGAATCGAACTTTGTGACAATCTAGCAGTGGGTGGAACAACACCTAGCTATGGAGTGACCAAGGCGGCGGTTGAACTGGCAGCTAACTACGACACCACCATCATGACTATGATTCGTCCTCGTGGTGGCGACTTTGTCTATACTGATATAGAAATAGCGATTATGCTAGAAGATATTCGTTTGACTGCACAGGCTGGAAGTCAAGGGGTTGTATTTGGGGCTTTAACTGCTGATAAGAAGTTGGATAAGGCTAATCTTGAGAAGCTGATTGCCGCATCTAAAGGAATGGAAATTGTCTTTCACATGGCCTTTGATGAATTGAGTGATGAAGACCAGTTGGAAGCCATTGACTGGCTCAGCCAAGCTGGTGTTAACCGTATCCTAACTCGTGCTGGAGTTTCTGGGGACTCGCTAGAGAAACGTTTCGCTCATTATCACAGAATTTTAGAACATGCTAAAGGTAAAATTGAAATTCTACCAGGTGGGGGGATTGACTTGGACAACCGTCAAACCTTTATCGACCAGCTGGGTGTGACACAATTGCATGGAACCAAGGTTGTCTTTTAAAAAATAGAAAGGAACTGCTAGCTTTTGGTAGCAGTTTTCACTTATGTTTGAAATTTTTAACTCCTATCAGTTTAATAAAGAAAAAGCCCATGCCTATGGTTTTGTGGAAAATGGGGAAGTCTGGACCTATAGTTGCCAGATTTTGCAGGGTGAATTTTTCATGACAGTCTCCATCACTACTGATAATGTGAGTTTTCTTGTCTTTGACCAGGAAACGGGTGATCTCTATCCCCAGGTACATATGGAAAGTATGCGTGGGAGTTTTGTCGGAAGTGTCCGTGAGGCTTGTTTGGAGATTCTTTACCAGATTCGGAAGGCTTGCTTTGATGTGCAGGATTTTATCTGTCCTCAGACTAAGCGTATCATGGCTCAAGTTCAGGAAAAGTATGGTAATCAGTTGGAGTATCTGTGGGAAAAATCACCTGATACAGCTGTATTGCGTCATGAAGGCAATCAAAAGTGGTATGCTGTTTTGATGAGAATTCCATGGGATAGGCTAGATAAGGGGAGAGAAGGGCTAGTCGAAGCAGTCAATATCAAACACGACCAAGTAGCTGATTTTCTTTCACAAAAGGGCATTTATCCAGCTTTTCATATGAACAAACGCTACTGGCTTAGTCTGGCACTTGATGATACTTTGTCAGATGAAATGGTACTGAAATTGATAGAAAGAAGTTGGAACCTAACCGTGAAAAAATAGGGGAATTCGCTTGAGTTTTCAAATACTTTCAATTAGCAAAATATTCTTTACTGAAGAAATTTTCAGAAAATAATGGATTTTTTCTTGACAAGTGTTTTTAGCTATGCTAAAATACTAAACAAGATATCAAACGAAGGAGAAAGTCAAACATGAAAACAGCTAAGTTTAATCAATTTGCTTTGTTGTTGAGGTACTCGGGCTAGTGCAAAAGCATTAGTCCTGTTTGGCTTACCAAGCGGGAGTAAATCAACATCTCGCTTGGGTTTCTGAGCGAGATGTTTTTTTAAAACCATATTTGGAAAAGGGGAAATCTTATGCGAACAGTTGAATTTCTAGATACCAGCCTTCGAGATGGAGAGCAGACACCTGGCGTTAACTTTTCAATCAAGGAAAAAATTGCCATTGCAAGGCAGTTGGAGAAGTGGGGCATTTCAGCCATCGAAGCTGGTTTTCCGGCTGCAAGCCCAGACTCATTTAAGGCAGTTCAGGAGATTGCTAAAGTCTTGAAGAAAACGGCGGTAACTGGTCTAGCACGCTCTGTCAAGTCTGATATTGATGCTTGTTACGAGGCACTTAAGGATGCCAAGTATCCACAGATTCATGTCTTTATCGCTACCGGTCCGATTCACCGCAAGTATAAGCTCAATAAGAGCAAGGAAGAGATTTTAGAAGCTATTAAGGAGCATGTTTCTTACGCATGTTCTAAGTTTGAAATCGTCGAATTCTCTCCTGAAGATGCAACTAGAACAGAGTTGGATTTCCTCTTGCAAGTCGTTCAAACAGCGGTCGATGCAGGGGCGTCTTATATCAATATCCCAGACACAGTAGGATTTACCACGCCAGAAGAGTACGGCGCTATTTTCAAATACTTGATTGAGAATGTCAAGACGAATCGTCAGATTATCTATTCGCCTCACTGTCATGATGACCTCGGAATGGCAGTGGCTAACAGCCTTTCTGCTGTCAAGAACGGTGCAGGACGTGTCGAAGGAACCATCAACGGTATTGGGGAGCGAGCTGGGAATGCTGCTTTGGAAGAAATAGCAGTGGCCCTCAATATTCGCCAAGATTACTATCAGGCAGAGACCAGTATTGTCCTAAATGAAACCATTAATACGTCAGAAATGGTTTCTCGCTTCTCTGGTATTCCAGTTCCTAAAAACAAGGCTGTGGTTGGTGGTAATGCCTTCTCTCACGAGTCTGGTATTCACCAAGATGGAGTCCTTAAAAATCCTCTCACTTATGAGATCATCACACCTGAATTGGTCGGTGTTAAGAGCAATAGTCTTCCGCTTGGTAAATTGTCAGGTCGCCATGCCTTTGTTGAAAAACTAAGAGAACTGGCCCTAGATTTTACAGAAGAGGATATCAAACCACTCTTCGCTAAGTTCAAGGCACTGGCAGATAAGAAACAAGAAATCACAGATGCAGATATTCGAGCTCTGGTCGCTGGCACCATGGTTGAAAATCCAGAAGGCTTCCATTTTGATGATTTACAACTTCAAACTCATGCAGACAATGACATTGAAGCCCTCGTTAGCCTAGCCAATATGGATGGTGAAAAAGTCGAATTTAATGCAACAGGGCAAGGTTCCGTTGAAGCAATCTTTAACGCTATCGATAAGTTCTTTAACCAATCTGTCCGCTTGGTGTCCTATACCATCGATGCGGTAACAGATGGAATCGATGCCCAGGCTCGAGTCCTGGTCACTGTTGAAAACAGAGATACAGAGACCGTCTTTAACGCAGCAGGTCTTGATTTCGATGTACTGAAAGCTTCGGCTATTGCCTACATCAATGCCAATACCTTTGTTCAAAAAGAGAATGCAGGTGAGATGGGGCGTAGCGTTTCCTACCGAGACATGCCTAGTGTGTAAAGGAGAAGGATATGACAAAGAAAATAGTAGCACTAGCAGGGGATGGAATCGGTCCAGAAATTATGGAAGCTGGTTTAGCGGTTCTGGAAGCTCTAGCTTCAAAAACAGGTTTTGACTATGAAATAAATAGACGCCCCTTTGGAGGTGCAGGTATTGATGCTGCGGGGCATCCCTTACCTGATGAAACCCTCAAGTCATGTAGAGAAGCAGATGCGATTCTCCTAGCGGCTATCGGTAGTCCTCAGTATGATGGAGCAGCGGTTCGTCCTGAACAAGGCTTGCTGTCTCTTCGTAAGGAACTCAATCTCTATGCCAATATTCGCCCCGTAAAAATCTTTGACAGTCTCAAGCATTTGTCACCTCTCAAACCCGAACGAATTGCTGGTGTAGACTTTGTCGTGGTACGTGAGTTGACAGGAGGGATTTACTTTGGGAATCATATCCTTGAAGAGCGAAAAGCGCGTGATATCAACGACTATAGCTATGAGGAAGTAGAGCGGATTATTCGCAAGGCCTTTGAAATCGCAAGAAGTCGGAGAAAAATCGTTACTAGTATCGATAAACAAAACGTTCTAGCGACATCAAAACTCTGGCGCAGAGTAGCTGAGGAAGTTGCGCAGGATTTCCCAGATGTGACCTTGGAGCACCAGTTGGTGGACTCAGCTGCTATGCTTATGATTACCAATCCTGCCAAGTTTGATGTCATTGTGACGGAGAATCTTTTCGGAGATATCTTATCTGATGAATCAAGCGTTCTATCAGGCACACTTGGCGTCATGCCATCAGCCAGTCATTCTGAAAAAGGTCCAAGTATTTATGAACCTATTCATGGTTCGGCACCTGATATTGCTGGCCAAGGAATTGCCAATCCTATCTCTATGATTTTGTCAGTTGCCATGATGCTAAGAGACAGCTTTGGACGTTGTGAGGATGCGGAGCGTATCGAGCGTGCTGTTGAAGCTAGTTTAGCGGCTGGCATTTTAACAAGAGATATTGGAGGACAGGCTTCGACTAAGGAAATGACAGAAGCCATCATTGAAAGATTATGAAGATAAATGAAGGAATCACGCTTGCCCTCTTGATTTGGAATTTGCTGATTTTCTTGATTTATGGCATTGACAAATCCAAGGCAAGAAGAGGTGCTTGGCGCGTCCCAGAGAAAATCTTACTCATTTTAGCCCTTACTTGTGGTGGTTTTGGTGCCTGGTTGGCAGGAATCACCTTTCACCACAAGACTAGAAAATGGTATTTTAAAACAGTTTGGTTTCTCGGGATGGTGACCACACTAGTAGCCTTATATTTTATTTGGAGGTAATGGATGGCAGGAAAATCGATTTTTGATAAATTATGGGACCGCCATGTCATCACAGGAGAAGAAGGGCAGCCCCAACTCATGTATGTGGACCAGCACTATATTCATGAAGTGACTAGTCCCCAAGCTTTTCAAGGATTACGAGATGCGGGGCGCAGATTGAGACGGCCCGACTTGACATTTGGAACCTTTGACCACAATGTACCAACGGTCAATATCTACGATATTCGAGATGTTATTTCTAAGGCTCAAATTGATAAGCTTGCTGAAAATGTTGAGGAGTTTGGGATTGAACATGCTGCCCACGGTTCTGAAAAGCAGGGAATCGTTCACATGGTAGGTCCAGAAACAGGACGGACCCAACCAGGAAAATTCATCGTCTGTGGAGACAGCCACACAGCTACCCACGGAGCTTTCGGAGCTGTCGCCTTTGGGATTGGGACCAGTGAGGTCGAGCATGTCTTTGCTACCCAGACACTCTGGCAAGTTAAACCCAAGAAAATGCTGGTAGAATTCACTGGTGTTCCTCAAAAAGGAGTTTATTCTAAGGATTACATTCTCGCCTTAATTGCCAAGTACGGCGTTGCCTGTGGTGTTGGCTATGTGGTTGAATATCGTGGAGAAGCCATTGATGCACTGACCATGGAAGAGAGAATGACCATCTGCAATATGTCCATCGAGTTTGGCTCCAAGATGGGAATCATGAATCCAGATCAGACTACCTATGACTATCTCAAGGGACGGGAATGCGTTCCCGAAGCTTTCGAGGAGGCGGTTGCTGACTGGAAGACGCTTGTCAGCGATGATGATGCTGTCTATGATAAGGTTATCCGGATGGATGTCTCAGACTTGGCTCCTATGGTGACCTGGGGAACCAATCCTGCTATGGGCGTCGACTTTGACAGTAGTTTTCCAGAAATTAAGGATATGAATGATGAACGAGCTTATCATTACATGAACTTGGAGCCCGGTCAAAAGCCAGCGGACATTGAACTAGGATATATTTTTATCGGGTCTTGTACCAATGCTCGGCTCAGTGACTTGCAACTGGCTGCTCGATTTGTAAAAGGGAAGAAAATAGCTCCCAACTTAACGGCTATCGTGGTTCCAGGTTCTCGTCCTGTCAAACGAGCTGCTGAAAAGTTGGGCTTGGATAAAGTATTCTTAGACGCTGGCTTTGAGTGGAGAGACCCAGGTTGTTCTATGTGCCTAGGGATGAATCCTGACAAGGTCCCTGATGGTGTTCACTGTGCCTCAACTAGTAACCGCAATTTTGAAGACAGACAGGGATTTGGCGCTAAGACTCATCTCTGCAGTCCAGCCATGGCAGCGGCAGCAGCTATCGCAGGGCGTTTCGTAGATGTTCGGCAAATGCCAGAGGCCCAGTAAGGAGAGGAGATGGAGAAATTTACAGTTTATACGGGAACGAGCGTTCCTCTCATGAATGATAACATCGACACCGACCAAATACTCCCCAAGCAGTTTCTCAAGTTAATTGATAAAAAAGGCTTTGGTAAGTACCTCATGTATGCTTGGCGTTATCTGGACGATCACTACACTGAGGACCCAGACTTTGTCTTTAACCGACCTGAATATCGTAAAGCCAGTATTCTTATATCGGGGGATAACTTTGGGGCAGGTTCTTCGAGAGAACACGCAGCTTGGGCTCTAGCCGACTATGGCTTTAAGGTCGTGATTGCAGGGTCTTTTGGCGATATTCATTACAATAATGAACTCAATAATGGTATGTTGCCCATTGTTCAGCCTAGGGAGGTTAGAGAAAAGCTAGCCCAACTCAAACCGATCGACCAGGTAACTGTGGACTTGGAACAACAAAAAATCATCTCTCCAGTTGGAGAATTCACTTTCGAAATTGATAGCGAGTGGAAGCACAAGCTTTTAAATGGTTTGGATGATATCGGTATTACTTTGCAGTATGAAGACTTGATTGCTGCCTATGAAAAACAACGTCCAGCCTACTGGCAGGATTAGAAAAAATAGAAAAGGAAATAGAACTATGACAAAACACATTCAATGGAACGGGACACTTTCACAAGAAGGCTATGACATTTTAAAAGGTGAGGGCGGGTGTATCGTTTGCCCTACAAAAGTTGGTTACATTATCATGACTAGTGATAAGGCAGGACTTGAGCGTAAGTTCGAAGCCAAAGAGCGTAACCGTAACAAACCAGGTGTTGTACTTTGTGGTAGCATGGACGAGCTACGCGCTTTAGCACAACTCAACCCAGAAATTGAAGCCTTCTACCAAAAACATTGGGACGAAGACATTCTACTTGGTTGTATCCTTCCATGGAAACCAGAAGCTTTTGAAAAACTTAAAGCATACGGTGATGGCCGTGAAGAGCTTATGACTGACGTGCGTGGTACTAGCTGTTTTATCATCAAGTTTGGTAAAGCTGGTGAACAGTTGGCTGCTAAACTTTGGGAAGAAGGGAAAATGGTCTATGCCTCATCAGCCAACCCATCTGGAAAAGGAAACCGTGGTAAGGTGGAAGGTATCGGAGAACGGATCGAAGGAGCAGTGGACCTTGTCATCGAAGCAGACGACTATGTGGCATCCATGCAACCTGACAAAACAATCGAAACTCGCTACGAGCAAGGCGTGATGGTTTCTATGGTTGATAAAGATGGTAAACTCATCCCAGAACAAGGAGGGGACCGTTCAATCTCACCAGCACCAGTTGTGATTCGTAAAGGGCTTGATATTGATAAAATCATGATGCACCTGTCAGATACCTTTAACTCATGGGACTACCGCCAGGGTGAGTATTATTAAGATAAAAAAGAAGTCTAGTGTTAAGAGATATTGAAACTCTTAATGCTGGGCTTTTTCTTTAGAATTTCTTTTCTTTTTTATATAGATATGATATGCTAGATGCAGAATATATATTAATAGAATGTGGTTTCGTTCAAAGTAAAATATCTTACTTTGAACGAAACAAATATAATTTACGTCTAACAATAAATTTTTAATAGGCAAGGAAAACACAATGGTTTCAAAACAAACTTTCATTGACAGGATAAAAAAAGAATTCCCAGATGCAATTGAAAATCAAACAAAAAGTTATATTTCTTTTCAGGTTAAAAATAGGAAAGGGAAGTTACAAAATTTTATAGAAATTAATTTTCAAAATAAAGGAATAAAGATTGCCGTTCTCTCTAAGAGTCTTCATGATTCAGATATTTTGTTGTTTAATAAGAAGCCTGATTCATTCGGTTGGACACTTGATGCTGAGTATTTTATTGAGGATGAAAATTCATTAAATGAGATTTTACCTTTTATAAATAAATCTTATGAGTTTGTAAAAAGTGGAATTAAATCAGAGTGTTATAAAGTCTTCAGAGAATTTTTGTCTAAATTTGTGAATCAAGCAAATATCTATAATTCAAAAGATATAGAAATTAAACGTTCTCAAAAATTAGATGGAGCTGAACAGATTTACCCTGCTCTGACTATTGAGGGTATTCCGTACAAAGTTGAAATGCTTAACACAGGTCATTTTGGTCCAAAGAGTGGCAATGGATATATTAAATCACCTTACTTTGGTTATCGGCTGAGTGACATGGATAACTCATGGATAAATATAAGGTGTGGTTTTCAGAGATTTAAACTCACAGAATTTAAAATAGTAAAATGGTATAGTAATAATCGAGATGAAGATTTAGATTATAAATACCTTGTCAAGGACTTAGAGTTGGAATCAACTGCTGAACCTAACGATATTTTAAAAGAGTTTTATGATAATTTCACTAGTTTTTATAGAGAATCAGAAAAGGAAGAGATAAACATGTCAGAAAATATCAACGAGTATAAGAATATCTTATTACACTCCAAAAACCTCATCCTCCGTGGTGCACCTGGCACAGGAAAAACTTATCTTGCTAAAGAAATTGCTAAAGAATTAACGGGTGGCAACGAAGACCAAATCGAATTTGTACAGTTTCATCCTTCCTATGATTATACGGATTTTGTAGAGGGGTTGAGGCCAATCCTGGTAAATGATGGACAGATTAACTTTGGCTTGCAGGACGGCATTTTTAAGAAGTTTTGTCAGAAGGCTAAAGAAGCTCAAAAAACTGGAGGCCAAGATAATTTTGAGGAGGCTTGGGATCTTTATCTTGAATATGTAAATGGCAGAGATGAAAAAGAATATTTGACAGAATTTTCCTATCTCACAGTAAATAGTAGAAATAATTTTAATATCAATTATGAAACTAAAGCCCAAGGAACTTGCTTAACAAAATCTTATGTTTATGAACTCTATAAAGATGAAAACTATCTGAAACAGCCCTATTATCGTAACCAAGGAAAAAAAGTCCTTGAAATTTTAAAGAAAAGATTTGGTTTGAAAGACTATATCTCTCCAACAGAGATCAACACAGACAAGAATTTTGTCTTCATCATCGATGAAATCAACCGTGGTGAGATTTCTAAGATTTTTGGTGAACTCTTTTTCTCTATTGACCCTGGCTATCGTGGCGAAAGGGGGAGTGTTTCTACCCAGTATGCTAATTTACATGAGACTGATGAGAAATTTTATATCCCTGAAAATGTCTATATTATCGGAACTATGAATGATATTGACCGTTCAGTGGACACCTTTGATTTTGCTATGCGTCGTCGTTTCCGCTTTGTTGAAGTTACTGCTGAAAGCCAGTTATACATTCTAGATAACGAACTAGATGGACATGAGGAAGAAGCGAAAAAACGTCTAAGAAACTTGAACGCTGCTATCGAAAACGTTCAGGAGCTAAACAGTCATTATCATATCGGACCAAGTTATTTCCTTAAGTTGAAGGATGTAGATTTTGACTATGAATTACTCTGGTCTGATTACCTCAAACCGCTTTTGGAAGATTACTTACGAGGTTCTTATGAAGAGGCTGAAACTCTGGATACATTGAAAAAAGCATTTGATCTGACAAATAAAGGGGAAACAGATCGGCAAGATACTGGTGATGATGATGCGGATCACTGATAATCAGCATAGAATTGCTAAAGAGGACTTTGTCGCAGAATATCCCAATCTAAGTCAAGCACTTCTTGATAGAACACTAGATAACCTTTCTCGAGAGGACCGTATCTTTATATTTCCAAATGACCTGCAATATTCTCCTGACTTAGAAAAGGACCAAAAGATTTTTGAAACAGTTAATCAGGAAATCAAGACAGGAAATGTAATTGGTTTTCTTGGATATGGTCAGGAAAGATTAACGATTTCCTCTCGTTTTTCTGATGAAAGTAACGACCATTTTTTGCATTATCTTTTACAAAAGGTTCTCAATATCAATCTGACTAGTTTGGATGTTGGTCTATCTCCAGAGGATAAACTCTATCAGCTTTTGATTTACCTCTTTCCTAAATATCTGCAAGCTGCTCTTCGAAAAGGTCTTTATAAGGAATACCAGCGATTTTTCCATAACGATAGTCATGTAAAGGGTGTACTAGATGTTGGAAATCATCTGAAAAAAAATCTCCCTTTTACGGGAAATATTGCCTATACGACAAGAGAGTTCACCTATGATAATCCACTCATGCAGTTGATTCGGCATACGATTGAGTACATAAAGAATCAGAAAAGTTTCGGAGTTCTGCTCGATAGCAATCGTGAAAATATGACAGAAATTACTCGTGTAACTCCAGCTTATAAACTAGCTGATCGTGCCAAGATTATCAGAATGAATAAAATCAACCCCATCCGACACGCCTATTTTAGAGAGTATAGAAAATTACAGGAACTCTGCTTGATGATTCTGAGTAGAGAAAAGCATGGTCTTGGGCCCCAAGCCCAAAGGGTACATGGTATTCTCTTTGATGTTGCCTGTCTTTGGGAAGAGTATGTTTACACCTTGTTGCCAAAAGGTTTCATCCATCCACGAAATAAAGATAAGACGGACGGAATTTCAGTATTTTCTGTTGGGAAACGAAAGGTATATCCAGATTTTTATGACAGAGAACGAAAGATTGTTCTAGATGCAAAATATAAAAAACTGGAGTTCACTGAAAGAGGGATTAACCGCGAGGACTTGTTCCAGCTTATTTCCTATTCTTATATTTTAAAAGCTGGGAAAGCCGGACTGATTTTCCCTAGTATGGAGCAGTCAGTAAATAGTGAAATAGGAAAACTAGCTGGCTATGGAGCTCAATTGAAGAAGTGGTCTATCCAAATCCCTCAGACCGCCTCATCCTATAGTGCATTTTGTAAAATGATGGAAAATTCAGAAGAAAATTTTAAAACGATTATTGATGAAGAAGTGGGGAGAAAGTAATCTCTTCGCTTTTTGCTATTTATACAAGTAATTTCCGAACGATATTATTTTATAATTGAAATTATTTGACAAAAACTGTACTTTGGTTTATAATAAATCAAGGAAACGTCGGGAAAAGGCGTAGGGATGCGCAAGCATAGGTAGGTCATTATAAAAGAAACGAGACATCGATATGTTAAATGAATTTCCAATTTTTGATTACGAAGATATTCAGTTGATCCCAAATAAATGTGTCATTAAAAGCCGTTCAGAAGCGGATACAAGTATTACGTTTGGAAAACACACTTTTAAACTACCTGTTGTGCCAGCAAATATGCAGACGATTTTGGATGAGAACGTAGCAGAGCAACTTGCTAAAGGCGGTTACTTTTACATTATGCACCGTTTTGATGAGGCGGGGCGCATTCCTTTTATCAAACGTATGCACGATCAAGGGCTCATTGCTTCCATTTCTGTTGGTGTCAAGGACTATGAGTATGATTTCGTTAGCCAGCTCAAGGCTGATGCTCCTGAGTACATCACGATTGATATTGCTCACGGTCATGCAGATAGCGTGATTTCTATGATTCAACACATCAAGAAAGAATTGCCGGATACTTTTGTCATTGCTGGTAACGTTGGGACACCAGAAGCTGTGCGTGAATTGGAAAATGCTGGAGCAGATGCCACTAAGGTTGGAATCGGTCCTGGTAAGGTTTGTATCACCAAGGTCAAGACTGGTTTTGGTACAGGTGGTTGGCAGTTGGCTGCCCTACGCTGGTGTGCCAAGGCTGCGCGTAAACCGATCATCGCTGATGGTGGGATTCGTACTCATGGTGATATTGCCAAGTCTATCCGTTTCGGTGCTAGCATGGTCATGATCGGTTCCCTTTTTGCAGGGCATATCGAAAGCCCAGGAAAGACAATCGAAGTCGATGGCGAACAGTTCAAAGAATACTATGGTTCAGCTTCACAGTATCAAAAAGGCGCTTACAAAAATGTGGAAGGCAAACGCATCTTACTTCCTGCCAAAGGGCATTTGCAAGACACCCTTACTGAGATGGAGCAAGATTTACAAAGTGCTATCTCTTATGCAGGTGGACGCAGACTTGCTGACCTTAAACACGTTGATTATGTTATCGTGAAAAACTCTATCTGGAACGGGGATGCTTCCCATTAATGGACGCTTAGTCTACCCATAAAAAACTTGTTATTAGAGCAAATTTCTGTTATAATAAAACAAGTTTCCACCCTTAGTGTAATGGATATCACGTAAGATTCCGGTTCTTGAGATGGGGGTTCGATTCCCTCAGGGTGGATGTAAACAGTCTGAGAAAGTCTTAATTAAGGCTTTTTTCTTTATTTCGTCCCAAATTTATTCCTAAAATTGAAAATTTTATTCTAAAAAATGCTCAAATCCCCTCTAGTCCCGTTTTAAAGTGACTCAGGAGGCTTTTTTTGATATAATGAAAGAGACTGTTATCAGTTAGAAAGAGGTTGGTATGAAAGAATTACAAACTGTACTAAAGAAGCGTTTTGCAATCGAATTTGCAGACAAAAACTTACTGGAAACTGCCTTTACTCATACGAGTTATGCCAATGAGCACCGCCTCTTAAAAATTTCACACAATGAGCGCTTGGAATTTTTAGGAGACGCTGTTCTGCAATTATTGATTTCAGAATATCTGTATAAAAAATATCCTAAGAAACCAGAGGGAGATTTGTCTAAACTCCGTGCCATGATTGTCCGTGAGGAGAGTTTGGCTGGTTTTGCGCGTGATTGTCAGTTTGACCAGTTTATCAAGCTTGGGAAAGGGGAAGAAAAGTCTGGTGGGCGCAATCGTGACACCATTCTTGGAGATGCCTTTGAAGCCTTTCTGGGTGCTTTGCTTTTGGACAAGGATGTTGCTAGAGTAAAAGAGTTCATCTATCAGGTCATGATTCCCAAGGTTGAAGCAGGTGACTTTGAAATGATTAAGGATTACAAGACACACTTGCAAGAGTTGCTCCAAGTCAATGGAGATGTGGATATTCGCTACCAGGTGACCTCTGAAACGGGACCTGCTCATGATAAGGTTTTTGATGTAGAAGTTCTGGTTGAGGGCAAGAGTATCGGAAAAGGTCAAGGCCGTTCTAAAAAATTGGCAGAGCAAGAGGCCGCAAAAAATGCCGTTGAGAAAGGGCTTGATTCATGTATTTAAAGGAAATTGAGATCCAGGGATTCAAGTCCTTTGCTGACAAGACCAGGGTAGTCTTTGATCAAGGTGTGACAGCTGTCGTTGGGCCCAATGGTTCTGGGAAGTCAAATATCACAGAAAGTCTACGATGGGCCTTGGGGGAGTCCAGTATCAAGAGCCTTCGTGGTGGTAAGATGCCTGACGTTATCTTTGCTGGAACAGAGAGTCGCAAACCACTCAATTATGCCTCTGTTATCGTGACCTTGGACAATGAAGATGGCTTTATCAAGGATGCAGGGCAAGTCATTAAGGTAGAACGCCATATCTATCGTAGTGGGGATAGCGAGTATCGAATTGACGGCAAGAAAGTGCGCTTGCGTGATATTCATGACCTTTTCTTAGATACCGGTTTGGGACGGGATTCCTTCTCCATCATTTCCCAAGGGAAGGTTGAGGAGATTTTTAATTCCAAGCCTGAAGAGCGTCGAGCTATTTTTGAAGAAGCAGCTGGAGTTTTAAAATACAAGACTCGTCGAAAAGAAACAGAAAGCAAACTGCAACAAACTCAGGACAATCTCGACCGCTTAGAGGACATTATCTATGAGTTGGACAATCAAATCAAGCCCTTTGCAAAACAAGCCGAGAATGCTCGCAAGTTTCTCGACTTGGATGGTCAACGCAAGGCGATTTACTTGGATGTACTGGTTGCCCAAATCAAGGAAAACAAGACTGAACTAGAGCTAACAGAAGAAGAGCTAACGCAGGTTCAGGAACTCTTGACTAGCTATTACCAAAAGCGTGAAGAGTTAGAAGAGGAAAATCAGACTCTTAAAAAGAAACGACAGGATCTCCAAGCTCAAATGGCCAAGGATCAAGGAAGTTTGATGGATTTGACTAGTTTGATCAGTGACTTAGAGCGAAAACTAGCCCTATCAAAACTGGAATCCGAGCAAGTAGCCCTCAATCAACAAGAAGCACAAGCCCGTTTGGCGACTTTGGAAGATAAGAGAAAGGCTCTGAGTAAAGAAAAATCTGAAAAAGAAGCGAACTTGGAACAGTTAGAGGAAAGTCTAGCTGAAAACAACAAGGAACTCAATCGTTTAGAAGCGGAGTTGTTGGCATTTTCAGATGATCCTGACCAGATGATCGAGCTCCTGCGTGAACGTTTTGTGGCTCTTTTACAAGAAGAAGCGGATGTCTCAAACCAGTTGACCCGCATCGAGAATGAAGTAGAAAACAGCCGTCAACTATCTCAAAAACAAGCAGATCAACTTGAGAAATTGAAAGAACAGCTGGCTACAGCTAAAGAGAAGGCTAGTAAGCAAAAAGACGAGCTTGAAATTGCCAAGGAGCAGGTTCAGAAATTATTGGCAGACTACCAAGCTAGTGCCAAGGAACAAGAGGAACAGAAAGTTTCTTACCAAGCCCAGCAGAGCCAACTCTTTGACCGTCTGGATAGTCTCAAAAACAAGCAGGCAAGAGCCCAAAGCTTAGAAAACATCCTAAGAAATCATAGTAATTTTTATGCGGGTGTTAAGAGTGTTCTCCAAGAAAAAGACCGTCTTGGGGGGATCATTGGTGCAGTCAGTGAACATTTGACCTTTGATGTGCATTATCAAACTGCATTGGAGATTGCACTTGGAGCTAGCAGTCAGCATATCATCGTAGAAGATGAAAATGCGGCAACCAAGGCGATTGATTTCCTCAAACGTAACAGAGCTGGTCGTGCGACCTTCCTTCCTTTGACAACGATTAAGGCGCGTACAATATCTAGTCAGAATCAAGACGCTATCGCTGCAAGTCCAGGATTTCTGGGCATGGCAGATGAGTTGGTGTCGTTTGACAAGAGACTAGAAGCCATTTTCAAGAACTTGCTAGCTACGACGGCTATCTTTGATACTGTAGAACATGCGCGTACAGCGGCTCGTCAAGTTCGCTATCAGGTTCGCATGGTGACGCTTGATGGTACCGAATTGCGTACAGGTGGTTCCTATGCGGGTGGTGCCAATCGTCAAAATAACAGTATCTTCATCAAGCCAGAACTGGAGCAATTACAAAAAGAAATTGCTGAAGAAGAAGCTGACTTGCGGTCAGAAGAAGCGAGTTTGAAGACCTTGCAAGATGAGATGGCGGTATTGGCAGAAAGATTAGAAGCTATCAAATCTCAGGGTGAGCAAGCTCGTATTCAGGAGCAAGGTTTGTATCTTGCTTATCAACAAACCAATCAGCATGTCGAAGAACTGGAAACGCTTTGGAAACTTCAAGAAGAGGAATTAAATCGCCTTACTGAAGGAGATTGGCAAGCGGACAAGGAAAAATGCCAAGAGCGCCTTGCTACTATTGCCAGTGAAAAGCAAAATCTAGAAGCTGAGATTGAAGAGATTAAGTCTAACAAAAACGCTATTCAAGAACGTTATCAAAACTTGCAGGAACAGATTTCTCAAGCGCGCTTGCTTAAGTCCGAACTGCAAGGACAAAAACGGTACGAAGTGGCTGATATTGAACGCTTAGGCAAGGAACTGGATAATCTGGATATCGAGCAAGAGGAGATTCAGCGTCTTCTCCAAGAAAAGGTTGATAATCTTGAGAAAGTGGATACGGATTTGCTAAGTCAGCAGGAGGAAGAGGCCAAAACTCAGAAAGCCAATCTTCAACAAGGTCTGATTCGCAAGCAGTTTGAATTGGATGATATCGAGGGTCAACTGGATGATATTGCCAGCAATTTGGATCAGGCTCGCCAGCAGAACGAAGAGTGGATTCGCAAGCAAACACGTGCTGAAGCTAAGAAGGAAAAGGTCAGTGAACGCTTGCGCCATCTACAAGCTCAATTAACTGACCAGTACCAGATCAGTTATACAGAGGCGCTAGAAAAGGCTCATGAACTGGAAAATCTCAATCTGGCGGAGCAAGAGGTTAAGGATTTAGAGAAGGCTATTCGCTCGCTGGGTCCTGTCAACTTGGACGCTATTGACCAGTACGAAGAAGTTCACAACCGTCTGGATTTCCTCAATAGCCAACGAGATGATATTTTATCTGCGAAAAACCTACTCCTTGAGACCATCACAGAGATGAATGATGAGGTTAAGGAACGCTTCAAATCAACCTTTGAAGCTATTCGTGAGTCCTTTAAAGTGACCTTTAGACAGATGTTTGGCGGTGGTCAGGCAGACTTGATTTTGACTGAGGGCGATCTTTTAACAGCTGGTGTGGAGATTTCTGTCCAACCTCCAGGTAAGAAAATCCAATCTCTCAACCTCATGAGTGGCGGTGAAAAAGCCCTATCTGCTCTGGCTCTGCTCTTCTCAATCATCCGAGTTAAGACCATTCCTTTCGTCATCTTGGATGAGGTAGAGGCGGCGCTGGACGAAGCCAATGTCAAACGCTTTGGGGATTACCTCAACCGCTTTGACAAGGATAGTCAGTTTATCGTCGTAACTCACCGTAAGGGGACGATGGCGGCAGCGGATTCTATCTATGGAGTTACCATGCAAGAATCAGGTGTTTCTAAGATTGTTTCGGTTAAATTAAAAGATTTAGAAGAAACAATAGACTAGTTACCAAATGATAGCATCTCTTAGGAGGTGCTATTTTTAAAACTAAAGTGCTAAATTTTCACTTAAGGTCAGTTCAGGCGCAGAAAACGACATTTGGGATTTCCTCTTAGCGAAAAGACTTTCTCTATGATATAATAGTTTTATGATTACAACAGTACCTATTAAGAACGAAAAAGACATTGCAGTACCGGGAAAAACAGTCCTTGTATTAGGTTATTTTGATGGCATCCACAAGGGGCATCAGAAACTTTTTGAAGTGGCCAGCAAGGCTTCGATGAAGGATTATCTGCCAGTTGTCGTGATGACCTTTACAGAGTCGCCAAAACTTGCCTTGCAACCTTACCAACCTGAGCTCATGCTCCATATCGTCAATCACGAGGAACGGGAGCACAAGATGAAGTGGCATGGGGTAGAGGCTCTGTTCTTACTTGACTTTAGTAGCAAATTTGCTAGTTTAACGGGTCAAGAATTCTTTGATACCTATGTTCGAGCTTTAAAACCAGCGATTATTGTAGCAGGATTTGACTATACCTTTGGCTCTGATAAGAAAACTGCGGATGAACTGAAGGACTATTTTGATGGAGAGATCATCATTGTTCCTCCAGTTGAGGATGAAAAGGGCAAGATTAGTTCTACACGGATTCGTCAGGCAATTCTTGATGGAGATGTCAAGGAAGTCAATCATTTGCTCGGCACTCCGCTCCCATCTCGTGGAATGGTCGTTCATGGAAATGCTCGTGGGCGGACTATTGGTTATCCAACAGCCAATCTGGTCCTAAGAGACCGAACTTACATGCCAGCGGACGGTGTTTACGTAGTCGATATCGAAGTGCAGCGTCAGAGATATCGTGGCATGGCAAGTGTTGGGAAAAATGTTACCTTTGATGGTGAAGAACCACGTTTTGAAGTCAATATTTTCGACTTTTCAGATGATATTTACGGTGAGACAGTCATGGTCTACTGGTTAGACCGTGTCCGAGATATGGTCAAATTTGACTCCGTAGAGGAACTGGTAGACCAACTCCAGAAAGACGAAGAGATTGCTCGGAATTGGAAGGAGGGAGAGTGAGAGTTTGTTATCAATTCGAAAGAGTAGGTAGAATGAAATTCATATAATGGACAAAAAAGTAGCCTGAAAAGGCTACTTTTTTAAAACACACGATAGACATAAGGATTTTCTGGTTTGTCTACTTTTGTGAAACTCTCAACCTCTAGTGTTGGGAGTTTTTGTTTGAGTTCTTTATGGTAGTGGAGGGTCAGGGTTCCTCTGGCGGTAATCCAAGTATTGTCAGGATACTGGCGTGAGTTCCCCTTAGTAAGGAGTCCATATACACCAGAGTCTGCGATACAGTGGATAATCCCAAAGCGAAAGAGGAACTGGCTATCTGGATGGCTAGGATCGTTATAAACAAAGCCTGTAAACTCGATTTTCTTTCTTTCAAACTCTTGAGGATAGTCATAGAGAACTTCCATTACCTCCATATAGTTTTTATCAGTGACTTGAATGGTTGGCTGGGTGAGGTATTTGTCAGCTGTAGACCTCATTTCCTTTTCATAAGCAGATTTGGAAAAATAGGTGCTGGTATCGGGTTTGAGGTATTGACTAGATGTTCCTTCGCTTGCCTGAATGGCTGTGTTGATTCCCTCAGAAAGTGGGAAATGATATCCTTTGGCAGATATGGTTCTCGAGTCCAAACTTACTGTCGGAAAGGCAACTCCAATCAACAGAGGTAGAGACAGTAAAAGGATGCTGATTCGTCTAGCTCGACGGCTTTCCAAATGGCTGTGAGAGTTGATTTTCTTAATCCAGATATAGAATTGGACCAGAGCCAACAGAAGAGAAAGGACCATAGAGATATAGACTAGATAGGAATAGTGGAGGTTGATGTAGTGACTGAGCTTGCCAGATAGCTGCAGATACAGAGTCAGGGCAAAATAACCCAGTAAAATGAAAAATCGGGTCATACCATCACCCCCATCATGTAAGAATAAAGCAAGACAAGTACTGTCACGATGCCCATGAATTGCCAGATGAAGCGCGCTTTGAGATAGTGTTTCATCATGAGGAGATTTTTGATATCAAGCATGGGGCCAATGACCAGAAAAGCAAGGACTGGCGCTAGGCCGAAGCTCGAGAGGAGAGAAGCACCGATAAAGGCGTCCGCCTCGCTACAAAGAGAGAGGAGAAAGGCTAGAAACATGAGCAAGAGAATCGCAAAGACTGGACTAGCGCTGATAGAGGTCAAGATCCGAGTCGGGACATAGACCTGCACAATAGCCGCAAAGAGACAGCCAAAGACCAAGTAACGCCCCATATCAAAAAACTCATCAATAGCCTGTATAAAGACCTGAAAGACCTTTCTAGCAGGACCCAAGTGTGAAAAGTCATGTTCATGACAAGCGATAGGATTCTTTTTTTGAATGGGTTCCTTCCAGAAAAATCCTAGGAAAATTCCAAGCACCAAAGCAATCACAATGGCTCCCAGCGCTCGCAAGAAGGCAAGTTTTATTGAATTGCCAAAGGCAGAATATGTGGCGAAAAGAACGATAGGATTGATAATGGGCGCAGTCACCAGAAAAGGAACGGCCGTGTAGCTGGGCACTTTCTTTTCCAGAAAACGATTGATGATGGGAACGATTCCACACTCGCAGGATGGAAAGAGAAAGCCAATGAAGGTACCAAAAAAGATCCTCCCCCAACGATTGCGAGGAAGAAACTCATAAACTTTATCAGGCGTGATATAGACCTCAATCAATCCCGAAATAAGACTCCCTATCAAGATAAAAGGAAGGGCTTCAATCATGATAGAGAGAAAGATTGCCCCCGCTTGTAAGATGCTAGGAGGAAGAGATTGGAAAACAGTCATCTATTTTTTCTTCTCAACTTTTTCTTTTTTATCTTTGTCATCTGGAAAAGTGACTTGTGTTAAGTCAGGAAGTTTAGCAAATTCTTCAAACATCTTGTCCAAGTCATCGGTTTTTGTAAATTTAACAGCCATGTGCCTACCTCTTTTCTACATTCTACCTCTATTATACTATTATTTTGCGGAAATGGGATTATTTTGATAATCAAAGATGCAAAAATAGGTAAGGCAAAACAAGAGCTGTTCCTTATGGTATAATAGATTCATGGATAAAAAATATGAAAAAATCTCCCAAGATTTGGGAGTAACCTTAAAGCAAATCGATACTGTTCTAAGTTTGACAGCAGAAGGGGCGACGATTCCCTTCATCGCCCGTTATCGCAAGGACATGACTGGTAGTCTGGATGAGGTGGCGATTAAGGCCATTATCGACCTGGATAAAAGTCTGACAAATCTCAATGATCGCAAGGAAGCTGTCTTGGCTAAGATTCAAGAACAAGGCAAGCTAACTAAGGAATTGGAAGCAGCTATTTTGGCAGCTGAAAAATTAGCAGACGTTGAAGAACTCTATCTTCCTTATAAGGAAAAGCGTCGGACCAAGGCAACCATTGCTCGTGAAGCTGGACTCTTTCCTCTTGCTCGCTTGATCTTGCAAAACGTAGATGGATTAGAGAAAGAAGCTGAGAAGTTTGTCTGTGAAGGATTTGCGACTGGTCAAGAAGCCTTGGCTGGTGCAGTTGATATCTTGGTCGAAGCCTTATCTGAAGATGTGACCTTGCGCTCACTGACCTATCAGGAAGTGTTGAGACACTCTAAAATCACTTCGCAAATCAAGGATGAAAATCTCGATGAAAAACAAGTTTTTCAGATATATTACGATTTTTCAGAGATAGTTGGCAATATGCAGGGCTATCGTACCTTGGCTCTCAATCGTGGGGAGAAACTAGGCGTCTTAAAAGTCGGCTTTGAACATGCGACAGACCGTATTCTATCTTTCTTCGCTGCTCGTTTCAAGGTGAAAAATACCTATATTGATGAAGTTGTTCAACGGTCAGTTAAGAAAAAGGTCTTGCCAGCTATTGAGCGACGCATTCGGACAGAATTGACAGAGAAGGCAGAAGAAGGGGCTATCCAACTCTTTTCTGATAACCTGCGCAATCTCCTCTTGGTTGCTCCGCTGAAAGGGCGCGTGGTTCTAGGTTTTGACCCTGCCTTTCGTACAGGGGCCAAGCTAGCTGTAGTAGATGCAACAGGAAAAATGCTGACGACTCAGGTTATTTATCCTGTTAAACCAGCCTCAGCTCGTCAGATTGAAGAAGCCAAGAAAGATTTGTCAGACTTGATTGGTCAGTACAGTGTCGAAATCATTGCCATAGGAAATGGAACGGCCAGTCGGGAAAGTGAAGCCTTTGTGGCGGAAGTTCTGAAAGATTTTCCTGAGGTCAGCTATGTTATCGTCAATGAAAGTGGTGCTTCTGTCTACTCTGCCAGTGAGCTTGCTCGTCAGGAGTTTCCAGAATTAACCGTTGAAAAACGCTCGGCTATCTCTATCGCCCGTCGTTTGCAAGATCCCCTTGCTGAATTGGTAAAAATCGATCCTAAGTCAATCGGTATCGGGCAATACCAGCACGATGTCAGTCAGAAGAAACTGTCTGAAAGTCTGGACTTTGTCGTCGATACGGTGGTTAACCAAGTCGGTGTCAATGTCAATACCGCTAGCCCAGCACTTCTCTCCCACGTAGCTGGACTCAATAAAACTATCTCTGAAAATATTGTCAAATACCGCGAGGAAGAAGGAAAAATCACTTCACGCGCCCAAATCAAGAAAGTTCCTCGCCTCGGTGCCAAAGCCTTTGAGCAGGCTGCAGGTTTCCTCCGTATCCCTGAAAGTAGCAATATCCTCGACAATACAGGAGTTCACCCAGAAAACTATGCTGCGGTTAAGGAGCTCTTCAAACGCTTGGATATCAAGGATTTGAATGAAGAAGCACAAAATAAGCTTAAGTCCCTTTCAGTCAAGGACATGGCGCAAGAACTTGACCTTGGTCCAGAAACTCTTAAAGATATCATTGCTGACCTTCTCAAATCAGGTCGAGATTTCCGTGACTCTTTTGATGCACCTGTGCTTCGTCAAGATGTCTTGGATATCAAAGACTTAAAAGTCGGCCAGAAGCTGGAAGGTGTGGTGCGTAATGTCGTTGACTTCGGTGCCTTCGTTGATATCGGGATTCACGAGGATGGCCTCATTCATATTTCCCACATGAGTCGCAAATTTATAAAACACCCTAGCCAAGTGGTGTCTGTCGGAGATTTGGTAACGGTTTGGGTTAAAAAAATCGATACCGAACGTGAAAAAGTCAATCTGTCGCTCCTTGCTCCAGATGAATCTAACTGAGTACGTTCAGTCTGTTTCCCTCGAAGACTTTGGTAGACCTTTCACGCACCAAGCCCAGTGGAATTCTCGTCTGCGAACGACAGGTGGGCGATTTTTCCCCAAGGATGGGCGTTTGGATTTTAATCCCAAGGTTTATAATGAACTTGGTTTGGAAGTCTTTCGAAAAATCGTGCGACATGAACTCTGTCACTATCACCTTTATTTTCAGAAAAAAGGTTATCGCCATAAGGATCGGGATTTTAAGGAACTTTTGAAAGAAGTGGATGGACTGCGCTTTGTACCATCTTTGAGAGCCCAAAGTAGTTACCTAGTCTATCAGTGTCAATCTTGCCAGCAAACTTATCAGCGCAAGCGTAGGATTGACACGAAACGCTACCGATGTGGCGTCTGCCGTGGCAAACTTGTCATCTTAAATCGGCCTAAGGACTGATGTTTGTGACCCCGTTTCATGCTATACTACTTGTAAGAATACCGAAAGAGGAACAAATCATGAATACAAAATTTTATAAAATGAGACGAAATCGCATGGTGTCGGGAGTCTTAGCTGGTCTATCAGACAAGTGGAATTTTGATGTAACTCTAGTCCGCTTTCTCTTTGCCATTTTTACCATATCAAATTTTGGAGTTGGTGTGATTATTTACATCATCCTCGCCTCCATCCTGCCAACTAAGGAAGAAATCGAAGCAGAAATGTACGGAACAGGACCACGCAAACGCAAGGAAGCCGAGGCCATTGATGACAATGATGGACGATTTTGGTGATTCAGTCTTGGAAATAGTGTATAGATACTTTTCTTATTTCTCAAAGAAGTCAGAAAAAGAGGTGAACCTTAACCCTTGCATCCGCAAGGGTTTTCTTCCTGCCTTTCTTTTATGGTAAAATATTGATAGCGAAATTGCTTGATATTCTTCAATCTTACAAAAATGTAAGATTAAAGTCTCTTTTGTAAGGTTAGGTTATGGCAGGCTACCTTTTTTTGCGATAAACTAGACTCATAAAGAACAAAGGAGCAAAACCATGAAAAGAATTTTACAAAAGAAAAGAAGAAAACCAAGTCAAAAAGATATCGAGCGTGTTCAACTGGGATGCGCTATGATGCAAGCACAGTTTCAAATGATGGGATATTAAGAAGGAGAAAATCATGACACTTTTAGATGTAAAACACGTTCAAAAAATCTATAAAACACGTTTCCAAGGCAACCAAGTAGAAGCCCTTAAGGATATTCACTTTACCGTAGAGAAGGGTGACTACGTTGCCATCATGGGTGAGTCTGGCTCTGGGAAATCAACCCTGCTCAACATCCTAGCTATGCTGGATAAACCAACTCGAGGTCAGGTTTACTTAAACGGAACAGACACAGCCACTATTAAAAATTCACAGGCTTCGAGTTTCCGTCGTGAGAAGTTGGGATTTGTCTTCCAAGACTTTAACTTGCTAGATACCCTGTCTGTTAAGGACAATATCTTGCTTCCGTTAGTTCTATCACGAAAACCTATTACGGAGATGATGAAGAAATTGGTAGTGACAGCTGAAAATTTGGGCATCAACCAATTGCAAGAGAAGTACCCTTACGAGATCTCAGGTGGTCAAAAGCAGCGGGTAGCAGTAGCACGCGCCATCATCACTGAACCTGAAATTCTCCTTGCGGATGAGCCAACAGGAGCCCTTGACTCCAAGTCATCTGCAGCCTTACTCGATGTATTTGATGAAATCAATGAGCGCGGTCAAACCATTCTGATGGTAACCCACTCAACGGCAGCAGCAAGTAGGGCCAAGCGTGTACTCTTTATCAAAGACGGCATTCTTTACAACCAAATCTACCGTGGAGACAAGACAGAGCGTCAGATGTTCCAAGAAATCTCTGATACTTTGACTGTTATGGCAAGCGAGGTGAATTAGTATGTTCCGATTAACCAATAAGTTAGCGGTATCTAACTTAATCAAAAACCGCAAACTCTACTATCCCTTTGCTCTTGCTGTTCTCTTAGCTGTGACCATCACCTATCTCTTTTACTCACTGTCACTTAACCCTAATATTGGCAAGATCCGAGGGGGAGAAACTATCTCTATGACCCTCGCTCTCGGTATGGTGGTTGTTACCATCGCTTCTGGAATTATTGTCCTTTATGCCAATAGTTTTGTCATGAAGAACCGCTCCAAGGAGCTGGGTGTATATGGTATGCTGGGTCTTGAAAAGCGCCATTTGATCAGTATGGTTTTTAAGGAGCTTCTTATTTTTGGTTCCTTAACCTTGACAGCTGGTCTCGGCCTAGGAGCTCTCTTTGATAAGCTAATCTTTGCCCTTCTTCTGAAGCTGATGAAGATGAAGGTGGAGCTCGTTTCGACTTTCCAACCAATTGTCTTCATCCTAGTTCTCATCGTCTTTGGAGCTATCTTCCTAGGTTTGATTTTTATCAATGCCTTTCGTATTGCACGCATGAATGCCCTTCAACTCTCTCGTGAAAAGGCCAGTGGTGAGAAAAAAGGACGTTTCTTAGGTGTCCAAACCATCCTAGGTCTGATTAGTTTGGGAGCGGGTTACTACCTAGCAGTAACAGTTGAAAATCCACTTTCTGCTGTTCTGATTTTCTTCGTAGCAGTTTTGTTAGTTATTTTGGGAACTTATCTTCTCTTCAATGCAGGGATCACAGTTTTCCTACAAATCTTGAAGAAAAACAAGCGTTACTATTACCAACCCAACAACATGATTTCTGTATCCAATCTCATTTTTCGTATGAAGAAAAATGCGGTTGGTCTGGCAACGATTGCTATTCTTTCAACCATGGTCTTGGTGACTATGTCTGCTGCAACGAGTATCTTTAAAGGCTCTGAAACTTTCAAGAAAGTCATGAATCCACATGATTTTGGAATTACAGGACAGAATGTTGAAAAAGAAGACATAAATAAACTCCTAGACCAGTATGCTAGTGATAAGGGGTTGACTGTTACAAAGAAAGAAGTCCTTAGATACAGTAGCTTTGGTGTAGCAAACCAAGAAGATACGAAATTGACCATTTTTGATAAAGGTCAAAATCGTGTTCAACCGAAAACTGTTTTTATGGTCTTTGACCAAAAAGACTACGAGAATATGACGGGTCAGAAACTCGCGCTTTCAGGAAAGGAAGTTGGATTGTTTACTAAAAACAAAGAACTTCAAGGACAGAAAGAACTGACTCTAAATGACCAGACCTACACGATCAAAGAAGAAATCAAAAAAGATTTTATTCTTGAACATGTGCCAAATCAGTACAATATTCTAACTTCGGACTATAACTATTTGGTTGTTCCTGACTTGAAAGCCTTTCTTGACCAGCATCCTAATTCTTCCATCTTTAATCAATACTACGGTGGTATGAATGTAACGGCTAGTGAGGAAGAGCAACTCAAACTTGCCAACGACTATTCAAAATTCCTTGATGATTTTAATAGAGAATTAAGCAAAGAAGGAAGCTATGTTTACGGAAGCAATCTGGCTGATAGTAGTGCGCAGATGAGTGCTCTCTTTGGTGGGGTCTTCTTTATCGGTATCTTCCTCTCTATCATCTTTATGGTGGGAACAGTTCTTGTCATCTACTACAAACAAATCTCTGAAGGCTATGAAGATCGTGAACGCTTTATCATTTTGCAAAAAGTCGGTCTCGATCAAAAGCAAATCAAGCAAACTATCAATAAACAGGTCCTAACTGTTTTCTTCCTTCCATTGCTCTTTGCTTTTCTACATCTTGCCTTTGCCTATCATATGCTTAGTCTCATCCTAAAAGTCATTGGGGTGCTAGATGCGACCATGATGTTGACTGTTACATTGTCCATTTGTGCCATCTTCCTCATCGTCTATGTTTTGATCTTTATGATTACCTCTAGAGGCTATCGCAAGATTGTGCAAATGTAAAAAAGAGACCTCGATATTTATCGAGGTCTTTCTTTATCTTAAATGCTAAAGAGTTGTCCAAACAGGTAAGTCACTCCCATGGTCAAAAGTCCGATACAGAGGTTACGGATCATAGCTGTTTTTGTAGGAGCCTTACCTAGTTTAGCACTGGTATAGCCGGTGACGAGAAGGGAAAGGGCCACGATAAAAACAGTAGCAGGAATGCGATAGTCACTAGGAAAGACGATAATGGAAAGCATAGGAGGAAGACTTCCCAGTACAAAGGCGATAAAGCTAGAGATCGCAGCATGCCAAGGATTGGTAAACTCTTCGTACTCGATACCATATTTTTCCTCAACCAAGGCTTTGAGTGGATTTTTTAAAAAGGCCTTGTTGGTCAAAAGTTGGGCGGACGTTTCACACTCACCGTTTTGAAGGTAAGCAGCATAGAGGGATTGTTTTGCAGATTCGATGTCTTTATCCAAGAGTAATTGCTCTCTAGCAACAGCGGCTTCTTCCGTGTCTTTCTGAGTGGATACAGAGACATATTCGCCACCTGCCATAGAAAAAGCACCAGCGAGGATAGCAGCCAAACCTGATAAAAAAATAATCCAGATATTGCTTGTCGCACTGGCAACACCGATAACGACTCCAGCGATGGAAATAATCCCATCATTGGCACCTAGAACACCCGCGCGCAGGATATTAAGTCGGCCTGCAAAGTTAGCATCAATTTCATGTTTTATTTCTGTCATAGTCATCTCCTTTCTCTCCATTATAGAGAAAAGAGTGGGGGAATACAAACTTTTTAAACTATCTGAAAAAAGTTCTACGATTCTAATTTTTAGGCTCTTTGAAGTTTCTTCGAAAAAGTAGTGCTATCCTACTGTACTGGACCTTTTTAAACTTATCTATGGTATAATAGAAGATAGATTTATCAATTGGAGAATGAAGGATTTTATGATTAAACTTGTAGCAACCGATATGGATGGTACCTTTCTAGATGGAGAGGGTCGGTTTGATATGGAACGCCTTAAAAACGTACTTGTTTCCTACAAGGAAAAGGGGATTTATTTTGCAGTGGCTTCAGGTCGCGGTATCTTGTCCCTGAAAAAGTTGTTTGCGGATGTGCGTGATGAAGTGATTTTTATAGCTGAAAATGGGAGCTATGTTGAGTTTCATGGTGAGGATATGTATGAGGCTACTATGTCTCGGGATTTTTACTTGAGCACTTTTGAAGCTTTAAAGAAATCGCCCTATTTTGATGAAAGTAAAATGCTCTTGACTGGGAAAAAAGCTTGTTATGTTTTGGATACAGTGGATGAGACCTATCTCATGTTTAGCCGTCACTACAATGAAAATATTCAAAAAGTAGCGAGTTTGGAAGATATCACGGATGAGATTTTTAAATTCACCACCAACTTCACAGAAGAAACGATAGAAGCTGGAGAGGCCTGGGTCAACGAAAATGTTCCTGGTGTGAAAGCCATGACAACTGGTTTTGAATCCATTGATATTGTCTTGGACTATGTTGATAAGGGTGTAGCTATTGTTGAGCTGGCAAAAAAACTTGGTCTGACCATGGATCAGGTCATGGCTTTTGGTGATAATCTTAATGACCTTCATATGATGCAGGTTGTTGGACACCCAATCGCTCCTGAAAATGCGCGACCAGAGATTTTAGAATTAGCAGAGACAGTGATTGGCCACCATAAGGACCAATCAGTGATGGCTTATATGGAGGGCTTATAATGGCAGATATTAAATTGATTGCATTGGACTTGGATGGTACCTTGCTGACAACGGATAAAAAGCTAACAGAACGTACCAAGGAAGTCCTCAAAGCTGCGCGTGACCGTGGCATCAAGGTCGTACTGACAACGGGGCGTCCTCTGAAGGCTATGGATTTCTTTCTCCATGAGCTAGGGACTGATGGTCAGGAGGATGAGTACACCATCACCTTTAATGGTGGTCTGGTACAGAAAAATACAGGAGAGATTCTCGATAAAACAGTCTTTTCAATCGACGATGTGGCACGATTGTACGAAGAAACTGAAAAACTCGGACTTCCGTTAGATGCCATTTCAGAAGGAACAGTCTATCAAATCCAGTCGGACCAAGAAAGTCTCTATGCTAAGTTCAACCCAGCCCTGACCTTCGTACCTGTCGCTTTTGAAGATCTATCTAGTCAGATGACGTATAATAAATGTGTGACTGCCTTTGCCCAAGAACCTTTGGATGCAGCGATTCAACAGATTTCTCCAGAATTGTTTGACCAATATGAAATCTTTAAATCGCGTGAACTCTTATTGGAATGGTCGCCGAAAAATGTCCACAAGGCAACAGGTTTAGCGAAATTAATTAAACACTTGGGAATCGATCAAAGTCAAGTCATGGCTTGTGGTGACGAGGCCAATGACCTTTCCATGATTGAGTGGGCAGGTCTAGGAGTTGCCATGCAAAATGCAGTTCCAGCAGTTAAGGCAGTTGCAAATGTGATTACTCCGATGACCAACGACGAGGAAGCCGTTGCCTGGGCTATCGAAGAATATGTGCTAAAGGAGAGTTAAAAAATGGGATTATTTGACCGTTTATTCGGAAAAAAAGAAGAGCCAAAAATCGAAGATGTTGTAAAAGAAGCACTGGAAAATCTTGATTTGTCAGAAGAGGTCGAAGAAACAGCGACGGACAAAGTGGAAGAAACACCTTCTCAAGAAGAAATTCCTCAAGTCTCAACAGAAGAAGTGATTGAACCAGAATTAGTCGAGGAAACAGCTCAAGAGGATCCTGAGCTAGAAGCTGATGAGCTAGAGAAAAGCCAAGAGCCTGAAGAAATTCTAGAAGAAGAGAACCAAGAAACTGTAGAGTTCGAAGAAGAGCTAGCTTCTGAAGTAGTAGAAGAACTTCCTCAGGTTGAAGAAAACGTTCAGGAAAAATATGACCGCAGTCTCAAGAAAACGCGTACGGGATTCGGGGCACGCTTGAATGCCTTCTTTGCCAACTTCCGTTCCGTTGATGAAGAGTTTTTCGAGGAATTGGAAGAACTGCTCATCATGAGCGACGTCGGTGTGCAGGTCGCTTCGAACCTAACAGAAGAACTTCGCTATGAAGCTAAACTCGAAAACGCTAAGAAGCCTGACGCACTCCGTCGTGTCATTATCGAGAAATTGGTCGAGCTCTATGAGAAAGATGGCAACTACGATGAACAAATCCATTTCCAAGATGGTTTGACAGTCATGCTCTTTGTCGGAGTCAATGGTGTTGGGAAAACAACTTCTATCGGGAAATTGGCTCATCGCTACAAACAAGCTGGCAAGAAAGTCATGTTGGTTGCGGCAGATACCTTCCGTGCTGGAGCCGTTGCCCAGCTAGCAGAATGGGGTCGACGTGTGAATGTTCCTGTTGTGACAGGGCCTGAAAAGGCTGATCCAGCAAGTGTAGTCTTTGATGGGATGGAACGTGCTGTAGCTGAAGGGATTGATATCCTCATGATTGATACAGCAGGTCGTCTCCAAAACAAGGACAACCTTATGGCCGAGTTGGAAAAGATTGGTCGCATTATCAAACGTGTCGTTCCTGAAGCACCTCATGAAACTTTCCTGGCACTCGATGCTTCAACTGGACAGAACGCCTTGGTACAAGCTAAGGAATTTTCTAAGATAACACCATTGACTGGAATTGTTTTGACAAAAATTGATGGAACTGCCCGTGGTGGTGTCGTTCTGGCAATTCGTGAAGAACTCAATATCCCTGTAAAATTGATTGGTTTTGGTGAAAAAATCGATGATATCGGGGAATTTAACTCAGAAAACTTTATGAAGGGTCTCTTAGAAGGCTTGATTTAATATAAAATAAATATCCTGCAAGTCAATCTTGCAGGATATTTTTGCTATTCTAAACGTCCATCTTCACGATAGGCGATATCTGGTTGCCAGGTCCATTTGGCTCCATACTTCTCAAGTAAGTCAAAGCTCGCTTGTGGTCCCATGCTTCCAGCTTTATAATCATAAAGTGGAGCTCCATTTTCAGCCCAGAGCTCTTCGATACGGTCAATCAATTTCCAAGAAGCACTTACCTCATCCCAGTGGCTAAAGTTGGTAGAGTTGTTGTTCAAAACATCGTAGATTAATTTCTCGTATGGATCTGGTGAGGCCCCAGTAGCAGTAGCATCTGTACGGTAATCTAGAGAGCTTGGTGCCAGGTTAAATTCTTCACCGACTTGCTTCCCATTGAGGCTGAGAGAGAAGCCTTCTGTTGGTTGGATATAGATGGTCAAGATATTTGGTGCTAATGGTTCTCCGAAGATAGAGTCCATTTGCTTAAAGACGATATTGACATGAGTTCCTTTTTCCGTCAGGCGTTTCCCTGTACGGAAGAAGAAGGGAACACCACGGAAGCGATCGCTGTCTACAAAGAAGGCACCAGATGCAAAGGTTTCTGTTGTAGATTCAGGATCGACGTTTGGCTCGCTACGATAGGAAATGTATTTCATGCCATCGATTTTACCAGAGCGGTACTGACCACGGATAAACAGTTCTTTCAATTCTTCCTCAGTTGGATGATAGAGGTTTTTAAAGACCTTAATCTTTTCAGCACGAATCTCATCTTTTGTAAAACTAGCTGGTTTGTCCATGGCTAGAAGAGAGAGGAGTTGTAGAGTATGGTTTTGAACCATGTCACGGAGGGCACCAGATTCATCATAGTAGCCACCACGTTCTTCAACGCCCAAACGTTCCGCAAAGGTAATCTGAACATTATCGATGTGTTCGCGATTCCAAACATTCTCAAAGATCATATTGGCAAAACGAACAGCAAAGATACTCTGAATCATCTCTTTACCTAGGTAATGGTCAATTCGGTAGATTTGCTCCTCATCAAAGGCTGCAAGGAGATCTTCATTGAGTTTGCTTGCTGTTTCGTAGTCTGTACCAAATGGTTTCTCAACGATCAAGCGCTCAAAACCTTTGCCATCAACAATGTTTTCAGATTTGAGGTGCTTGGCAATGGTTCCAAAGAACTGAGGTGCCATAGATAAGAAGAAGAGTTTATTGTGTTCAGCTTGGTATTTTTCATTCAGTTCAGCTTGTAATTGACGTAAAGCAATGTAATGTTCCGTATCATTCACATCATGGCTTTGATAGTAGAAGTGGCTAGCAAATTCTTGGGCTTGCTCGGTACTATCTGCCAAACCAAGGATGGACTCGACAACTACAGATTCAAAATATTCCTTACTCCAAGGTCTACGAGCTGTTCCGATAACAGCAAAATGCTCAGAGAGATTGCCTGATTTATAGAGTCTGAAAAGGGAAGGGTAGAGTTTGCGTTTGGCTAAATCTCCACTCGCACCGAAAATTGTAACAATAACCTTTGATGACATCTAGCTACCTAATTTCTATATTTTTTCCTAGTTGGACTAGGGATGAGATTTTCTCATTGTCATAGCTTTTATTTTATCATAATTTTCAAAAAAATCAAAAATCCAATACGCAATTAAAAAGTGTAAGGAGAACCTTACACTTTCGTTTTATACATTTAAGACCTTGTCCAAGAACTCTTTTAGACGAGGGTGTTGCGGGTTGTCGAAGATTTGATCTGGAGTTCCATCTTCCAGGAACTCACCATCAGCCGTAAAGATAACACGATTGGCCACCTGACGAGCAAATCCCATCTCGTGGGTTACGATGATCATGGTCATACCTTGTTCCGCCAATTCCTTCATAACATTCAGTACATCTCCGACCATCTCAGGGTCAAGAGCAGAAGTTGGTTCATCAAAGAGCATGATATCAGGATTCATGGCAAGTCCACGAGCGATGGCTACACGCTGTTTCTGACCACCTGAAAGACTATCCGGATTGGCATTAGCTTTATCTGCTAGTCCAACCTTTTCAAGCAACTCCATCCCCAATTTTTCAGCTTCTTCTTTGGTCATTCGTTTGTGTTCAATAGGAGCAAAAGTGATATTTTCTAGAACGGACATGTGAGGGAAGAGATTGAAATGTTGGAAAACCATTCCTACGTTCTCACGAACATGGTCGACATTGGTTGATTTGTCAGTCAAATCATAACCGTTCACAGTGATGTGGCCACTCGTTACCTCCTCGAGAAGGTTAAGGCTACGGAGGAAAGTGGATTTACCAGAACCGGAAGGACCGATGATACAAACAACATCTCCTTCATAGAATTTAGTTGTAATGCCTTTTAAAACTTCATTTTTTCCATAATACTTATGCAAATCATTTACATCAATTTTTAGTTTTGCCATTAACGAATCCTCTTTTCTAAGCGTTTCGCTAGTCTAGTCAAAAGCGTGATAATTACAAGATAGAAGATAGCAAGGATTGCATACATCTTGAAACTTTGGTAGTTACGGGCGATGATAATCTTACCAGTTTGGAAGAGTTCAACCAGACCGATAGCAGATACGATGGTTGTATCTTTAAGAGCAATAACGAATTGGTTGACGAAGTTTGGCAACATCAATTTAGTCGCTTGTGGCAAGATAATCTTACGCATGGTTTTTCCATAAGAGATACCAAGACTGCGGCTGGCCTCCATTTGCCCAACTGGAACAGCTTGAATCCCTCCACGAACAATTTCAGCGATATAAGCTGCCGCATTAAGTGAGAGGGCGATAGTACCAGCTACAAAGTCATTAATTGGACTTTGATGGCCTGTAATCGACTCGATGAAGTTTGGAATTCCCCAGAAGATGAAGGCAGCAAGAATCATCAAGGGAATACCTCGAATAACGTCAACGAAAATCTCAGAGATGACACGAAGAGATTTGTATGGGCTAACGCTAAACATACCGAAGATAATCCCGATGACAATGGCAATTGCAAATGAAATAAGTGCTAGAGCAAGAGTGATTCCAAGTCCACTAAGAAGTTGTTTGTAGTTGTTTTGAAGCAAGCCCCAGATAGTTGTTTCGTCAACCGTACTTGTAGAGTCAGTTGAAGTTTCGCTAGCTAGATACTTGTCAAGAATCTTTTGGAATTCTCCGTTAGCTTTGAGGTTGGCAAGTCCATTATTGAACATCTGGATCAATTCTGGGTTTGTTCCTTTTCTAACTGCAAAGGCTGTTTCACCGATTGGAGTTCCAGCGATTGGCGTTTTCAATTTTTGACCTTGGCTGATAGAATATTTGAGAACTGGCTCATCATCCATCACGGCATCAATAGAGCCAGTGTTCAGACTGTCATACATAGATGCGCCATCTGCGAAGGTTTTAATCTTATAGCCGTATTTGTTTTGATTCTCAGTAAGGAACGTTTGAGAAGCAGTTCCGTTTTTAACACCGACAGTTTTATCCTTGAGGTCTTCATAAGAAGAAATCGTGCTTGATTCTTTCACACCGAGAATCGTATTTGCTGTGTAGTATGATTCTGAGAAGTCGAAGGTTTCCTTACGGGCATCCGTTACAGACATACCAGCAATGATACCATCTGCTTGTCCTGCTTGAACAGCACTAATGGCTGCGTCAAATCCTGGATTGGTAATTTCAATTTCAAAGCCTTGGTCTTTGGCAATGGCCTTGATGAGGTCCATATCAATACCAGTGTATTGATTGCTTGAATTTTGAAAGACGAATGGGGCGAAAGATGAGTCGCTGGCAATAATGTACTTGCTTTTCACGGGAGTAGCTTTTTGTCCAGCAGCAGTAGTTGTCGTTGGGCTTGCCGTAGTTGTAGAAGCTGTCCATTTTTGGATGATTTGCTCCAAGCTACCATCCTTTTTCATTTGGGCTAGGGCTTCATTAAACTCGGTAACCAAGTGTTCATACTTGCTTCCTTTCTTGACACCAAAGGCAAAGCTTCCAACAGCCTCACCATCCATATTGATGCTGAGATCTTGTCCTTGGTTAATCGCATACTCAATAACAGGTTTATCATCCATGATGGAATTTACAGCACCAGCACTTAGACTGTTATTCATCAAATCACCTGTATCAAAGGTTTTGATAGAGAAACCGTATTTTTCTTTGATACTTTCAAGGAAACGTTGAGCGGCAGTTCCGTTCTTAACTCCAACTGTTTTTCCTCTAAGTTCCTCATATTTGGTGATTTTATTTGCCTTTGTGGTAGCAATGACAACTTTTGTATCATAATAGGTATCAGACATGGTAAAGACATTTTCACGTTCTTTTGTTTTTGCCATACCTGCCATAATAGCATCTGCTTGACCTGACTGCACTGCATTTACAGCTGCGTCAAAGCCAGGATAAGACATTTGGATGTTCCATCCTTTGATTTCTGCGACTTTATTGATAATATCAACATCAATCCCTTTGTAGGTTTGATCTGAATCTTTAAACTCAAAAGGCGCGTAAGCTGTATCAGACACAATCTTAACAGTATCAGCTTTTGCCATACCTAGTGAGAAAATGGGAAATAAAATGAGCAAACATGCTAGTATTTTTTTCTTCATTTTTAGTCTCCTTTTCCGAATATTTTTCCATTATACCAGAAAAAAGGTGAAAAGGCAAATTTTATGAATTTTATGTAAGGAAATATAACATGAATTGCTCGTTCTTATCAGTTTGGAGAAGAGTCTGAAAAGCAAATTTATGGTAAAATAGAAAGATAGAAAAATGCAGATGAGGCAATCATGATTAATCGAATTACAGATAATAAATTTAAACTAGTATCAAAATATGAACCTTCAGGAGATCAACCCCAAGCAATTGAGCAGTTGGTTGATAATATCGAGGGTGGAGAAAAGGCTCAGATTCTGATGGGGGCGACGGGTACAGGGAAGACCTATACCATGAGTCAGGTCATTTCCAAAGTCAATAAACCTACTTTGGTCATTGCCCATAACAAAACCCTAGCTGGCCAGCTCTATGGGGAGTTCAAGGAATTTTTCCCTGAAAATGCTGTTGAGTACTTCGTGTCTTACTATGATTATTACCAACCCGAGGCCTATGTCCCTTCGAGTGATACCTATATTGAAAAGGACAGCTCTGTCAATGACGAGATTGACAAGCTCCGCCACTCAGCGACATCAGCCCTTTTAGAGCGCAATGACGTCATTGTCGTGGCTTCAGTCTCTTGTATCTATGGTCTGGGTTCGCCCAAGGAATACGCTGATAGTGTCGTTAGTCTCCGTCCGGGTCTTGAAATTTCTCGTGATAAACTCTTGAATGACTTGGTAGATATCCAGTTTGAGCGAAACGATATTGATTTTCAACGGGGAAGATTTCGCGTTCGTGGGGATGTGGTGGAGATTTTCCCAGCTTCCCGAGATGAACACGCTTTTAGAGTAGAATTTTTCGGGGATGAGATTGATCGTATCCGTGAAGTTGAGGCTTTGACAGGTCAGGTATTGGGAGAAGTGGATCATTTGGCGATTTTCCCTGCCACTCACTTTGTGACCAATGACGACCACATGGAAGTTGCGATTGCCAAGATTCAGGCAGAATTAGAAGAGCAGTTAGTTGTCTTTGAGAAGGAAGGCAAACTGCTAGAGGCCCAGCGTTTGAAACAGCGAACAGAGTATGATATTGAGATGTTACGTGAGATGGGTTATACAAATGGGGTTGAGAACTACTCTCGTCACATGGATGGTCGTAGTGAAGGAGAGCCCCCTTATACGCTTCTCGACTTCTTCCCAGATGATTTCTTGATCATGATTGATGAAAGCCACATGACTATGGGGCAAATCAAGGGCATGTATAATGGAGACCGTTCGCGTAAGGAAATGTTAGTAAATTATGGTTTTCGTTTGCCGTCTGCCTTGGACAATCGTCCTCTCCGTCGGGAGGAGTTTGAAAGCCATGTGCATCAGATTGTTTACGTTTCAGCGACACCTGGTGACTATGAAAACGAACAGACCGAGACAGTGATTGAGCAAATCATTCGTCCAACAGGGCTTTTAGACCCTGAAGTGGAAGTCCGTCCAACTATGGGACAGATTGATGACCTTCTAGGTGAAATCAATGCCCGTGTTGAAAAGAATGAACGGACCTTTATTACCACCTTGACCAAGAAAATGGCAGAAGACTTGACCGACTACTTCAAAGAAATGGGCATCAAGGTCAAGTACATGCACTCGGATATTAAGACCTTGGAACGAACGGAGATTATCCGTGACCTACGTTTGGGTGTCTTTGATGTCTTGGTCGGAATCAATTTGCTCCGTGAAGGGATTGACGTACCTGAGGTAAGCTTGGTTGCCATTCTCGATGCTGATAAAGAAGGTTTCCTTCGTAACGAACGTGGCCTCATCCAGACCATTGGTCGTGCTGCCCGTAATAGCGAAGGGCATGTCATCATGTATGCGGACACGATGACTCAGTCTATGCAACGTGCTATCGATGAAACGGCCCGCCGTCGGAAAATCCAGATGGCTTATAATGAAGAGCATGGTATTGTTCCACAAACCATTAAGAAAGAAATCCGTGACCTTATTGCCGTAACCAAGGCAGTTGCCAAGGAAGAGGACAAGGAAGTCAATATCAATAGCCTCAACAAACAAGAACGCAAGGAACTCGTCAAAAAACTCGAAAAACAAATGCAGGAAGCCGTCGAAGTGCTTGACTTTGAATTGGCAGCTCAGATCCGTGATATGATGTTAGAAGTGAAGGCGTTGGATTAGGGTGTTAGTAGGAGATGAAATGGCAAATTTACATTATTTTACAGGTAAATTTAGTGAATCTGAATTAAAGAATTATTTTTATTCCTTGGATGGAAGAGCACAGAAATCCGAACTTGAAAACTTTATTAATCAATATTTAGACTTATCTAAAGAAGAACAATTAAAATATGTTAAATCTTTTCTTACAGTTTGTGTAACTTTTGTTGTGCAAATTGATAAAACTGTCATAAAAAAGATTTTAGAGACCTTAAATAAAATACCATCAAATAATTTACTATTATATAATTGGTATGATTTTTCTAATTATTTATTTATTCTTTATTATTATTTATTTGAACCAAAAGAATATGAAGAATATTCTATATTGTTTGAAGATGGAAGTTGTTTTTTAAGAATTCTTGAATTAGTATTATATGGTGATTTAGAGGAACCTGAATTACTAGCTCCTCCAATACTTTCAGTTTTTTATCAATTATTTAATCAGAACACTTTACCAGAAGAAAAAAGAATTTTGTTAAAGAGGGAATTAGAATCATTTATAAGTTTTATATTCCAAGATATTGATTTTGAGAGAATTGACTATTGGTATTTTGAATTAGATGAGATGGTATCTATTTTTAAAAATGAACATCTCGAAAAAATTAATAACTATTATTTCAATAACCCTCAATCTAATTATGTTGAGGAATACTTAGATTTTGTATCAAGGCATTTTGATGATATAATTGAAGATTCGATTGATGTTGTTCGAAAGATAGCAGAAGAAAATGATTCGGATATCATCTGCAACCAAGCTATTAAGTTAATTGAGAAGTATGATAATGATTATTTAAATGAGCAAAGTGATTCAGAATTCATCCAGTCATCGGAAGCTAATCAACTTTTAAAACAAGTGGATAAGATTATATACTATATACGCTCTAAATTGACAGTTGATGCAAATGAGTTGAGAGAAATTGGTTCCTTTGGACATTATACTAAGATTGATACTTTAACAAATTTTCTCATAAAAGCTGACTGGAAAAATGAAAATAATTCTGAAACTCAACCTCCATTTTTACGACTTACTAATCTAAAACAGTTAAATGACCCAATGGAAGGAAGAGTAATATATGATTATTTGGGTATAGATAATACGTTTTTCCAACAATATCAAACTTCTAATGTGTTTATATCTTCCTTAACTGTAGTTTCTGATAGTTTACCTATGTGGAAGGAGTATGCTGATTCCTCTCAGGGAGCATTCCTTGAATATGATATGTCTTATCTTGAACATATCGTTGCTCATAAATCCATTGAATTTGTTAAAATTCATTATTTAGATTTGAATTCTGATACTAAAGATGAATCAGATGTTGGTAAAGCACTAAATAATCTAAAACAAATTTTTGAAAAAATGCAAGAGTTTGAAGATGAAACGCCACTGAGTAACTTGGCAGAAAAATTAAAAAAGATTTCGTATCTGTTTAAAGTAAAAGATTACGAATATGAGATGGAATATCGTATTCTAATAAACCTAGACGATGCTTCTGTAAAAACACTTATTAAAAATCATAATAAAAGTTTAGATAAAGATAAGGATTTATTAAAAGATAAGGGTTTATTGAATGAAAAGTACTTTAAGAATGAAGAAATTGGCTTAGAAATTTTTGATAAAGTTAACTATAATGATTTTAGGAAGTATATTGTATTAAGTCCGAAAGATAATGGTAGATATGATTTATTTGTATACATCAATCTGGCTCCTTTGAAATACTCAAAAGTCATTCTAGGTCCAAAGGTTACTGATGCAGACTATATTGCTCCTTATCTCAAACTTGCCAATCCTGATATAGAGATAGAAAGTTCGAAAATTCCTTATCGTTGAGTTGAGAATAATTTAGAGCAGAAGATGGACTGACAGAATTTATTTCAAACGGATAGATAATTCAGAGATGCCAGATTCCTTTTATGATTTTTCTTACTACCATTGTCCTAAAGGGTATCAATCAGGTAGTAGTGTCTTTTTAAAGTTTCAGAGTCATAAGGTAATTAAGATTTTAAGTAAAATTATTGAATAGCATTATAAATTATTAAGTTTAGAGTAAAAGATAATCCAAATTTAGAAAGCGAGCAAATCTATGTCCCGTGCCCAAGCAACCATTTTAACCAACATCTGTCTAATCGAAGATTTAGAAAATAAGCGAGTAGTCATGCAATATCGGTCTCCTGAAAACAATCGCTGGTCTGGCTATGCCTTTCCAGGAGGACATGTTGAGAATGGCGAGGCCTTTGCCGAGTCTGTCATTCGTGAGATTTATGAAGAAACAGGTCTTACGATTCAGAATCCCCAACTGGTCGGCATTAAAAATTGGCCTCTGGATACAGGTGAACGCTACATCGTCTTTTGTTACAAGGCGACAGAGTTTACTGGAAATCTCCAATCGTCCGAAGAAGGAGAAGTATCTTGGGTGCAAAAAGACCAGATTCCAAATTTGGAACTGGCCTATGATATGTTGCCTTTGATGGAAATGATGGAAGCACCTGACAAGTCTGAGTTCTTCTATCGCCACCGCACAGAGGACGGCTGGGAAAAAGAAATTTTCTAGTCTTTTACTAAATAACCTAACTGATCCAAGGCCTCTTCGATATAGTGGAGGTCTTGTTGTGTTTCTGCTTCAACAAGGTGGTAATGGATGCCGTCTGTCAATTCAGAAAGAGGTCTAAAGTCTGAATTCTCGACTTGTTCCAGAAAGTGCTGGACATCTCGGCGGCAGGTGAGTTTGAGGTGGGTTTCAATTTCGCCATAAACGGGATGATCGATTAAGATATTTTGAACGCGTCCGCCATTATCTACAATGGCTAGAAGTTCCTGCCCGATTTCTTCCAGTTCATGTTTCACTTTAAAGAGTTTGTGAACGTAGGGACTGGCATCATTTTCTTTGTAGATATAACCACGATTGGTGGATAGGATAGGAGCCCCATCTGCTCGGAGAATAGCGATATCCTGTACAATGACTTGGCGCGTGACATGAAAGTGTTCAGCCAAGGTTTGACCATTGAGAGCTTTTGGCGCCTCTTTTAATAGTTTGAGAAGAGCTTGTTTGCGATCCGTTGTCATAGTTTTTCCTTTTAGCGACGTTTTCGAAGGACTTTATAGACAGCTAGTGCTAATGTATAGTCTACCATACTATGGACAATTGTGCCAAAGCCAACTAGGACAAAGAGAACATAAAACATATTTTCAACGTTTGTCCCTGAAGTAGCATAAAAGATGATACAAGCTAGTACTTCAGCGATAGCGTGAACAACACCCAAAACAAAGTTAAAAATCCAAGATGCCTTTGGTTTATCCAAGGTTTCAGGGAATTTTTTTAAGTAAAATGCTCCCAAAATACCAAAAACGATGTGAGAAAAGGCGCGCAGAACGATAACCATAGGGTAGCCTGCCATCAGGAAGCCGAGACTGGAAGCAATAATCACAAAAGCAGCCATCAAAGGTGATAGGAACATAGCGATAAAGATGGCGATATGGCTTCCTAAAGTGTAAGAAGCTGGTGGGATGACGATTTTAAAAGGCATAATGATTGGAATTAAAATCGCGATTGCTGTGAGCAATGCAGTCATGGTCATAAACTGCGTTTTTTTCCGTATATCCATAAGAACCTCCATTTATCTGTATATACACAAGTATAGTACAATAAATAATCAGTTAAGTCAAGAAGCATTAGTAATTTTTAAGGGATATTTGATTAAATGTGGTAAAGAATACTGGGAACTTAATTCTTATGTTTTAACTACTAAACTCCACCTTCAGGACGAAAGTGGAGTTATTTTTTTATTTCTTCAAGGTTTCGAGACGTGGGACAATCGCTACAGTCAGGATAGCTGAGATAATCAATTCAGCGATTGAATTTGTAGAGATGACAGTTGCTAGGAGTTTTTGGATATTGCCATCGAAGACATTTCCAAAAAGGAAGAAGATTCCCCCAAGAACAAAGACGGTGTTTGTAAGGGAACCGAGAGCACCAGCAAAGATGAGACCCGTTCTGTTTTTTAATAATTTATAGACCAAGTAAGGTGTCAGACCGATCAAAATGCGAGGGACAATAGCGATAATCGCAGAATAGATGTTTCCGTTCGGTACGAAAGGTGAGAAGAGGTAGCTGGTTGGTAGAATCGTAATCGTGTTTACCGTTAAGCTTAGCAGTCCCATCAAGAAACCAAGTGTAACACCAACTCGTGGGCCGTAAATGGTACTAGCAATGATTACTGGAATATGAACGATAGTTGGTTTAATTGGAAATGGGAAAAGATTAAAGAGGAGAGAGCTCAAAAAGTGGATAACGAGCATAACTGCAAAAAAGATAGCAATTGGAGCAATGTTAGAGCGTTTGTTCATCGAGGATTTCCTTTATTCTTTCTAATATAGTATTCAGGTCAGCTAGGGCGCCTTTGCCGTGATCGCCACAGGCTAGTAGAGATTCTTTTGGGGAGATAATCTGATAACCATAGGTCTCTAATGTTTTTAGATTAGCTTGAGTTGCCGGATGGTCATACATCTTTGTATTCATGGCTGGTGCGACTAACTTTTTGACGTGGCCTGGCAGGGCAAGCGCTGTGCTTGTCACCATGTTGTCAGCAAATCCGTGTGCTAGTTTGGCAATGGTATTAGCAGTAGCAGGAACAACAATAAAAAGGTCAGCTTTTTTTCCTAGTTCGATATGATTGACTTGATCAGGAGCGGGTTCCTTCATGACATCAAGGTGGACAGGATTTTGAGAGAGGACCTGTAGTGTCAACGGTTGGATAAACTCTGTAGCAGCCTGAGTCATTAAGACAGTGACATGATGGCCTTGTTTTTTCAAGGAACTGACTAGGTCAGCTGATTTATAGGAGGCAATGGAACCTGTCACTGCGATGAGAATATTTGCCATGGCTTTCCTTTCTATGAATCGTATGCTTGAATTTTTTTAAGTAGAAGACTTGCAATTTCCTCTTTGGTTTGAACAGTTTGAAGATGAGCATTCTCAACAAAGACAGCTCGGTGCCGATTTGCTGAAATTTGTGTCAGGTCATTTGCGATAATTAAGTCTGCTTGGTTCTTGATAAGACTCTTTCGTGCGATCTCAATGAGATAATCCTCAGAGACATCAACCAGTAGTTTAAAACCAATCAGATGAATGGCAGGATTCCATTCTTTGACCAGAGAGATGATTTTGGGTGTTTTCTTTAGGAATAAGACCTGAACCTCATCAGTTGAAGAAATCTTAGCTTGATGATTCTGCTTGATTAAAAATTCTTCCAAATTGGAGCTGGCCTGAACTTCCTCAAGCCCTGTCATATAAACAGGTGTGTAGTCAGACACAGCCATTGAGTGGATTAAGACCTGATATTCCTTAACAAGTTCTTGCATCACAACTAGAAGGTCGTTGGTATTATTAATTTCTCGAATGCTTAGGTTGGGATGAGTTTCTGGCTTCACAGCTCGTTTTGTCGTTATCAAACAAACTTCATGACCCGCAGCAAGCAAGGTTTCTGTGATGATTTTCCCCAAACGACCTGTAGAATGGTTAGTGATAGAGCGGACACTATCAATAGCTTCACTGGTACCGCCCGATGTGACTAAAATTTTCATAGGACTATTGTACACAAAAATAAACAGTAAGTAAAATGAAAGCGATAAAATTTTGCTAAAACAAAGCTATACTATAGTTTCAAACTATAAAAGCATATAAAATTTTTCAAAGGGCTCTAAAAATCTTGAAATTCAGGATATTTACGAACGTTTAGAGAGTTTATGGATGTTAAAAATCTTGTTTTGTGTTATAATGAATTATCACATTAGAGGTTAGAGGAGTTTTGAATGAAAACAGATATTGAAATCGCACAGAGTATTGAGTTGAAACCAATCGTTGATGTTGTAGAGAAACTTGGTATTTCTTACGATGACCTGGAGCTGTACGGAAAGTACAAGGCTAAACTCAGCTTTGATAAAATTCGTGCAGTTGAGAGCAATCCAGTTGGGAAATTGATCTTGGTAACTGCTATCAATCCAACACCTGCAGGTGAAGGGAAGTCTACCATTACCATTGGCCTTGCGGATGCCTTGAACAAGATTGGTAAGAAAACCATGATTGCTATTCGCGAACCGTCTCTTGGTCCAGTCATGGGGATTAAGGGTGGTGCTGCTGGTGGTGGTTATGCCCAAGTGTTGCCAATGGAAGACATCAACCTCCACTTTACTGGAGATATGCATGCCATTACAACTGCTAACAATGCTCTTTCTGCCTTGATTGACAATCACCTGCACCAAGGAAATGAGCTGGGAATTGATCAACGTCGTATTCTCTGGAAACGTGTTGTGGACTTGAACGACCGCGCCCTTCGTCATGTGACCATTGGACTTGGTAGTCCTCTAAATGGTATTCCACGTGAGGATGGTTTTGATATTACAGTTGCTTCCGAAATCATGGCCATTCTTTGCTTGGCGACCGATATTGAAGATTTGAAACGTCGTTTGGCGAATATTGTTATTGGCTATCGTTACGACCGTACGCCAGTTACTGTTGGTGATTTACAGGTTGAAGGAGCATTAGCATTGATTTTGAAAGATGCTATCAAACCAAATCTGGTTCAGACAATCTACGGAACACCTGCCTTTGTACACGGTGGTCCATTTGCCAATATCGCTCATGGCTGTAACTCTGTTTTGGCGACGACAACAGCCCTTCACTTAGCGGACTACACAGTTACTGAAGCTGGTTTTGGTGCAGACCTTGGTGCTGAGAAATTCTTTGATATCAAGACACCAAACTTGCCAACTTCTCCAGATGCTGTAGTCATTGTCGCAACCCTTCGTGCCCTTAAGATGAATGGTGGCGTGGCTAAGGATGCTCTTACAGAGGAAAATGTGGAAGCAGTTCGCGCAGGTTTTGCTAACTTGAAACGCCACGTTGAGAACATTCGTAAGTTCGGTATTCCAGCAGTAGTAGCTATCAATGAATTTGTCTCTGATACAGAAGCAGAAATCGCAGCCTTGAAAGAACTCTGTGCTTCTATTGATGTGCCAGTTGAACTAGCAAGTGTCTGGGCTGATGGCGCAGAAGGTGGTGTAGCACTTGCCAAAACACTTGTCAATACAATCTCTGAAAATCCAGCTAACTACACTCGTCTTTATGACAATGACCTTTCTGTCCAAGAAAAGATTGAAAAAATTGTCACTGAAATCTACCGTGGTAGCAAAGTGAACTTTGAGAAGAAAGCCCAAACGCAAATCGCTCAAATCGTTCAAAACGGATGGGATAAATTGCCAATCTGTATGGCGAAAACTCAGTACAGTTTCTCTGACAATCCGAATGCACTTGGAGCGCCAGAAAACTTTGAAATTACCATTCGTGAATTGGTACCAAAATTGGGTGCAGGCTTCATCGTTGCCTTAACAGGTGATGTTATGACCATGCCAGGCCTTCCAAAACGACCTGCCGCTCTCAACATGGATGTTGAAAGCGATGGAACCGTTCTAGGCTTGTTCTAGTATATTGCAATTGATTTCAAATGAGTTTGGAAAAGCTATCCAAGCTCATTTTCGATTTTAGAAAGAGAAATATATGTCAACGATTCGAACAGTAAGGGAGTCTGATATTCCAGACCTACTTGCTATTTATGCTCCTTATGTCCTTAATACAGCCATTACATTTGAATACGAGGTGCCAAGTGTTGAAGAATTTCAAAGAAGAATCCAAAAGACCTTGCTCAAATATCCTTATCTAGTGCTAGAGGAGGAAGGTAAAATTTTGGGATATGCCTATGCTTCCATCTATTATGATAGGAGAGCCTATGATTGGTCAGTCGAAGTCTCAATTTACTTGCATCAAAAAGCCAAAGGTCGAGGGTTAGGGAGTCTACTCTATGACTGTCTGGAGGAAGAACTAGAGTCTAGAGGTTACCTACGCTTCTTAGCTTGTATCGCTTTGCCAAATGATAGGAGCATTTCTCTTCACCGAAAGAGGGGCTATGAACAAGTAGCTCATTTCCCTAAGATAGGCTATAAGTTTGGAAAATGGCATGATATCGTTTGGATGCAAAAGTCATTGACTCCTCCTGATGATATGAAAGAGTAGAATTCCACACGCAATCAGTCTAGCTAAAGATATTTTCCCTAATTTCTGATATAATAGAAACATTGACTTCAAGAGCAAGGAAGAGAAAATGAACGCATTATTGAATGGAATGAATGACCGTCAGGCAGAGGCGGTGCAAACGACAGAAGGTCCCTTGTTAATCATGGCGGGGGCTGGTTCTGGAAAGACTCGAGTTTTGACTCACAGAATCGCCTACTTGATTGATGAAAAGATGGTTAATCCTTGGAATATTTTGGCCATTACCTTTACCAACAAGGCTGCGCGTGAGATGAAGGAGCGTGCCTATGGGCTCAATCCAGCAACCCAGGACTGTCTGATTGCAACCTTTCACTCCATGTGTGTTCGCATCCTACGTCGCGATGCGGATCATATTGGTTATAACCGAAATTTCACTATTGTAGATCCAGGAGAGCAACGAACTCTCATGAAACGCATTCTCAAGCAATTAAACTTAGATCCGAAAAAATGGAATGAACGGACTATTTTGGGAACCATTTCCAATGCTAAGAATGACTTGATTGATGATGTGGCTTATGCTGCTCAAGCTGGTGATATGTATACGCAAATCGTAGCCCAGTGTTATACAGCCTATCAGAAAGAGCTTCGTCAGTCTGAGTCCGTTGACTTTGATGATTTGATTATGTTGACCCTGCGTCTATTTGATCAGAATCCTGACGTCTTGACCTACTATCAGCAGAAGTTCCAGTACATCCATGTTGATGAGTACCAAGATACCAACCGTGCCCAGTATCAATTGGTCAAACTCTTGGCTTCACGCTTTAAAAACATCTGCGTGGTCGGTGATGCGGACCAGTCCATCTATGGTTGGCGTGGGGCTGATATGCAGAATATCTTGGATTTCGAGAAAGATTACCCTAACGCCAAGGTAGTTTTGTTAGAGGAGAATTATCGTTCAACCAAAACCATTCTCCAAGCTGCAAATGACGTCATCAAAAACAATAAAAACCGCCGTCCCAAGAATCTCTGGACCCAGAATGCCGATGGGGAGCAAATCGTTTATTATCGTGCAAATGACGAACAAGACGAAGCTGTTTTTGTAGCCAAAACCATCGATGAACTTGGTCGTAGTCACAACTTCCTCCACAAAGATTTTGCAGTTCTTTATCGGACTAACGCCCAGTCTCGTACTATTGAGGAGGCCCTCCTAAAGTCCAATATTCCTTATACTATGGTCGGCGGGACCAAGTTCTACAGCCGTAAGGAAATCCGAGATATTATCGCCTATCTTAATCTCATTGCCAATTTGAGTGATAATATCAGTTTTGAGCGCATTATCAACGAGCCTAAACGTGGAATTGGGCCAGGTACTGTTGAGAAAATTCGCGATTTTGCGAATATGCAAGACATGTCTATGCTGGATGCTTCAGCAAATATCATGTTATCAGGAATCAAGGGTAAGGCAGCTCAGTCTATCTGGGAGTTCGCCAATATGATTCTGGATTTGCGGGAGCAACTGGATCAATTAACTATCACCGAGCTGGTGGAGGCTGTTCTAGAAAAAACTGGTTATATCGATATTCTCAATGCCCAAGCGACCTTGGAGAGCAAGGCTCGGGTTGAAAATATCGAAGAGTTCCTATCTGTTACCAAGAACTTTGACGACAATCCTGATAGTCAAGAAGAGGAAACAGGTTTAGATAAACTCAGTCGTTTCTTGAATGACCTTGCCTTGATTGCAGATACAGATTCAGGCAGTCAGGAGACATCAGAAGTGACCCTGATGACCTTGCACGCTGCCAAGGGACTCGAGTTCCCAGTTGTCTTTATCATCGGGATGGAGGAGAATGTCTTTCCGCTTAGCCGCGCAGCTGAAGATCCTGATGAACTGGAAGAAGAACGCCGTTTGGCCTATGTCGGTATCACACGCGCAGAAAAGATCCTCTATCTGACCAATGCCAATTCACGCTTGCTTTTTGGGCGTACCAACTACAATCGTCCGACTCGTTTTATCAATGAAATTAGTTCGGACTTACTTGACTATCAAGGTTTGGCTCGACCAGCGAATACTAGCTTTAAGGCTTCTTATAGCAGTGGTGGGATTGCTTTCGGTCAAGGTATGAGCCTAGCTCAGGCCCTTCAAGAACGGAAACGCAATGCCGCACCAAGCTCTATCCAGTCAAGTGGTCTCCCATTTGGACAGTTTGCAACCGGAAATAAAAAAGATTCGACTGATACAAGTTGGTCTATTGGAGATATTGCTCTTCACAAAAAGTGGGGTGAAGGAACAGTCCTTGAAGTGTCGGGTAGTGGCGATACTCAGGAACTGAAAATTAATTTCCCAGAAGTCGGTCTGAAAAAACTCTTAGCTAGTGTAGCCCCAATTGAGAAAAAAATCTAATTTTTCATCCTTCTCACGAATAATAAAGTGAGGAGGATTTTTATGTACAGTATTTCATTCCAAGAAGATTCACTCTTGCCTAGAGAAAGACTAGTTAAAGAAGGAGTAGAGGCTCTGAGCAATCAAGAATTACTAGCTATTCTGCTCAGAACGGGAACGCGTCAGGCCAATGTTTTTGAAATTGCTCAGAAAGTCTTGAATAGTCTGACTAGTCTAACTGATCTGAAAAAAATGACCCTGCAGGAATTGCAGAGTCTGTCTGGTATAGGGCGAATAAAGGCCATTGAATTACAAGCGGTGATTGAACTAGGGCATCGCATTCACAAACACGAAACTCTTGAGATGGAAAGTATTCTCAGTAGTCAAAAGCTAGCCAAGAAAATGCAACAAGAACTTGGCGACAAAAAACAAGAGCACCTAGTGGCGCTCTATCTCAATACTCAAAATCAAATCATCCATCAGCAAACTATTTTTATCGGATCTGCGACACGCAGCATCGCTGAACCACGGGAAATTCTTCACTATGCCCTCAAGCATATGGCTACCTCAGTGATTCTCGTTCACAATCATCCATCTGGTGCAGTATCTCCTAGTCGAAATGACGACCATGTCACTAAGCTAGTGAAGGAAGCTTGCGAACTGATGGGAATTGTTTTCTTGGACCATTTGATTGTTTCTCATTCGGATTACTTTAGTTACCGTGAAAAGACGGATTTGATTTAGAGTTCGTTAACAACATAGTCAAACAATGTTTTATCTTTGGGGCGATTTTCAAATAGAAATTCTGGATGCCATTGTACACCAAGGTAAGGAAAGCCATCCGTAGTTGTCACTGCCTCAATGATTCCATCTTTAGGATCATGTGCTACAACCTTAAGATTGGGAGCTAGATCTTTAATACTCTGGTGGTGGAAGGAGTTGATATGAGAGATTTCTCCATAGATTTCTCGGAGAATGGTATCGGGTTCCGTTACGAGGCGTTGTGTCGTGTATTCGGCTGAACAGTCCTGCCAATGATCCTCGATATCTTGGTGAAGCGTACCTCCCATAGCGACATTGAAAAGCTGAGTACCCCGGCAAACAGAGAAAATTGGTTTCTTCTGTTTAATCGCTTCTCTGATAAGGGCTAATTCAAACTGGTCTCTTTTAAGATGGTAGTCATCACTGTCAATGGTTTTAGGCTCACCGTAGAATTTTGGATCAACATTTTGCCCACCCGTTAGGATGAGCTTATCAATGATACTGATGTAATAGGCAGCCATTTCTTGATCACCAATCGGTAGGATGATTGGAATTCCGCCAGCGTCCTTGACTCCTTCAACGAAGCCCTTTGCTGCATAGCTCATCATGATATCATCATCTGGATGAGCTTTTTCATTTCCTGTAATCCCAATAACTGGTTTTTTCATAAATGCTTTCGCTTTCTAATCCTCTTTACGCATAAAATAGAGGAGAGTTTGGAGTTCGCTTGTCAAATCGACATACTGAACGACCACATCTTTTGGAAGGTGGAGATGAACAGGGGAAAAACTGAGAATACCTTTTATACCTGCATCGACCAAAAGATTGGCGACTTCTTGTGATTTAACACTTGGAACAGTTAGGATGGCAGTTTTAACATCTGCTTCTTTGATTTTTTCTTTAATCTGAGAGATACCATAGATTGGAATTCCATCAGGTGTCTGGGTTCCGACTTCTGGATGGTCATCTAAGTCAAATGCCATGATGATTTTCATCTTGTTACGCTCATGGAAGCGATAGTGGAGAAGGGCATGCCCCATATTCCCAATTCCAACCAACATAACATTGGTAATGGAGTTGTCATTTAGGAGGTCAGCAAAAAAAGTCATCAGTTTTTTAACATCATAACCAAAACCACGACGACCTAGTTCACCAAAATAGGAAAAATCACGACGAACAGTCGCAGAATCGATACCAATAGCCTCTGCAATTTGCTTGGAGTTGGCACGTTCAATTTTTTCTGCATGAAATCTCTTGAAAATTCGATAGTAGAGAGAGAGTCTTTTTGCTGTTGCTTTTGGAATAGCAGACTGTTTATCTTTCACAAAACCACAACCTTTCTATTCTTCTATTTTATAGAAACATTGTGAAAAAATCAACAAAAACAAGAAAAAACTAAGAAAATCTTAGTTTTAGTCTTAAAAATTAGCTTGTGATAGAAAACGGTAGAGATCTCCGACCAATCCTTGATAGATAACTTTATCATCAAAGGTTAATGAAGTGACTAGGAATGTATCTGGAAGAGTTACACAACCTGATAGAGATAACATAAGCTCTTCGTAATTTTCAAATTCAAGGGTACGCTCTACTTGATAACTATCTTGATAAGTGAGACGATACATAGCCAATTATCTTTCTTCTTTTGTGAAGATTCCGCGTTCTACAAGGCTGTCCATGAGAAAGTAGAATTTTTCTTGGTGAATATGGTGATCTTCTGATTTAAAGATATTCACCAAACGAAGGCCTGACTTGTCAGTGATGTTGAGTTTAGCACCTGTAAGGTCTTTGTTGATTATGATCTTTAGCTTGAATCCTTCACCGCTGTTCGGTACTTTCTCAAGAAGACGAGTCAGTTCGAAGTTTCCAACTTTTGTTTCAAAGAAAGTATTATCTTTCAGTGTGAACTTTTTGACAGTTGGGCTAAGTGTATAGTCGTAGCGGCAGTTTTGTAGTTTAATGGTTTTTTCGAATGCCATTAGATTAATCTCCAATAATATTTTTTAAGGTTTGTGCGAGTTGTTTCAGTTCTTCCTCAGTGTTAAGAGGAGAAAGACTGATACGGACAGATTCTGTTAAACGATGCGAATCAGATCCATAAAATGCTTCAAGCACATGACTGGTTTGTACAACACCAGCAGTACAAGCTGAACCGGTAGAAATTGAAATTCCTTCAAGGTCTAACCGTAGCAAGAGCAAATCATTTTTTTGACTAGGGAAGCCAATGTTGACAACATAAGGAAGCTGGTGTTGGCTTTCGTTGAGATAATATTCTAGATCTGCAATCTCATCTAGAAAAGCAGATTTTAATCCTTCTAGTTTTTGGTAATGTTCAACTTGTTGCTCTAAATCCTCTTTGAGAGCAGCGACCATACCTACAATGGCAGCAAGATTTTCTGTTCCAGCCCGTTTCTTTTGTTCTTGGTCTCCACCTTGAAGGTAGGAATCAAAGTCCGCGGAAGAAGCGTAAAGAAATCCGACTCCTTTTGGTCCATGGAATTTGTGGGCAGAAGCACTGAGGAAATCAATTCCTAATTCCTCGGGATGGATAGGAATTTTTCCGATAGCTTGAACTGCATCAACATGATAAGCAGCAGGATGATCTTTTAAAATACGTCCAATCTCAGCGATAGGTAAGAGGCTTCCTGTTTCATTATTAGCATACATGGTGGAAACGAGAATGGTATCGTCACGTAAGGCTTTTTGAATTTGCTGGGCAGTTATTTCTTGATTTACTGGTTGGATGATGGTCACTTCAAAACCAAAATGTTGAACCAGATAGTCTATAGTCTCAAGTACAGAATGGTGTTCAATAGCTGTCGTGATGATATGTTTTCCACGATTTTGATGACGGAGACAATAGCCAATAATGGCTGTATTGTTACTTTCTGTACCACCAGACGTGAAAAAGATATGTTGAGGTTTGGTTCCTAGTAAGTGAGCTAAGTCTTGACGAGCTTCTCGCAAGAGTTTGCCAGCCTGCCGACCATGACTATGAATACTAGAAGGATTACCATGAGTTTCTTGCATGACCTTGGTCATTTCAGAAATAGCTACTGCTGACATAGGAGTCGTTGCAGCATTGTCCAAATAAATCAAAGAATCACCTTATTTCTTTTTGTTGTAAGCAAAGAGTGGGCTGACTGGTTTTCTTTCATGGATGCGGACGATAGCATCACCAATTAATTCGCTAGCAGTAATGTAACATACATTTTCTGGAGTTCTTTCTTTGGTTGCTACTGAGTCTGTCACGAGGATTTCTTTGATGTTTGTAGCGTCAAGGAGGTCTGCTGCACCTTCAACAAATAAACCGTGACTGGATACTGCATAAATCTCAGTTGCACCTTCACGTTCAACGATTTTGGCTGCTTCAGAGAAAGTACGACCAGTATTTAGAATATCGTCAATTAAGATAGCCTTCTTGCCTTCGACATCCCCAATGATATAGCCTTCGTTACGATTAGAATCGTCTTGGGCGTAGTCAATGATAGCGATAGGAGCATCAAGGTATTCAGCCAAACTACGTGCACGTTTAACACCAGAGTTCTTTGGACTGACAACAACAACATCGGAGCCAAGGAGTCCTTTATCACAGTAGTGCTTAGCAAATAGAGGAACAGTATAAAGATTATCTACAGGAATATCAAAGAAACCTTGGACCTGAACAGCGTGGAGGTCAAGCGTTAGAACGCGACTTACACCAGCTTTGACAAGCATATTGGCAACTAGTTTTGCAGTGAGGGGTTCGCGAGAAGAAGCGATACGATCCTGACGCGCATAACCAAAGTAAGGAAGGACAACGTTGATACTGTGAGCACTTGCACGTACACAAGCATCAACCATGATCAACAACTCCATCAAGTGGTTGCTAACGGGGTAGCTGGTTGACTGGATGATGTAAACATCGTAACCACGGACACTTTCTTCGATGTTGACCTGGATTTCTCCGTCAGAAAATTGACGAGAGGATAATTTTCCGAGAGGTACACCAACTGTATCCGCAATCTTTTGAGCGATTTCTGGGTTAGAGTTTAGGGTGAAAAGTTTCATGTTGTTTCTATCTGACATTATAGACCGTCCTCTGTAAACTTTGCGAATCTTCTTTGAGAAAGTTTTGTTTTTCAAAGAAGATTCTTTTATTTTTATCTTTTCTATTTTACCAAAAAAAAGAGATTATTTCAGCTTTTTTTCATGCTTTTAATAAAACGAATTAACTTTGATGGAGCTTTTTGATAGGTTATCTGATTTTCATCTAAAAATCTCTGAAAATCTTCTTTCCCTTTTTCATGGTCGGTGACTTCAAGTTCGAGTTCATAGTCCGTCTGGTCAAAGTAGTGACTTTCATCTAAGGCCATTGAGCCAATCTCAGTTTTCATTTCATAACGAAGGGTGGAAAGACAGCCTAGAACAAGCCAGTCATGGCTTTCGATGCCAATCTTAGCGAGTTTCTCTAGAACGAGCCCTTGAGGTAGTTTTTGTTTTTCTAGGTATGATTCAGCTTCTGGAAGAGTTAGTTCCTGGTTGTATTCCATATTTCCTACAGTTTGAGGCACTTTCAAGGTCAATTCCGCCCAATCTGAAAAGGTGCGAATGCGCATGGCAACCTTGTTTTCACGCAATTGGAAATCTGGCGTGTCAATGTAGTAGTTCTTCTGAAGGACGGGTTGGATATGGGAAAACTGTTTTTTTAGATGATTATATTCCTCTTTTTTCAGAAGTGTTTTCAATTCTATTTCTAAATGTTTCATTTTTTCAACCTTTTATATATCTTTGAAAGCGATTTATGGTATAATGGACAATGTATTTATTGTATACGAATGTACTGAAAAAATCAAAGATTTTCGACAGAGTAATCAAACATTACAAGGGAGAAAGTATGACCATAGAATGGGAAGAATTTTTAGATCCTTACATTCAGGCTGTTGGTGAATTGAAGATTAAACTTCGAGGAATTCGCAAACAGTATCGTAAGCAAAACAAGCATTCTCCGATTGAGTTCGTAACGGGTCGGGTAAAACCGATTGAAAGTATCAAAGAAAAGATGGCTCGTCGAGGAATTACTTATGCAACTTTAGAAAATGACTTGCAAGATATTGCTGGTTTACGTGTCATGGTCCAGTTTGTTGATGACGTCAAAGAAGTAGTTGAGATTCTACGTAAACGCCAAGATATGAGAATCGTTCAGGAACGTGATTATATCACTCATCGTAAGGCTTCGGGCTATCGTTCTTATCACGTGGTTGTCGAGTACACGGTTGATACGATCAACGGAGCGAAGACGATTTTGGCGGAAATTCAAATACGGACTTTAGCCATGAATTTCTGGGCTACGATTGAACACTCGCTCAATTATAAGTATCAGGGTGATTTTCCAGAAGAAATCAGGAAAAGACTGGAAATCACAGCGAAAATAGCCTATCAACTGGATGAAGAAATGGGTAAGATTCGTGATGATATCCAGGAAGCGCAGGCTCTCTTTGATCCATTGAGCAGAAAACTAAACGATGGTGTAGGAAATAGTGACGATACAGATGAAGAATACAGGTAAACGAGCTGACCTCGTAGCAAATAGAAAACCTCAGAGTCAGAAGGTTTTGCATGAACTGAGGGAAAAACTAAAGAAACAACATTTTATACTGAACGATACCAATCCTGATATCGTCATTTCCATTGGTGGTGATGGGATGCTTTTGTCTGCCTTTCACAAGTATGAGAATCAGTTAGACAAGGTTCGATTTGTAGGTGTTCATACAGGGCATTTGGGATTTTACACAGATTATCGCGATTTTGAGTTGGATCAATTGGTGACCAATCTTTTACTAGATACTGGTGCCAAAGTTTCCTATCCAGTCTTGAATGTCAAGGTAACGCTTGAAAATGGAGAAGTGAAAATCTTCCGGGCTTTAAATGAAGCCAGCATCCGTCGATCAGACCGCACCATGGTTGCGGATATTATCATTAACCATGTTCCGTTCGAGAGATTTCGTGGAGATGGAGTGACTGTTTCAACGCCGACGGGAAGTACTGCCTACAACAAGTCCTTGGGTGGAGCTGTCTTGCATCCTACCATTGAAGCCTTGCAGTTGACGGAGATAGCGAGTCTTAACAACCGAGTCTATCGCACTTTGGGATCATCAATCATTATTCCCAAAAAAGATAAGATTGAACTCTTACCGACACGCAATGATTACCACACGATATCAGTCGATAACAGCGTCTATTCCTTCCGTAATATCGAACGGATTGAGTATCAAATCGACCATCACAAGATTCACTTCGTAGCGACACCAAGCCACACTAGTTTCTGGAATCGTGTTAAAGATGCCTTCATCGGCGAGGTGGATGAATGAGGTTCGAATTTATCGCAGATGAGCATGTCAAAGTCAAGACCTTCCTCAAGAAACACGAGGTTTCTAAGGGACTTTTGGCTAAGATTAAGTTTCGAGGCGGGGCTATACTGGTCAATGGTCAACCTCAAAATGCGACTTATCTCTTAGATATTGGAGACAGGGTGACTATTGATATCCCTGCAGAGGAAGGGTTTGAAACCTTGGAAGCAATTGAGCGTCCACTGGATATTCTCTATGAAGATGACCATTTTCTGGTTTTGAATAAGCCTTATGGAGTAGCCTCTATTCCTAGTGTCAATCATTCCAATACCATTGCTAATTTTATAAAGGGCTACTATGTCAATCAAAACTATGAAAACCAGCAAGTTCACATCGTGACTAGGCTTGATAGAGATACATCTGGTTTGATGCTCTTTGCCAAGCACGGCTACGCTCATGCACGTTTAGACAAGCAACTGCAACGAAAGTCTATCGAGAAACGCTACTTTGCTTTAGTTAAAGGAGCTGGTGTCTTGGAGCCTGAAGGGGAGATTATCGCCCCGATTGCGCGTGATGTGGACTCCATTATCACGAGACGGGTTGCCAAAGGTGGGAAATACGCTCATACATCTTACAAAGTTGTAGCGTCTTATGGAAATATTCACCTAGTCGATATTCGTCTGCATACTGGGCGAACTCACCAAATTCGAGTGCATTTTTCTCATATCGGTTTTCCTTTGTTGGGAGACGATCTCTATGGAGGAAGCTTAGACGATGGGATTCAACGTCAGGCCTTGCATTGTCATTATTTATCTTTTTATCATCCCTTTCTAGAGAAAGATTTACAACTAGAAAGCCCCTTACCGGATGATTTCAGCAATCTTATTACTCAGTTATCAACTAATACTCTTTAAAAACAATTTAGAGTATAATTTATTTTCTTAAAGGAGAAAACTCATGGAAGTTTTTGAAAGTCTCAAAGCCAACCTGGTTGGCAAAAATGCTCGTATCGTTCTCCCTGAAGGGGAAGAGCCACGTATTCTTCAAGCTACAAAACGCTTGGTAAAAGAAACAGAAGTAATTCCTGTTTTGCTTGGAACCCCTGAAAAAATTAAAATTTATCTTGAAATCGAAGGGATCATGGCTGGTTATGAAGTGATTGATCCCCAACATTATCCTCAATTCGAAGAAATGGTTGCTGCCTTGGTAGAGCGTCGGAAGGGTAAAATGACTGAAGAAGAAGCGCGCAAAGTTTTGGTTGAAGATGTCAACTACTTTGGTGTTATGTTGGTATACTTGGGCTTGGTTGACGGTATGGTATCTGGTGCGATTCACTCAACTGCCTCAACAGTTCGCCCAGCCCTACAAATCATAAAAACTCGTCCAAACGTAACTCGTACGTCAGGTGCCTTCCTCATGGTACGTGGTACGGAACGTTACCTATTTGGAGACTGTGCCATTAATATCAATCCAGATGCAGAAGCCTTAGCTGAAATTGCGATCAACTCAGCAATAACAGCTAAGATGTTTGGTATTGAACCTAAAATTGCTATGCTAAGCTATTCTACTAAAGGTTCAGGATTTGGTGAAAGTGTTGATAAGGTAGTTGAAGCAACTAAAATTGCTCACGACTTGCGTCCTGACCTTGAGATTGATGGTGAGTTGCAATTTGATGCAGCCTTTGTTCCTGAAACTGCAGCTCTAAAAGCTCCAGGAAGTACAGTAGCTGGTCAAGCAAATGTCTTCATCTTCCCAGGTATCGAGGCAGGAAATATTGGCTACAAGATGGCCGAACGTCTCGGTGGCTTTGCGGCAGTAGGTCCTGTTTTGCAAGGTTTGAACAAGCCGGTTAACGACCTCTCTCGTGGATGTAATGCGGATGATGTCTACAAGTTGACCCTTATCACAGCGGCTCAAGCGGTTCATCAATAAGATTTAGTCCTCTTTCCCTTGGGAAGAGGCTTTTTAGTACTAAGAAAAAGACAGTTAGAAGCTTCTATGTTATACTAGATATATGTTAGATTTGAAAGAATACAGAATCGTTATGTGGCCAGAGGAGAAGATTATGTCTTTTCGTGAGAAACTCCTCAACTGGTATGATGAAAACAAGCGAGATTTGCCTTGGCGGAGAAGTAAAAATCCTTATCACATCTGGGTATCTGAAATCATGCTTCAGCAGACCAGAGTGGATACAGTTATTCCATACTACGAACGATTCTTGGACTGGTTTCCAACAGTAGAAAGTTTGGCGAATGCGCCTGAAGAGCGTTTGCTGAAGGCTTGGGAGGGTTTGGGCTATTATTCTCGAGTACGCAATATGCAGGCTGCAGCTCAGCAGATTATGACTGATTTTGGGGGTCAATTTCCAAATACCTATGAAGGAATTTCCAGTTTGAAAGGAATTGGCCCTTATACTGCGGGAGCTATTTCCAGTATCGCTTTTAACTTGCCTGAGCCAGCGGTCGATGGCAATGTCATGCGGGTTTTGGCACGCTTGTTTGAGGTTAATCATGATATCGGAGTTCCCAGCAATCGCAAAATTTTTCAGGCCATGATGGAAATCTTGATTGATCCAGAACGACCAGGAGACTTTAACCAGGCTCTGATGGATTTAGGGTCGGATATAGAGTCTCCAGTTAATCCTAGGCCAGAAGAGAGTCCGGTTAAGGACTTTAGTGCGGCATATCAGAATGGAACCATGGATGTATATCCGATTAAAGAACCCAAGAAAAAGCCCCTACCAATTTATCTCAAGGCTTTAGTTGTACGCAATGACCATGGTCAATATCTACTTGAGAAAAATGAAAGCGAGAAACTACTAGCCGGTTTTTGGCATTTTCCATTGATTGAAGTTGATGATTTCTCTAGCGATGATAATCAACTAGATCTCTTTTCACAAGTCAAAGAGGAAAGCAGAGCATTTGGACCAAGTCCTCAAGAAAACTTTGAGCAGGATTATGATTTAGAAGTGAATTGGTCCCAGCAAGTATTTGACCAGGTCAAGCATGTTTTTAGTCATCGGAAATGGCATATTCAAATCCTAGCTGGTCAGGTGACAGAAACAAAACAGTTTTCTGACAGAGAAATTCGTTGGGTTTCTCCTCAGGAGTTTTCTGATTATCCACTTGCGAAACCTCAACAAAAAATTTGGCAGGCTTATAAAACAACTCTTGAAGATGAAGGCCTACAGTAGCCATTTGTGCCTTCTTTACATTTTTTTGTTATAATAGATAGAGAAAAGGTGATAAAATGAAAAAAATATTAATTGTAGATGATGAGAAACCAATCTCAGATATTATTAAGTTTAATATGGCTAAGGAAGGTTATGAAGTTGTTACAGCCTTCAATGGTCGTGAGGCAATCGAGCTATTTGAAGCTGAGCAACCAGATATTATTATTCTAGACTTGATGCTCCCTGAAATTGATGGTTTAGAAGTTGCTAAAGCTATTCGTAAGACTAGCAGTGTGCCGATTATCATGCTCTCAGCTAAGGATAGCGAGTTTGACAAGGTTATCGGTTTGGAGTTAGGTGCAGATGATTATGTTACAAAACCTTTCTCAAACCGTGAGTTGCAAGCACGTGTCAAGGCTCTGCTTCGTCGTACAGACCTAGTTTCTGTGGATAGCCAAGAGTCTGATGAGAAGAAGACGCAGCCCTTACAAATTGGTGATTTGGAAATCGTTCCAGATGCTTACGTGGCTAAGAAATATGGTGAGGAATTAGATTTGACCCACCGTGAGTTTGAACTCTTGTATCACTTGGCATCTCATATTGGACAAGTGATTACGCGTGAACACTTGCTTGAGACTGTTTGGGGGTATGACTATTTTGGCGATGTTCGTACAGTGGACGTGACTATTAGACGTTTGCGTGAGAAAATTGAAGACGCACCAAGCCGTCCAGAGTATATCCTCACACGTCGTGGTGTTGGCTACTATATGAAAAATAATGATTGAAGATATTAGACAAACTATTCTGACCAGTGATTTTATCTTTATCCTGATTTTACTTGGTTTTATCCTAGTGGTGACCTTGCTCTTGCTGGAAAATCGTCGGGATAACATCCGGTTAAAAGAGATAAATCAGAAGGTTAAGGACTTAATTGCAGGTGATTATTCTCAAGTTTTGGACTTGCAAGGTAGTACAGAGATCACCAACATCACCAATAATCTGAATGATTTGTCAGAAGTCATTCGTTTGACTCAAGAAAATTTGGAACAAGAGAGTAAAAGGTTGCATAGCATTCTCTCTTATATGACAGATGGTGTCCTTGCGACCAATCGCCGTGGCCAGATTACCATGATCAACGATATGGCCAAGAAACAGCTCGGTGTGCAGAAAGAAGATGTTCTGAATAAAAGCATCCTCGAATTGCTTAAGATAGAAGATGAGTATGAGCTGCGTGACCTGATTACACAGATTCCTGAGTTGACGATTGACTCCCAGGATGTGAATGGTGAATATCTAAGCCTTCGTGTTCGATTTGCCCTGGTCCGTCGTGAGTCAGGCTTTATTTCAGGTCTGGTTGCGGTTTTACACGATACGACGGAGCAAGAGAAGGAAGAGCGTGAGCGAAGACTCTTTGTTTCGAACGTGAGTCATGAGTTGCGAACTCCTTTGACCAGTGTTAAATCTTATCTTGAAGCCTTGGACGAGGGAGCTCTGTATGATCCTGTTGCCCCTGATTTTATCAAGGTTTCACTCGATGAAACCAACCGTATGATGCGGATGGTGACAGATCTCTTGCATCTCTCTCGTATTGATAATACGACAAGTCAGCTAGATGTGGAATTGATTAATTTTACAGCATTCATCACCTTTATTCTCAACCGCTTTGATAAGATGAGAAGTCAGGATGACGAGAAAAAATATGAGCTTGTCAGAGATTACCCTATTAATTCAGTTTGGATCGAGATTGATACCGATAAGATGACTCAGGTGATTGATAATATTCTTAACAATGCCATCAAGTACTCACCAGATGGTGGCAAAATCACTGTCAGCATGAAAACTACTGATGACCAGATGATTTTATCTATCAAAGACCAAGGTCTAGGTATTCCAAAGCAAGATTTGCCAAAGATTTTTGACCGTTTCTACCGTGTGGATCGTGCAAGAAGCCGGGCTCAAGGTGGAACTGGTCTAGGTCTGGCGATCGCAAAAGAAATCATCAAACAACACAATGGCTTTATATGGGCAAAAAGTGAATACGGTAAAGGATCGACCTTTACCATTGTACTCCCTTATGATAAGGATGCAGTGAAAGAAGAAGTATGGGAGGATGAAGTAGAAGACTAGAATGAGTGAAACAGGCTTTAAATACAGTATTTTAGCGTCGGGTTCCAGTGGAAATTCCTTTTATCTGGAAACCCCAAAAAAGAAACTTTTAGTAGATGCCGGTTTGTCTGGTAAAAAGATTACTAGCCTACTTGCTGAAATTAATCGCAAACCAGAAGACTTGGACGCCATCTTGATTACCCATGAGCATTCAGACCATATCCATGGAGTTGGTGTGTTGGCTCGCAAGTATGGTATGGATCTTTATGCCAATGAAAAAACTTGGCAAGCTATGGAAAATAGTAAGTATCTTGGCAAGGTGGATTCTTCGCAGAAGCACATCTTTGAGATGGGCAAAACTAAAACTTTTGGAGATATTGACATCGAGAGTTTTGGTGTAAGCCATGATGCAGTCGCACCGCAGTTCTATCGCTTTATGAAAGATGATAAAAGTTTTGTCCTTTTGACAGATACAGGTTATGTTAGTGACCGTATGGCAGGGATTGTCGAAAATGCGGATGGCTATCTTATCGAGTCCAACCACGATGTAGAGATTTTGCGAGCAGGTTCTTACGCTTGGCGACTCAAACAACGAATCCTATCGGATCTCGGTCACCTTTCTAACGAAGATGGTGCTGAAGCTATGATTCGGACGCTAGGAAATCGCACTAAGAAAATCTACCTAGGACATTTGTCTAAAGAGAACAATATCAAGGAGCTGGCTCACATGACCATGGTTAATCAGTTAGCCCAGGCTGATCTGGGAGTTGGAGTAGACTTTAAGGTTTATGATACCTCACCAGATACCGCAACACCACTGACAGATATATAAAAAAGAAGGCGAGCGCCTTCTTTTTATATATCTTTTACAATCCTGCAAATTCTTTGATTTCTTGTGCTGACATTGAAGAGTCGCAACGGACATTGATTTGTCCATCTGCAATGTGAACAAAGCCTGGTACAGTTGGGATGCCATAGCGTGAGCGGAATTCTTGCAACTCATTGAGTTGGCTTGGTTCTTCACTATTGATGAAGTAGATGTGAGCTTTAGTTTCAGCTACGACACCAGCCAATGTACCTGCAAATTTACGGCAGTAAGGGCAAGTTTTGCGACCGATAAAGAAGGTTGCAGTTTCTTTTTTATCAAGAGCTTCTTGCGCACGCGCAACTGTAGTGACTTCAAGGTCTTTGATATTATCTAAAAATTGTTCCATGAGATTACCTCGCTTTCATTGATATGTCTAGTATGCCATAAAGTTTCTAAAATTGCTTAGATTTGATACGAAAAAAAGATGAGATTGGTTTGTCTCATCTTTTATAGGATTTTATTTTACAAAAGCATTGATTTCTGCTTCGATATTAGCAATCTTAGCTTGTGATTCTTCGTTGGTTTCACCTACAACTGCAATGTAGAACTTGATTTTTGGTTCTGTACCTGAAGGGCGAACGGCAATCCATGAACCGTCAGCAAGTGTGTATTTCAATACATCACTTGGAGGAGTTGTCAAGTTTGTAACAGTTCCGTCAGCAGCAGTAGCAGTTTGAGCCTTGAAGTCTTCTACGACAGTGATAGCTGTTGTGTTCCATTCTTTTGGAGCATTGTTACGGAATTTAGCCATAATCGCTTTGATTTGTTCTGCACCATCGACACCTGAGAGGGTAACAGAGATAGTCTTTTCTGCGTAGTAGCCGTATTCTTTGTAGATTTCTTCGATACCGTCAGCAAGTGTCAAACCACGTGAACGGTAGTAGGCAGCAAGTTCAGCAACGACTAGAACAGCTTGGATAGCATCTTTATCACGTACAAATGGTTTAATCAAGTAACCGAAGCTTTCTTCAAATCCCATCATGTAAGTATGGTTGTGTTTTTCTTCGAATTCTTGGATTTTTTCAGCGATAAATTTGAAACCTGTCAAAACGTTGAACATGGTTGCGCCGTAGCTTTCAGCAATCTTCGTTACCAAGTCAGTTGATACGATAGATTTGCAGAGGGCTGCATTTTCAGGAAGAGTTCCAGCGTTTTTGTGGGCTTCCAAGATGTATTTAGCCATGATAGCGCCGATTTGGTTACCTGAAAGGTTGAGGTAGCTACCATCTTTTTGAAGTACTTCAACCCCAACACGGTCAGCATCAGGGTCGGTTGCGACAAGAACATCTGCACCAACTTGACGACCAAGTTCCTCAGCAAGTGCAAAAGCTGCTTGGCTTTCTGGGTTAGGAGATTTTACAGTTGAGAAGTTAGGGTCAGCAGTTGCTTGTGCTTCAACGACTTGAACTGAGTCAAATCCTGCTTGGGCAAGAGCACGACGAGCCAACATTTCACCAGTACCATGAAGTGGTGTGTAGACAATCTTCATGTCTTTACCAAATTCTTCAATCAAGGCTGGGTTGATGTTTACGTCCTTAACCTCTTTAAGGTATTCTACGTCAACAGCTTCGCCGATAACTTCAATCAAGCCAGAAGCTTTTTCAGCTTCCACATCAGCAACTTCAACTGCAAATGGGTTTTCGATAGCACGGATATAAGTAGTCAACGCGTCCGCATCGTGTGGAGGCATTTGTCCACCGTCTTCACCGTAAACCTTGTAACCGTTAAATGGAGCAGGGTTGTGGCTGGCTGTGACCATAATACCTGCGAAACAGTTGAGGTGACGAACCGCAAATGATAGTTCTGGAGTTGGACGAAGGCTTTCAAATACATAAGATTTGATACCGTGTTTAGCAAGAACTGCTGCAGATTCAAAGGCAAACTCTGGTGAGAAGTGACGGCTATCGTAGGCGATTGCGACACCACGTTCTTTTTCGTTTCCACCTTTTGACTCAATCAAACGAGCCAAACCTTCAGTAGCTTGACGAACAACGTAGATGTTGATGCGGTTTGTACCAGCACCAATCAAGCCACGCATACCTGCAGTACCAAATTCAAGATTTGTATAGAAGGCATCTTCCTTTGTTTTTTCGTCCATATTTTCCAAATCTTCGCGAAGGTAGTCAGGAAGCTCCGCAAAATCAACCCATTTCTGGTAATTTTCTTGGTAAGACATTGAAATTCTCCTTTTTGTAAATTGTTTTAATCGTTTACATTATAGCACTTTTTAGCGTTTTAGTAAAACGGTAGCATAACTTAAAATGTAGGAAATTTACTTTTATTTCATTGTAGAAGAATAGTTAAATACATTTGTTTTATACCAATTTTCTAATGATAATTGATTTAGATTAATCTATTTAAGATTGGAGGTGATGTTTTACTAGGTTTTCTTAAATAGGAAAAATGAAGAATTTTATTGATTTCTATATTTTTAAAACAACTTTAATATATCAAATAGAATTATAAAAAATATAAGGTAAAAGTCTATAATTTTAAGATATTTTTAAAACTTTCAGTTTCTATTTTGAATTTTATTATACAATATGGTAGAATATAATAAATCATTAAAGGAGATATCTTATTATGAAAAACATTCTTAAGCATTCTGCTTTGCTGGTATCAGCTTTAGCACTTGTTGCTTGTGGAGCTTCTAAAAAAGCGAGTGACAATGGTACAGCCTCAAACTCTAATTTTGAAGTTTCTGTAAAAGATGGTATGTATGTATTACCTAAAGATGAAGATTCATCTTCAAGTTACCTTGCACTTCAAGTAGAAATCAAGAACAATCGTGATAAACAGTTTAGTTTTACTAGCCAAGATATTACGCTTTATAATGAAAAAGATGAAAAATTACAACCAATTCAAATCTACGAAAGCGACAGCAAAACTAAATTCATGTCATATGGAGACAGTATTTCTAAAGGCAAGAGCGTTGCTGGTTATGTAGTGTATGAAGTTGACAAGAATGCCAAGTATGAGCTTCACTTCGCACCTAGCTTTTATGATGACGTCAAGGAAAATTCTAAAAAAAATAACGATGTAGCGATTAAGGTTGATCCAAGTCAGTACGAAGACAATATTGATGAAGCAAAAGAAGTAATGAAAAAATATGTTGATGCTGTTTTCCTTAACGGAGAGAGCTCAGGTGGTGGAACGAACCTAAGTGTTACTGACAATAAATCTCAAGTCGTTGCCCTTGCTGATGATAAGAAATCCTCTGATAAAGACGCTGACTTCACAAACGATGTGAAAGCTGATAAAGAAGAGTTTATCAAGAAATTTACAGAGTCATTCGGAAAAGGTTTCTATAACTATAAACCTTCTGATGCAGAACTTAGAACATTCGCAGATGCATACATCAAAGCAAATGCCAAGCGGGCAAAAGTTGATTACAAGGTGAAGACATACTTGCCGGATTATGCTGTTGTCTATGTTAGACCAGAAACAATTGACTTGGATAATTTGAATGTCTATGAATTGAGTCGTAAATTCTACGAAGAAAACAAGGGAAAATATAGCAACTACTCAGAAGCTATGAAAGCTGGCGAAAAATACATTTTAGAAAATGCTCCAAGCCAATTTGATTCAACTCCTCTAGATACCAGTGATAGTATGAGAAAAGAGGGTTATGAAATTAAAATGACTAAGAAGGATGGAAAATGGACCATCGATACCTCTTCTAAAAACTATGACTTAAAAGATATGGCTCGCACATTCCGCGGAGGCATTGGATACTAGGATGAATAGTTCGGGTTTATAACTCGAACTTTTTTCATTGCAATTGTGCAAAAGAGAAAAAGATAGTAAAATAGATGTATGATTATTTTACAAGCCAATAAAATTGAACGATCTTTTGCAGGAGAGGTTCTTTTTGATAATATCAACCTGCAGGTTGATGAACGAGATCGGATTGCTCTTGTTGGGAAAAATGGTGCAGGTAAGTCTACTCTTTTGAAGATTTTGGTTGGAGAAGAGGAGCCAACTAGTGGAGAAATCAATAAGAAAAAAGATATTTCTCTGTCTTACCTAGCCCAAGATAGCCGTTTTGAGTCTGAAAATACCATTTATGATGAAATGCTCCATGTCTTTGATGATCTACGCCGTACGGAGAAACAACTGCGTCAGATGGAGTTGGAGATGGGTGAAAAGTCTGGTGAGGATTTGGATAAACTGATGGCGGATTATGATCGTTTATCAGAGAATTTCCGCCAGGCTGGTGGCTTTACCTACGAAGCTGATATCCGCGCTATCTTAAATGGTTTCAAGTTTGATGAATCTATGTGGCAGACGAAAATTGCTGAGCTTTCAGGTGGTCAAAATACTCGTCTGGCACTGGCTAAAATGCTCCTTGAAAAGCCCAATCTCTTGGTCTTGGACGAGCCTACCAACCACTTGGACATCGAAACCATTGCCTGGTTGGAAAATTACCTAGTAAATTATAGTGGTGCACTCATTATTGTCAGTCACGACCGTTACTTTTTGGATAAGGTTGCGACGGTTACACTCGATTTGACCAAGCATTCCTTGGATCGTTATGTGGGGAATTACTCTCGTTTTGTTGAGCTGAAGGAGCAAAAACTAGCTACTGAGGCAAAAAACTATGAAAAGCAACAGAAGGAAATCGCTGCTCTGGAAGACTTTGTCAATCGCAATCTAGTCCGTGCTTCGACGACCAAACGTGCCCAATCTCGCCGTAAACAATTGGAAAAAATGGAGCGTTTGGACAAACCTGAAGCTGGCAAGAAAGCAGTAAACATGACCTTCCAGTCTGAAAAAACGTCGGGAAATGTCGTTTTGACTGTTGAAAATGCGGCTATTGGCTATGATGGAGAAATATTGTCAGAGCCTATCAACTTAGACCTTCGTAAGATGAATGCTGTCGCTATTGTTGGTCCCAATGGTATTGGAAAGTCAACCTTTATCAAGTCTATTGTGGACCAGATTCCTTTTATCAAGGGTGAAAAGCGCTTTGGAGCCAATGTTGAGGTTGGCTACTATGACCAAACCCAAAGCAAGCTAACACCAAGTAATACGGTACTGGATGAACTCTGGAATGATTTCAAACTGACACCTGAAGTTGAAATCCGCAATCGTCTAGGTGCTTTCCTTTTCTCAGGAGATGATGTTAAAAAATCAGTAGGCATGCTGTCAGGTGGCGAGAAAGCTCGTTTACTTTTGGCTAAATTGTCTATGGAAAACAACAACTTCCTGATCCTTGACGAGCCAACCAACCACTTGGATATTGATAGCAAGGAAGTCTTGGAAAATGCCTTGATTGACTTTGATGGGACCTTGCTCTTTGTCAGTCACGACCGTTACTTTATCAATCGTGTAGCCACTCATGTTTTGGAATTGTCCGAGAATGGTTCGACCCTCTATCTAGGAGATTATGACTACTATGTTGAGAAGAAAGCAGAAGTAGAAGCGAGCCAGACAGAGGAAGCTTCAATGAGTAATCAAGCAAAAGAAGCAAGCCCAGCTAATGACTACCAGGCACAAAAAGAAAGTCAAAAAGAAGCCCGCAAGCTCATGCGTCAAATCGAGAGTTTGGAAGTTGAAATCGAAGAGTTAGAAACTCAAAGCCAAGCCATTTCTGAACAAATGCTGGAAACCAACGATGCTGAAAAGCTCATGGAATTGCAGGCTGAACTGGACAAAATCAGCCATCGTCAGGAAGAAGCTATGCTTGAGTGGGAAGAATTATCGGAGCAGGTGTAAGAAATGGAACATCTTGGAAAGGTATTTCGTGAATTTCGAACAAGTGGGAAGTACTCCTTAAAAGAGGCGGCAGGTGAATCATGTTCAACCTCTCAATTATCTCGCTTCGAGCTTGGGGAGTCTGATCTAGCAGTTTCTCGTTTCTTTGAGATTTTGGACAATATTCATGTGACTATTGAAAATTTCATGGACAAGGCTAGAGATTTTCAAAATCATGAACATGTTGCCTTGATGGCACAGATTATTCCGCTTTACTACTCAAATGATATTGCAGGTTTTCAAAAGCTTCAAAAGGAACAGCTTAAGAAAGCTAAGAGTTCGACCAATCCCCTCTATTATGAGCTGAATTGGATTCTGCTACAAGGACTGATTTGTCAAAGAGATGCTCGTTACACGATAAGTCAGAGTGATTTGGAAAAGGTAGCAGATTATCTTTTTCAAACAGAAGAATGGACTATGTATGAGTTGATTCTTTTCGGGAATCTCTATACTTTCTACAATGTGGACTATGTGGCTCGGATTGGCAGAGAAGTTATGGAGCGAGAAGAGTACTACAAGGAAATTGGTCGGCATCGTAAACTCGTTTTGATTTTAGCTCTTAACTGTTACCAGCATTGTTTAGAAAACCGTTCCTTTACGGATGCGGACTATTTTGAGGGCTATGTGGAGAAGTTGATTGGAAATGGTATCAAGCTTTATGAGCGCAATATCTTCCATTATCTCAAAGGTTTTGCCCTCTACCAGAGAGACTTGAAAGAAGAAGGATGTAGTCAGATGCAGGAATCCATGCATATTTTTGATGCACTTGGACTTCCAGAGCAAGTGGCTTACTATCAGGAACATTATGAAAAATTTGTAAATGCTTAAATTTCCCAAATAAGGGAAATATGAAGGAACTCCTTTCAGTTTTGATACAATAGTTTCAAAATTTGAGAGGAGCTTTTTATATGAATCGACATGCAATCCAGTTGATTAGTCGTGGTGTGATTAATAAGATAGGAAATATGCTCTATGACTATGGAAACAGTGTTTGGTTGGCATCAATGGGAACGATAGGACAGACTGTTCTTGGGATTTATCAAATTTCTGAACTCGTCACATCGATTCTGGTCAATCCCTTTGGCGGAGTGATTTCAGACCGCTTTTCGCGTCGCAAAATTTTGATGACGACAGACTTGGTTTGTGGTATTCTCTGTTTAGCTATTTCTTTCATCAGAAATGATAGCTTGATGATTGCTGCTCTGATCTTCGCAAATATTGTTCAGGCGATTGCTTTTGCATTTTCTCGTACAGCCAATAAAGCCATTATAACTGAGGTTGTAGAGAAAGACGAGATTGTGACCTATAATGCTCGCTTAGAGCTCGTTTTGCAGGTTGTAGGTGTTAGCTCCCCTGTACTTTCTTTCCTCGTTTTACAATTTGCCAGTCTCCATATGACGCTTTTTTTAGATGCCATTAGTTTTTTCATCGCATTTACCTTAGTAGCTTCCCTCCCCCAAAAAGAGACTCAGGAACAAGAGAAAAAGACTTTCAGCTGGAAAAATATTTTTTCTGATATGAAAGAAGGAATTCGCTATATTTGGCGCCAACAAGAGATCTTTTTCCTTTTGGTAGTAGCTTCCAGTATTAATTTCTTTTTTGCAGCTTTTGAATTTCTCCTCCCTTTTTCAAATAGACTATATGGGATAGAGGGAGCTTATGCAAGTATTTTGACTATGGGCGCTATTGGTTCGATTATCGGAGCTCTTCTAGCTAGTAAAATAAAGGCAAGTGTTTATAATCTTTTGATTTTACTAGCTTTGACTGGAGTTGGAGTTTCTATGATGGGATTACCACTGCCAACTTTTCTTTCCTTTTCTGGAAATTTAGTCTGTGAACTGTTTATGACGATTTTTAATATTCACTTTTTTACTCAGGTGCAAACCAAGGTTGAGGGGGAATACTTGGGGAGAGTGCTAAGTACAATTTTTACCTTAGCCATCCTATTTATGCCGATTGCAAAAGGCTTTATGACGGTGCTGCCAAGTGTTCATCTCTCTTCTTTTCTGATAATTGGAAGCGGGGTTATTGCCCTGTCTTGTTTCTCCCTCGTTTATGTGCGAAGTCATTTTAAAAAAGAGTTATAATTTCTCTTTTTAAGAAAATATTACACTACGAACCATTTTTCATCCCTTCTCTATTGTGAGGAGGGCTTGATTTATGGTAGAATAGTTTTATGAATGAAAGAATGAATGAGTTAGTTGCCTTGCTCAACCGCTATGCGACCGAGTACTATACGAGTGACAATCCCTCGGTGTCAGATAACGAGTATGATCGTCTCTACCGAGAGTTAGTCGAGTTGGAAGCTGCCTATCCAGATCAAGTTTTAGCGGACAGTCCGACCCATCGTGTTGGTGGTAAGGTTTTAGATGGTTTTGAAAAATACAGTCATCAGTATCCTCTTTATAGTTTGCAGGATGCTTTTTCACGTGAAGAGTTAGAAGCTTTTGATGCGCGTGTTCGAAAGGAATTACCCCATCCAATCTATATCTGTGAGCTGAAAATCGATGGTTTGTCTATCTCGCTAACTTATGAAAAAGGGATTTTGGTTGTTGGTGCCACACGTGGGGATGGTTTTATTGGAGAGAATATCACAGAGAACCTCAAGCGTGTCAAGGACATTCCTTTGACCTTGCCAGAAGAACTAGATATCACCGTTCGTGGAGAGTGTTATATGCCACGCGCTTCGTTTGATCAGGTCAACCAAGCTCGCCAAGAAAATGGGGAGCCTGAATTTGCCAATCCTCGTAATGCAGCTGCAGGAACCCTCCGTCAGTTGGATACAGCAGTAGTGGCCAAGCGTAATCTTGCGACTTTCCTCTATCAAGAAGCTAGTCCTTCTACTCGTGATAGCCAAGAAAAGGTCTTGGAGCATCTTGAACAGCTTGGCTTTGTAGTTAATCCTAAGCGAATATTGGCAAAAAGCATAGATGAGATATGGGATTTTATCCAAGAAGTAGGACAAGAACGGGAGAAACTGCCCTACGATATCGATGGGGTGGTCATCAAGGTCAATGACCTAGCAGGTCAAGAAGAACTCGGTTTTACAGTTAAAGCGCCTAAGTGGGCTGTCGCCTATAAATTTCCTGCTGAAGAAAAAGAAGCCCAGCTCCTTTCAGTTGACTGGACAGTAGGTCGTACGGGTGTTGTAACCCCAACTGCCAATCTAACACCTGTTCAGCTTGCTGGCACAACCGTAAGCCGCGCAACACTGCACAATGTAGATTATATCGCTGAAAAGGATATCCGAAAAGACGATACGGTTATCGTTTATAAGGCGGGAGATATCATCCCTGCTGTTTTGCGTGTGGTAGAGTCTAAGCGGATTTCTGAAGAGAAACTAGACATTCCGACTAATTGTCCAAGTTGTGACAGTCACTTGCTTCACTTTGAAGATGAAGTGGCTCTTCGTTGTATCAATCCTCGCTGTCCTGCCCAAATCATGGAAGGTTTGATTCACTTTGCCTCTCGAGATGCTATGAATATTACAGGACTTGGTCCATCTATCGTTGAAAAGCTTTTTGCTGCTAATCTGGTTAAGGATGTGGCGGATATTTACCGTTTGAAAGAAGATGATTTCCTCCTTTTAGAAGGTGTCAAGGAAAAGTCTGCTTCTAAACTATATCAAGCCATTCAAGCATCCAAGGAAAACTCTGCTGAAAAGCTCTTATTCGGTTTGGGAATTCGCCATGTCGGAAGCAAGGCTAGCCAACTCTTGCTCCAACATTTCCGCTCTATTGAAAATCTAGCCCAAGCTGATCCAGAGGAAGTGGCAAGTATTGAAAGCTTGGGTAGTGTAATTGCACAAAGCCTTCAGACTTATTTTGCTACAGAAGGGTCGAAGATTCTCTTAGACGAGTTGAAAGAAGCTGGAGTCAACCTGGATTACAAAGGACAGACAGTAGTAGCAGATGCGGCCTTGTCAGGTTTGACGGTTGTACTAACAGGGAAATTGGAACGCCTCACGCGCTCTGAAGCCAAAAGTAAACTCGAAAGTCTGGGTGCCAAGGTAACAGGCAGTGTTTCTAAGAAAACGAATCTTGTCGTAGCAGGAGCAGATGCAGGAAGCAAGCTCCAAAAAGCGCAAGAACTTAGTATCGAGATTCGCGATGAGGCCTGGCTAGAAAGTTTGTAATCATGATAGAAGAAAGAAAACGAGCTCGTTTGATCTATAATCCCAGTTCAGGACAAGAAATTATTAAAGAAAACATTGCTGAAGTACTGGATATATTAGAGAACATAGGCTACGAAACCAGTGCTTTTCAAACAAGCCCAGAGCCTCTTTCTGCACAAAATGAAGCGGAAAGAGTTGCAAAGGCTGGTTTTGATTTGATTATCGCTGCAGGAGGCGACGGTACGATTAATGAGGTGGTCAACGGTGTTGCCCCTCTTGAATATCGTCCCAAACTAGCTATCATCCCAACAGGCACAACCAATGACTATGCGCGTGCTCTCAAGATTCCACTTGGAGATCCCGTTAAGGCAGCAAAAATTATCGGACAAAATCAAACCATTCAAATGGATATTGGACGCGCTTTTGGCGATAAGTACTTTATCAATATTGCAGCAGCAGGTACCTTGACAGAGTTGACATATAGCGTACCCAGTGAAGTTAAGACACACCTAGGCTATTTTGCCTATGTCGCCAAAGGAATTGAAATGTTTCCTCAGACTAAGGTTCGACCAGTGAAAATCACACATGATCAAGGGGTCTTCGAGGGAGAAGTCTCATTGATTTTTGTCGCCTTGACCAATTCAATTGGTGGTTTTGAGCAGTTAGCACCTGATACCAAGTTAGATGATGGCAATTTTACTCTGATTCTGGTGAAAACAGACAAGTTATTTGAAATGTTGGCTTTGTTAATACAGGCTCTAAATGGAGGTCAGCATGTGACGGATGTTAACATTGAATACTTTAAAACCAGCAAACTCCGTTTAGAGGTCTTGGACGACGAAGAACCCTTTATGCTAAACCTAGATGGAGAATACGGTGGTGATACGCCAGTTGAACTTGAAGTTTGCCATAACCACATTGAATTGTTTGTCAATCGTAATGAAATTGCTGCTGAATCCATCAGCGCGGAAGAAAATGAATTAAATTAGAAATTAGGAAAAGAAATGTATAGTTACCCTGCAGTCATCCATTTTCACCGAAAAAATGAGGATTATGCCGCTTGTTCATTCAGTAGAAAACAGGCGGATAATGTTGAAAGTTTGTATTATGAAAATGACTATTTTGGAGCAAAATTCTCCTTTACAGTTACAAGTGCAGAAAGGTTCGATACTCTGACCTTTTCTGTCGAAATAGATGGAAAGACAAAAGACTATCTCCTACGGTTTAACCATTATCCACTGTTGACTGAGGTTTGGATTTTGGATGGTGATGAGACAGTTTATTATTCTGAAAATCCAGCCATTGCAAGTCCTTACTATAAAGATCAAAACCCGTTTGCTTTTGATAAAGCCTTTCACAGTGAAAGTTTTGATCATCATTGGGGATACCAAGGAGAGTTGGGTTATAGTATCTCAGATTACCAGACAAGCTTTAAACTCTGGGCTCCAACCGCTACAGCAGTCCAAGTGATCGTTTATGAAAATACGAGTAACGACGCACCGATTTGGAAAACCTTTAATCTTGAGCGTGGGAATAGCTATTCATATAGTCATAAGTACAATACCATTGGTGTTTGGAGTGTAGACCTGGATGAAAATCTTGCAGGTAAAGCCTATCAGTATCAGATTGAGTTTCCACACCACCAGACTTTGACACGAGATCCTTACACCATTGCTACAAGCCCTGACGGAAAACGTTCTGTCATCCTCTCTCAGCAAGATAGACAGGTAGAAGGATTCGAAGTTAAACATGGGACAGACGCTCCTTGGCGTTTGGAAAATCCATGTAAAGCCGTTATCTGTGAGATGCACATTCGTGATTTTACAAAATCACCGACATCTGGAGTTCCAGAAAACCTTCGAGGGACCTTCCTTGGTGCTGCCCAGACTGGAACAGTTAACCAGTATGGTCAAGCAACAGCCTTTGACTATATCAAAGAACTCGGCTGTAATTATGTTCAACTCCAACCAATCTTTGATCGCCATAAGGAATATGATGAGGACGGAAATGTAACCTATAACTGGGGTTATGACCCTCAAAACTACAATGCGCCAGAACCAAGTTTCTCTAGTAATCCAAATGATCCTGGGCAGGTTATTCGAGACCTCAAAGCCATGATTCAGGCTTATCATGATGCAGGAATCGGTGTCATTATGGATGTCGTTTACAACCATACCTTCTCAACAGTTGATGCACCTTTCCAAACAACTGTTCCTGATTATTACTATCGTATGAATCCAGATGGAACCTTCCAAAACGGCACAGGTGTAGGAAATGAAACCGCAAGCGAACACGAAATGTACCGCAAGTATATGATTGACTCACTCCTTTATTGGGTGAAAGAATACAATATTGACGGTTTCCGTTTCGACTTGATGGGAATTCACGATGTTAAAACCATGCAGGCAATTCGTTGGGCATTAGATGAGGTTGATCCGCGTATTCTCACTTATGGAGAAGGTTGGGATATGGGGACAGGTCTTGCATCTTATGACAAGGCCAAGAAGGATAATGCCTACCAGATGCCAAATATTGGATTTTTCAATGATGATCAGCGAGATGCTATCAAAGGAGGAGAAGTTTACGGTGCAATCAAGGCAGGATTTGTTAGTGGTGCTGCTACAGAACCGATTGTAGCCAAGGCTATTCTTGGTAGTCGAGAGTTGGGCTCATATCTTAGCCCAAACCAAGTCCTTAACTATGTGGAAGCCCATGATAATTACAACTTGCATGATTTGTTAGTAACCCTTCATCCAAATCACAGTTCAGATAAGATTATGCGCCAGGTTGAGACAGCAACAGCGATGAGCATCCTCATGCAAGGAATGTCCTTTATAGAGTTGGGGCAAGAATTTGGCCGCACTAAACTCCTTGCTACTGGTGAAAACGGGGAGCTGACTGCGGCAGATAGAGAACGTGCCATGAATAGTTACAATGCTCCAGATAGTGTCAACCAGGTCAACTGGGATTTAATCAATGAGAGACAAGAGAGCATTAACTTTATTCGCCAGATTATTCGCCTAAAAACACAGACCAGTGCCTTCTCCTATCCTACATACGAAGAAGTCTATCGCCATGTCTTCGTCCATACAGCTGCTGAAAATAGTGGGTGGATTGTTTACGAAATTCACGGTGGACCAGAGCACTTATTGGTAGTCTTTAATGCGAAGGGGACTTCCTTCTACTTTGAAAATGCAGGAAATCTTGAAATGCTGGTGTCTAATAGTCGTTCTAAAGAATCAAATGTGATTGATGATACCAGTGTCGTAGTTTTAAAAGTACTCTCGTAAATTAATGTTCTGAAAAGGTTTAGATTAACTAGACCTTTTTTGATTTTTATTGAAAAACCAATATCTAATAGGAATAAAATTCAAATAATTTGAAGAATCAAGTTTGTGAAAAAAATATCAATATTTTCAAAAAAGTGTTGTAATTTTCTGAAAATTTGATAAAATAAGTTTTAATCATTTTCAGGAGGAAGAGAATTTGACAAATTATCAGAATTTAGTGAATGGAAAATGGAAATCATCAGAGAACAAGATTATGATCTATTCTCCTATCAATCAAGAAAAACTAGGTACAGTACCCGCTATGAGCCAAGCTGAAGTAGATGAGACTATGAAAGCTGCGCGTGCAGCTCTCCCAGCATGGCGTGATTTAGCACCAGTTGAGCGTGCAGCCTATTTACATAAGACAGCAAACATTTTGGAACGTGATAAAGAAAAAATTGGTACAATTCTTGCCAAAGAGGTTGCAAAAGGGATTAAAGCAGCCATTGGAGAAGTAGTACGTACAGCAGACTTGATCCGTTTTGCTGCTGAGGAAGGTCTCCGTATTACTGGACAAGCAATGGAAGGTGGCGGTTTTGAAGCTGCAAGTAAAAACAAACTAGCCGTTGTCCGTCGTGAGCCAGTTGGAGTTATCTTAGCTATCGCGCCATTTAACTACCCAGTCAATCTTTCTGGATCTAAGATTGCTCCGGCTCTGATTGCAGGAAATGTCGTTATGTTTAAACCACCAACGCAAGGATCTATTTCTGGTCTCTTGCTGGCTAAAGCATTTGACGAAGCAGGAATCCCAGCTGGTGTCTTCAATACCATCACTGGACGAGGTTCTGAAATTGGGGATTATATCATTGAGCACAAAGAAGTCAACTTTATCAACTTTACAGGATCAACACCGATTGGGGAGCGTATCGGTCGTTTAGCTGGTATGCGCCCAATTATGCTGGAGCTTGGCGGGAAAGATGCAGCAATCGTTTTAGAAGATGCAGATTTAGAGAATGCAGCCAATCAAATCGTAGGTGGTGCATTTAGCTACTCTGGTCAGCGTTGTACCGCTATTAAACGTGTCTTAGTTGTAGAAAGCGTAGCAGACAAGTTAGTCGAATTTCTCCAGGCTAAAGTAGCTAAGCTAACGGTAGGTGATCCATTTGACAATGCTGATATCACACCTGTTATTGATAATGCTTCAGCTGATTTCATCTGGGGATTGATCGAAGATGCACAAGAAAAAGGCGCTAGGGCTCTTACACCAATCAAGCGCGAAGGCAATCTTCTCTGGCCAGTGCTTTTTGACCACGTTACAAAAGATATGAAAGTAGCCTGGGAAGAACCGTTTGGACCTGTTTTCCCAATTATCCGTGTCGCAGATGCGAATGAAGCAGTAGCAATTGCTAATGAATCTGAGTTTGGTCTTCAATCCTCTGTCTTTACAAATGACTTTAAGAAGGCGTTTGAAATTGCTGAAAAACTTGAAGTGGGAACCGTTCATATTAATAATAAAACACAACGTGGACCAGATAATTTCCCATTCCTTGGTGTAAAGGGTTCTGGTGCAGGAGTGCAAGGAATTAAATATAGCATTGAAGCGATGACAAATGTAAAATCCATTGTTTTTGATGTGAAATAATCTATAAAATCAGGAAATCTTTTTCCTGGTTTTATTTTTTTCAAAAAAATTACTTACAAATTGATAAAAAACGAATATTTTGTTATCATAATAAAAAAATATATGGAAATTGTTTCGTAATCTATTTCAGGATATATCATTTTTAAAATGCTCGGTAATTTTTTGAAGACTTTCATAAAAAAATATGATTTTCTTCGTAAATTACTTGAAAGTTATCTTAAAAGAGTGTATAATAAAAATATAGAAAACGCTTACAAAGAGGAAGGGGATTGGATGAATAATCAAGAAGCATTAAGAACCTTTACTACAGGTGAAAACTTTCACCTCCAGCATTATTTAGGAGCACATAGAGAGGAGAAAAACGGAGAAATTGGTTATACTTTTAGGGTTTGGGCCCCAAATGCACAAGCAGTTCATCTAGTTGGAGATTTTACTGATTGGGTTGAGAATCAGATTCCCATGGTTCGTAATGAAGCAGGTGTTTGGGAAGTCTTTACGACTCAAGCTCAGGAAGGTCAGATTTATAAATATCATATTACGCGTGCAAATGGTCACCAGATTATGAAAATTGATCCGTTGGCAGTTCGTTTTGAAGCCCGGCCAGGTACAGGAGCTGTTCTGACCACTATTCGAGAAAAGAAGTGGAAAGATGGCCTTTGGCTAGCGCGTCGCAAGCGTTTGGGATTTTTTGATCGACCAGTTAATATATATGAGGCCCATGCAGGATCTTGGAAGAGAAATCCAGATGGTAGTCCCTATAGTTTTTCACAGCTAAAGGAGGAGTTGATTCCTTATTTGGTTGAAATGAACTATACACATATTGAGTTTATGCCTTTAATGGCTCACCCACTTGGATTGAGTTGGGGCTATCAGCTTATGGGTTACTTTGCATTTGAACATTCCTATGGTACACCTGAGGAATTCCAAGATTTCGTTGAAGAATGTCATATAAATAATATCGGTGTTATCGTAGACTGGGTTCCAGGTCATTTCACTATTAATGATGATGCCTTGGCATATTATGACGGCACACCTACTTTTGAATACCAAGACCACAACAAGGCTCATAACTATGGATGGGGTGCGCTAAATTTTGACCTCGGGAAAAATGAGGTCCAGTCTTTCTTGATTTCAAGTATTAAATTCTGGATTGATTTTTACCACTTAGATGGTATTCGGGTCGATGCAGTTAGCAATATGCTGTATCTAGATTATGATAATGCTCCTTGGACCCCAAATAAGGACGGTGGGAATCTTAACTATGAAGGTTATTATTTCCTTCAACGGTTAAACACAGTGATTAAGTTAGCTCATCCAGATATCATGATGATTGCGGAAGAAAGTTCATCAGCAACAAAGATTACTGGCATGAAAGAACTGGGTGGCCTTGGGTTTGACTATAAATGGAATATGGGCTGGATGAACGATATTCTCCGTTTCTATGAGGAAGATCCGATTTATCGCAAGTATGATTTTAATCTTGTGACTTTCAGCTTTATGTATGTTTTCAATGAAAACTATCTCCTACCTTTCTCACATGATGAAGTGGTTCATGGCAAAAAGAGTATGATGCATAAGATGTGGGGAGATCGCTACAATCAGTTCGCTGGTCTGCGTAATCTCTACACCTATCAAATTTGTCATCCAGGTAAGAAACTCTTGTTCATGGGTAGTGAGTACGGGCAATTCCTAGAATGGAAGTCTGAGGAGCAGTTGGAATGGTCTAATCTAGAAGATCCGATGAATGCCAAGATGAAGCATTTTACTTCACAACTGAATCAATTCTATAAAGACCATCGCTGTCTGTGGGAAATTGATACTAGTTATGATGGTATTGAGATTATCGATGCTGATAATAGAGATCAGAGTGTCCTTTCCTTTATTCGTAAGGGTAAGAAGGACGAAATGTTAGTCTGTGTCTTTAATATGGCACCAGTTGAACGTAAGGACTTTACGATTGGTTTACCTGTTGCAGGTATTTACGAAGAAGTTTGGAATACAGAATTAGAAGAATGGGGAGGTGTGTGGAAAGAGCACAATCAAACAGTTCAGACTCAAGAAGGCTTATGGAAAGATTACGAGCAGACTTTGACCTTTACCTTGCCTGCCATGGGAGCAAGCATCTGGAAAATCAAGCGTCGTTTGAAACCAGCTAAGAAAAAAGAATAATGAGCTGTTGCTGATAATTTTTTAGATTTTAAAAACGGATGTACTTTGATTGGACTTGAAACACAAGAGAAATGGATTTCCTATTACTTTTATAAAAAGTTTGACTTCCTACCTTTCGATTTTAACGTTCACATGTCTTTATAAAGGAGTAGAAAATGAAGAATGAAATGCTAGCTTTGATCCTTGCGGGTGGGCAAGGAACACGTCTCGGAAAACTCACTCAAAGCATTGCCAAACCAGCAGTGCAATTCGGTGGGCGCTACCGTATCATTGACTTTGCTCTTTCCAACTGTGCAAACTCTGGGATCCATAATGTTGGTGTGATTACGCAGTACCAACCTCTTGCCTTGAACAACCATATCGGAAATGGTTCGAGCTGGGGACTAGATGGTATTAACACAGGTGTTTCTATCCTTCAACCCTACTCTGCAAGCGAGGGAAATCGTTGGTTTGAAGGGACTAGTCACGCTATCTACCAAAACATTGACTACATTGACAGTGTTAATCCTGAATATGTTTTGATTCTTTCTGGTGACCACATCTACAAGATGGACTACGATGATATGCTTCAGTCCCATAAGGATAACAATGCCAGTTTGACAGTAGCTGTTCTAGATGTACCCTTAAAAGAAGCTAGCCGTTTTGGTATCATGAACACAGATGCCAATAACCGTATCGTTGAATTCGAAGAAAAACCTGCTCAACCTAAGTCTACAAAGGCTTCTATGGGGATTTATATTTTTGACTGGAAACGACTTCGCAATATGCTTGTTGCTGCTGAAAAGAGCAATGTAGATATGTCAGACTTTGGTAAGAACGTTATCCCTAACTATCTCGAGTCTGGTGAAAGTGTCTTTGCCTATGAATTTAATGGTTACTGGAAAGACGTTGGTACGATTGAGTCACTTTGGGAAGCCAATATGGAATACATTGATCCAAACAACGCTTTGGATAGTCGTGATCGTCAGTGGAAAATCTACTCACGGAACTTGATTTCACCACCAAACTTTATTGGAGAACACGCTCATGTAGAAGATTCTTTAGTTGTGGATGGCTGTCTCGTGGATGGAACTGTCAAGCATTCCATTCTCTCAACAGAGGCGCAAGTACGTGAGGGGGCTGAAGTAGTAGATTCTGTAATCATGAGTGGTGCCATTATCGGAAAAGGTGCAAAGATTAAACGTGCCATCATTGGTGAGGGTGCCATTATTGCTGACGGCGTAGAGATTGACGGAACTGACGAAGTACAAGTAGTAGGATACAATGAAGTAGTGGGGGTAGCAACAGATGAAGATTGATAAATATTCAGCCATTTTGGGAAACACAGTTGGTTTTCATGATATGTCAACGTTAACAGAACACCGTCCGGTAGCTAGCTTGCCTTTCGGTGGGAAATACCGTTTGATTGACTTCCCCCTTTCCAGTCTTGCAAATGCAGGTGTTCGTAGTATCTTTGGTATTTTCCAACAAGATAATATCAGCTCAGTCTTCGACCATATCCGTTCAGGTCGTGAATGGGGCTTGTCAACCCTTCTAAGTCACTACTATTTAGGAATTTACAACACTCGTGTTGAAAGCAGTACAGTTGGAAAAGAGTATTACCAACAGCTTCTCACCTACTTGAAACGTTCAGGTTCAAACCAAACCGTTTCGATTAACTGCGATGTGCTGGTGAATATTGATTTGAATCAAGTCTTCCACCTACACAATACAACGAATGGTCCGATCACAGTTGTATATAAGAAGCTTCCTAAGAAAGACATTTCTGATGTGAATGCTATCTTGGAAATCGATGAAACAGACCATGTTCGTTCGCATAAACTCTTTGATAATAAATCTACGGATGAACTCTTCAATATGTCTACAGATATCTTTGTTGTGGACACTCCTTGGTTGATCGAACGACTTGAAAAAGAGGCTCAGAAAGAATATCCTGAAAAGTTACGCTATGTTCTTCGCGATTTAGCTGTAAAAGAAGGTGCTTTTGCTTACGAATACACAGGATACTTAGCAAACATTCATTCTGTTCAGTCCTATTATCAAGCAAACATTGATATGCTTGAATCTAAAAAGTTCTACTCACTCTTCTCACCAAATCAAAAGATTTATACAAAAGTTAAGAATGAAGAACCAACCTACTATGCGAATACTTCAAAAGTAAGTACTTCTCAGTTTGCTTCTGGTAGTATCATTGAGGGGGAAGTAGTTCAGTCAGTCCTATCTCGTAACATTTATGTTCACAAGGATAGTGTGGTGAAGGACAGCATTTTATTCCCTCGTGTTGTGATTGGGCAAGGAGCCCAGGTTGAATATGCCATTCTAGACAAAGGTGTTGAGGTTGCGGACGGTGTTGTCATTCGAGGAACGGCAGAACATCCAGTTGTAGTGAAGAAGGGTGAAACAGTAACAGAGGATATTTATTCATGAAAATTTTATTTGTAGCGGCAGAAGGAGCACCCTTTTCAAAAACAGGTGGTTTGGGCGATGTCATTGGTGCACTTCCCAAATCACTTGTAAAAGCAGGGCACGAAGTTGCAGTTTTCTTGCCTTATTATGATATGGTAGAAGCAAAGTTTGGCGACCAGATAGAGGATGTTCTCCACTTTGAAGTTAGTGTGGGATGGCGTAGACAGTACTGTGGTATTAAGAAAACGGTTTTGAATGGGGTTACTTTCTACTTCATTGATAATCAATATTATTTCTTCCGTGGCCATGTGTACGGTGATTTTGACGACGGTGAACGCTTTGCCTTTTTCCAACTAGCTACTCTTGAGGCCATGGAGCGCATCGGCTTTATCCCTGACCTTCTCCATGTTCATGATTACCACACAGCTATGATTCCCTTCTTGTTAAAAGAAAAGTACCATTGGATTCAGGCATATCAAGGAATCAGAACCGTTTTAACTATTCATAATTTGGAGTTCCAAGGTCAATTTTCTGAAGGGATGTTGTGGGATTTATTCGGTGTTGGATTTGAACGCTATGCTGATGGCACCCTTCGCTGGAATGATTGCCTTAACTGGATGAAAGCAGGCATTCTCTACGCGGATCGTGTCTCAACCGTTTCCCCTAGCTATGCGCACGAGATTATGACCAGTCAGTTTGGTTGCGGTTTGGACCAGATTCTTCGGATGGAGTCAGGTAAGGTTTCAGGTATAGTTAATGGCATTGACGCAGATCTTTATAATCCTGAGACAGACCCACTTTTAGACTATCATTTTGATAAGGAAGATTTGTCTGGAAAAGCTCAAAACAAAGCAAAATTGCAAGAGAGAGTTGGGTTGCCTGTGAGAGCAGATGTTCCGCTAGTTGGGATTGTTTCTCGTTTGACACGCCAAAAAGGTTTTGATGTCGTTGTAGAAAGCTTGCATCGTTTCTTACAGGAGGACGTTCAAATAGTCCTTTTAGGAACAGGTGACCCGGCTTTTGAACATTCCTTCTCTTGGTTTGCACAAGTCTATCCAGACAAGCTATCAGCAAATATCACTTTTGACGTCAAGCTCGCTCAAGAAATCTACGCAGCTTGTGATCTCTTCCTCATGCCAAGTCGTTTTGAACCATGTGGTTTGTCTCAAATGATGGCGATGCGCTATGGAACTCTACCGTTGGTTCATGAAGTGGGTGGCTTGCGTGATACGGTTCAATCCTTCAATCCGATCGAAGGAACTGGTACTGGATTTAGCTTTGATAATTTAACACCTTACTGGCTTAACTGGAGTTTCCAAACAGCCTTGGATGTTTATAAGAATCAGCCGGACGTTTGGAGAAATCTACAAAAACAAGCTATGGAATGCGATTTCTCATGGGATACAGCCTGCAAATCTTACCTGGACTTGTACCATAGTTTAGTCAACTAATAGATAAAATCGTATGATTCTTTCATACGATTTTTGGGCTGTTTAGAAAAGAGGAGAAGTGATGACTCAAGTAATGGGGCTCTGTGTCATGGACGTTGATGGCACCCTGATAGCAGAGGAAGTGATTGATCTTTTAGGAAAAAAAGCAGGTTGCGAAGAAGAAATATCGCAGATTACAAGCCAGGCAATGCGAGGTGAACTGGACTTTGAAACAAGTTTACGAGCGAGAGTGGCTTTGTTAGAAGGTCTTCCGATTTCGGTCTTTGATACTGTCTTCAAATCCATCCATCTGTCTAACAATGCTCAAGAATTTATCTCCACACTTCAAAAGAATGGCATTCTAGTCGGTCTAGTGTCTGGTGGCTTTACACCAATAGTTGAGAGATTAGCAAAATCCCTTGGCATCTCCTATTTCTCTGCCAACCAGTTGGAAGTCAAAGACGGTTTTTTAACAGGTCGACCAGTTGGTGAAATTGTGACAGGTCAAGTAAAACAAGCTACTCTTGAGATTTGGAGAAAGGAATTAGGACTTTCCAAAGAAAGAACGATTGCTATCGGTGATGGTGCCAATGACCTCTTGATGTTAAAGACAGCAGGCCACGGTATAGCCTTTTGTGCCAAAGAGGTCGTAAAAGCAGAGATAGCTTGTCATGTAGATACGAGGGATCTTTTAGAAGCTCTACCTTTGATTGATTTCTTAGAATGAGAGGGAACTATGAAAATTGTAATTGCACCCGATTCTTTTAAAGAAAGTTTGATGGCAGAACAGGTCGCTCAAGCTATAAAAAGAGGCTTCGAACAGTCAATAGCAGATGTAGACTGTCTCCTTTGCCCTGTAGGTGATGGTGGGGAAGGAACTGTAGATGCTATTCAACATTCTCTTGAACTTGAAGAAAAATGGCAAGAGGTGACTGGGCCTTTTGGGCTAAAAGAATCCATGCGCTACTTTCAAAAAGGCCAAATAGCGCTCTTTGAAGTTGCTGACTTGGTTGGTCTTGGGAAGATTCCGCGGGAGAAACGAAATTCTCTTCACATCCAAACCAGAGGTATCGGAGAGTTGATTCGCCATCTTATTGATCAAGGGATGAAAGAAATCTATATTGGCGTTGGTGGTACGGCTAGTAATGACGGTGGGATAGGCATTGCTGCTAGTTTAGGTTATCGTTTTTATGATAAGAATGGAAAAGAATTACCAGCTTGCGGTCAGACTTTGCTTGAATTCGAGTTAGTTTCAAATAGCAAGTTGTATAGGATTCCTGAAGATGTAAAAATTCGCATTTTAGCAGATGTCGTGAGCCCTTTATGTGGTCATCAAGGAGCAACCTATACATTTGGAAAACAAAAGGGCTTGGATCCTGCTTTGTTTGAGACGGTAGATCTGGCTATACAGCGGTTCTATGAAAAATTTTCACCATCAACCCTGTCTCTTAAAGGAGCAGGAGCCGGCGGTGGGATTGCGGCTGGGCTCTGTGCCTTTGCTGAGGCCTGTATCGTATCTGGGATTGATACTTGCTTGGATTTGATAGACTTTGACAAGAAAGTTGCAGGTGCCGACTTGGTTATCGTTGGAGAAGGCAGACTGGACAGTCAAAGCTTTGCTGGAAAAGCTCCTATCGGCGTAGCAAAAAGAACCCCTGAAGGAGTTCCAGTTATCGCTATTTGTGGTAGTCTTGCTGACGATTTGCCTCCCCTACCATTTGAAAATATACAAGCAGCCTTTTCCATTTTAGAGAAATGTGAACCTTTAGAGAATAGTTTGAAAAAAGCAAGTCTCCATTTGGAGCACACAGCTACTAATATCGGTCATTTATTAAATATGAGGAAGGATTAACCTAACCATTTTTTCCAGATTGATTTTTTAGGAGTTTCTGTCTTTTTCTCCTCCCAGAGATTCGAGAATGCAAGTCTAAGGTCTTTTTCATCTACTTGAACAGGTTCGTTCGTGTGAATGACAAGGCCGAAAGGAGAGGTGATATGATCATCTGAAACAATAGTCGCCTGGCAGTTGCTTTCCTTTGCTTGTTTTAAGTAAAATACCTGTTTGTCAAACTCGATATTTGGTGAGATTTTCACAAAAAGTTCCTCTACCTTTTCTTGAAAACCCTCTAAAATAGAGAAAAATCCATGTTCCAATTCAGGACTATTGGCAGTATTGATATCAGCGTATCCAAGAACTCTTTCCTCGAAAGTACCGAGGTAGCGGCGTTGTTCATCAGGGTTTAATTTCGGCCCACCATGAGCTTTTTCTAGTAGTTGTTTTGATAAATCTGTCATAAAAACAGTATATCACAAAAATCGCAAGAAAACAGACAAAAGAAAGCGATTACTTTATAAAGTTAAGGAAAATTTGCACAAAGATAACGTTTTTTCTTGAAAAACGCTTATTTTTAAGGTATCATAGAGGTGTAAAAAATTTAACTCAAAGGAGAGTAAAAAATGTCAATTATTACTGATGTTTACGCTCGCGAAGTCCTAGACTCACGCGGTAACCCAACACTTGAAGTAGAAGTTTATACTGAATCAGGTGCTTTCGGACGTGGTATGGTTCCATCAGGAGCTTCTACTGGTGAACACGAAGCAGTTGAACTTCGCGACGGTGACAAATCTCGTTACGGTGGTCTTGGTACACAAAAAGCTGTTGACAACGTAAACAACATCATCGCTGAAGCAATCATCGGCTACGATGTACGTGACCAACAAGCTATTGACCGTGCTATGATCGCACTTGACGGTACTCCTAACAAAGGTAAATTGGGTGCAAACGCAATTCTTGGTGTGTCTATCGCTGTAGCTCGCGCTGCTGCTGACTACCTTGAAATCCCACTTTACAGCTACCTTGGTGGATTCAACACTAAAGTTCTTCCAACTCCAATGATGAACATCATCAATGGTGGTTCTCACTCTGACGCTCCAATCGCTTTCCAAGAGTTCATGATCTTGCCAGTTGGTGCGCCAACATTTAAAGAAGCTCTTCGTTATGGTGCTGAAATCTTCCACGCTCTTAAGAAAATCCTTAAATCACGTGGTTTGGAAACTGCCGTAGGTGACGAAGGTGGATTCGCTCCTCGTTTCGAAGGAACTGAAGATGGTGTTGAAACTATCCTTGCTGCGATTGAAGCTGCTGGATACGTTCCAGGTAAAGACGTATTTATCGGATTTGACTGTGCATCATCAGAATTCTACGATAAAGAACGCAAAGTTTACGACTACACTAAATTTGAAGGTGAAGGCGCTGCTGTTCGTACATCTGCAGAACAAATCGACTACCTTGAAGAATTGGTTAACAAATACCCAATCATCACTATCGAAGATGGTATGGATGAAAACGACTGGGATGGATGGAAAGCTCTTACTGAACGTCTTGGTAAGAAAGTACAACTTGTTGGTGACGACTTCTTCGTAACAAACACTGACTACCTTGCACGTGGTATTCAAGAAGGTGCTGCTAACTCAATCCTTATCAAAGTTAACCAAATCGGTACTCTTACTGAAACTTTCGAAGCTATCGAAATGGCTAAAGAAGCTGGTTACACTGCCGTTGTATCACACCGTTCAGGTGAAACTGAAGATTCAACAATCGCTGACATCGCAGTTGCAACTAACGCAGGACAAATCAAGACTGGTTCACTTTCACGTACAGACCGTATCGCTAAATACAACCAATTGCTTCGTATCGAAGACCAACTTGGTGAAGTAGCTGAATACCGTGGATTGAAATCATTCTACAACCTTAAAAAATAAAATAGTTCAGTGAACTATTTTATCCCGAACCTTGAAATTCAAAAGTTCGGCCGTTGATTTAACAACGTTTTAATCCCCTCGGATTTTATCCGAAGGGATTTTTTCTGTTCAGGGGGCAAAAAGGGGGCTGAGATTATGGTATAATAGACAAAAACACTTGTATTAGAAAGAAACTATGTCTAAAGAAATTGATATTGAGTATTACCACCAGCTAGCTTTGCAAAAGCAGAAAGAGCATCGTAAAGTGTTAGCCAATCTAAAGAAAAAACCTCTTAAAAACTTAGATAAGATTGCACAGCAGATTCACCAAGAAGTCTTTGCTGAGATTGATTGTACCGCCTGCGCGAACTGTTGCAAGACATTGGGGCCTGACTTCAAAGAAGCAGACATCACCCGTATTGCCAAGTACTTTAAGATGAAATTACCAGCTTTTGAAGCGGAATTTCTGCAGGTGGATGAAGATGGGGACAAGGTTTTCAAATCCATGCCCTGCCCCTTTCTAGGGGGAGATAATCTCTGCTCAATCTACGACGTTCGTCCCAAGGCCTGTCGTGAATTCCCCCATACAGATCGCAAGAAGATTTATCTAATTAATCATCTGACGATTAAGAATACCTTGACCTGCCCAGCAGCCTATCTCTTTGTTGAGAAATTAAAAGATAAGTTATAAGGATTTGAACCTTTAAATCTTGTACAAATATTCTAGGACGGAAGTATCTTGTATTTGCTAGAATATAGATAGATTGAACACGGCCTAAAAGCTATGCGAAAAAGACAGAATTTCCTAGGATCAGAAGCTACAGCGTTAATTTTCCTATTTTCACTTTGCTTTTAATGACCTTTGTATCTTATGGAGGTAAGAAAAGAAGAATATGATGCATCAATTCAATCAAACCATGGATTATTTGGAGCAGCAGCTGACTGGAGAAGTGGATATGAAAAGATTTCAGCAGCTATCGGGCTATTCGTACCCTCTCTTTAGCAGACTCTTTTCCATCCTGGCAGATATGACCTTGGCAGAATACTTGCGCAATCGCAGGTTGTCAGAGGCTGTGACAGACTTGCGGGAAGGCTCTGAGAAAGTCATCGATATAGCACTGAAATATGGCTACGACTCTGCGGATGCTTTTAGTGCGGCCTTTAAGAAATTCCATGGGGCAACTCCCTCAGAAGTTCGAAATGGAAAACCTTATCGGGTCTTTCCTAGACTTCAATTATCCTTAAAGATTACAGGAGGAAAGAACATGGATATCAAGATTCAAAAGAAGCCTGCATTTATCGTGGCAGGTGTCCTATTGGAAGCTATTGACAATAGCAAATGCCCGTCTGCTTGGGAGCAACTCTATGCCCATCACAGCATTGAAAATCTAGAAAGTTTAGGTAGGGGCCAATCCTATGGTGTCTGTTCGGATGTCAAAGAAGGTGAAATCATCAACTATATGGCTGCTTATGATGTCGTGGATAAATCGAAAGCAGAAGAGCTAGGTCTGTTCATCAAAGATATCCCAGCCGCTGAATATGCTATTGTCCCAGTCAAAGGTTCAGTACCAGCTAGCATTCACAATGCTTGGAAATATGTCTTGGAGGTCTTTTTCCCTGAAACAGGATATCGCCACTCAGGAGCTCCAGATTTCGAAGTCTATACTGAAGGTGACATGTCGTCACCTGACTATCAAATGGAACTCTGGATACCAGTGATTAAGAACTAGATCATTTTCTGACATTTTATAAAGATGCAAATCGAACTCTGTAGAAGATACCTTTTACAGAGTTTTTCTTTATTTGGAATTGGGGATTTCTAAGAAAAACAATAAATCTGATTTTACTTTAATTTAAGTATAAGGAATTTTTAAGCATTTACTTGTATACTTTTCCAATCATCAAAGGAAGAGGTGTAAATATGAACTATCTAGTTATTCCAGCTTACGAACCTGACTACAATCTTATTAAATTGATTGAAAAGATTCACCATAGGAGCAATTTTTACATCATTGTCATTGATGATGGAAGTTCGTCAGAATGCCAAGACATTTTTGCTAGAGCGGAGGACTTTGCGACGGTGCGTCACCACCAGGGCAATCAAGGAAAAGGTCAAGCTCTGAAAACGGCTTTTGAGTACATTCAGTCTCTCAATAAACCAGGAACCGTGGTTACAGCGGATGCAGATGGCCAACATAAGATCTGGGATATTTTTCGTAGCTTGACCAAATCAAATGAAAATCCTAATACACTTGTTCTTGGTGTTCGTGCCTTTACTGGTAAGGTTCCCTTGCGTAGTCGCTTTGGAAATAGCTTGACTCGTATCTTGTTTAAACTGCAAACGGGTGTCGCTATATCCGACACACAGACAGGATTACGTGCCTTTTCAACGGATATGATTCCTTTTATGCTTAAGATAGAAGGACAACGGTATGAATACGAGATGAACATGCTCCTCGAAGCAAGTCAAGTCTACCTAATCTTAGAAGTTCCGATTGAAACAGTCTACATCAATGATAACCAAGCCTCTCACTTTAGACCTATTCGGGATGGTTTGATGATTTATAAAAATATTTTAAAGTTTGCGCTCTCGTCTTTTAGTAGTTTTATCGTAGATTATGTGGTCTACGCTCTCTCTATTCTATGCTTGAGCTTTATTCCGACAGGTTTGCGTGTTCTCCTCTCAAATGGTTTGGCACGTGTGACTAGCTCCATCTTTAACTTCTCTACCAACAAAAAATTGGTCTTTAAGAACAAGGCGAGCAGCTTTAAAACAGGATCAGGCTATTTTGGACTAGCAGTTGGACTCTTTATCTTAGACACTATCCTGATTCGACTTTTTAATTCGGGTCTTGGAGTTAATTTGCTAATCGCTAAGATACTTGTCGGAATCATGCTTTTCATCCTCTCTTGGACCATTCAAACTCGCTTTATTTTCAAAGAAAGGACCTGTAGCCCATTATGAAAGTTTTAAAGAAACCCTATCTATACGCCTCAGTCTTGGGCTTGCTCCTGACAAGCTCCTTTACCTATTCGATGTTGAAGACCTTTGTACTCGCCGAAACGATTTCCACTGTATCTAATACCGGCTCAACCTCTAACACCGCAGCAGCAAGTCAGGCAGCAAAAAATGCTCAAGTGACGGATACTAGCTATTCAGATGGAAATATCAGTGTCACCCTCACTGAAAAGACTGTCAATGAAACGCAAGTCTATGTGGCAGATATAACCCTTAGTTCATCGGATTATCTAAAAACAGCCCTAGCTCAAAACTCCTATGGAACCAACGTCACAGCTAAAACCTCTGTGACGGCTGCTGAAAACAATGCTATTCTAGCTGTCAACAGTGACTACTATGGAGCTAATAACTCAGGTTATGTTATCCGTAATGGAGTTGTCTATCGGGACAGTGTTCGTGAAGACGCTAGTAACGGTGACCTTGCTATTTACAAGGACGGCTCCTTTAAAATCATCTACGAGGACCAAGTTTCAGCCGATCAGTTGGTTCAGGACGGTGTCGTCAATCTACTGGCATTTGGTCCGTCTCTAGTTGAGAATGGAGAAATATCTGTTGATACCAATACAGAAGTCGGTCAAGCCATGTCATCGAATCCTCGTACAGCTATTGGGATTATCGATGAAAATCACTACATCATCATCGTTTCGGATGGTCGTACCTCTGAAAGCAAAGGCTTGTCACTTTACCAGATGGCAGAAGTGATGAAATCTTATGGAGTGAAGACAGCCTATAACCTTGATGGTGGTGGATCCTCAACTCTCTACTTTAACGGTCAGGTAATCAATAAACCGACTACAGGTGGAAGCAAGATATCAGAAAGGGCGGTGAGTGATATTGTCTACATCGGTTACTAAAAACAAAAACAAACGCCTCAAAAAGACACTCGTTGGCTATAGTCTTCTCACTATTTTCTTCTTTGCATTTAGCCGTATCTACGAGTCCTTTAGTTTTGGGGAGACATCGCTTCATATGCACTATCTCTTTGCAGTTCCTCTACTAGGAGGCATCGTTCTGGCGTTATTGTTGAAAATCATGCCAAACCTAGGACGAATCAGCCTAAACTTGTGGAACTCGGCAGTTGCAGTCCTAACAACTGGAATGCTCTTTCGAGGAATTGTCAATCTATCAGGTCGTTCAACGACCTTAGATCAACCCTACTGGTATGTTGGCCTCGCCTTTGCTATTTTGGCTATCGCCTCGCTTTTCTTTCATAAGAAAAACAGTGAAGAATTAGCTTAAAAATTGAAAACTGGTTGTTGAGAGAAACAGCCAGTTTTCTTGTTGAAGTTCATGACTATAGATCACAAATACCCATATTTTTTGTTTGGATTTTATGGGGTATGTAAATAGTTTTCTCGGTATAATAGTCCCATAGAAGATAAGGAGGCAGGAATATGCAGATGTATTTTGGAGATGTTTCACTTTGCTATAGTTATTCATTGGCAATGGCACTGGATGGCTATGGTTATGACTATAAAGCAGAGTTTTTAGAGGCAATCATGACGATGGGAAATGGCGCTAGTATCGTAAAGGAAGATGACCAGCACCCTCTAGTATTTTTTGATAACGGAATGCCAGATCTTTCCATCTCTCATTCCTTAAAAATACTTGGGTTTGACTATGAAGACTTCTATCTAAAAGATGAAGCAGAAGTAGATTCGGAAGAGATTAAAAGAAAGTTGGAAACGTTTCTGTCCAATGGACCTGTCGTACTGGGACCTCTTGATATGGGCCATCTGACCTACAATCCCAATCACACAATCCTTTATGGTGTGGATCATTTTGTAACCGTGTATGGCATTGATGGGCAGTACCTTTATTTGCATGATCCAGCTGGTTTTGCCTGTATGAAGGTTGCTTTTAATGACATACTAGAAGCCTGGAAGGCAGAGGCTATTGACTATAAGCGCGGAGCATACTCCATGTGGGGAAATTTTAAGAAGGTCAAGAGTCCTAGTCAGACTGAAATCTATCAGGAAACAGCAAAGATTATAAAGAACCGATATCTGAATGGCCAAAACGGTGTTTTGGAATGCTATGCAAAAGCAGTTGCTGAAAATGGCTTAAATACAGAACAAAAACAATTGCATCAGTATTTTAGCTTCAAACTTGCGGCTGTTCGAAATCTCTACCTCAGTGAGTTCTTAAAAGACCATGATCCAGAAGGGGCAAGATTAAAAGAAGGATTGGCTACTCTATTTGGTCAAGCCCACCTTTCATGTTTAAAAGAAGATTACCAAGAACTATACCGCTTGCTCTATCAGATAGCAGAAGTGGATGGTCTCTTTAAAGATTTATATGTAAATAAACAAGTCTAGGGGCGCTCCTAACTTTAATAAAATGGCAAGTAAAAGCAGTTTTTCGTAAAATGAAGAACTGCTTTTTGATTATGGTATAATGAAGTAAGAAAATAGCTTATTCTAGTTGAAAATGAAGGGAGAACGCCTATGCCAAGACCAAGAACAAAAGATGAGCTAGTGCTAGCCTCTAAGGAAAACTATGAAAAGCTCAATCTCCTAATTTCTCAGTTAAGTGACGATGAGCTACAGACTCCTTTTGATTTTTCAAAAGACCAAAAGAAAAAAGAAGCTCACTGGAATAGAGATAAAAATCTACGGGATGTCCTGATCCATCTCTATGAATGGCATCAGTTACTTTTGACCTGGGTACATTCCAATCGAAAGACCTTTTCTCCCTGAACCTTATAATTGGAAAACTTACGGGGAAATGAATGCCACTATTTGGAAGAAGCACCAGAGAACGTCCTTAGAAGAAGCAACCAAACTCCTCAATCAATCGCATAAAGAGGTTTTAGAGTTGATGGAAGACTTCAGCAATGATCAACTCTTTACAAAAGGTATCTATAAGTGGACGGGAGGGACAAGTCTAGGTTCCTACTTTGTCAGTAGCACTTCCAGTCACTATGATTGGGCTATTAAAAAACTCAAAGCTCATCAGAAAAATTGTAAGAATAGCTAGTTGAAGTGCTATTGAAATTCACCAAAGGTTTTTCTAAGCTTCGAATAGCTTAGTTCTCGTAATTTTAGAACTATTCTAGCTTTAGAATCCTTCAAAAATTAAAATTTAAGGTTGTCATGGACTTAGAATAGGTCTAAAACATTTATTTTATAGGAATTCTAGGTTTAGAATTGCATAGATATTTATGAAGTCGAGCTGTTAGACGCTTAGAATAGCTTGATTCTGAAAAATGTTGACTAGGAAATGATTCGAATAGCTTTTTTTGATATAGGATGATAGATAGATGGGTGAGATGATGAGCATACAAAAAGAGAAAGTTAGAAAAGAGTTGCTATCCCTCTGTTTGGGAGAGCTTGCAAGCCGTTCTATCCTTTTGGTTGTGTTTTTTCCTTTTGAAAAATAGGCTTGGTAATTGGAAGAGTGCTGCTGATTTTGATGAATTTAGATCAATGCAAATATACAACATATCCTAGAGTATTATATTGGCAGGGGTATAAGTATATTATTTTTTTAAACTGATGTCTGGGCTTGTGGTATAATCGAATTATAAAAAATTATTTCTGCTATTTTTATAAATATAAGATTAAGAAAACTAGGGGTGTTCAGTGGTAAAGAAATTTTTTCTAGGTGTAAATTATCGTAGAATAATTAGCTATACATTGGTTGTATATACAATCATTTGTTGGTTGTTTAAAATTAATGTATTACAACCGTATTCTGGATATAAGATGATTATTGCTGTAGTAACAATATTGTCCTCTTACTTTCTTAGAAATGAAAAAAAGGATGAATTTCTACTTGTATCCATATTGTATGTACTACTTCAGCCTGTATTGGATTATTTAATCATCCAATCTAATATTGGTTTAAATGTACTGCTAATGATTAGTGCAATATTTATTTCTGTGAGTTTGAGGGTAGATTCCATCAATAAAATTAATACAGAGGAAGACAGTTCTCAATTGAATATGGACTATTTCAACTTAGTATATCTCAATTCAGCTAAGTCATATGAAATTGCTACGCTAATTGATGATACTGTCAAGACAACCATTCAGAAGGAAAATAGCAATACAACAAGTTCCAAAAACTTTTTTGAAGTTGGAACGAGAAATTTTTTGTATTCAGGATATGGAAATAGTAGCGAATTAACTACGGAAAGTAAAATTAGTGAGAGTTTCGAAGTTAAAAGCACTAAATCTACGATTTTTAGAAAAGTTTATGAAATGTCTAAAAATTTTCAAGCTGAGAACCTAGAGCAAGGAGATTTAATAAAATTTGACAGTGTAACTCTTAATCCTGTAAATGCACAAGATATTCCGCTTATATTGCAAGTATTACAGGCTAGCAAGTTGGACAATCCTAGTACTGAGGGGATTGAGTTAAATATGTCAAACCTACTTTCTACTTTCTTGATTGACTACACGATTGATTATAGTTTCAAACAAGGTAATGAAAAATTCTTGGTTCGTTTCCCCTATGGAGAAGTTGAAGGCTTTGAGAATGGGTATAGACATAGTGATTTTCAACTTGGAAAACTTAATTTAGTTGGAATAGATAGAGGTAAGATTAATTTTTCAGAAATTGATACCATATCAACAAAATTTTTAGAGTTTATGAGTAAGCAAGTCAAGAAAAATAATGTGATGAAAAATGTAAAAGATATTATCCCAAAATCCTCATCATTTGAAAAGAGCGATGAATCTGGGTCGGAATTCGAAATAGATTTTAACTATGAAAAATTAAATGGAACATACCATTTGATAGATGTGATTGCTGTCGTTCAGAAAATAAATGTGGAGAGTGAGTCGTGATTTATTTATATGACGTTACAAGAGTAGATGATTTAAAAGAACATTTCTTGGAAAGTAAAAGGATTGATATAACTCGTATTCTATCTTACGATTTCACTAATTTGAGTGAAATAGAAGATATATGCGAGGAGATTGACGCTGTAGATGGATTAGTCATAGATTCATCGGCCTTGATGAATTTAAACGTCTACAATAGTCAGTATATAGGTCGAGTTTTCTTTTCGCTAAGTAGAGTGCCTATCTCCTTTATTTTTTGGCTAAATAAGTTAAAATACGAAAGTGTACTGAAAGAGTTGCCACTTCTATTTGAAGATGAAGAGATAAACGAAAATTTTGCTAATCCAGAAGTTCAAAATTTTAATCCTGACGACGAAACGAAAGATAGTAGTGATACTGAGTTCAGCGATAAAATACAGGAGGCTGCCAGCAACCTAATTGGTCATGATTTATTTAAGGAAGATTTTGTACAGAAGTATGAAAACTTTATACTTCTCGAAAGAATAGGAGTCCGGAAGATTTTTTCCGTGTTTCTGATTGGTGAATCTGGAATAGGTAAAACAGAATTTGCTAAGATTTTATCAAAGTCACTCTATCCAGATGAAGAGCTTATCAAAATTAACTTTGGAAATTACTCGACAGAAGGGGTGTTGAATAGTTTAATAGGTTCTCCACTTGGATATGTTGGAAGCGATGAGGGCGGTGAGCTGATTAGAAAAATTAATTCAACTAAATCTAAAGTTATTTTGATTGATGAATTTGAAAAGGCAACACCAGCCGTGTTTAATTTTTTTTATGAACTACTAGAAGACGGTAAATTTACAGATAGGCGTGGTATCGCTCATAATCTAAATGGTTATACTATTGTCTTTACTTCCAATATGACTTCTCAGCACTATCTGCAACATCTTCCCGCTTCCTTAAGGTCTCGGTTTGATTTACTTAGCGATTTTCAAATTCCTAACTTGGATGAAAAACGCTTATTCATCCAAGAACAAGCAGATAGTTTGGTGGATAAATTAAATTCTATCAAAAATACTACCTATAAAATTAGCGACGAATTGATGAGAAGAATTCTGAGTTTTTCAGCAGAAAATAATCTTCGTCATATAAAACGGCTTGTTCAAGATGTAATTGCGGAAGATTTTAGAAGAAAATATTGATAAAATTGATATCCTACCTTTTTAGATGAATTAAAATAACAATCACGATAGAAATCGCGATTGTTTACGTTCATAATTTGCGTTAATTTATACTGCTGTATAGGCTATTAGGGTAAAATTAATCTATCATTTTTTTAATAACTACTTTAAGTGAGATAAGTATGCAAATTAACTATAATAGAAGACAGAAATCAGGTATTGTTATTTTTAAACCGTCAGCCAGTGAAGTAGAAAAATACTTGAAATCGTGGAAAAATCTTAAAAATTATAAGTTGCAAGAAGATGCTTTAGATAAATTATTTTTTGAGCTATTGCCAAGTAACGAAGAAATTTCTGATATCTTATTAAAGGTTGCTACGTTGAATGATTTTTATAGCACAAATATTTTTTCAGTTTATCCAGTTGCAGAGCATATACTGAGTCTTAAAATTGATGAGAGGTTGAGACAAGGTGATGTAACTTTAGTCAATGAAATTCAAAATGTTACTATCAATGGAGTAACTAGAAAGTTCTATTCTTTTTCTTCTAAATACTGTTCGCATCATAATCCGAAAGAATACCCTATCTATGATAGCTATATAGAAAAGGTATTGAAATACTTTAGAAAAACAGATAAATTTTCTAAATTTAAAAATTCAGACCTAAAAGATTATCAAAAATTTAAAAATATAATTATTGCTTTTAGAGAATACTACGGATTAGAAGAATTTAATCTTAAAGAGATTGACCAGTATTTATGGCAGTTAGGAAAAGAATATTTCCCTAATAAATACAAGTAACTTGTTTTCACTTAGAAAGGAAACTCAATGCCTTACAAATTTTTACTCTTCGACCTCGACCACACCTTGCTTGATTTTGATGCTGCTGAGGATGTGGCTTTGACGCAACTTCTAAAGGAAGAAGGAGTTGTGGACATTCAAGCCTATAAAGACTATTACGTTCCTATGAACAAGGCTCTCTAGCAAAAGAAAATCAGTAAACAAGAACTGGTTAACACGCGCTTTTCTCGTTTATTTGCTCATTTTGGACTGGAGAAGGACGGTGTTATACTTGCCCAGCGTTACCAGTTTTATCTCGCTCAACAGGGACAAACTTTTTCAGGTGCTCATGAACTCTTGAACAGCCTCATCGAGCGAGATTATGAGCTATACGCTGCGACAAATGGGATTACTGCCATTCAGACGGGTCGTCTGGCTCAATCTGGTCTGGCACCTTATTTCAATCAAGTTTTTATCTCCGAGCAGTTGCAAACACAAAAGCCTGATGCACTATTCTATAAAAAAATCGGTCAGCAGATTGCTGGATTTAGCAAAGAAAAGACGCTGATGATCGGAAATTCCTTAACGGCTGATATTCAAGGTGGCAATAATGCAGGGATTGACACTATCTGGTATAATCCTCATCACCTCGAAAATCATACACAAACCCAGCCGACCTATGAAGTTCATTCTTACCAAGACTTGCTGGATTGTTTGGATAAACTGTAAAAAGTGGTTTAGATAGCCACTTTTTGCTATAATAGAAGCAGTAAAAACGAAGGAGTTGGCGATGCAACACTCATCTTGGCATGCTTTGATTAAGGAGCAATTACCTGAGGGTTATTTCGGGAAAATCAATCAGTTTATGGATCAGGTCTATGCTCAGGGAATTGTTTATCCACCTAAGGAAAAGATTTTTCAGGCTCTATTGACTACACCGCTTGAAAAAGTTAAGGTGGTGATTCTAGGGCAAGACCCCTATCACGGGCCAGGTCAGGCTCAGGGCTTGAGTTTTTCTGTTCCTGACTCTATCCCAGCTCCGCCATCCTTGCAAAATATCTTGAAAGAATTGTCAGATGACATCGGCGTTAAGAAATCCCATGATTTAACTGCTTGGGCTGAGCAAGGAGTCTTGCTTCTCAATGCTTGTTTGACCGTTCCTGCTGGTCAGGCCAATGGTCATGCTGGACAGATATGGGAGCCCTTTACAGATGCTGTGATTCAGGTGGTCAATCATCTAGATAGGCCAGTGGTCTTTGTACTCTGGGGCGCTTATGCACGCAAGAAGAAGTCCTTGGTTACCAATCCTCACCACTTGATTATCGAATCAGCCCATCCTAGTCCTTTATCGGTTTATAGAGGATTTTGGGGTTCCAAGCCCTTTTCCAAGGCCAATGCATTCTTAAAAGAGACAGGACAAGTGCCAATCGATTGGCTTAGATAAGGAGAAAATATGCCTCAGTTAGCGACGATTTGCTACATTGATAACGGAAAAGAACTGCTCATGCTCCATCGCAATAAGAAGCCCAATGATGTCCACGAAGGCAAATGGATTGGTGTTGGTGGGAAGCTAGAGCGAGGGGAGACACCTCAGGAGTGCGCAGCGCGTGAAATCCTCGAAGAAACAGGGCTCAAAGCCAAGCCAGTTCTAAAAGGTGTTATCACTTTTCCAGAATTCACACCAGATTTAGACTGGTACACCTATGTTTTTAAGGTGACGGAGTTTGAGGGTGACTTGATTGACTGCAATGAGGGGACGCTGGAATGGGTTCCCTATGATGAAGTTTTGAGCAAGCCAACTTGGGAGGGTGACCACACCTTTGTTGAGTGGCTTTTAGAAGATAAACCCTTCTTTTCAGCCAAGTTTGTTTATGATGGGGATAAATTATTGGATACCCAAGTGGATTTCTATGAATAAAGGAGAAAGCAGATGCTACTAATCAAAAACGGTCGTGTAATGGATCCTAAGTCTGGTTTGGATCAAGTGTGTGATATTTTAGTCCAAGACGGAAAAATTGTCAAAATTGCCCCTGATATCAAAGAGGAAGGAGCAGAGGTGCTTGATGCTACTGGTCTTGTAGTTGCGCCTGGACTAGTGGATATTCATGTTCATTTCCGTGAACCTGGTCAAACCCACAAGGAGGACATCCATACTGGGGCACTAGCGGCTGCTGCAGGTGGTTTTACAACGGTTGTCATGATGGCTAATACCAATCCAACCATCTCAATCGTGGAGACTTTGCAAGAAGTTCTCCAGTCTGCTGCCAAGGAAAAGATTAACGTCAAAACGGTTGCAACTATTACCAAGAACTTTAATGGTAAAGACTTGACTGACTTTAAGGCGCTTTTAGAAGCTGGTGCGGTTGGTTTCTCTGATGATGGTATCCCGCTTGAAAGCAGCAAAGTTCTCAAAGAAGCCTTGGAAACTGCTAAAAAACTTGGTACCTTTGTTTGTCTACACGAGGAAGATCCCGGCTTGAACGGTATTCTTGGGTTTAACGAAAACATTGCTAAAGACCACTTCAAGATCTGTGGTGCGACAGGGGTGGCAGAATACGCTATGATTGCGCGTGATATTATGATTGCCTATGCAACCAGGGCCCATGTTCATATCCAGCATTTGTCTAAGGAAGAAAGTGTCAAAGTAGTAGAGTTTGCTCAAGGTTTGGGGGCCCAAGTCACAGCAGAAGTGGCACCACAACATTTTTCTAAGACAGAAACTCTTCTTTTAACTCAAGGTAGCAATGCCAAAATGAATCCTCCGCTACGTCTAGAGTCAGATCGTCAAGCCGTTATCGAAGGTCTCAAGTCAGGCGTTATCACAGTTATCGCAACGGACCACGCGCCTCACCATGCGGATGAGAAAAATGTAGCAGATATCACCAAAGCACCATCTGGTATGACTGGTTTGGAAACCTCTCTATCTCTCGGCTTGACTTATTTGGTGGAAGCTGGTGAGCTAAGCTTGATGGAATTGCTAGAAAAAATGACTGTCAATCCAGCCAAACTTTACAACTTTGAAGCAGGCTACTTGGCTGAAAATGGTCCAGCGGACATCACTATCTTTGATGACAAGGCTGATCGTACTATTGGTCCAAACTTCGCTTCAAAATCAGCTAATTCTCCATTTATCGGGGAAACTTTAAAAGGGCAGGTCAAATATACTATCTGTAAGGGACAAATCGTCTACCAAAACTAGATGGGACTCTGCTCTATAAACTATAGGAATAGAGAGCATATATGTATCCAACCCATCAATTTAAAGATAAGTTTGTCTTATTTCTTAAGATATTTTTCCCTATCCTGATCTATCAATTTGCCAATTATTCTGCCTCCTTTGTCGATACAACCATGACAGGGCAGTACAATACTATGGATCTGGCGGGGGTATCAACTGCAACGAGTCTATGGAATCCTTTCTTCACCTTTTTAACAGGGATTGTTTCAGCTATGGTACCCATTATCGGTCATCATCTGGGACGGGGCAAAAAGGAAGAAGTAGCATCTGACTTTTACCAATTTATCTATTTGGCTTTTGGACTATCTTTGGTCTTGCTTGGGCTGGTACTATTCTTAGCGCCCCCAGTTTTAAACCATATCGGACTAGAAGCTCAAGTAGCGGCAGTTGCAGTTTCCTATCTTTGGTACCTTTCTATCGGGATTATTCCCTTGTTGCTTTTTAGTGTCATTCGGTCTTTGTTGGATTCTCTTGGATTGACTAAGCTATCTATGTATCTGATGCTCCTATTACTTCCGCTCAATAGTAGTTTTAACTATCTCTTGATTTATGGAGCTCTTGGTTTTCCAGAGCTTGGTGGTGCAGGAGCAGGGTTAGGAACTTCGCTAGCCTACTGGGTTTTATTGGGTATTTCCCTGCTTGTTTTGTTCAAACAGGAAAGATTAAAAGCGTTACATCTTGAAAAACCTATTCCACTCAATATAGATAAAATCAAGGAAGGTGTTCGATTAGGTCTACCAATCGGAGGAACCGTATTTGCTGAAGTGGCTATTTTTTCCGTGGTGGGACTAATCATGGCTAAGTTTTCATCGCTCATTATCGCCAGTCACCAGTCAGCTATGAATTTTTCGAGTCTCATGTACGCTTTTCCCATGAGTATTTCCTCTGCTATGGCGATTGTTGTGTCGTACGAGGTGGGTGCTAAACGTTTTGAGGATGCTAAAATCTATGCTCGTCTGGGGAGAATAACAGCCCTCATTTTTGCTGGTTTTACCCTGTCCTTTCTCTACATTTTTAGAGATCGTGTAGCAAGTCTATATAGGAATGACTCTCAGTTCATTGAAACAACAGCTGTATTTCTAACCTACAGTCTCTTTTTCCAGCTAGCTGATACCTTTGCGGCTCCGCTCCAAGGAATTTTAAGAGGGTATAAGGACACTATCGTTCCTTTCTATCTTGGTCTAATCGGATATTGGGGAGTAGCGATACCTCTAGGATATCTACTAGATCAAGCAACTGACTTAGGGGCATTTGCCTACTGGATTGGGTTAATTGCCAGCTTGATTGTTTCTGGTTGTTTGTATCAATGGCGTTTGAAAACCGTAATGAAGAGATTGAGCTAATTTTTAGAAAATATCCTGAAAAATAACTTTGTGAAAAAATACTCTAACTAAAGAAAATCCCTGTTAAAACGGGGATTTCTTTTTTTGTCTTGTGAAATTTTGTAAGTCATAAACTTTGACAGTGTTTTCAAAAAGAGGTAAAATGTTAAGGAAAGAACAAAGTTAGAAAGGCAAGATTATGTCAACTTTAGATAAAAATCTTTTGCTAGAGATGTTCCGTAAGATGGAAGAAATCCGTCGCATGGACTTAAAAATCGCTCAGTTAGTGAAAAAGGGAAAAGTTCCCGGTATGACTCACTTTTCTGTCGGAGAGGAAGCTGCTAACGTCGGAGCGATGCTAGCTCTTAATCCAGATGATCTGATTACCTCAAATCACCGTGGTCACGGGCAAGCTATTGCCAAAGGGATTGACCTCAACGGAATGATGGCTGAAATCCTTGGGAAATACACTGGAACCTGTAAAGGAAAAGGTGGTTCGATGCATATTGCCGACCTTGATGCTGGGAACCTCGGTGCCAATGGTATCGTAGGTGGTGGTATGGGAATCGCTGTCGGTGCAGCCCTCAGTCAGCAGATGCAAAATACTGGAAAAATAGTCGTCTGCTTCTTTGGAGACGGTGCGACTAATGAAGGTGTCTTCCACGAAGCGGTGAACATGGCTTCTATCTGGAAACTTCCAGTCATTTTCTACTGCATTAACAACGGCTATGGGATCTCTGCGGATATCAAGAAAATGACCAATGTAGAACATATCCATCAACGTAGTGCTGCATACGGAATTCCTGGAATGTTTATCGAAGATGGAAACAATGTCATCAACGTCTATGAAGGATTTAAGAAAGCTGTAGACCATGTTCGTGGTGGCAATGGCCCAGTCTTGATCGAAAGTGTAACTTATCGCTGGCTTGGTCACTCATCATCTGACCCTGGTAAATATCGTACGCGTGAAGAAGTGGAATTGTGGAAACAAAAAGACCCAATCGAAAACCTTCGCAAATACCTCATTGAAAATAATATTGCAAGTGCCGAAGAATTGGAAGAAATCCAAGCACAAGTCAAGGAAGCAGTAGAAGCCTCTGTTAAATTTGCAGAAGAAAGTCCATTCCCACCACTAGAATCAGCTTTTGAAGATATTTACGCAGACTAAGGAGAAAGAGATAAAATGGAAACAAAAACAATGTCGTTCCGTGACACCATTATCCTTGCTATGTCTGAGGAAATGCGTCGCGATGAAAATGTATTCTTGATGGGAGAAGACGTTGGTGTCTTCGGAGGGGACTTCGGAACTTCTGTTGGAATGCTCGAAGAATTTGGTCCAGAACGTGTTCGTGACTGTCCGATTTCTGAAGCTGCCATCTCGGGAGCAGCAGCAGGAGCAGCTATGACAGGACTTCGCCCAATCGTTGATATGACCTTCATGGACTTCTCGGTCATTGCCATGGACAATATCGTCAACCAAGCTGCTAAAACACGTTATATGTTTGGTGGGAAAGGTCAGGTTCCAATGACAGTTCGATGTGCAGCTGGTAACGGAGTTGGTTCTGCTGCCCAGCACTCGCAATCCCTAGAGTCTTGGTTTACTCACATTCCTGGACTTAAGGTTGTAGCACCAGGTACACCTGCTGACATGAAAGGACTTCTCAAGTCTTCTATCCGTGATAACAACCCTGTTATCATCCTTGAGTACAAGTCAGAATTTAACCAAAAAGGGGAAGTTCCAGTTGATCCTGACTACACAATCCCACTTGGAGTTGGTGAAATCAAACGCGAAGGTACAGATGTAACAGTCGTTACTTATGGAAAAATGCTTCGCCGTGTGGTTCAAGCTGCTGAAGAATTAGCAGAAGAAGGAATTTCAGTTGAAATTGTGGACCCACGTACCCTTGTTCCTCTTGATAAAGATATCATCATTAACTCAGTGAAGAAGACTGGTAAGGTGGTGCTTGTCAACGATGCTCACAAAACAAGTGGCTATATCGGAGAGATTTCAGCTATTATTTCAGAATCAGAAGCATTTGACTATCTAGATGCACCAATCCGCCGTTGCGCCGGAGAAGATGTGCCAATGCCTTACGCGCAAAATCTTGAAAATGCAATGATTCCAACAGTTGAAAGCATCAAAGATGCCATCCGTAAGACATACAACAAAGAATAATACATAATATAAGTTATGTAAATAAAATAAAAAAGACGAGAAACTTTGTATCTTTTAGGTGCAGAACTCTTTTCGTCCTTAATATCTTATATTCGAACACGGGCTAAAAGCTCGGAAAAAAGATAAATCTCCTTGGCTTCATCGAAGCCAGCGTCGATTTCCTATTTTTCAGTCGCTTTTTACGCCCTTAGTATCATAATTAGAATTGGAGAGGTCATGGCTGATGACAAGCTAAGAGCGACTCCTGCGGCTAGAAAGTTAGCGGATGATCTAGGGATCAACCTCTACGACGTTTCTGGCTCAGGTGCAAACGGTCGTGTCCACAAAGAAGACGTGGAAACTTATAAAGACACAAACGTGGTTCGCATTTCGCCACTTGCAAAACGAATTGCCCTCGAACATAACATTGCTTGGCAGGAAATCCAAGGAACTGGTCATCGTGGCAAGATCATGAAGAAGGACGTTTTGGCCTTGCTTCCTGAAAATATCGAAAACGATACTATCAAGTCTCCTGCTCAGATTGAAAAAGTGGAAGAAGTTCCAGACAATATCACTCCTTATGGTGAGATTGAGCGTATTCCAATGACACCAATGCGTAAGGTGATCGCCCAACGTATGGTTGAATCTTACCTAACTGCGCCAACTTTCACACTCAACTATGATGTCGATATGTCTGAAATGCTAGCTCTCCGTAAGAAGGTTCTTGAGCCAATTATGGAAGCAACTGGGAAGAAGACTACTGTAACAGATCTCCTTTCACTCGCTGTTGTGAAGACCCTTATGAAACACCCATACATCAACGCTTCGTTGACAGAAGATGGCAAGACCATTATCACTCACAACTATGTCAACCTTGCGATGGCAGTTGGTATGGATAATGGATTGATGACACCTGTTGTCTATAATGCTGAAAAAATGAGCTTGTCAGAGTTAGTTGTAGCCTTTAAGGATGTGATTGGTCGTACTCTGGATGGTAAATTGGCTCCAAGTGAGTTACAAAACTCAACCTTCACAATTAGTAACTTGGGAATGTTTGGTGTTCAGTCCTTCGGTCCTATTATTAACCAACCAAACTCAGCTATCCTCGGGGTTAGCTCAACAGTAGAGAAACCTGTAGTTGTCAATGGTGAGATTGTTATTCGTCCTATCATGAGCCTAGGATTAACTATTGACCATCGTGTCGTAGATGGTATGGCTGGTGCTAAGTTTATGAAAGACTTGAAAGCCTTAATTGAGAACCCAATCTCAATGTTGGTTTAAAAATACAGTATTTATTTTTAGAGATATAGATAAAGGAAGTAAGACATGGCCTTAGAAGTAATTATGCCAAAAGCCGGCGTGGATATGACAGAAGGACAAATCGTCCAATGGAATAAGAAAGTCGGTGAATTTGTAAAAGAAGGAGAAATCCTTTTGGAAATCATGACTGACAAAGTCAGCATGGAATTGGAAGCCGAAGAAGATGGATACTTGATTGCCATCCTTAAAGGTGATGGTGAAACAGTTCCTGTTACAGAAGTCATCGGTTACCTTGGAGAAGAAGGTGAAAACATCCCAACAGCTGGAGCTGCTGCGCCAGAATCAAAACCTGCACCTGCAGCTAGTGCCTCAAACGACGACGGTAAGAGCGATGATGCCTTTGATATCGTTGTAATTGGTGGTGGTCCTGCTGGATATGTAGCAGCCATTAAAGCTGCCCAACTTGGTGGTAAGGTTGCCCTTGTTGAGAAATCTGAACTCGGTGGAACCTGCTTGAACCGTGGCTGTATCCCAACTAAGACCTACCTTCACAACGCTGAAATCATCGAAAATATCGGTCATGCAGCAAATCGTGGTATCGTCATCGAAAATCCAAACTTCACTGTTGATATGGACAAACTTTTAGAAACTAAATCTAAAGTTGTCAATACCTTGGTAGGTGGTGTTGCGGGTCTTCTTCGTAGTTACGGAGTTACTGTTCATAAGGGCGTTGGTACTATTACTAAAGATAAGAATGTCTTGGTTAATGGTTCAGAGCTGCTTGAAACTAAGAAGATCATCCTTGCTGGTGGTTCAAAAGTTAGCAAGATTAACGTTCCTGGTATGGAATCATCACTCGTGATGACCAGCGATGATATTCTTGAAATGAACGAAGTTCCAGAAAGCCTCGTAATCATCGGTGGTGGGGTTGTCGGTATCGAACTCGGCCAGGCATTCATGACATTTGGTTCAAAAGTAACTGTTATCGAAATGATGGACCGTATCGTTCCAGCTATGGATGCGGAAGTTTCTAAGAATCTTCGCTTGATTTTGGAACGCAAAGGTATGACCATCTTAACCGACACTAAACTCCAAGAAATCATCGAGGAAAATGGACAACTTCGTATCAAGGTTGAAGGAAAAGATGATATCATCGCAAGCAAAGCCCTTCTTTCAATCGGTCGTGTGCCAGACCTTGAAGGTATTGGCGATGTTGAGTTTGAATTGGATCGTGGACGCATCAAGGTCAACGAATACATGGAAACTTCTGTTCCAGGTATCTACGCACCAGGTGATATCAATGGTACTAAGATGTTGGCGCACGCAGCCTTCCGCATGGGTGAAGTTGCCGCTGAAAATGCCCTTAAAGGAAATCATGCTGTTGCCAAATTGAACTTGACTCCTGCAGCCATCTATACTCTTCCTGAAGTAGCAGCAGTAGGTTTGACTGAAGAACAAGCACGTGAGAAATACGATGTAGCAATCGGTAAATTCAACTTTGCTGCAAACGGACGTGCCATTGCATCGGATGCTGCTCAAGGTTTCGTAAAAGTCATTGCAGATAAGAAATACGGAGAAATCCTTGGTGTTCACATCATTGGTCCTGCAGCCGCAGAACTGATTAACGAAGCGTCAAGCATTATCGAAATGGAAATCACTGTTGAAGAAATGTTGAAGACTATCCACGGACACCCAACCTACTCTGAAGTGATGTACGAAGCATTTGCGGATGTTTTAGGAATGGCTATCCATTCACCTAAGAAAAAATAAAACGAAGATAGACTAGGCTGGAAAGATGTTTTCCAGTCTCTATCGTATAAAGGGATATCATGAAATATATTATCAATCATTCAAACGACACTGCTTTTAATATCGCCTTGGAAGAATATGCCTTTAAACACTTACTAGATGAGGATCAAATCTTCCTTCTTTGGATTAACAAACCTTCTATCATTGTTGGTCGTCACCAGAATACTATTGAAGAAATTAACCGTGATTATGTTCGAGAAAATGGTATTGAGGTAGTCCGTCGTATCAGTGGTGGTGGAGCTGTTTATCACGATTTAAACAACCTTAACTACACCATCATTTCAAAAGAAGATGAAAACAAGGCCTTTGACTTCAAGAGCTTCTCAACTCCAGTTATCAATACCTTGGCTCAACTAGGCGTTAAAGCTGAGTTTACAGGCCGTAATGACCTTGAGATTGATGGCAAAAAATTCTGTGGCAATGCCCAAGCCTATATCAATGGGCGTATCATGCACCACGGTTGCTTGCTCTTTGACGTTGATTTGTCAGTCCTTGCTAATGCCCTCAAGGTTTCAAAAGACAAATTTGAATCAAAAGGTGTGAAATCCGTTCGTGCCCGTGTCACCAATATTGTCAATGAATTACCAGAAAAAATCACAGTTGAAGAATTCCGTGATTTGCTATTGGAATACATGAAAAAAGAGTACCCAGAGATGACTGAATACGTTTTTTCTGAGCAAGAATTAGCGGAAATCAATCGTATCAAGGATACCAAGTTCGGTACTTGGGACTGGAACTACGGTAAATCACCTGAATTTAACGTCCGTCGTGGTACAAAATTCACTAGTGGTAAGGTTGAAGTTTTTGCCAACGTCATTGAATCAAAAATTCAAGACATCAAGATTTACGGTGACTTCTTCGGTATCGAAGACGTTGCAGCTGTAGAAGATGTCCTTCGTGGTGTAAAATACGAACGCGAAGATGTCCTTAAAGCTCTAGAAACTATTGATATTACACGCTACTTTGCTGGTATTAGCCGTGAAGAAATTGCTGAAGCGGTAGTGGGGTAAAAATAAAAGAAGTTGGTTGTATGACCAGCTTCTTTTATGAGCGATATTTTACATAAATATTTTTATGTATTCTATAAACTATCTAAAGCATTCTTTTGTTCATCATTGACGATATGGGTATAGAGGTCTGTAACTTGTGTACTGGCGTGTCCTAGCTGATGGCTGACCAAAACTTGCGATTTAGTAGCATCATAGAGCCTAGTCGCCAGGGTATGGCGTAGTTTGTGGGGAGTTACACGGACTTTGAAGTCCTCTGAGTACTTAGCAACCATTTTTTCAACACTAGAAACATCGATACGATTGGGAACACCACGATATAAGGTCAGAAAGAGAGCTGTATCCATCTTTTCCGTCTTATAGCGTTGATTTCGAATGGCGAGATAATTCTCTAGATAAGGCTTAGCAAAAGCAGCGACATTGACGGAATCACGTTTCCCCCCCTTACGTGTGACATCAATGACCATCATTTTGAGATTAAGATCTCTAAGATCCAAATTAACAGCTTCAGATAAGCGGACACCAGATGCTAGGAGAAGGGCAATAATAGCCAAATCACGTTCTTTATTCTTATTAAATGATGAGAGAGCGCGATTTGAGAGCTGTTGTGGGTACTCTTGGTCGATATAAGTCAAAAAACCTTCTGTCTCATCACCTAGAAAGAGTTTTTGCTTGATATTTTCAGCTCTAGCAGCAAGTGTTTCTTTCTTTTTCTTGGTTGAAACTTTCTTCATTACATTACGATAGAAATAGGGTTCTCCCTGGTCGTTTTCAACCTCCTCGGTCAGATACTTGTAAAGACTGGAAAGTGCTGATAAGGTCCGATTGATGGTCGTCTGAGAAACGCCTTGTTTGGTTGTATTGGCATTCAGCAAAGGTCGTTCTCGTAGATACAGGATAAAGGATTCCATGTCTTTCTTTGACATGTTTTCCAAGACTGATAAAGGAATGTCAGACATTTTATCAACATTGGAAATACCAGACTCCAAAACCCAGCTAAAAAATCGATCATATTCCTTGAGATATTCGTACAAGGTTGTAAAACTGTAGGGAACAGCAAGCTTTGATTGGTAGTATTCCAGAACATACCAGGGCATGATTTGTTTTAGTTTGTCGATTCGTTCCAGTAAAATCTCACGTTTCATGTATTTTCTCCATAATTAAGTCTACTAGTAGTATATCATAGACTTATATATTTTTCAAGAAAATTATAGTTTTTCGGAAAGATGTTATAGGAGCTTTTAAAGAAAGGGATAAAATAGAAAAAAGACTCAGATCTATGAAATACAGAACTAAATCTTTTTTCTATTGTGAATCATTATCTAGTGCTTTTTCTAGTTTCCAAATACTAAACCAGAATGAAATAGTCAGCAGAATAAGGAAAATAAAAAAGAGATTATCAGTAACGAAACTTCTGTTCATTCTACATAACTGAAGAGCTATATAAGGAGCTATGAGATACAAAATACATTGTATAATTGCTATTGTTTTCTTTTTCATGATTTCAATCTTACTGTACAGATTCGATACAGTAAACTCCTTTCTAGCTTTATGGTTTATCATTTCTAACTTAATTGTAGTCTTATTTTTACCAAAGTTCAATTATTTGTATGTGAAATATCTTATCTGCAAAAAATAACCGATCTCATTACTGAGAATCGGCTTTCTAATGTGTTTAATCAAAATCCTTACATAATATAAATTATGTAAATCAACCCTACAACAACAAATCTTTGACTTTTCCAATTTCACTTTTTGGAATCACCAGGTGAATCATATCACCCAGATACATTCTAGTTGAGCCGTTAACGGTTTGGCTTTTGCCATTATGGACTTGGGTGGTGATGAGTACGTTATGTGGCAAGTTGAGCTCGTGAACCTGTTTTCCTGCTATTTTATCTGATACAGGGATTTCAATGAGGGTGACTTCTCCTTCATCTGTCGCTTCTTCTGGCAGCATTTTTTCTAGCATGGCCTCATAGACTGGAGCACCCTTGAGTAGATCTATGACGATGTAAGCAACCAAGGTCACTAAGCCAAGTGGCATGAGGTTTCGAATGTCCCCTACCATCTCAGTAACAAGTATCATAGCGGTTAAGGGAGCCTTGGAAATTGCCCCAAAGTAGCCACTCATTCCTAAAATGACAAATATAGGAAATTGCTCTTGACTGACAAGCCCAAGATTGACACAAATGACACCGACTAGGGCACCTAGTAAGGAACCAAGCGCCAAAATGGGTAGGAAAATTCCTCCTGGGAGACCACTTCCATAGCTAATCATGCTCCAAACAAAGCGAATCAAAAAGTAAGCTAATAGAACTTGAAAACTAAAATTTTGCTCAGTCAAAGAAAGAACGACCTGATTTCCACCACCGAGAATTTGTGGCAAGAAAATCCCGACTGGTATGATAAGGATAAAGGCTAGGATTGGATAATAAGCTCTATCCAAATGGATTTTTTGACCAATCCAGTCATAAATTCGACCAACATTGAGTACAGCTTTCTCATAGAGAAAACCAGAAAGCCCGAGAAAAACTCCCATAAGGAGGTAAATCCAATACTGGTCTAGGGTCATGAGAGGAATGTTGTCTGGCATATCCAGTACGGGTGTTAGGCCAAATATGAGCAGAGAAACAAAGTTTGCTACGAGACTGGCTGCTAGAGTTGAGACCCAGAAAAAGCGTGAAAAATGGTGGTAAACTTCTTCTATAACAAAGAGAAGACCTGCGATTGGTGCATTAAAGGCAGCTGCTAGCCCTGCTGCAGCACCACTGGCAATCAAGGAGCGTTCCTCAACAGGGCTAGATTTGAGCCACTTGGCAATCCCTTTTCCACCAACTGCTCCAAGTTGAATACTTGGCCCTTCACGCCCTAGCATAAGGCCACTGGCAATAGCAAGAATACCTAAAATATATTTTTTCCAGAGAATGCCCCACCAGTTAAGAGTCATGAGACCTTTTAGTTCGGCTTCGACTTGAGGAATTCCTGAACCCTTGATATCTTTTTCTGACCGAGTTAATTTCGCACTGAGCCAGCTAACAATTAAATAAAATAGAGCAATGATAAAAAGATTGCGCACTAGGTGCGCTTGATCTTGATAGAGCCCTTGTATCAGGTGGAAGCCTTTTTCGATTGAAAACCGAAAGGATCCGACAATTAGTCCGACGACGAGACCGACAATAACCCCTCGCCCAACTTGGGATAATATGGTGCTTGAGGCAAAGGCAAATTCCTTCTTGGAGCTGAGTATTTCTGACTGTTCCTCCATAATCATTCATTCCTTCCAACTTAAACTTTCTTTTTCTTCTGCAACCAATGATTTAACGGGTTCAAAGCTGATTCGGTGAATTGGGGTAACTCCTAGTTTCTTGAGTCCGTCTAGATGTTTAGCTGTTCCATATCCTGCATTAGCCGTGAAATCATAGCCGGGATATTGATTATCATAGTCCTTCATAATATTATCCCGTGTCACCTTGGCCACTATAGATGCAGCTGCGATTGAGAGGGAGTTAGCATCTCCTTTGATAATGGAGGTTTGTGAAATTGGTAACTCCAGTTTCATGGCATCTATCAAGAGGTGCTTAGGTTGCGGACTGAGCTGGGAGATTGCTTCTTTCATGGCCAGTTTGGTCGCTTCATAGATATTGACTTGGTCAATGATGTGATTATCCATGATACCAATTCCGATTGCCAAGGCTTGATCTTGAACAGCATGATAAATTTCCAAATGTTTCTTTTTAGGGATCTTCTTGCTGTCGTTGAGGCCTCTAATCTTACAATTTTTCGGCAAGATAACGGCTGCAGAGACTACAGGTCCAGCCAGTGGACCACGGCCGACCTCATCAACACCTGCTATTAAGGTCACTCCTTGCTTATAAAGTTCTTTTTCATAGGAAAGCATGGATTCTAAACGAAGGTCTTCATCCAGTTCAGCCTGAATAGCTTTTTTTCGCTTGCTGATTTCCTTTTGAACTCCAGAACGAGGATCTTTTTCGAATTCCGGAAAAAGAGGATTGTCTAATTCTTTGACAGTAGCAAGAAGTTCTTTGATTTCTTTAATCGTTGTCATCGATGTCGTCCAATGTATCTAAGGTATAGTTACCAAGTTTGCCATCACGAACTTCCTTCACGAAGAGACTGTAAAAGCGATCGTAATCATCTCGGAAACCGAGAGCACGTGTCATATCCATGATGATAACAGGTGCTTCTTCTTCAATTTTCATTTGTTTGAAGCGTTCAGCTAGCTTTTCTGGATAATGTTTTTTGAAATAATTGAGACCAAAAATGGTCACCTCATCCATAGGAAGCAACTGGTCTTTAATTGCCCCTGTTAGGGCTAGTTTCAAAGCGACGGTTTCGTCTTCGAACTTAGGCCAGAGAATCCCTGGCGTGTCTAGGATTTCAAGGTCTTTATTGGTTTTGAGCCACTGTTGTCCTTTGGTAACACCTGGTTTATTGCCGACAACCGCAATCTTTTTCCCAGCCAAACGGTTCATGAGAGTTGACTTGCCGGCATTTGGAATTCCGATAATCATGGTCCGCAAGGTTTCAATCTTGATACCGCGTTCTTTCTGGCGTGCAATCTTATCAGCCATGAGCTTTTTAGCCGCATCTGTCACAACTTTTACAGTTACTTGCTCTTTGGAGTTGATAGCCAGAGTTTGGATTCCCTGTGATTCAAAATACTGACGCCATTCTTTGGTCATTGCGGGATCAGCAAGATCTGCCTTATTCAAAATCAAAAGTTTTGGTTTATCACCCACAATCTTGTTTAACATAGGATTTTGACTAGATAGAGGTAAGCGAGCATCCACCAAAATCGTCACAAAATCAACAAATTTTAAATTCTCCTGAACTTGTCGTCGAGCCTTAGACATGTGGCCCGGAAACCATTGAATTGTAGCCATAAATTTCCCTTTCCGACTGAAAAACGCAGTAAAAACGTTTTCTTTCTCACCATCTATTCTATCATAAATGAGGAACTTTTGCACAGGCTTGGACCACAATAAATGACAAATAGTATTGATCCGAAACATCCTTGATACCAGTAAGGATTGACTTGACTTTTTTTGCTAACAGGTATATACTTGGTGTATACAATTTCGTGGAGGTAGAGCAATGAATACGGTAAAGACTCGTAAGGTGGGGAATTCGCTCACTGTGACCATTCCTAAAAATTTGGGTATGACAGAAGGTCAAGAAATGGTTGTCTACAAAGGGATTGACGGAGTCATTGTCTTAGCTCCAAAACTAAAAGATCCTTTTGATGGGATTACTGATTTGAGAATGGCAAATGATTTTGAAGGGGTAAGATCACTTGATAGCGAAATCTGAGTATATTCCTGAAAAGCAGGATATCATTTGGCTGGACTTTGATCCATCAGTCGGTCGGGAGATTCAGAAAAGGCGACCTGCCTTGGTTGTTTCTAGGAGAGAATATGCCTTGCAAACTGGTTTTGTGGCTGTCTGTCCCATCACTCATGGCCAACAACGTTTGGCAGAAAAAAGCTTGCTCGTTCCTGTCTCGTCGGATAAGGTAGATGGCGCTGTCAATCCATTTCAACTGTATACCTTTGATTTTCGGATGCGTAATGCTCAAAAAATAACAAGAATGGACACACAATGTTTTCAGAAAGTCGTCCAACTTTACCAGTACATCTTCGGAGATACATAAATCCTACCGTGCATAGACAAGGTAGGATTTTTTCTATATGAGTAATCTATTTAAGAATGGGTGAAGGCAATTAAGGAGAATTCCTTTAATCCAGCTTTCTTGTGCAGATGATAGATGTTCTGCCTGAAGGCATTCTGTTAGAAAATCTCGAACTTGTTCTGGTGCAATTTCAAACTCAAAGGCTTTCATCTTGTAAAAAAAGTCGATGAGATGCTCAGATAAGTAATCATCTGAAAAGGCTACTTCTCCACTTTTTCGAAATTCTAATAAGAGCCGAGAAAATCTAGCTTTTTCATCAGGCAAATCCCGAAAATAAGAATTAAGAAGCCAAGTCTGCTTCTGCTTTCGTTCAATCGGATCTTGATTTGCAATTCGCTGATCCTTTTCCAACTCCTTTTGGTTTTGTTTAGCCTTGACAGCCCGTTCGTCTCTATTCTTACCAAAACCAAAGAGGATTTTTTCCCATTTTCGTTCTTCTTGGGTCAAGGTTTCTGTAAAGCCGAAGTAATCTTGATAGGCTCGTTCTGCAGGCCCCATAGCAAGAATGAGGTTGTCAGCGTATTGCTTGGCGCTGTTATCTCTTTTCTTGCGTTCTTTCTCTGCTTGAATCCGTAAATGCTGCTCGTAGTCGATTTTCTCCTTGCCTAGTTTGACAAGGTAGAGTTGGTCATCTGTCTTACCAAGTAAAAAAGGTTTGATACACTTTTCCAGCACTTCTTCCATACGAGCCTTCTTCTTTGGATCTGCCTTAGTCCAACTTCCGCCTTGGAAGACTTCTAGGAAGAGCTGATAGTCTCTCTCAGGCGCGAATTGATTGCCACGATTGGCTTTGAAAACACCTTTCTCCCAAAACCATTTTAGAAGTCGTTCGTCAAAATCGCTTTTATTAACCTTTATTTTTTCCTTTTTCTGAGCCTTTCTAGTCAGATTTTCAACCTTTCTGAGTAGTTTTTCTTCCTCTTCTAGTTGCTGATCGAGGCTAATACGATGAAAATGGCGAACACAGTCGCTTCCTATAGGAAAGAGACGTTGGCCTGTGACACCATTAAAGAGTTCGTAGGCGTATTTTATGGCATTCCCGCAGACACAATTACTACGGCCAATGCCATTAAAAATCAAGGAAACTTCATTCCATTCTTTGGTAGCTTGATCCCAAGTATCGGCTTTTGAAGCCTGTAAAACCGCATCGTGCAGAGATTTTCTAACTGGAAGTGACATGAGGTCTCCTTTCTAAATTATACTTTTACAACTTGAACCTCGTCTTTGCCGAGCAAAATCAAGTATTTTTCTATGTTTTCAATCAAATAGGCTCGAGATAAAGCCTCTCCGTATAGGGCTAACTGGCCACGATAGCGGTCTATGAGTTGACTTGGTTCATCGTAACGGTCTGTCTTATAGTCGAAAAGAACGATACGATTCTCATAAAGCAGATAGCCGTCCAAGATTCCACGGACAACAAAGTCTTCCTGACTCTTTTGGTCTTTTTTGAGCATAGAAAAAGGTTGCTCGCGGTAAAGATGGCTGGTATTAGCGAGAATCTCCTGACCAAGTGCTGTGTCAAAGAAAGCAAGGATTTTAGAAAGATTGATCTTGCCTCTGACAACTTGGCTAGTTTGAACTTGTTTAAGTGTTTCTGTTAGACTAGCAAGTGTTGGTTGCTGACTGAGGTCAATTCTCTGCATCAGTTCGTGGGTTGCACTACCAATCTCAGCTCCAGTTACCTTTTCTTTAGTTGAAAAATCTGGTAAATCAAAGCTGATTTTCTTCTCAGTTGATTGAGTTTGACCAGCAATTTGTACCCCTTCCATATCCATAACGGGTTCGTAGAATTTCTTGATTTGACTTGGGGTTTGAACACTTGATAGTTCAATGGCTGCGCGGTGAAGAGTATTATAAACTTCCACCTCTTTCAGCATTTCCAAAGCTTCTTTAATGGTTTCTGACTGGCGGTTGTCTGCTTGAGAACTATCTTGTAGAGGACTCTTGTTTTCCAACTGACCAATAGCTTCCCTAGTCAACTGGTCTTCACCAACAAAACGATAGCTAAAGTTGAGATTGTCCTTGGCAAATACTTTGCTGATAGCCCAGATCCAATCTTGGAAATTTCTTGCTTTCAGTCTGGTATTGCTATCTAATTTTCCGTTATTTGCTGCCGGGTATACCTTGGCTTCTAGCTTTTCACGAGAGCCCTTACCGACAAGATAGAGCTTTTTCTCAGCTCTCGTCATGGCAACATACAGCAGACGCATCTGCTCTGAATAGCTAGCCAATTGAAGTTCTTTCTCATTCTGCGTATAAGTCAGGCTAGGAATGGAGAGTTTGATGGTTTTAGGATAGTGTGCTTCCACTGCTCCTGTTTCCACCTTGGCAATGTATTTGACACCAAGCCCATTCTGACGGCTGAGAATGACGTCTGACATTGAGTCTTGCTTGTTGAAGTCCTGATCCATATTGAGGATAAAGACATAAGGAAACTCCAGACCTTTGCTCTTGTGAATAGTCATAAGTTCCACAGCATCCTTTGGCGGCGCGACTGCAACGCTTGCGAGGTCATGCTGAGCCTCCAAAACTTGATCAATCATACGGATAAAACGAGACAATCCCTTGAAATTACTCTTTTCAAACTGGTCAGCGCGCAGAGCTAGGGCGTAGAGATTAGCCTGTCTGGCTGGACCGTTTGGCAAAGCTCCAACATAGTCATAGTAAAAACGGTCGTTGTAAATCTTCCAAATCAAGTCATAGAGAGATTGGGTTTTGGCATATAAGCGCCAAGAATCCAAGATATCCATGAACTGACTTAATTTTTCCGCTAGAGCTGTATGAATTAACTCTTTCTGGCTAGCTGCTTGTTTTTGAGCATTGATCAGTTTCTCATAGAGATTTTCTTGGACCTTATCTTCTACTTTTTGAAGGGACAAGCGTGCCAACTCGTCCTCATCAAAACCAAACATAGGAGACTTCATCAGAGCAACTAAGGCATAGTCTTGCAGGGGATTGTGGATGATACGAAGGGTGTCTAGCATGACCTGTACTTCTAGGGATTGGAGATAATTGTTTTGCTCACCGTCAGTTTTGACAGGTATCCCGTACTCAGACAGGGCGAGGAGAATCTGGTCATTTCGACTGCGGCTAGAAGTCAAAAGAGCAATTTCTTTAAAGGCAACACCTTTTTCCTGATGAAGCTTCAGGATTTCCTTGATGACCAGGCGCATTTCACCAGTTAGTTTCGTGTCTGCATCACTTTCTTCTTCCGCTTGCCCACTATCGTCCTTATCGTAGAGGAGAAATTCTGCCTTGTTGTCTGGATTAGGAGTCAGTTTGGTATTGGCAAAAACAAGCTGGTGCATGCTATCATAGTTGATTTCGCCGACCTCTTGGTCCATAAGGCGTCCAAAAACATCATTGGTTGCTGATAGCACTTCTGAACTGCTACGGAAATTTTCCTTGAGGAGTATCAACTTACCCTCTTTAGGATTTTGCGCATAGCGTTGAAATTTTTCATTGAAAATTTGGGGATCTGCCTGACGGAAACGGTAGATAGACTGCTTGATATCTCCCACCATAAAGCGATTGTGACCATTCGACAGCAATTCCAGCATCCGTTCTTGAATGTGGTTGGTATCCTGATACTCATCGACCATGACTTCGTGGAATCGTTCCTGATAAGCCTCGCGAACTTGTGGGAAATTCTCTAAAATCTCAATGGTGTAATGACTGATATCAGCGAATTCAAAGGCATTTTCTTGGCGTTTACGTTCTCGATAAGCCTCCACAAAATCACTCATAAAGTTTTGGAAGGTCTTAGCTAGATCCCAGGTATCTTCATGATAACGCTCTTGATAGTCGAGAATCGTTATCTGGTCTGCTAGTTGTCCTAGTTTAGCAAACTGGGCCTTTCTCTCATCGTTATAGGCATCAGCCAGTGGCTTCAAATCGGCCTTACGACTAGAATTAGCTAGAGCCCGACCGTTTTTCTCCTTCGAAATGGCAACAACACGCGCGAGCACTGCTTGATAAGCCTGACAATCGGACTCTTGATTTAAGGAGGCAATTTCATCCAGAACCTGTTGCACAGCTTCTAAATAGGCAGCTTTTGGAAACTCCTTGGCATCGTTATCCAGATGATAATGGAGGAAACTTTCCAAATCCCAGAGCGCCTGTTTGATTTGCTCAGTTAATTTGTCTTTTTCAATTACAAAGTCAGCTGTTTCAAATCCTTTGAGGAAAGAGTTACTCAACCATTTTTGTGGACTGCTGGTGGATTGAAGAAAATCATAGATTTTGTAGACTTGCTGGCGCAGACCTCGTTCATCCTTACCTCGTCCAGCAAAGTTCTTCACCAAACAGCTAAATTTCTCTTTATTCTCACCTTGGTAATGCTCTTCAAAAACTTGATGAAAAACTTCGTTTTTTAAGAGTAACTGTTCACTTTCATTTTGCAGAATACGGAAGTTTGGTGCGATATCAATCAGGTAGCCATGTTTACCAAGAAATTTTTGTGTGAAGGAGTCCATAGTACCAATGGCAGCGTTTGGCAGATCTGCCAACTGGCGTCCCAAGTGTTGTTTGAGATCGACATCGTTACTTTCTTGGATTTGTTGGCCGATTTTTTTCTCCAAGCGCTCCTTTAGTTCAGTAGCAGCCTTGACGGTAAAGGTCGAGATAAAGAGTTGGCTGATTTCCACACCTCGCGCCAATTGATCCAGAATGCGCTCGGCCATAACAAAGGTCTTCCCTGAACCAGCAGACGCTGAGACCAGAATATTTTGCCCTGCGGTATAAATGGCTTCGATTTGCTCGGCTGTTTTCTTCTGTTCCTTGTTCGAACTCGCTTCTGCTTCTTGCAGTTTTTGAATGTCTTCCTCAGTTAAAAAGGAAATGGGCTTCATCGATTCAACTCCTCTCTCATTTTCTCAAACCAAGCTTGCTTGAGCTTTTCTCCAACCAGACGCTTGCCATCAGCTAAGTCTAACTTCTCTAGGAAACGAGCTTGTCCCAAATGGTAATTAGCTTCAAATCCAGTAATGGCTTGGTGTTGCTGAACGTATGGGGCAATACTTCTGCCATTCTCTGTGTAAGGATTGATGGCGAACTGACCTTCTAAAATCTTCTCAGCTGCCTTCTTGTAAAGATGGGCATTGTAGTCCAATAAAAGCTGGAATTCCTCGTCAGTCAGCTGATTGGCCTTGTTTTTGTTGTAAAATTCACCCAAGTGACTGCTTTCTTTTTCTAAAAAGAGTCCTTGGTATTTCATTGATTTGCTGGTTTCTACTACTGCTCCTGCCAGACTTTTAACAGCTAATAAAGATTGGACAGGCTCAGCCATTTCCAAGTACATGGCACCGAAAAAGTTCTGCTCCCCTTCTCTTTTTAGGGCAGCAAGATAGGTTGGCAGTTGGGAATTAAGCCCATTGAAGAAATGAGGAAACTGGAACTGGGTCAAACTAGACTTGTAGTCCACTACTCCTAGCGCTCCATCAGCTTTCAGGCGGTCAATACGGTCAACCTTTCCTCGAACATGGACACTCCGGCCATTATCCAATTGAATAAATGCCTGATCTTTACCGCCAAATGTTGCTTCCTCTTGGATGGTTTCAATGGCTGGATTATGACGAAGGATGTGGCCCGTAGTTCGCGCGACATCAAGAAGAACTCCCTTGGTAAACTGGGCTTCCAAACTTTCCTGATAAATAGCTTCAAATTCGCGTTCCTGACTGGTTTCTTGGATAGCCTGTTCCAGACGTTGGTCAAATGGATTTCTAGCAGGTAGTTTCAAGGCACGTTCAAAAATACGGTGCAAGAAATTCCCATTACTGCGAGCATCAGGACGTAGGCGCAATTCTTCCTGCAAACCTAAGACATAACGGAGGAAATAACTGTATTCATTGCGGTAAAACTCCGTCAAACCAGACGTAGACAGGTAAAACTCCTTGTCAGCGGGATAGAGAGCCTGCAAGGTCTCTTTCTCTAATGGCTTGCTGCTTGGGCTAGTTGGGAGTGCAGGATTTGTAAGACCTTTCTGATCAAGTTTTTTCCCAATCACACGCGCTAGAACCTTGACAAAGGTCACATCTTTTTCATTTTCACTAGAACCTACCTGCTGATGATAGGCAACTAAGCTAGACAAAAGACTGTGATAAGAACCCATATCATCCTTAGACAGACTTTTTTGATGAATCTTCTTCTCTATCCGGCTATATCCAAAACTCACCAGTTCCTGAAGATAGGCCGATTCCTTGCTCTCATTTTCATTAAGAAGACTTGGTGCTGACAACACCAACTGCTTACGAGCGGCGTTGACTAAAGAAAGCATGGTATAGCGATTTTTCTTGGGATTTTCGCTACTTGCAATCAGTAATTGCGCTCCCTCCTCAGTTGCTTGGTTTAGGCTTTGTCTTTCTTCGTCTGTCAAAAGACTGGTGTTTTGCGCGATTTTTGGTAAATGATCCTGAGTCAGCCCAATGGCGTAGACAAAGTCAGCGGTCATAGGTGCAATCAGATCGTAACTCTGCACCAGAACAGTGTCCACTGTCGCTGGAATGGTGCGATACTGGGACAAACTCATTCCAGAGTGGAGCAAGGCTAGGAAATCCTCTAGACTAACTTGTGAACCAGCAAAAACGGTCGCAAATTGTTCTAAAACATGGCAGAAAGCCTTCCAAACTTCGGCTTGTCTTTCCTGTTCTAGAGTTTCCATAGTAGCTGTCAATTCTTGCATCTGCTTGCTTAAATCAGCATTTTTTAGAAAAGTATTCCACTTTTTCAAGAGATTTTCAGTCTTTTGCTTCCTACTGGCAAATAAGGTTTCAAGTGGCGCCAAAACTCGCAGACGAAGGGCATTCAAGTGTTCCAAATCAAATTTTCCGTGGTGGGATTTGGTGAAGGTCTGCTGAAAAGCTGGCAAGCCATTGATGCCAAGATAGCGGAGATATTGTTCAAAAGCATCAATATCCGCTTGGCTAAGGTCAGTATACAGACCAGTTCGGAGGAGATTAATCAAATCCTCCTGACGAAAACGGTAGCGTTTTAAACGTAAAATAGACTCCACATACTGGGTCAAGGGATGATGAGCCATGGATTCACTTCTACCAAGATAGAATGGTATCTGGTACTGGTCAAAAATGGTTTTCAACGATAGCTGGTAAGAAGCTACATCCCCTAATAGAATACGGAAATTCTTGTAACTCAGATCTGGATTGTCATGTAATTTCTGACGAATAGCGCGAGCTACCAACTCCAACTCCTCTTTTTGCGTCAAGCAAGACCAGATTTGCAGATGTTCACGATCTTTCTCATCGACATCTAAAGCGAGCTCTGAAAAGTCATAAGAAGACTCCAGCAAACGAGAGGCCTTGTCAAAACTATCCATTTTCTCATGTATCTGAGAACGATCCTGAGCAGGTGTTTGGTATTTTGCCCCCAAATGATGAAGAAATTCCACACTGGCTTGGTAGAGATTCCCTTCAGTGAACGGACTGGTATAGCCTTTCTTGCTTGCATAGGCCCCAATAACAATCTCAACACCCTTGCCATGGAGTAGATCCACCACGCGCTCTTCCTCAGCAGAAAAACGGGTAAATCCGTCAATGACCAAGGCAAGCTGACTAAAATCACTACTTACCTTGTCATTCTCAATAGCCTCAATCAAATGGGACAACTGACTTCCCTGAGCCAACTGACCTTGATTGAGATAGGCTGTTACTTTCTCAAAAATCAAGAGTAAATCTGCTCGTTTATCCTCATCAGTCAAACTTTCCAAGTCTAAAAAGTTCATCTGAGCAGTCGTCATCTCATGATAAAGTTCAACCAACTGCTGGATAAATTGAGGATCCTGCTTAATCGCACCATAAACACGCAAGTCCTTGGGATCGAGTTCCGCAAGGCATTTATAAAAGGCCATCCCAAGCCCGATGTCATCAAGACTGGTCTTGGCAGGCAAATCATTTAAAACCAGGTAACGAGCCATCTGAGCAAAACGCGTAACGGTAATCGCAAAAGAAGCCTGCTGGGACAAGCATTCCAGCACGGCGCGTTCCTTTTCAAAAGAAAGAGAGTTGGGTGCGATGTAGAAGACACGCTTGCCCACAGCAACTAGCTTTTCCGCCTCTCTCGTTAAAATTTCAGTCAAAGAAGTCCGAATATCAGTATAAAGTAATTTCATTTCAGCCTCGTTTGGTTTATCAAAGTTTCTTACTCTATTATAGCAAAGTTCGCTTCACAGTCCAAATCCAAAATTCTAGTTGACAATCATTTAACTAGGAAATCAATCATACCTCATCATCCACTTTCATATGCTGAAAGATATATAGGAAAAAGTCTTTGGAAACTTCAAAATGCCCATAACGAAGTCGAGAAGTATAGTCTTTCCATTCAGGATGTTGTCTGGCTATTTCTATGGAGCAATCTTTGACTGGTAGATAATACTCGACATTTCTTCTAAAGGGAAAGAATCCTTCAAACTGCTCTACTTGATAGGCTTTGTCATCTATAATTTTACCTACGGCTACAAAAGCCTGTAACTTATCTTGACCATTCATATCGTATTTTGGACTATAGTATAAAAGATAGTCACCTTTTTTCATACGGTTTAAAGGGCCACCCTTTCCATGACAGACCTGACAAAAATTCCCTTCAACTCCTCTTAAAACATGGTTCTTCGAAACAACTCCGACCCAATATCTAGGCATTTTTATCCTCCAACTCTACTAACATGCGATTAAAACTTTCTCTATCGTTAGAAAGTTTTTCAAAAAATTCTTCATCAACCCCTTCTACTAAGGGTAAAGCTTGATTGACCTTCTCTGCGCCAGACTTCGTTACTGAGACAAGTTTTGCCCGACTATCCTTTGGGTGTTGATCGCGTCTAATGTAGTCCTTGTTCTCCAGTAGCCTAACAATTTGGGAAACCGTCATGACATCCATACCGGTGAACCGAGCAATATCAACTTGCGTTACATATTCCTCTCTATTAGACAGAAACAAGAGCGAGGTTAAAACGATAAATTGAGGCAAAGTGAGCCCAACTGATTTCAAGACTCTTTTTAAGTTGCTTTCCCACTTGTTGTAGACTTTGATGAAAAGAAGACCTGTAGACTCTGTTTCATCATTTTTGTAAATTGAATTAAACTGATACTTTGTCATTATCTCTCCTTAAATATTAAGTACACATATTATAAAAGAATTTATTTTGTTTTTCAAGAAAAAGGGAGATTGAACGTTACAATTCTGTCAGACATTTTATAGTTTATATGGTATAATAAAGGCAAAACACATAGAAAAGGAAGTCTAATGATTAAACTACTAGCCTTGGATATGGACGGAACCCTCCTTAATGAAGCCAAGGAAATTTCACAAGCTCACATTACTGCTATTCACCAAGCTATTGAAAAAGGTGTCAAGCTGGTTCTCTGTACAGGTCGCCCGCTTTTCGGTGTCCTTCCTTACTACAAAAAACTGGGGCTTAACCTCCAGAACGAGTACATCATCATCAATAATGGTTGCTCAACTCACCAGACCAGTGATTGGAGTTTAGTTGACTGGCAAGAACTCAGTCCGTCTGACATTGAGTATCTCTATGACCTAGCAGAACAAAGCGAAGTTCAGTTGACTCTTTTTGATGAGGAACACTATTTTGTCCTCGGTGGCAAGCCAAATGAAATCGTTCAAAATGATGCCAAACTAGTCTTTTCAAACCTGACTGAAATTTCACTTGAGGAAGCTACCAGTGGTAAGTATCGTATGTTCCAAAGTATGTTTTTAGGAACAAAAGAGCAAACAGACGATTTTGAGGAGCGTTTTGCTAAGGAACTCTGCCGACGATTCAGTGGTGTTCGTTCGCAGCCTGTCATTTATGAAGCGATGCCTCTTGGGACTACCAAAGCTACTGCTCTTTCTCGACTAGCAGCGATTTTGAAGATTGAACCGTCAGAAATTATGGCCATGGGCGATGCCAATAACGATATCGAAATACTTCAGTTTGCAGGACTTGGCATTGCTATGGGAAATGCCAGCGATTATGTCAAATCCCTAGCCAACGACGTCACAGCCAGCAACGAAGAAGATGGCGTCGCGCGTGCCATTGAGAAGTATATTTTATAAAAAGAAAAGGCAAATAGACAGAAATTACTGCTATTTGCTTTTTTGCTATTTAACCAAATAAGCAATCAGGGTAATAATCCATAGATGAGCTGGGTAGAAAATATAAAAGAAATATTTACTCCAGCTGGTTTCCTTTCCTCGCTGTCCATTATACAAGGCCATAAAAGGAAAGACAGTGATAAAGAGCCAGTCAGAATTGTAAAGCATCATTTCCAGTGTTTGGTACCAAGTATCATAGGTATGGATAGAAGTCACTAATAGGAAGGCCCACAGAAAGGCGTAGAGGAGATTTCGCAATCCCTTGCGATTCCGACAAGAGTAACTAATCAAGAGAAATGGTAGCATGGTGATACCACCCTCGGTAAAAAGACAACCGAAAATCAGGAGACCAGCAAGCCCAATCCGACGCCACAACTTCTCTTTTTGATCCAGCTCTTTTCTGGGAAAACCAATCCAAAGCATGGTGACACCGATGGCCAAAGTAAAGAAAATATTATTATTGACCATTACTCCTTTGGATGCAAATAGGGCATTGAGAAGGCTATTTCCAGCAAACATGATAAGCGCCCAACTCCAAAGGCGGATGAGGTAGTTTTTCAAATTTCGAGTATGGATGAATCCTTCCATAGCCATATAAGCAAACCAAACTCCCACACAACGGGTCAAGGCGTGAAGAATACCTTCCCACATAGGAGAAACGATTCCGGTAATATGCGGGATATGGTCTAGAACCATTACTGCCGCCATCAAATACTTCAACTGCGTCGCATTCCATTTTTTCATAATAAACCTCTTTCTTTTTAATCTACATAGAGTATAGCATATATTTTTACGCATAATCGTACACCCATCTTACATTTTAAAAGCCTATCTTACATTTTTGTAAGACAGACTTTTAGCAACTGATTTTTATAAAAGAATATTATTTGATTTTATGCTTATTCATTTTTTCTTGGAAAATACCTGTAATGATTTGGCGCAATTCTTCTCGTTCCTTCTCAGGAATCTCACCATTTCTTTTCGCAATAGCATAAAGTTCTGGATGTTCGATAGAAATTCGTTTTATTGTCCGAGTTGTTGCGTGTTTTCGCACGAAAAAGGGAATGCGTTTAATCCATTCCCGAGGCACTAGGGCAAGAATTTTAGCTGCGGTTTCCTTATCGCTAATCTCAGATGTTGTCAATCCTTGCTTTATCATCTCTTGTTCTTTCTCAGTAAAATCTTTTAATTCCATGATACTTCTCCTAGTTAGTAAATGACTCTATGATAGATTATATACTAATCCTGACCAAAGTACAAATAGAATAACATCAAAAAAACTTAGTAGGTCTTTATTTCACTAATCATCACGCGCTACTTCTCCAACTAGCTCAAAATCTATCATATGGTAGTTCTCATCTAAGCGAATTAAGGAGAATATTCATTCCAAAACAGGTGGTCACTGGGACTTTTCCACTGGATACCATACCATAGTTGGGTCGAGTCTACAGGATGTGCAGGCGGAACTGACCATAATTTATCACCAAAGGTTGTCCGCATGGCTCCTTCTTCAATTCTAGTCAGTAAATCTACACCATTCAGTTTATAGGAGATAGCTTTTGATTTTGCTGCTTTGATACGATCTTCATCTAGCTTAAACTGGATAATTTTGCAGTCCTCTAAGGCGGTTTCTTTTGAGTCATCTCCGTATAAGCCAATACTCCCAAGAACTAAACCATCTTTTCCAAGAAGATAGGGAGAATGGGAGACAGCATTGCTATCTCGACGGAATCCTTTCTTGATAAAAACACTCTTATCAGCCTGGTATTTCTTGATTTCCCCTGAAGAAATATTCGCTTCATAATCATCGCCAAAGCTATCCTCCTCCCTGATATAGATGTCAAAACCTACTTTCAGAAGATCACTCACACTTGTTTGTGTTAGCGTGATCGACTTGTCATCTATCATCAATTCTGGTGCTTTAGGTGGCAACCCTATCTGACCATAGGCTATCATAAGAAATAAAGCCACCATAAAAGAAACCACAAGTGCGATCATCGCTTTTCCCGTGCGTTTTCTAGCATTAAAAAGTGCCATAATCGGTGGTAGGATCACAATTCTTGCCAAAATAGCATTACCAGTTCCTTCCCTACTCATTATTTGCACTACAAAAACGCCAGCAATCGCAATCATCGACAAGTAAACTAGAAGTTCGCCAAGCCCCATCTTATCTGTACGAGTTTGCTCATTTACTGGCTCGTCTAAGACGGATTTCCCATTCACTACCAGCCTTTTGAGGAAGAAATACATTCCGAGTCCAATCCCCAAAAACGCTAGTCCAAGAAAAACTAGGGATCCGATTGCAATCATTCTGCCCATCTCTATTTTCTCCTTAGTTGATACATTCAGCCTTTATATTCTTTTTTAAAGTTCTATTCGCAATCAGTAGTACAAGCAAAAGAAAGGGTACACCATTAAGAACAAATATAGGGAAGGCCTTAATAGAAATCCATAAAATCGTCCCTTTTTTCTCAATCCAACTGCTCCCCCAATCGCCATTGATCAATGGAAATAGTGATTCTATGTAGCCTTGATACCATAGGAAGAATGGATTTTGGGAGCAATTCGCATTCAGCCAGATAATTATCAAGCAAAACAGAATCACGTAGACCAGACCGACAAATACACTAATCCGTCTGGTGGTCTTTGTCGCCTGTTGACAGATTCTTTCTTTTGCCTCTTGATTAATCCCTTCCAGAGCACCATTCTTGAAAGTTTCTTTTTCAAATCTGTAGAATAGATACCGATAGAGGTAATCCTTTCGCATATTGCCTTTCATATAAAACCTCGTCTAAAGCTTGGAGAACGAATTAAAAATCATTGTTTAGAATTCTAATTTCAAGGAATTGCTGTCTAGATAATTTGTGATTATTGCAGAAGGGTACATAGGGCTTTTTTTCAGAGCATATCGACATGCCGTGTTTTTTCATCGCCAAATCCATAGAATTTCTCATCAATCAACCATTTGTCATTTATCAACCTAAGCACAAACTTATGTTTCATTTCCAAAGCTTCCTCATAGTATAGTATGACCGTTGCCAGATCCCCTTTTCGCATGGTAAACCAAACGGAAAAATTCTCGCCTCGTAAATACGAATACTCATAAGGTGTATCCCAATAACCAAGTTCCGCATCCATTTTTTGCCTCAAGCTATTTTATTCTTTTAGAAACGTTTGATAAACCTTTTAATAAATAGTGACCATGACATTACCATTGAGCTCTAAAATCTTCTTGTAAAAATCTTTCATTGCTTGGAAATACTCGCAGATTTCTTCTTCAATTTCTTCCTCTTCATCATCATAATCCCAAATATCAGGATAAAGATCAGCATTTTTACAAGCTTGCATACTAAAATGCGCCATGGCTTCTTCAATATCAAAGTTTTCCAAAGCCGAACAAATCTCTGATACTTTTGATTTTTCTGTATAGGCAATATATTCCGCAACATTTTCAAGTGGCGTCACACCCAAAACAGCCACGCTCAAAGGATCATTCCGACTAGGGTTTGAACTTCCAACCCCTGTAAGCACAAAATGAAGAACATCCCACATTTTATCTATATCAAGTAGAAGTTCTGCTTCCTCTACTACCTCAAATTGATCATTTTCTTTAGCATTAAAACTTTTCATTTGATGTAAATACTGATCATTGATATATCTATAATTAGCAATCATTCCCATTTGTTTTTCCTCCAAAATTTCTATGTTGAATGACAATATTTATGTTTTATAAAAGCTTATTATCGCTAAGGTCTGATCTTATCTGATGAATAGTATCCTCAGATGTTTTCCCTATAAAGTGTTATAATAAAGGTGTATCCAAAATATGGATTATAGTTTGAAAAGGAGAGTAGCAATGGGCTTTTTTATATTTGCTTTGACTTTTTATTTTATTTTTTTCCTATTCCTAGTCTGTACGATTTATCTCTATTTTAAACTGGCGAGTGCCGTTAGAGCCGGCGAAGAGGTTCCTAAGTGGATGTATCAGTTTGGGCAAGGTTTTCAAGGACGCTACCATATTGAATATGAAGATATCACTAATAGGAACGCTCTAAAGGAAGTAAACCTATTTATTTTCTATTTTGTTCTGGCTAATATCCTCACTTTAGTGGCACTCTATGTTAAAATGGACAATTTTCCAGCAGCTCTTTATACTTGTTTAAAGGCTCAATTTGCCATTGTTGTGGCAAGTATGCTGTTTAGAAACCTTATTAACTTAATGTTATTTATAGTAAAGCGTCCAAGGAAAAACCATCACCGCTATTCATCATCTAATGCTGTTGTTGGTGCTGTCTTTTTGACTACTTTCATCTTTACTTTTTGCATCTTCATCACTGGCTTTCCTGCTCAACCTTTTGGAATACAAATCGATAAAACCAATGTGGTGGTCGGAGAAACAAGAGCTTCAGAACTACTGGACCAGGGGTTCAGCTTTACTGGAAAAAATCCTGAGAGCGAGATTGTGAACAAACGCAATGACCACTTTTACTACGGAGAACTGCTTGAAATAGTCCGAGATGGTAAATCTTACGGTCTTATGAGCATTACACCAAAGTGGAAAGACACTGATAAACTCGAGAACTGCGTGGTCACATACTATGAAATCTCAGCAGACAGCCCGCAACTCTCCCAAGTTAATATCAATAACCAAGACCTCTCCAAACTCACAATCAATGACTTTAAAACAAAGAAATTAACAGATATCTTTTCACTGAAACCTGCTGATGCGAAAGAAGTGAAACAGGACACCTACTTCAGTCTGAGGCTGCAAACTGCCGACTATGTTCTATGGAATAGCTATCATTTTGTGGCGAATTTCAATAGTGATCAGTCCCCCTATCGATACGGTGTAAGAGCCCAACATACAATCTGGGAGTGAGAAAATCCCTACTCCTGATAGGATAATGTAACGCTGTCTATCTCTTTGAAATAGGTCTTCATCTTAAATAAAACTCTTATATTTTTATAGAGAACTCCGTCGCTCTCCTCTTCACTAGTGGAGGGTCTTTTTGTTCCAAGCATATCATATAAATCAGCAGTTAATTCTTTTCTTTTATCAAATTCAAAATAGACATCTCCAATATACATACTTGCTGGATCAGAGATGATAGCCTTCATCAACGTTCCATCTAAAACAGAACATTCCTTATCACTTAGATTTTTTACCTTCACTGTAACTTTTGTATAATACTCTAAGCTATTATCATTATAGTCTTTGGCCAATATATAGTTTTCGCTGCTTTCTCCAGGTTGCAACTTGATCTTTTGAAGTTCTTCTACTGTGGTAGATGATAATTCGAAATGCTTATATAAACAATCATCGAGTGTATTGCTTCCCAGTACAAAGGAGGTCGTGTTTACTACAAATACAAATCCCTTTGAATTCTCAGGGTGTGTTCGTAGTTGGGGTTCCAATTCTTGACGAATTTCTTCAAAAGGTCTTATGTTTAATTTCCCATTTTCTGCATTGCAAACTTGTCGATAAATACTGGTATCGATTGACCCATCAAGATTTCTCCTCGAGCTCTTTAATCGAATACCACTGATATCCATTCGTACCCCGAAACAATCAGTTTCAGCTAAAATAGGATACTTCAGGCTAGTGTAGTTGATAAAGTCCAACATCTTGCCATAGGATTCTTTTAGTTGATCTAAATTTGTTACTTCTGTAGAATAGACAAAATTTACGGGATGCAGATAGGAAAGGACATCATCACCTAGATTATGATTTTCCTTATATTCCGCAAGAGCTCTTGTGCAGAATGTTTCTTCAAAATCAGAATGAATAAAAGGTGATCCCATTGCTAGCCAATCATGGGACACACTACAAGTAAAGGGAATATTTGGATAATCCTTCAATGTCACAAACCAATAACAGGAATGCCTGGGATCTTCTTTCATCTCATAAGCATTTTCTCCATAGACGTTATTGAAATATCGAACCAATCTCTCTTTGTCCTCTTTATGCGAGGTACAGGCACTTAGTAGAAGGGCGCCAACTATAATAATAAATAGACAGGAAATTTTTTTAAATAGTTTCATTTTTTCCTCTTCCTTGCTATCTAATCAATATTATCTACGATAAAGGGACTTTTATAAGTTGAGTTCTTTGACTTGCTTCCTTCTAATGATAGTATGAGTGGATAATAAATTCTTCACTTCTTCAAAACTAGTTTGACTATTTAAATTCGAGTAAGTTGCACTCGATTGAGTAAACTCAGATTTGACTGGACTCTTCTCTGAATCTTTCTGTGATTGAGAACAACCTGATAATGTTAGTACAAAAGCTACACATAATCCTAATTTTAATATTCTATTGTATTTTTCATACTTTTCTTCTTTCATTAACTGTAACTCACTGCACTCTAGCATTTGCAATCTCTGCGATATAAAACACTCTCATCAAATAAATTTGCTCAAATCGTTAAATGAATAATCTTTATAGATTTGATTTGGTTTAAGTACAGAATCAGTTGTAACAGGCAAATTTTCCAGTAACCTTTTCGTATTCACCCCTTGTGGTAAAGAAATCAACTCTCCAACCATGTTTTCCTGTCTATACGCAGTAAATAGAAAATCCCCTTTTTCCCAATCTATTGCAAAATCATTCATCACTTCAGATTTGGATATGTCTAACAATTCTTCCTGTTGCGCTATAAAGTTTTCATAGAGAAATTCATAAAGTGCTTCTTTATCTATTTTTATAACTCTAAGTATGTTAGCGTCCATAGATTTTCATACTCCTTTTAAACCGCGATCCAATTATTGTCTTAACATGAATTGACTTGATAACTAAAATTATAGTAGCTCGATTTCAATACCAGCCGTATCAAAGAGCTCTTTCACGCTATCAAAATTGCTGCTTAAAATAGTTGCTTCTTTTAAGTTTGGAAATTGTTGCAATTCGGATAGACTGAGCTCATTCAAATCAAATGTTCCATCTTCTCCATCCCATTGTGGAATGATATTCATATAAATCTCATTTCCACCATCCATGTAAATTTCTTTGATCTTTTCAGCATATTTCTATGGAGGATTTGTTCAGAATCCACCTTTGCTTCATCATTTTCTAAATCAAGTTTCTTTTCAGAAACAGTCTGATTTTCTTTAGCCTTGTCATGTGACTCCTGATTGAAGCGCTTGTTTCTTTTTCGCTTAAAAAAACTAAACATGATTTCTCCTTACTAAGTTTCATCTAAATAAATTTTTACTTTGAGGTATTCCTTGTCTTTAGCATCGGCAAAGACCTCAGAGTTTCGAATATAGTCAAAGATATTCTCATCAAGATCTTCGTCCCATATAGACTCACTAAACTCTGCATTCTCACTAGTCGGCTTATAGAAAATATCTAAATGGACTTGATAAAATTCTTCATCATCATTAGGAACTTGTCGAACCAAAGACATTTGGTCAGTGATCTTTTCTTTTAAAGATCAGACTAAATGGTTCATCGTTCTCTTCTTTCTAAGGGTTTGCCTCTGGTATTTCCTTTATTATACTACATAAATAGAAAAAAGACTGGAACGAATGGTTGCCCATCATTACAGTCTTTTTAATCATATTTTTTACTGAATAACAAATCCTTTAGGCAAAATCACCAGTTGCTGGTCTAGTTTTTCGCAATGACTGGCTAGCGCTACAGCATCACTATCTACAAGATAGTTTTCAGTTGATTGGTTAAAAATAGCTTGGACCTTTTGTCCATCATAATTCCACTCAAGAGATACCACATCCGGCTTGATTTCTTTCAGGCTATATTTCCCATGCTGGATAACATTTGAAGCATCCTTGCGAATTTGAATCAATTTCTTCATAAAATTCAACATCTCATTGCTATCGGAAACACGTTCCCAAGGCATGACACGACGACAATCTGGATCTGGTCCTCCACCTAACTCTAACTCGGTACCATAGTAGAAACACGGTGTGCCTCTTTGTAGAAAGAGGCAAGCAAGGGCAGACTTAACCAGTTGTACATCACCCTTGGCAGTAGCCAAAATCCGCTCCGTATCGTGCGAATCCAAAAGATTGAACATCACTTCCGAAATCTGTTGTCTATAGTACATAGACTGGCTATTGATCTCATCGATAAATTGAGGTGTCTTCTTAGTCCCTCGCAAGAAATAATCCTTGATAGTATCAGAGAGAGGATAGTTCATGACTGCGTGGAATTCATCGCCGTTTAGCCAGGGCTGGGAAGTGTGCCAGACCTCTCCAAGAATATAAAGGTCAGGCTTTTTAGCCAAAACAGCCTTACGGAAATCTCGCCAAAATTGGTGATCCACTTCATTGGCCACATCCAGTCGCCAAGCATCAATATCATACTCTTCGATCCAGTAGGTAGCAACCCTCAACAAATAGTCCCTCACTTGAGGATTGGCCGTATTGAGCTTAGGCATATAGCTTGCAAAGGCAAAGGTATGGTAAGGGAGCTTTCTTGGATTCTCAAGCTTATCCTTGGTCACTGGAAACTCCTGAACATGAAACCAGTCTTTGTAAACGGAATCTTCACCATGCTTGAGGACATCCTGCCACTGCGGAGACTGATCCCCAATGTGGTTGAAAACAGCGTCCAGCATGATTTTCATCCCTCTCTGATGGGCCTCCTCCACCAGTTTACGGAAGGTTTCTTTATCTCCAAAATGATGGTCAATTTCGAAATAATCCGTTGTATTGTACTTGTGATTGCTTGGAGATTCAAAAATCGGACAGAGATAAAGTCCTGTAATCCCCAAGTCCTGCAAGTAATCCAGATGGTCAATAATGCCTTGTAAATCACCACCAAAGAAATCGCTCGTCTTCGGTTTGATAGTGGAATCCCAAGCCAGAGCCCCTTCTGGTGAAATCTCAGGATTACCATTTGCAAAGCGTTCTGGGAAAATTTGGTACCATACCGTCACTGCTACCCAGTCAGGAACATGGCAAGCATCAATATCATGGATATACGGAATTTTAAAGCCATTTCCTTCAAAATGAAGGTTTTCTAGCGTGTTTGCAACACATCCCTTATCGCCATACAAAACACTCTGACCTTGCTTATCCTTGAGTTCAAAGAGATATTGGAGTCGCGCATAGCCAACCGTAACTTCCGCTTGCCAGTAATCAAACAAAGCATCGGAAGTTACTTTACTCATCTCCTTACTATCTTCATAACGGTCCTCTATAAAAATAAAAGGATCTCCATAATGCAAGTTGATGCTTTCAATATCATCTTTCTTAGTCCGGATACGAATGTGCATTATCTTATCTTTATAAAGATAGGCATACTCCGACTCTGGTCTATGGTAAATGGCTGTTAATTCCATTGTATCTGTCTCCTAGTTCACTTTGAATCGCTTTACGACGCAAACGTTTTCATGATTGTGATTCTAGTATACTACTTTAAAATTTTATTTTCAAGACTTGTCCGTAGTTTCGAGTGGATTGTTTTGAGAATATAAAAAAGCAGTAAGTCTTAATACCTACTACTTTCTGATTGATGATTTACAAATGTCTTTCCAGCCACTCTATCTTTTTAAAATCCTTATTATTGTGGTCATGTCGATAGGACCTGTATAATAGCTAATTTTAAATTCAGATTTTCAAAACAAAGGCACTTCTATTGAACTACCTTGCCATACTCTTTTACTTTATCAGCATATTCAATCAAAAGTTTCTTTGAATAAATTTTTTCTTTACTTGTATTTCTAACTTCTTTCCAAAGAATAGAAGCAACTTTTAACTTGTTTGAGTAGTTACGACTATTTTCGTCTGCACAGAAGTCCTTTAAAAATTGGTTCCATTGACAAACCGAATGGTCATACTTGGCATAATCTGAATCTCCATAATAAACTTTTAGCATATCTTGGATTGTAAAACTCAAATCATGTTCTCTTTTGACTTTTCTCCAGGCAGTGGCCATATCAGCAGTAAATTTAAAGGGCGAAACATCTGTTAAAGTTGAGAAATATTCTCTAAAGTCTGCATTAAAGGAGAATCCACATTCAAGTAAGGGCGTATCTAAGGCAACGGCTTCTACTTGTTTCTTTTTCCTTTTTATTGATGTTTTTTTAATCAATTTCCCCTTAAAGTACTGTTTAATAATATCATTGAGTTCCTGTTTTGTACCTCTATATTCAAGCCCTAATGACTTGCATATCTGTGAAAGTTCATCACGATACCAATAGTATTTATTAAACTCATCAAAGGATGTGATTTTATCAAACTCAGGTCTGCTTTCTATCAATATAACACTCCTTAAAAACAGTTTAGGTTTTCATCTCAAAATAATGGAATTTTGGTTTCTTTATTTTGAGGATTAGCAACGTTTCACTAACAAACTCACACACTAAGCTGTTCGAACTTACCGTATCATCCGTAAAAAAGCAGTCTTTCCGAAATAAAGGAAAGTCCTTCGTTTTGATATTGTTCCATTCGTAAACTGGACCTGCAATGTCTCCAACTATTGCTCCTAACATCCGTTTCCTCCTTATGGCATATCAGATTCGTTACACATTTCTAATGAAGCACTCTTTAAAAATGGCACCACCAAATCAATCCACTCATAAGGCAGGTAAGCTGATAAATAGCCGTGGTTATAGCCCTTTGCTTCATACAAAATTGTATTTGAATGTAGCTGATGAAATAATTTCGCTGATTCTTTCACACAGTTCAATTCTTTTTCACCATAGATATACAGAACCTGAGCCTTGCTAGCAGAAATCATATCTTTCAGCTTGTAACATCCCATATAGTTTTTGTAAATGGTCACCAATGTTTTGACAGGCGTCCTTGGCAAATCCTCCAAATAATAAACTTTTATCTCCTCTGGATAAGCCAGTTTAGGATAGAGTTTGTTCATCATGCTGAACTGAAGTTTGCAAGAGAATTTATTGAACATCAGTTTACCAAATAGAGACACTAGAAAGATGCTGATTTTAGCTAACCTTGGTTGAGGAATACAGAGGCTTCCATCTATGATGGCCTTCTCAGCAATTTCACTGTCTAAAGACAAAAGCTCCATGGCAATTTGACCACCAAGTGAAACACCACCGATTGCAAATAATTTCCCATCACAGTTTGCTTTGATATAGTCTAGAATCTCCAAAGCAGAATCTTCAGTAGAAACATAATCAAGTTGATATTCCTCGCCGTGGCCATTCAAAGTGGGTAGAATAATACGGTATTCTTTTGACAAGATTCGTGCTTGACGAAGATAATTCCACCAAGAACTGCCGCCACCATGTATCAGTAAAATAGGAGGCAAATTCTTATCACCAAATTCATGGAATTTCATGTTTAAACTCCTTACTGTAGGACTTTCACTAGCTAATTTTCCTTGTTCAATCAGCTCGTACAAGCAGTGCTACCGCCTCAACATGTAGTGCTCGCAAACTTCTATATTATAGTAAGAAAGTGACTGAGTTGTTGTTTAAAATTAAACTTTAGAATGAAAATATTTTATAGTTAGCATTTTTTAAACTTTATAGCTGATAATTGTCACTTAATAAATTTACTTGCTAACTTGTAAACCTTTTGAATCTCTTTACTCTTAACATCCCAACTATCAAGTTCTTCTTTGATCAACCCTGGAAATTTTTTGCTAATATCCCTCAAAGCATTACCGACTGATTTTCTAACATATTCACTAGAATCTTCTTTTAATGTTGCGATTCGTTTAATAGCTTCATCTGGATTATCCTTGAAATATGGTCTACTCGTCCATATTCTTAATCCCTCTGTTACTGCTCTCCTTGTATTAGGATTGGTATTTTTTAACCATTCATCAATCACTGGAAGTGCTTTTTCATATCCTATTTTTTTACAAAATTCATCAAATGCTTTTGCTAATACTTCTTGAACTCTCCAATTGTCATCCTTTGAAACCTCATCCCTCATAAAGATCAAAATTTCTTCATACGATGACAAATGGCCAAAGAGAAATACACTATACATTCTAACTTGATATACATTGGATTTAAAGGCTAGAAATGCTAATTCTTTGATATACGCAATATCGTTTGATTGATAGTCAGAAAGAGCTCTCTTCTCTTCTTCTTTGAACCCATTTTCTATTAAAGAAAATTCTTTTTCCAAATTTAAAATATATTCTTTCATGTAACTTGACCCCGAAACAACATTCAAAGTTTCAAGATAATTCTCGATAGGTATTAATAAAGAATTGAATTCGTTATAATATGAGCAAATAATCTTGATATTTTTTCAAATTAATATTTAAACTCTTTTATTCTTCAGTCTTTTTATCAATCAAATACCAACTAGGAATGATTTGCTTCATATCATCATACCATTCTAAAATTTCCTTAGCTTGATTTTGCATTACTGATACTTCTTCTTCTCCATAAGGAATAGCCCATGGAAGAGCTCCAATTAAGTTACTTAGAATGTAAACAGCAAGAAGTTTCCAAAATAAATCTGGGACCTTATCATCAAAGTATCCATCTATCATACCAGATGCGAAAGCGGGAGATACTTGAGCTGTCCACACAATACGATTGAACTCCTCCCAAGGATCTCCAACATCAAAACGATCAAAGTCAATCACATAAATCTCTCGATCTTCTCCAATCATGAAATTTCCAATATGATAATCACCATGTTGGAATACTTGTGGTCTGTTCTTTAGCAGTTCACGGTTTTCATTCAAAAAATCAATAAAGACTTGACCACTTTCATATTGGACGGAACATTCTTTGTATTTGGAGATTTTATCATCAATTTTTCGATTAAAAAAGATTTCCCAGTCTTCATAAACTTCTGTAGCAGGAATTGTATGAATTTTTCTAAGTAACCTTCCTGTTTCTATCCCGTAAGTGTATTGTTGGTTTTCAGAATAAGTTAAAATGGTATCTATTGCATCTTTTCCGTCTATCCACTCGTGTATAGAATGCACTTCGTCACCGCAGAGTTCAAATTTAATCGGTTTACTCATACGAACTCCAAGAGAAGCTACTTTCTCCATCATATCAAATTCAAATTTTTTAGAATCTAACTTCTCATTATCAGAAATACGCAAGAAGTATTTTTGCTGGTTCTGGTCTGTAACACAATATCTTTTATCATCTGACCAGCCTTTACTTATGGCTATCTTACTAATAAACTCCATCAATAACTCCTCGATTAACTTTACAACATTACTATATTCTTCACTAATGAAAAGTAATTCGTAGTCCGTCCATTTTTTCACACTTCCTAAAGATACATAAATTTTGACCACGTTCTGAAATTATAATTTCTTCTTAAAATGAATAATTCTATTTGCCTCCTGAAATCCAATATTGAGATGAAATCTTATAGAATCCGTATTCGTTAAAGTACAGTCACTTGCAAATTCCTTACATCCTTTATTTTTCGCCCATTCCTCACATTTTGTACAGAGATTTTTAGCAATATCCTTTAAACGATATTCCTCGTCGACAATAATCCCTTCTAAGAATCCAACAGGACTATATTTCCAACCTTCAACATAATCAAATCTGAGTGAACATAGTGCTAGACCTACAATTGTGTCACCTTCAACTTCAGTAAAGATTGCAGTATTTTTGCCATTCGTATATTTTTTTACTTCATCAATAGCTTCTTTATAGGTCAATTGGGGCCATAATTGTTTCATTAGTTTAGCCGTTTTTATAGACTCTTTTGTTATTCCATCCATATTGATGTTCCTCCGCAAATTACAAGCAAATGTTTCGAATCATGCTGTTACTTTGTTACTCATTGATTGATACCAATACCATCCCCTTCTACTTTTCGACTGTCTCAGCCCGTACAAGCAGTGATACCGCCTCAACATGATACGTCTGTGGAACTCAAAAGGTTCGGGGAACCTTTTGAGGATTAACTACGTTTCACTAACAAGCTTACACACTCAACTTGCTCATCATTGTCCAAACCTATATTAAAATCTTCATCGATGATAGGAAGTTTAAAAGTAATTGATTTTAGCCATTGCCCATTCGGTTGCTTTTCTTCGTAAATTTGAATTTCAGAAATCAAAGCTGTAATTAACTGTCTACGCTCTACATCATTCATTACCTTGTAGAGTTTATCAAAATAGGTCAAAATCTTATATATGTTATCTCCTGTAAGTTTCTCAGCTTCAATAGTTTGTTTCTTTGCTTTCGCATCAATTAATAATGATTCTAAGTCTTCAATCTTATCATACATACGATAAAGTCTATCGTCTAAGTCCTGTTTTCTTCGTTTGTAGTGCTTATCATCAGCATCTAAATTATCTATTTCCTCAATTAGCTTAAATTTCGTAGAATAGCTCTTCCTCAATTCTTTCTGGTAATTATCTATCTCTTTTTCTGTTTCAGAGGTATCTACCTTCATGTTAATTTTTTCTTGCATCATAGAAGCAAATTTGGGATTGCTTACTATCTTTATAATTACCTCAGCAACCGCATCATCTAACAATTCTTCTCTGATTTGTTTATTGTAAGTACATTTATGACCTCTTATCATATGCCTATGTTTACAGCCATAGTAATAAAAATCTTTATACTTTGTACCGTCTTTCTTTTTCTTGATACACTTGTTTCCAAACATTCCCACTCCACATATCGGACATTTTACAATTCCTGAAAGCAGATGTGTGCGTGTATCTTTCCCTTTATTCACATGCTCATATTTCTTTGCTTGAGATTTTAACTTAACTTGAGCTGCTTGCCATAGCTCATCAGAAATTATAGCTTCATGAATACCTTCAGCTATTAAATATTCATCTTGTTCAACTTGCTTATATTCATTTCTTGTTCCATGAACTTTTTCTAAAGTTCTTCTTCCAAAGGCTATTTTCCCGTTATAAACAGGGTTTTTTAATATCTTTCTTATAAGACCTGCATCAAACAATGGATTTTTCCCATTTTGTCTTGGAATTTTTCTTATACCATGATTTTCTAAGTATTTAGAAAGTCCATTTGCTCCAATGGTTGTATTTACATACTGATCAAAAATAGTTCGTATCGCAATTGCTTCTTCCTCATTGATTATCAATTTCCCATCAATAAGTTGATAACCATAAGGAGCAAAACCTCCATTCCATTTGCCCTCTCTTGCCTTTTGAATACGCCCTTCCATTGTTTGAACACGAATATTTTCTCTTTCAATTTCAGCCACAGCTGATAAAACTGAAATCATCAATTTACCTGCATCTTTGGATGAATCAATCCCATCCTCAACACAAATCAAATTGACTCCAAAATCTTGCATTGTTTGTAGAGTTGATAAAACATCAGCAGCATTTCTTGCAAATCTTGACAGCTTAAACACAAGAACAAAAGATACTCCATCCTTTCCAGATTTTATATCTTCCATCATGCGAGTAAACTGTATTCTTCCCTCAATAGATTTTCCAGACTTGCCCGCATCTTCATATTCTCCTACAATTTCATAATCATTATAAAGGGCGAACGCCTTCATTCTTGATTTTTGTGCCTCTAAAGAATAACCGTCTATCTGTATTGATGTAGATACTCTTGTATAGAGGTATACTTTTATTTTTTCTTTTGACATAGCATTAACCTCAATATCCTTTTTCTATATCTTTATATTTTTACCAATTATGGTTTGGACTTATATATCAAGTATATTATATCACTTTTATTGCTTTTTCTCAATCTGTGTTTTTGCCATGTCAAATTTATTTTTACCTTCTGTCCTTTTTACTGGAGTTGGATTTGGAAGATTATCTAAATCTAAAACTCCAGCATATTTTGTAATCAGATTTGCTATCAAATCAGCCAATCCATTCCAGTCATTATCCACTAATACACCTCCTCCGCTTTAAATCATCTATAATCACATATTATTTTTCTTACTAAGTTTTATGACATTGGTAGGTGCATTGGCTGCTACATAGGAATCTCACCTCTGCCCCTTGTTCCAGACGAGGCAGCTTAAACTATTGAAGTATCATTATCACTACTCGTATCATCGAACAGATTGCCACCTCTGTTTTTTATGTATTCTTATTTACCGCTCGCTTTCTTGTATCCTTGGTTAACACAGTATTCATAAAACCGAAATTACTTTCAGCAGAAAGGTCATGGCGTAAGTCATAATTCTCCACAAGTAGATAAAGTCCTACCTTGGTCTATTCAATTGTCAAAGAGCAATATTTGAAAGGGATTGTTTTCTTTACATTTTCCTATTTGCCATAAGCAGACGTATCTCTTACTCAAGAAAGTAAAGGAGGTCAAACTCCCCTTCACTTTACATAAGGAAAATTTGACCCCTTTGGTTACCGAAGTTTTAAAGTTCTTCGATAAATTTTTTCAGCTTTTCAAGAATTTTGTTTCTTCTTTTGATTAAAGCTGGATGTGTAATACTTTTGAGCTTTGCTACTGAACGAACAGTTTCATCATTAAAATACAAACGTTCAATAATATCCTTTTCTTCTGCATTAAGTCTTGATATAGCATTTCTGACTGCTTCAATCATCATCTGTGTTTCAACAATCTTTTCTACATCAACACTTTCATCAACAATATTATCTACAAAGTGTCCGTCATGATCCAATGATGAAAAAAAGAGCAAGTGGTTTTTCTTGTCCACCTGCTCTAAATACTTTTCGTGTTCTTTTTCCTGCCAGTAGACTTTATAAATATCTTCACTGACTTTCACCTTTTGTCCTCTGACATAAAGGTAATACTCTTTTGCCATAAAGTTTCCTCCATTCTTTTTTGTCTGCTTGTTTTCAGACAAAAAAAGGAGGACTCCTGCATCTAAGCATAAGAAGTCCTCTAAAATGAAAGAAATACTTTCTTCTAAGAAATATTTTTAATTGTTCAACGGAATATGCATAAGGATGAGATATTGTAGAATGCAATATAAGAAAAAGGGTTATTCATAATCTTATCAATCTTTATAATGCAATAAATGTTTTTTTGCATTTTCCCATCCACTCCTTATATCTTTTATAATTCACTCCTGCTAAATTCTTTTGTAATCCATCCTAATTTTCTCTAATATTCTTTTTTATCCATAATTGAAATAGATATTTTATGGCAATCCCTATAATAACAAGTCCTACCAAGACTATTCCAATAAAAATCATTACCATTGAATACTTACTGAAAAGCTCCACCATATTCGCAAGTAAATCTGATTTTTCTTTTAAAAAAGTAGATAGAGCAAATATTGCAAAGTAGGTTATCACCATAATCAGCCTGCCCTTTTCAGCACCGTATTTTAGGATAAACGGTAGTTGAATCGCTGACATTAAAACACTTGCAACTAATGTAATCAGTGAGATAAATACGATGTTATCTATCGACATCTCATTTTTAACTACAAATAGAACAAATAAACATACTGAACCAACTAACCCAAATACAAACGCAAAAAACAATTTACTTAATACAAAGCTGCTCTTTTTAATAGGCATCGAAAAGGCGAATTGTTCAAACTTCGATTTCGTATCATAGCCAAAAGCGATAGCAGTTAAAATTAACGGTATCATTGCACATATAAGTGGAATCATAAAAATCGCATTTTCATATATCCCATACACAGCGAGTGCAATACAAATAGTAATCGTCAATAGCAGCGTCTTTTTTAAAGTAGCTATATCTTTTAATATCAATGCAGTCATTACCTTTTATCTCCTTTCACAAAATAAATCATAATATCTTCGATAGACGGTTTTTGTAATGTTATTCCATCCGGAATAAGATTTCTTTTAACAAGCAGCTCTTGTCCAAATGAATGTACCCTTCTTCCAATAATGGCTTCTTCATCAAGATTTTTAACTTCTTCATTAGATAAAGTACAGATACCATAGTTTTCCTTTAGTTCATCCTTTGTTTCCACAAAAAGAACCTTACCATCATTGATAAAAGCGATATAGTCTGCCACCTTCTCTAAATCCGATAAAATATGTGAAGAGATTAGAATTGTGTGATTTTCTTCTTGCATAAAGTCAAGAAGCAAATCTAAAATTTCCTCCCTTACAATTGGATCCAATCCACTTGTAGCTTCATCCAATATAAGAATTTCAGCATTATGAGATAAAGCTACTGCCATAGATAATTTCATTCTCATTCCACGAGAATAATTTTTAATAGTCTGTTTTTCAGATAAATTAAATTTCTTTTTTAGTTGATAGAAAAATTCTCTATCCCACTTTGAATAGACCCTTGAACAAAATTTTTCCAAATCAACAAGTGTCATCTCTTCCGGCACTAATAACTCATCGAACACAACTCCAAGTTTATCTTTCAACTCAATACTGTTAGGATTATCATAACCTAAAATTTTAATTTCTCCTGAATCTATTTTAAGCAATCCTAATAACAATTTTATTGTTGTACTTTTACCTGCTCCGTTTTGACCAATGTATCCGACGATAGTCCCTTTAGGAATAGACAAATCTATCGGCCCTAATGTAAAGCCATCAAACTTTTTAACCAAGTTTTTAATTTCAATAGCATAATTACTCATATTTCCCCTCCACATAACTCCTAAGCATCTGTACCAATTCATCATTGGATACACCTACAATTTCTGAAAGATCAACAACCTCTTGCAGCTTTGATTCAATTCGCTTTAAATATTCTTCACGAATAAGTTCTCTATTCTGAGCCGCAACAAAATTACCTTTTCCTTGCACTGAATTAATGAAACCATCAAGTTCCAGTTCATCAAAAGCTCTTTTAGCAGTAATCATACTCACTCGAAGTTCTTTAGCTAAAAATCTAATGGATGGCAATTGCTCCCCAACCTTTAATTCTCCCGAAATAATCTGTGCCTTTATTTGATTTTTTATCTGCAAATAAATCGGATCATCACTTGAATTATTAATCTGTATATTCATCTTCCATATCCTCCGACTGTTATTTCTGTTCTATCTGTTTCTATTATACCATAACAGTTATATAAGTTCAATATTTAAAAATCAGTAGGAGCGATCATGTTTAAAAATGATTACTTTTCTTTTGCAACTCCAAAATTTTTTTATGCTGACATTATCACTCTTATCTGGTATAATTAAATCATAGATTTTAAATTAGCTTAATGCTTGCTATCTAATTCATTCTTTTGTAGCAAGCACAGTAAGTGTACGGACACTTACGAAAAAATTGATGAAGCAGCCCTCTGGGATCTGCTTCTTTTTTTATCAATTTTTAACTTGTTAGGATGTACCCTAAGACCCCGAAATACACCTAAAGGAGGAAATACCTATGGCAAATAGAATACGAAATGAACGACTTGAAATTAAATTAACTGAAGAAGAAAAGACTCTTTTTGAAGAGAAACGAAAACTTGCGAAGTGCAGAAATATGAGCCATTTCATACGCAAGTGCGTTTTAGAAAAGGAAATATATCAAGTGGATTTAGAACCGTTTAGAGATTTACAGGGTTTACTTTCCAACGCTACCAATAACATCAATCAAATTGCAAAGCGTGTAAATTCTACCGGCATAATCTATAAGGACGATATAAATGATATGAAAAAGCGGATAGAATATTTTTCAAAAGAGTTGTGGCAAATACATTCCCTGCTTCTTAACAAAACTTCAGGAGGTGATTAAACTTTATGGCTATTACGAAAATACATCCTATAAAATCAACCCTTAATCTTGCCATTTCATATATTGTTAATAGAGAAAAAACAGATAAGCAAATCTTAGTAAGCACTCATAAATGCCATCAGGAAACTGCTCATACCCAATTTTTAAGAACACGAAATGATGCAGGAACAAATGGTACTGTTCTTGCAAGACATCTTATACAATCCTTTTTACCGGGAGAAGCAAGTCCGGAAATGGCACATCAAATCGGTCTTGAACTATGTAAAAAGATATTAAAGGATGAGTACGAATATGTCTTATCTACCCACATCGATAAAGGTCATATCCATAACCATATCATCTTCAATAATGTAAATATGGTAACGGGTAAATGCTACCAATCCAACAAAAAAAGCTACCACCAAATCAGGTATCAAAGCGATAAGCTATGCAAAGAAAACAACCTATCTGTGATTGACGAGTTCTACGAGAACTATAAAAAAAAGTACAAAACAAATGGTAAGTCATGGTATGAAAATGAACAGGCAAAGCGTGGCACTTCTTGGAAAAGCAAACTTCAATTTGACATTGATTGTCTAATAAAACAGTCTAAGGATTGGGAAGAATTTCTAAAAAAATGGCGGAGCTTGGCTATGAAATAAAGCATGGAAAAAATATAGCCTTTAAGCCAAAAGATAAGACGAGATTTACAAGGGCTAAGACTATTGGTGAGGACTATACCGAAGAAAGATTAAAAGAGCGTATTACAGAAAATCAATCAATTATAACTCCATCTGTCAAAAAACGAATCGGAAATGTCATCAATATGATTACCAATGCCAAAGTGAAAGAGAGTAAAGGCTATGAATATTGGGCTACAAAACATAACTTAAATACAATGGCTGAATCTGTCATCTTCCTTAGAGAACAAGGTATTAAATCCGTTAAGCAGCTTGATGAATACATCCAAAAAGCAGCCTATGAAAGGCAAGATTTACAGGATAAAATAAAGACTATTGATAAGGAAATGGAGGAGCTTTCTGCTACTATGGAGCAAGTTCATACCGTTAAAAAATATAGGCAATACTACAAAGAATATAAGGCTAATCCGTCTGATAAGGCATTTTTTGAAGAGTACAAAGCTCAGATTACCCTATATGAAAATGCCCTTTCAGAACTAAAAAAAACCTATTCCAAGCTTCCAAATTCAAAAGATATTTTAGATAAACTTGATAAATTACAAGAAAAAAAGAATACCCTTATGCAAGACTATTCTTCCTCAAAATCTACTATGGACGAACTTTATCAAATACGAAAGAACTATGGAATTTATATGGGCAAGGAGATGGAGAGATAACCATCTCCTTATAAACCACTACTATATTAAGCATCGTTCATACATTGCAAAAGCTCATAATTCTGAACATACATCTCACTATTTAGTAAGCTATATTTTTCATTTTCTAAAACTTTTATATTTATATTTGAATTGATACTATAATCTTTTTTGGAAAATCCTATTGCCGAAACAATTAACTGACTAAATTGATTTGATGATTCCATAATATACTCGACTAATGCCTGTTTCTTCTCTTGGTCTGTCTCCGCATTATTAGGGCTATCAAAAACCATTGGAAATGTTGTTCCTTCAGGATTAAATTTCTGTTTTAAATCATTGAGTGTTAGATACCATATAACGGTCGATAATGGTTTATTGCTTCCACTTGCACAAAAATTTTTAGATAGTTGTTCATAACTGTCAGCTTCCAACTCATTTAAATTGAATCTTATTTTTAATTTATCTATCAAATAATAGTAATTTTCATCAACAGATTTCATTTTATCTTTAACACTTTTAAATTCTTTCTTTAGTGGTTTTAGAGCCTCCTTTGTGCTGTCGACAATTCTGCTATTAATAGTCAAATCATTATTAATCTCATCGATTAGTTTATTTAGTCCTCTGAACTTGATATAGTCTTTGATTTCCTTTTTGTTTTTACAAATCTTTTTATTATGCTCCTCCAAAGCCAAAGTTAAGTTTGAATATATTCCCTCATTTTTGAGTATTTCATCTTCAATGTGGGCATTTTCTGTTTTTATTGCATCTTTCAGACTAAGAGCATTATCAATATGATTATATCTCTTACTCCTTAGTTCCAAAGTTGAATCTAAAACAGAATGACATTCAGGACAAACTTTTGATTTTAAAATAGTTTTTATTCCCTTTTCTTCTTTTATTTCGAATTTAGATATTTGAGATAAAGTGATATTCTGTTCAACTAATTGATTTCTCAAGTCAACAAGCTTATTCCTTACTAAATTCATCTCATTAATCAGCGATGAATATTTTTGAGTTTCTATATTAAGCTCATTTTCTAAGGCACTGCTTGTTTCCGGACACGAAAAACCATCCAAAATTAAATTGGTTCTATCTTTCATTTTAATTAGTTCTTCTATTTCTTCTTTCTTGCTTTTAATTTCAAGTTCTAATTCTTCTTTGTGTTTCACAAGTTCGAAATATTCTTTATTGTAAATGCCCAAATGTGAGTAAATAACATTAAGTTTAAAATTACTGAACTGAGCAAGGCTCTTAAACGAATTAAATTTTGTACCGATGTATTCATCTTGATCTAAAAAATTCAGCAAAAAACTATATGCAGGTGGTGCTATTACTAATTGGTTTGTATTTTTTTGCGGCAACCATATAGAAAAATTAAATAAATTTCCAAAAAAATCTGCTAATTCACTTCTATGAATAGTAGTAAAAATGAGATCACCTTTTGCATTAAATATTTTAAATAATTTTTGAGATCTATAAATCGAAAAATCTTTATCATCCACCTTAAAAGATAAAACATAGACCTTATCCTTTTCTCCCCACTTCGAGTCAAAGTGCGAATCCGCACCCAAGGCATGGTATAAACTTCTTAATAAAACTGATTTTCCTCTATCTGTTCCATCTATATCACTCGATGTAATAATATTAACTCCCTTTTTAAATTCTGTTGAATAAGCCTCTTTTTTTACAACATCAAATATATATATTTTGTCAAATATAACATTCATTATAAAATTCCTCCTGAAGCATACATATAATAAATCATTATGTATTGAACTGATTTCATATCATCAGTAAATTCCACATCAAAATCGTCATCAAATAATTTTGATATTTCTTTTAAATAACTTTCAATATCGTCTAACGAATCTTCATGTTCCACAATATAATTATAAATTTTTATTTTTATTAATCGTAAAGACTCACTTTGCTGCGTTTCAAGTATATTACCAAGTGCTGTATTATATCTTCTTCGTTTAGCAAATGACAGGTTATTTATATATTCTTGTGTTTCATTGATTCCATTTTTAGATTCCTTTTTATGTGCATTTAACATTTTATCAAATTCACTTCTTGTAATACCTTTGTTTTTTACAACATCTTCATAAGTGCCGGAATCAAATTCATAAGAAGCTTTTTCTCTGACAGAATCAACAACCAGTCTGTACAATGCATTCGGATTTTGAGGTTCTTCACCTTTAATATCAACAAAAGATTTTACTAATTTCCCTCTAATAGAATCCTCTGGATTTAACAAATCCATATTATCAAATATATAAAACACATTGTCTAAACACACAGTGTCTAATTTTAATTCTGTGCACAACTTCTTCCTAACATCATCAAGTACATCCTGATCTAAATCTCCAAAACATTGCTCAGGAAAATCAATTTCTTTATTATTGATTTTAAGTTGTTTATTACACACAATTGCTAATTTTATATTGTAGTTCGGTGAATATAAAGCATATAGTTTCCCTAAAATAGAATTATTCTCATTCTTACCTTTCTTACACAAATTATTCGAATTGTAATTACCACTTTTTTTCGTCTTTATTTGATAAAAATCCAATTCATCCTCTTTATGCAATTCTATATCACATTTAAAATCAAAAATTATCGTATATTCATTGTTCGCTTTATGTTCATCGATTATCTTACTAATTCCCCATAATAATTCTAATCTAAAGCGATTTTTAGCAATGCTTCCAGATAAATCTTTTGGTAAGTTCATGTAGTACTTTTCTTTATCCATAATTAACCTCCTTTCAAAATCTATTTGTCAATTCTTATACACTCCAAGATTTCCTCAATATCACAATCCAAAGCATTGCAAATCCTAAGCAAAACATCCGTAGTCACATTTTGTCCATTCTTCATTTTATAGAATGTGCTTTTACTTACTTTTGCTTTTTCCATCAACTCGTTGTTTGTCATATCTAAATCAATCAGTTTTTTGAACAATCTTTTATAGCTAAATATCCTCATTTATATTTTCACCCTCTATAATTGCATCTAAAACCACATATGGCTCTTTTAGTTTAATAAAATTATCTACATTAGCTTTCCTGCCAAGATATAAAAAATCCATAATATCATTAAATTCTTTTATTTCTTCATTATCATCATCTATAATCCTATATTGCTTGTAATACGGCAATGCACTTTCAAAATCAATATATAAACGACCTTTTGAATCTATTTCATTTCCAATTTTCATAATTTTATCAATACACAGCTCATACATGTTTTTATAAGGCAAACTAAGTCTAATGATTTCTGCGATTTCTATCCCTTTATTTTTTGCAATCTCAACAAATTCCTTATCTGACATCGCATCTAAATTAATCAGGTTATCTTTTTCTTCCTCAATCCATCTAATGGCTTCTTCTCTACTAAATGCTTTAACAATTGCTAACGCTAATTTATCAATAACATGTACATTATTAGGATATTTGCTGTATAAAAATATTAGCACCTTATATCGTACTATTGGTGGTAACAATGAAAATGACTGCAAGACATCGTTTCTTGATCCAAATTCATAAGTTTCAAAATAATTAATAAGCATAAAAGAAAGCATATCCAAAAGCTTATCAACAATTATATCAAATTCATCAGATGTAACCTCTCCTAAATATTCAGTATGCGTAAATTTATTACCATCCTGTTTAATATTCTCTAACGCTTCTTTTAAAAACTTACTATTTTTAAGAGTATCAATTTTTTTAGATATTTCATTCGCACCAATCGTCATCTTTTGACTTGGGTCAATGTCCAAAATTTTTCTCACAATTACTTCTGCATATTGGCGAATGGTAGCAATTTTATTTCGATTAGATGTCTCAGAATAAAAAATATCCCCCATTAAATCTTTTGCTAATATTTGGTATTTTTCATTATCAAATTTTTTCATTCAGCAGCCTCCCTTCAATAAAACTATATTTGTTACATTATACCATAAAATATACTTTTTTCATAAATATATTCTCTTTAATCGAACTCTCGCAAATAAAAAAGAGCCGGTGCAGTCCTAAGACTACACCGACCATATATTTATCTCTCAGCCTCTCTGTTTGCTTCTTTCTTTTCTTTAGGCTTTTCCTTATCTTCAGCCTGATATTTCTTGATAGCTCCAAGCACAGATTCTTTCTTTTCCTCCTGCCCTTTCATCTGTTCTTTTGCCTTTAGGAGTTTTGAGGAAAGTATCCTTACATTGCTATGTTCCTTGCCATTGTCATCAATGAAAGCTCTGATTTGACCAAAGAGCTTAACAAAATCTCCCTGCTTAAAGTCTTTTGGAATGTCTCCCTTATCTCCGTAAGCGGAGCAATTATGATATACCTTATTCCCCTCATCATCTTTAGATACAACGGAGAAATTTACTACCTTAAAGGCTTCTCCATTCTTATTCTCCCTTTCAACCACATCGACATTGCCGACAATATTACCCACAATATTTATAAGGTTGTCTTTCTCTTCCTGAACATAATGCAGGTCTTTTATCTGTCCTTGTTCTCTCAAATCCTCAATCATATAATCAAATTCCTCATGCAGCAAATTAACGGTGTCATTGTCCATATAAGCGTCATAGAGCTTATCTAAAGTACTTTCATCGTTAATGCCTTTTTCCATGCTGATAATCGCCTTAACAAAGTCCTTATGATTATCATTTACCATATCTTCGATTCTATCTCTCATTGTTTTGTAATCCGTGTTTTTATCTCCTTTCATGGTAAAAGGGAGCTATTCGCTCCCTTATCTTGCATATTCCTGTTCTTTTGTAGTTTGTTTTGCTTCTGTTTTGCTTTCACTTTGATAAGCTCTGATCTGTCCTAAAATAGACGGTTTATCTTCCGTTCTTTGAGAAGTTTCCTCTTTTGTATGGAGATTATCTTCCACATCATAGGTTGATTCAAAGTAATCACTGTCCCTGAAATCATTGTCATATCGGTCAGGAATTCCGTCATTATCCATATCTTTGCCAAGCGGATCATAAAAGTTTCCCTCATCATCAATGTCCAGTCCGAGAGCTGCCTTTAAGTCCTCTGAATCTATATAAGTTAAATCTTCAAAAGAGGATAACTCAATTTCATTTTTCATATTCCTTAGAGCTTCGTTCTCTCCCTTGTTTTCATAGTCGAAGCTCTCTGTTTTGATTGGAGTATCATCAATATACTGTGTCCATGTTTTAGTTTCTAAATTCAGTTCGTACTGAATCCCATGTCTTTCATCGGGCGTATTGGTATAGGCAATCCCGATATGCTTTAAATCAGGATATAACTTGTCAAACTCATCATAACTGTGGTTTTCTTCATACTCTCTGTTACAGAAGTCAATAATCGCTCGTTTTACATCTTCCACAAGAGGATTATCATTTCTCTTTTCTTCCACATCTCCCATATCAAGCAGCTTATTCAGTTCTGCCAAACGAAGCACCTTATTCTTTAGTTCATCTGCCTTTTCAAATGGCTTTTTGAGTTCTTCTTTGGCATTTTCAAGCTGCTCTTTTGTGCTTGTGAGTTTCTCCTCCAGTCTTTTCAGTTTTTCAGGCATTTTCTCAAGGGCATTATCAAGCCTTGTTATATTACCGTCTGCACTTGTTCCAAGCTCTCCTGAATGCTTTGCAGCCCCGTTTAAACTGAAACCATGAGCATTGGTAAAGAAGTTATAGCTTACTTCTAAATCCATATTTCTATACTTTCCTATAATCTTACTTTCATTGATTTTTACGGTCTTGATAGCTTCAAGTAGCTTTTCTCCTGCAATCTTTTTATCAAATATCTTCTCCCCCTTTATAGTTATCGAAGTAAATTTATTTTCGCTCTCTCCTTGCGGCTCAACCTCTGATATGTCTTTCTTTACAGCCTCAATCAGCTTTTCCGTCCTTGCTATTTCTTCCGGATAATTTTTTGCGACCTTATCCTCTAACCTATAACGGTTGGACTTGAAGTTTGCTTCAAGCATTTTAAGTTTTGTAACCTCATTATCCAAGTCCATCTTTTCCTTAATCTTTGGATCTCCTGTTGCAAGGGCTTTTATCTCTGCATAGTTAAGTGAGCTTTCGTCCACATCTTCCGCCACTCTGACAGGTGTTTTACTGGTCATTATCTGGGAAATGAATTTCTGCTTATTCTCTATGGTCTGCCAAAGGTACGCATCAAAGGTATTCTCCGTTACATAACGATAGATATTCACTTCTTTGTTTTCATTACCCTGTCTTACAATTCTTCCTGCTCTCTGCTCTAAATCAGCAGGACGCCATGGGACATCGAGGTCATGAATTGCAACCAGTTTGTTTTGAACATTCGTGCCGGCTCCCATTTTCTGAGTAGAGCCGAGTAATATCCTCACATCTCCTTTTCTTACCTTTGCAAAGAGTTCATCTTTTTGTTTATCTAAATTTGCTTCATGGATAAATGCTATTTCTTCTTTTGGTATGCCCATTGCGACAAGTTTTTTTCTAATATCATCATAGATATTAAACTCTCCATCACCTTTCGGTGTGGACATATCGGAAAATAGAAGCTGTGTTGACCTATCATCTTTTGTATTATCCCAAATGGCAAACACATTTTTCACGCAGACATTGACCTTGCTGTCAGGATTATCGGGTAGTAGAGGATTGATTAAACGCTGGTCTAAGGCAAGTTTCTTACCGTCATTGGTGATTTTCAGCATATTATCTTCATCAGGCTCTACCGCTTTGTTTCTGACATCATCTGCTCTTTCAGATAGGCTCTTTAGGATTTCCTTTTGCTCTTCACTTGGCAAAGTCTTAATAACTTCATAGTGTGCTTCAGGTGTTGGAAGATTGAGCATATCTGCTGTCTGAATATCTGCAACCTCCTTGAACATAGACATAAGCTCCGGAAGATTATAGAACTTTGAAAATCTTGTTTTTACCCTATATCCTGTTCCTTCCGGAGAAAGTTCAAATGCAGACTGTGTTTCCCCAAAGGTAGAAGCCCAAGAGTCAAAATGCTCTAAATTATTCTTTTTAAGGCTTTCGTACTGAAGATAACGCTGCATAGTATAAAGCTCCGTCATAGAATTACTTACTGGCGTTCCTGTGGCAAATACAACTCCTTTACCACCCGTCATTTCATCCATATATCTACACTTCATAAACATATCGGATGACTTAAATGCTTCACTTTGACCGATACCTGCTACATTCCTCATTTTTGTGTAGAGATAGAGATTTTTGTAATTGTGTGCTTCGTCGATAAATAGCTTATCTACGCCGAGTTCTTCAAAGGTAATAACATCATCTTTCTTAAAATCATCATTTAATTTTTCAAGTCTTGTTTCAAGTTTCTTCTTGGTCTTTTCAAGCTGCTTTACCGTAAAGTTCTGATTTCTATCATGCTTATATTCCTCAACATAGTTGATGATTTCATCAATCTGATCCTGAATGTGTTTTTCCTGATATTCTTTACTCATCGGAATTTTTTCAAATTGCGTATGCCCAATTACAACCGCATCATATTCACCAGTAGCAATTCTTCCTATGAACCTTTTTCTATTTTTCGGCTCAAAATCTTTTTTATCTGCCACCATAATATTAGCCGACGGATACAGCTGCATAAACTCACGACCAATTTGACCTGTTAGATGATTCGGTACTACAAACAAAGATTTAGAACACATTCCAAGCCTTTTAGACTCCATTGCAGAAGCTACCATTTCAAAAGTCTTTCCACTACCAACCACATGAGCAAGTAGCGTATTTCCTCCATACAAACTTCTTGCAATAGCATTTTTCTGATGAGGTCTAAGCTCTATTTTCGTATTCATTCCCTCAAAGGATAAATTGCTTCCGTCATATTCACGATTTCTGATAGAGTTAAAACGCTCATTATACAGCTTTACAAGCCTATTTCTTCTTTCCTGATCATTAAATATCCAGTTCTTAAATTCTTCCTTTAGAAGTTCTTGTTTCTGCCCTGCAAGAAGCGTTTCTTTTTTATTTAGCACAGAAGTTTTGGAGCCGTCAGGATTTACAATTTGGTCAAATACTTTCGTTTCTTTAAGGTTTAATGCATCTTCAATCAGCTTATAGGCACTTACTCTACTTGTACCGTAGGTCATTTCAGCAAGGTCATTTCCTCTGTCTTTACTTTTTCCTTCAATATTCCATTCACTTGTAAGATTGGAGAATTTGACTTTAATATCCCATTTGGTATAACCCGGAGTTTTCAGTGTTTCAAAGATAAACTTTTCAATATCTTTTATCGGTATCCATGTTGCACCAAGACGCACATTGATTTCGCTTGCTTCAAGTTCTTTAGGTAAAACTTTCGTAAGCTCTGACTTTTGGTATTCCAGACGGTTCATCTCATAGCTTATCAGCTCTTTTTCTTTCCCATCTTCTGCATAGCCAAGATGAGGTAGCTCTCTTTCTGTTTGTCTTAGCTTAGAAAGATAGCTATCTACTATGGCAATCTTATCTCTGATATTTCCACTTAGGTATTCATCTTTTGTTACATAACCATACTTATATGAATTACTGCCATTTGCACAGGCAAAAGGTAAATCCCCATCCTCCAAGTTAAAGGATAATGGTCTGTAAAAGTTTTGTTCTTCTATGATGTTTAGGTATATTTCTCCCCTTAATTCTTCTATCAGAGTCGGTCTGTCTTTTCCTGTAAGACTTCCCATATACTCAAAATCTACATAACCTTTTTCAGACATAGATAACACAAGAGCTTCAAGGGAAGTATCTACATGGTCGATTGTCTTTGCCTTTGTGATTGTTCTCTTACTGAAAATATCGCCCTTTGCCTTAAAATTTTCTTCTTCATCAAGGATTTCTATGGAGGAAACAAGTGGGAAATTACTATCTTCTTTTAAGACTCTGGTATTACTTAGGTTATTGACATACCCATGCTTTTTAGAAAAACTGTCATAGACTTCATTTAACCTCTCCTGAGCGTTCTTTACTTCATCATCGGAAAAATCTTCCTTTTGCTTGTAGATTACATCTTTTAGAGCATCATTTAACTCAAGGTAATCCTTAATCTTTTCCTTATTTTTCTCCGTTACTTCTTTCTTTACGAAAAGTGAGTTTTCTCTGTAATAAACCTCATCATCAATAATGGTATAGGAAAAGTTCTTAACATCATCCGTTGCAGGCATTGTGCTGATTTCATCATCAAGCAGTTCTATTTCCTCATACTTTGCGTTCTTTGATATTTCTGTGCCTGCTTTTGTAAGAAGTTCCTTTATGTCTGTATTTTCTTTCGGCAGGCACGCAAGTGTGTTTCCAAATCTTCCTGAAACTTCACGCATTGTGCCGAGTACCTGTTCAGGATGATCTACAAAATATTTGTTATAGGTAAGACCATTTTCATCTTCAGCAAGGTGAATCCAGTCCTCATCTCTTTCTCTGATACTGTCCCTTTTCTTTAGGAAAATAATGTCCGATGTTACTTCCGTTCCGGCAACTCCCTTAAAGGTATCATTTGGAAGTCTGATTGCCCCTAAAAACTCTGCTCTTGCTGCAAGATAGCGTCTTACACTTTCGTCCTTTTTATCCATTGTTCCACTTGATGTGATAAAGGCGATAATACCGCCATTTCTGACTTTATCAATGGACTTGGCAAAGAAATAATCATGGATAAGGAAATTATTTTTGTTATACTCTCTGTCATTTACCTTATATTCTCCAAAGGGAACATTACCGATAACTGCATCAAAGAAGTTATTGGAAAAGGTAGTTTCTTCAAATCCCTTAATTTGCACTTCACTTTCAGGATATAAGAGTTTTCCAATACGACCGCTTACCGAATCAAGCTCCACACCATAAAACTTGGACTTTTTCATTTCATCAGGAAGATTACCGATAAAGTTTCCTACTCCCATACTTGGTTCTAATATATTACCGATCTTAAATCCCATATCAGAAAGTGTCTTATATACGCTGTCAATAACTGCTTTCGGTGTGTAAAAGCTCGTTAAGGTAGATTCTCTTGCAGCTTCATATTCAGATGGTGATAGATTTTCCTTTAAGAAACTTCTTGCAACTTCCCATTGTCCCTCTTTACTTTCGTCAAACACATCAGCAAGTCCGCCCCAGCCTACATATTTCGCTAAAACTTCCTGAGCTGTACTGTCAAGCTCTCTTTGTCCACTCTCTACACGATTAAGCATGGAAATTGCTTCAAGGTTGTTATTCAGTCTCTCACTTGGAGATAACTTTTCCGGGAGCGTTTCTTCTGTGATTTTGAAGTTATGAGCATCAGCTTTCTTTATTTCTACTTCCTCAATAGTCTTTTCAGGGTTCGTATAGGTTATATTTTGAAATACCCTCTCAAGGTCGCTTTCAAGATGATAAGGGATTACATCGGAGCCTGTTATCATACCGCCAAGATATTCGGTATTGTCCTTAACCGTTACTGTCTTTAGATTATTTCCCATATCATCAAAGCGTGTGATGGTATAGTTTTTGTCCTTATATTTAACTTCATCACCAACAATAAAATTCGGTCTTTCAAGGCTTATCTGCTTTAATAATTCCCCATTATCTTCAAAGGCTATAATCGGGATTTGACGATTTCCACTTCTTACCGGATCAAGCCATAAATCATTTCTTCCTGTGATTTGATTTTTAGCAATCTCCCTTACAGTGTATTCTTCATGGTTGAAATAGACTGTATCACCTTCTTTAACTGTAAATTCATCGGTAAGGCTTTCCTTTTCTTCATTAAGCTCTACTTCTTCTCTTTCTTTGAGGTAATCAAATAGCGTTCCTTGAACAGGTGTTGCAGCTATTCTTTCTTCTACTTCTTCAGGTGCTTCAAGCTCTATTTCTTCTTCAAAACTAAGTTCTCCGTTAAATACCGATTGAAGCTCCTGCTCATCCATCTGCTTGACAAGCTCTGTATCTTTAAGTTCTCTAAAGGTCTTTGGAAAATCTTCTAAAATAAGCCTCTGGGCATTTAATTCTTTCAACTCTTCAATACTGAAATATCCCCATTCAGGTTCAATCCCAAGTACAAGTCCAAAGGCATCTCCACTTTCTCTATCATACTCCGTCATATACCAAGTCCAATTACTTCTAAACGGAATGATATATGCAGCATGAACCTCTTTATCTGCTAAAGCGACATCTTCCTGTGCATAAAGCTCAGGCACTCTTTCAAGCATTTCATCAGTCATTAAGTTTTCAGGATCATCTTTAGAATAATATTGTGGTTCTTTTGCTTCTTCTATCTCTGAATTACCTTCTATTTTTTCCTCAAGATAAAGATTTTTAGAAAGCAGCTCATCAATATGCTTTGCCACACTTGACCAAGTAAGAAAAACATCACTGCAATCTTTCTTCTGTAATTTAAGTCCCTTAGCATCGTGCCATTCATCACTTCCCATTGCCCCTGAAACAGCATGAGAGCTTCCCCCGATGCCATACTCATCTTTTAGGAAATTAGCTTTTTCTTGAAGTGTATGGTTTTCTTTGAAGAATTTGGTGATTCGCTCTTTTCCCTTATCTATTCCGCTTCCTCTTGAAATTGCAGCAAAGACTTCATCTTCTGTAATAAATGGATTTGCTTTAGGAAGCTCTATCAGATTGGTACTATATTCCTTTCGTGGCAGCTCAAGTTCCTGTAATCTCTGATAAAGGCTATCTACCTTGTGGTAGTGAAATCTTAGTACATCTCTATTTTCTTTATATCCTTCTAAAAACCTGCCATATTCTTTGATTGTTTCCTTTAGATATTCAGGATTTTTTAATGCCTCAGATAGTCTTTTCGTTTCTTCCGGAAAGCCACCACCTCTTTCTATAAAATCAAAATACCAATGTGCTTTTCCTTCTTCGCTTAAATCGTGATATAGATACCATAGGGATTTTGAAATTCTATCTCTTTCATAATCAAGTGCTTCAGAAATCTCTATATTTGTGGCAAATCCTCCAGTTTCCAAAAGCTCATTTATTCTACTTGCTGCTTCATTCCAACTTAAAATTTGCGTATCATCTTCTCTTGCAGAAGTCCCGTAAGCTAAATGAATACCTTTATCCGAATACCAGGAAGATACTTCTCTTTCGTCAATGTAAAATCCATTTCCACCCCTAAAGGTATCTTTGAGGTATTCTCCCAATTCTCCATTACTTTTTCCTTTAGAAAACTCTGCAGTAACAGGAAGTCTACTTCCATCGTGATTTCCTCCGTTAATAAGAACGGTATCTATATCCTTCTGAGTTAATGGAATGGTAAGCCTCATTTGTCCGCAAGTATTTTCGGGTAAAGAAAAAGAAGCCTTATCAGCTTCTTTTAACTCTACATTAGTATTATCTTTTAAATTTCCACTACTTCCTTGATTGTCATTTCCTTCAGAGCTGAAATCATCGCCCCATACTGTGGATCGTTCTCGTCCTCTATCTTCCAAGCTGCCATCAATTTCGGTTTCTCTGTCCTCATAAATTCTATCGCCTGTTTCTGAATATCCATCAGGTGTCCTGTCAGCTTCTTCTCCTTGTATAGATCTACTAACATCTCGAAGTAGCTCTGCTCCTCGCTCTCTGAAATGTAATCCAGCCTCATCACTGCGTAGGTCGGATTCGGATACTCCCTTATGAAGTCCGTCTGTTCCTCCAAGTTGTTTAGCGTATTCTCCTTGATTTTCTCTTTTATCTCGTCCGTACTCTCCATTTCGGAGAACTCGCCCGCTTTCATTTCTTTCCTGATCATCTCGTCGAAGTGCATTTTCTTCTACCTCCTCTAATTCTTCCTTAATCCTATTATATCCTGCTTCTTTTCCTCTTAAAACTTCTTTTTGAAGCTCCAGTTCTTTGCTTTTTTGAATGGTCGCATCAATAATCTTTCCGCTAATATCCGATACGCTCTCACCAAGACTCATTAGAGATATGCTGTCAAGTCTTTGAAAATTCTCTCTTAAAAGCTCATAATCTATCGAATAATCTAACTTAAATCTTGACGCTACCGTATAGCTTACCGAGTCCCTTACAAACTTGGTAAAGGATATTCTATCCTCATCCGCTACTCTAAGTTCATTCATTAAGGTATCTATTTTTTCATCACCGTAGAGTCTGCTTAAAGAAAAGATGTTTTCAAGTGTGCTTTTACTTTCATCATAGCCCTCGCTTTTAATCATTTCCTTTAACACATCTTGATGGTTTTCTTTGTCAAACTTCCAAAGATTTACTTCGTTGACATCTCTGTTTCTTGAAACTGTCTGACCTATATCAAAAATATAGTCCACTTTTTTGAATGTGCCATAGTCCTCTAAAATGGGGATACCTTTCTGTCCTCGCATTACTGTTCGATTAAAACGTTCCCTCCAGTAGTCAAACTTGGCACAAGCTATTGCTTCAGGATTTTTATCATAGATACTTAATTGACTTCTAAAGTCATATCTTTGATTGTTTCCGACAACCTTTAAGAGCTTCAGATACTCTGCTTCACTATGAAGCGCATCTTGTTTTATAAGCTCCAAAATGTTATGAAAATCATTTATTCGCATTTTTACCTCCTTCGTTTTTCCAAACAAAAAAAGGCGGTTAGATTTTACTCTAATCACCTTTAAATTCTATGTGCTGCAACTTACTGCAACTTAATTTTTCTGTTTTGACTTACTAAAAATCCTTATTTTACTAGGTTTTATCTCCCATTCATACTGCATAAATCACGATTTTGCAACTTACTGCAACTTAAATCAAGCCCAAAAAGGAATATACTTCATATATCTCGGAGCTGTATTTTCATCAACTGGCTTAATAAGTTTGGCTTCTAATGTATCTTTAATTATCCTCGATGCTTTATATTTATCTTTATCACTTATATCAAATAATTCTCTGAGCGAATTATTCGTTATGCTCTCTCCATTGACATAGACAAAGCAAGCCTGCATATAACAAGTTCTTATTCTATCTTCTTTACTAATCAAGTCAAAAGGAGCTTTCAAATAGAGAGTTACTTTTGTGAATTTATCACTTTGATTTTCGATTTTAGGAGCAAGCATAGAATTCTTACTTGTCGCATATACTATCTTATCAAAACCACTTCCTCTTTCTTCACAAATCCCACATTTGTGCATAAATCCTGCAAGATTTTCATTTCTTGAAATCGGAACTGTATCAACAATGCGGTCTATCGAAACCAATGGCGAACCTGCATTTGAAAATTCTATCCTATCTTTGAATAACTCAACCATAGGACTTGTCCCTTTTTGTTCAATAGCTTGATGAATCATGATATTGGCAATTAACTCACGAATTGCTATCTCCGGATAACCCAACTTAGTTTTTCTTATAGAGTCTTCAATTATCTCTTCCTGTGGAATGACAGTCAAAACATAATCTACAATTTCCTCATATGAAATAGCATAACCTTCACTAAATACTTTTTCCCGTATCGTGTCAAGTCTATTGTTCTCTTTATACCAAATTACTCTTATAGATTTATGAGCTAAACTCTCAAAATTCTTTAAATCTTTTGAAATAAGTAATGCTCCTAAATTAGTAATATCATAGCTTCCGGAATCATTTCTTTTTATAAACTTTTCATTAGTAAAATCATCCAATATTTTATTGTTATTTTGTGGTAATGCAAACCCCATCTTTTCATAATATCCCGCTACATTCAGTACATCTAACACCTCATGAAACGAAATATTATCTTTTGCATTTCTTAATTCAAACGGAGTTGTATCAAAAGCTGCCCATAGAGATCTCTCTTTATCAGGATATTCTTTCAACTTCTTCTTATTTGTTCCAATTCTAATATACTCTTCACCTGAAAACTTAATTGGCTGCTTTTCTGCACATGGAATTTCGAGTAATACTACATTTTTATCCTCAATTTCTGTTTTATAAAATCTGAAGTCTATTCTTGGATTTGTCATTCGAGATAACCATGCTTCAAGTTCTTCCGAACCTTTTTTACTCTCCCTATAATCAAATGTAGTTCCTACAATTTTATGTGTATTATCATCAATACCCCAGAGTAAATATGCTTTAGGTCTTCCCCATAAAGTTGCAGAATTGCCCAAAGCAGAAATATACTCACCTATCATCTGAGGTTCATCGTTATTATGCTTAAATTCAACCCATTCTGTTTCACTTGGCAAAGAAATCAACTCTCTGATTAAATTTTTTATATAATCTTGATTTTTTATTGCCATCTTAATTCTCCTAACAATTACAAATAAATTGCTTATATTATAGCATTTTTAGAGGATTTTTTCCACTCTGAAATTAGTTGCCTCTTACTTTGCGTATGTCAGAACAGCCTCTTTTAGCTCATTTTCAATCGCTTCTAAAAATTCTTCCTTTGAAGATTTTCCCTGAGCAATATCCGATAATTCCATTTCCCATTTTGCTGTTGTTTCTGCTGATTTAAAGGTATCGGATACTATTGTTACAAGCCTAATCCCTTTATGCGTGGCTACAAGATTTTTCTTATCCCTTTCTACAAAGCCCTTAAAGATTAGATTTTCAATAATTCCTGCCCTTGTTGCAGGTGTGCCAAGACCTTTTCTTTCCACTTCTACACCTTTTTCAAGTGCGTCATTTCCTGCAATCTCCATAGACTTTAGAAGCGTATCTTCAGTAAAGTGCTTGGGAGGTTGGGTAAATTTTTCTTTAATCTCTTTATTTTCAATGCTTAAAACATCATCAACACTTACATTAGGAAGTTCTACATCCTCATTCTTCTTGGACTTATACTCTTTAAGATATTTTGTAAACCCCTCATCTTTAATTACTTTTCCTGAACTTGTAAATTTAAAGCCATCAAATTCAGCTATAATCTTTGTTGTGTTTTCCACTAATGGATAACCTACACTTGCGTGAAGCTTATTAGAAATAAGCCTATATACCTTTGCTTCACTCTCAGGAATGCCCGATAAAGCTTCACTCAGTGAGCTTACTGTCGGGATAATCGCATGGTGATCCGTAACCTTTTTTGAGTTAAATACTGTCTTGATACGCTCTGTGTCAAAGTCATTTTTACCTAAAATATTATTGACCGCACTTACAATCATATCTTCCGTTAAACATCTGCTATCCGTTCTTGGATAAGTAATCAGTTTCTTTTCATAAAGGCTCTGTGCATAGTCAAGTGTCTGCTTGGCTGAGTATCCGAAATACTTATTGCACTCTCTTTGAAGTGTTGTCAGGTCAAAAGGTAAATCAGGTTTTGTAATTTTTTCTTTCTGAATGACATCAATAATTTCAATCTTATCGCCTACTAAATTTAAGAGCTGTTCAGCAGCAACTTCATCATTAATTCTGTCTGTTGAAAGTGTAAAACCATTTGTAGAAAGCTCTACTGTATAGTATTTTTCTTTTTTGAAGTTTGCTACTTCATCATCTCTTTTTACAATCATGGCAAGGGTAGGTGTTTGTACTCTGCCAACGGAATAATTTTGCTGATAAAGGCAAGAATAGAGCCTACTGATATTCATCCCGACTAACCAATCCGCAATCGCTCTTGCCTGTGCCGATTCAAAGAGATTGTCATAGTCCTTTCCATCTTTTAGATTATCAAAGCCCTCTTTAATAGCACTATCTTCCATAGATGAAATCCAAAGGCGTTTCATCTTCTTTTTGCATTTAGCTTCGTTATATACAAGTCTAAAAATGCTTTCTCCCTCACGACCTGCGTCGCACGCATTGATAACAGAATCTATTTCTTTATCATTCATCAGCTTTTTAAGGATATTAAACTGTTTCCTCGTGGATTTTGCTATCTCATACTTATAGTTCTTTGGAACAATCGGTAAATCTGTAATATTCCATTTAGCATATTTTTCATCATAAGCGTCCGGATTTGCCATTTGAATTAGGTGTCCAACGCACCAGCTCACCCTATATCCGTTTCCTTCATAATATCCGTCTTTCTTTTTATTTGCTCCAATAACCTTTGCAATGTAGATTGCAACACTCGGCTTTTCTGCAATGACTAACTTCATCTTTGTTTTCCTCCTGTTATAAATCAAAATAGGGCGAAAGATGTTACTCTCCAGCCCTAACTTTGCACCCAAAATAATATGTTTTTAGGTGCGTTTATTCTTCATCTTCTACTTCATCTGCATCATTTATTTCTTCCTCGCTTTCAGCTTCAGAAAAGAAATCATCATCTTCCTCCTCTAAGGCTTCAAGTTCTTTATCTTCTTTCTTTTTCACAACCTTAAAATAGTAGCCTGCTCCTAATGCACCACCTACTACAAGAAGCAAAATAATATAGGTTCCTAAATTACTCTTTTCGTCCTTCTTCTCAGGCTTTACTTCTTCCTTAACAGGTTCTTCTTTTACTACTTCCTGCTTTGGTGCTTCTTTTTTCTCCACCATGTTTAAGAGATCATCTTCAGATACTTCCGTAAGAAGCATTACATTCTCACTATCTTCATCATGATTGATGATTAAATAAAAGGTCTTACCATTTTTAGTCTGAAAGGTAATAAACTGTCTTGCATCGGCTGAATACATATCTGTTTCTTTATTATCGCTGCTATCTCCATGATGAATCGGATACTCCTTATTTGCATTATCTTTATTCTCCGTAACGGATGCTCTCGTCTTTGACGGAGATGAAGCTACTCCCTTATTGGTATTTACACTCTTACTTGCAGACCCCATTGATGAATCCTGACTGTTATTCGCAGGAGCTTTTGCCGTTAACTTATTGGGATAGCGAACTTCCTTTTCTTTCTCCTTTACTTCCGTTTTGCCTTTACCGGTACTACTTACAGAAGTCTGTGGTGTTTGAGGAGAAATACCTGAACTTGTCTTAATTCCGGAAATAGGACTAATCGGTGTAACTGATTGTGATGTTACAGGAGCTTTATTTGTTTCAGTTGCCTTTTTCTCAAGCTCTTTCACCTTTTCCGTCAGCTTATCTATTTCCTTTTTCATATCTTCTGATAAGTCCTTATTCCCCTTATCTTTCTTCATTTTTTCTTTTAGGCTATCAATTTCATCTTCAAGGTCTTTAATTTTATTCTTTTGCTTATCACTTAATTTGTCTTTGTCCTTAAGTTCGCAATTTAACTTATCAAGTTTATCCTGAAGCTCTTTTGCCTCTTTTTCTATTTGTGAAATATCGTCTTTAGAAAGCTCTGTCTGCGTTTCCTTATCTTCCGTCTGAGTGCTTTTGTCCTGCTGTGGCTTTTTTCTTCCGTCTTAGTTTCTTTATCCTTAAGTTCAGCCTTTGCTACCTTACGGATAATCTCATCTTTTCCATCTCCCTTTACCTCATAAAACAGAAACTCATCAATGAATTTCATATCATCTGGGAGCATTGGAAGATCTCCGCTATCAATACGTTGTCCTTTCTCAGCCTTTATCTTTTCTTCCTTAAAGACCTTTTCATCTTCAAAGATATACTTTACATTTACTTCAACTTCCGTTTGAACAGCTTCGTTTTTTGTTGGAGCTTCAGATTTTTGCTCCTGTACATAAACAACCGTCCAAAGACCTAAAATACAACTAATACTTACAATTACCGCAAGTGCTACCGTCCAAAACTTATTATTCTTTTTCAAACTGGTTTTCATTTGTTTTCTCCTTTTTCATTTCTGCTTTTTGTCTGTTTACCTTTGCCATCAAATCGCTGATTGTGATGTTATTCTTTCTGCAAATGGCAATGATTTCTTCATTTTCAAGCTCTTCTTCACGAATGAATAAAGGCTCCAATTCTTCATCAATCAGAGCCTTTTTATCCTTTAACTTTTTTATTCTGTTTTTTACTGCTATCAGTTCCTTTTTCAAATTGTTACCTCCTATTTCTTTACATTTGGCGGAAAACCGAATCCTACGGGATGGTGCTTACAAAATGTTGCTATCCAATCATCTAAGGTAGTTACTCTTATTCGTCCGATGTTATCAATCACTTTTCCATCTCCAATGTAAATACCTACATGACCATAGGTAAGCCCTGCACTGCTTCCGCTGCTGCTGCTTTCGACTGCCACAAGCATTCCGACCTTGAGCTTTGACCTGTCTGATGTAAAGGTATAGTTTCGGTACATATCACAGGCATTCCCGCCTATATATCCAAGTCCTGCATTTTGATAGACCTGTGATACCCACATGGCACACCAGCCTGCACCCGGAGATGGCGTAATGTATGCAGCATTAACAATCTTCTTTTGTACTTCCGTAGATGCCTCATACTCTTTTCCACCGCCGATACCTCCATTTGCACTGATAAGGTCAGAATTACCAAAGGCTTCTCCCATATTGCCTTGTGCAAGGAACAAGGCTTCATAGTGCTTTAGATTATCGGGATAGTTTGCAAAGACCTTTCGGATAATGCTGTCCATCTCTTTTTTATGAAGCGTTACGATGAGTTTTTTATACTCATAAGGTTCTTCGTGGCTTTCGGTATATTCATTGCCATCTTCATCGGTATAGGTTTTTGTAACCGTCCTGTATCTGATTTCAATTTCTTCCCTATACTCAAGGTCATACATGGACTCAAATAATTCTTTTAATATGGATTCTACTTCCGATACACTCTTTACCTCTCCGCACCTTGATGTAATGTAGGATAAAAGCTCATGAACATTATGACCGATATACTCTGTGTTATTTAAGATGTACTCATCATAGCCGGGATGGTTACTTTTGACATTATCAACCTCATTTTGAAGTTCCTTTTCCATAGCAGAAAAGTTCTGATTGATTTCACTTAGGACATTTGGCTTTGATAAATAGCTTGTTGTAAGCACAGAGCTTGTAGAGTTCATAAAGCCTGTCATTCCCGTTCCTGCAAAGTTAATCACAAAAGTCCCTAAGATAATGATACCTATGAAAATAAGCATTAGTCCTTTTGCTTTTCGGATAATCATATCCTTTGAGCTTTTCAGTGTTCCGATAAGTCCCTCTTTAATTCGATCTCTAAGCCTTGACTTATTCTCACGAGAAATTGCTGCCTTTACCTGATTTTTCTTTTGAAATCTTTTATATGCACTTGCTCTTTTATACTCATCCGTCTTTTTCAGTTCCTTTTTGGCATCACGAAATTCCAACTTTGACTTACGCTTTCTGATTTTATAGTCCTTTTTCGTAAGGTCATAACCTTTATTCGCTTTTTTCCTATCCGAGTAATTCTTTATGCCATGAATGAGCTTTGAGCTTGTATCTGCTGTCTTTTCTCCTGCCTCTACGCCCTGATTTTCATCACTTCCATGAGATAAGTAATCTCTTACGGTTTCACTTCCTTTGGCAAGTCCTGAAAGGGCAGATACCTTTACCATATCTTTTTTAGCTTTTTCTTTTGGTCTTTTGATAGGCTGCTATGAACTTTTTCGCTGACAGCATCTTTTCCCGCCTTTTTATCTTCAGTCTTATTTTCCTTTGGTGCATCGTCCTTTTTCCTTGTATAAAGGCTTTCGGTATAGTTTTTTCTCTTATAATTTTTCTTTTGAGCTTTTTGGCTTTTTGAGAAACTATTTGTATTTTCTGCTTTATGATGAAGATTATCCTCGACATCATAGGTTGACTCAAAATAGTCGCTATCCCTAAAGTCATTATCGTATCTGTCTATAATCCCGTCATTATCAAGGTCTTTTCCTAAAGGATCATAGATTTTTCCATCCTTAACCTCCGTAATATAATCTGATCTTCCCGTTTCAATTGCGGAATTTACGTCTCCCTTATCTGAAGCTCTATATTTTTCGTTTCTCTTGGATGTTCCATAAGACTTTTCATTATCAGCACTTACCTTACTTGTTTTTTCATGCACTTTATCCTGAAACCGTTCTTTCTCATGAACGATTTTACCTCTGTAATCATCGTTATGTTTTAGCTTACTTTCTTCAGGTATAATGTTTGTTTCACTATGGAGCATTTCTTTTTCAATGCTTGCCTTATGCCTTTCCTTAAAATCCTTTTTCAGCTTCTTTCCCATAGGCTACCTCACTTCTTCCGGCTTGGTAGTCATCTTCTGATAAAGAATCGTATCTTTCGGGAACTTATCAATGAAAGGCACAATGGTATTTCCAAAGAACAGTAGTCCCTCACCCTCATTAGAGTTAGTTACATATCTGAGCTGTGGAAGTGAGATTTTAAGTTTCCTTGCTAAGATTTCTCTATCTCCCGAAGCCTGATTTAGCATTAAGACAAAGTCCGTATTATCAAAGATATTTTCTATCTCCTTACTCATAAGTAGGTCTTTGACATTTTGCGTGATACCTGTCGGGATACCTCCCCATTTACGAAATCTTTTCCAAATCTCTACGGAATAGGATGCTGTCTGCTCATCTTTTAAAAGCAAATGGAACTCGTCGATATAGTACCTTGTAGCCTTGTTTCCTCTGTTTTGTGACACCTTATTCCACACCTGATCCTGAATAACAAGCATGCCGATTTTCTTTAATTGACTTCCAAGCTCCTTAATATCAAAGCAAAGGAGCTTCTTATTTAAGTCCACATTTGACCTGTGATTAAAGACATTAAGAGAGCCTGATACATAGATTTCCATCTCTGTTGCCAGCTTCTTACCGACCTTTTCTTCCTGCCCTTTTAACATATCGTATAGATCTTGAAGTATCGGCATATTGTCAGGAGTAGGATGTTCAAAATACTTTTCATAGATTTTAGGAAGGCACCTATCTATAACGGACTTTTCTTCTGCCGTAAGACCACTGCCACCTACTACAAGCTCAAGCATGCTCATGATAAAGTTTGCCTTATCTTTAAGCGGTGCATCCCCATCCCCGTAGTTCATGTTTATATCAAGGGGATTCAGGTAATCCTTTGACTTACTGCTGACCTTAATGACTTCTCCCTTAAACTGCCTTACGAGGTTTCCATACTCTCCTTCCGGATCGCAGATAATCACATCATCATCTGTTACTAAAATCGCATTTGCCATTTCTCTTTTGGCACTAAAGGATTTACCGCTGCCCGGAGTTCCGAGGATTAGACCGTTTGGGTTCTTTAATTTCTTTCTATCTGCCATAATCAGGTTATGGCTTAGGGCATTTAGTCCGTAGTAAAGACTATTACTTGAATTGATAAAAAGCTCCTCTGTGGTAAATGGCATAAATACTGCCGTTGATGAGCTTGTCAGTCCTCTATCTATCTCAATCTTATTTACACCAAGAGGCAGCACGCTGATAAGTCCTTGTTCCTGAGAATGGTCAAGTCTTTTCAGCTTACAGTTATGCTTGTTTGCAATAGAGCTTATCTGAGCAATGGTATTATCGAGCTTTTGCACTGTCCTTGCAAAGTTCATAAAGACGATACTTACCACAAACATTCGCTCATCTCTTGTCTGCAAGTCTTTTAGGAGGCTTTTTACATCTTCTCCATAGGTGATTAAATCACTTGGAAGAATATATAGTGATAGGTAATCCTTTGATGTTATCTCCAGATTTTCCCCCACTCCACACCGTACGTGCGAGTTTCCCCGCATACGGCGTTCCAACAAAATTTAGTTTTTACTTACTACTATTTCTAAATTCTCTGCTAATAGTCTTAAAGAATTAACCTTTTTAAGTGCTTTTTCATCTAATTTTAAAATGTGCAAATATTTTTCAATCGTATCTTTATCTGTGGCATGGATAAGTTTGTGTACTTCCGTTCTTAGCCATACTAGATTTTTGTATTCATCCATTCCACCTAAATATTTAGGCTTTTTATGATGACACTCCATATTAAATATGTTTAAGGCTTCTCCTGTAACAGCACACTTGCCATTTTGCCCAGCCATTAGTGAAATACGATTATCGTTATACTCCACTGATTTATCATATTCTTTCATTTCTAAAAGATATTCTACAAGGTATCTTCCTGTTGATAAATTTTTGTGTATTAAGGCTCTACCTGTTGGAGTATATTTATTTACCTCTCTCGTAAACATTCTAGGAGTAACAAACCTACAACCATATATTGGAAAGATATGAATACCTGCCACTATTTTAGGTTTTTGGTTATATCTACCATAGAATCTTTCATAAGTTTTTGATTTTGGCACTTTTCCAGACAATAACTTTTTAGCTTTTTTATTTCGTTTTGCCTTTTTTGTTTTTTCTCTAAGTCTATGTTTTAGGCTCTTGCTGACAACAAAATTTATTTCTCTAAAATCAATACTGCACCCAGTAGCTATATTGTAATAATTGTGCATTCCAAGTATCATTGAATTAAGCTGATTTACTTGATGAGGTGAAGTATCTTTTTGTATTTCTTTAATCTGTTCTTTGAGTTTAATTTTCATTGCCTTTTTCGCTTTATCCGATACATTACTTCGTGATACATACTTTTTACCTTTTTTGGATACATAAAGTGAAAATCCTAGAAATTCTGTTTTTCCTTTGCGAACGTTGGTTATCTTTGATTTCTCTGGACTAATTTTTAATTCTAGCCTTTCAAATAACCAGTCTTTTACAGCAACAAATATTTTCTGAGCTGTTTTGTAATCTCTGCATAAAATTTTAAAGTCATCTGCATATCTAACAAAGAAAAACTTTTTTAATTTTGATTTTTTTAAGGCATCATATTTATGACTTGCAGTATATTTGTGTCTTGTCTGTATTGTTTCCCATTGGTCACTAAGCCACCAGTCTAATTCATTCAATACTATATTTGAGAGTAATGGACTGATTATTCCGCCTTGTGGTGTACCTTTTTCAGGGATTCCTATCCCCTCAATCTTTGACTTTAATATTTTGCCAATGATAGAAATCAAACTTTTATCCCTGATTCCCATAGTCCAGATTTGTTTAATTAATTTGCCATGATTTACATTGTCAAAGAATCCCTTGATGTCAACATCTACAACATAATGTAATTTGCTAACATTCATAAGAGATTGTACTCTTGCAATTGCATGACTTGCTGACCTATTAGGTCTAAATCCATAACTATGAGCGTGAAACTTAGCTTCACATATTGGTTCTAATATTTGAATAATGCATTGTTGCACAATTCTATCATCCATACATGGTATACCAAGCGGTCTTGTTTTATCTGGTTGCCCAGTTTTAGGAATTTCAACTCTTAAAACACTTTTGGGGTGGTAGTTTTTAAACTTATCTTGAAAATATTTTACAAATTGTTCTTCTGACCACTCTTTGTAGTATTTTATCGTTCTACCATCTGTACCTTTTGTCATTGAGCCTTTATTATTCTTAATGTTACGAAAGGCTAAAAGTATGTTATTTTCACTTGTTATCAACTGCATTAACTTATTGAATGTTTTACCTTGTATTGATTCTTGGTAAAGTTTATCCATTAAGTCTTGCATATCATAGTATTCGGCATTGCGTAATTTTTGCCTTTTAGGTTTTCTCTCTAAGTTCGTATTCACAGTCAAGTCAACCTCCTCCTTTGGATTTGGTTTCTATTAGTCATACAAGAACCTTGAAAGATTTAAAAATAATATTAAAACTAAATCCTGTCTTGGGGCTGTTGCTCCTTTTTCCATTACAGAAAATATCAACGCTCGTGCCCCTGATTTCACTGTGATTAAGATAGATTATCTCGATAACGGAAAGTTATTTAAACTTGCTGGTATTTGCTACTAGCTTTCGATTTTTTCTATCACTACATCATCGGATTGCTAATCCTTAGCATTTGTATTCACAGCTTCCCACGTTCCAATATTCTTATCTGTACATATATCCTTAGGTGCTTACTATGAGCCTGTATGCTTGATTGTGCCTGTAACACAATAGGGTATTTCATAACATGGATTTTTACTTTACCCCACATACCCCACGACCGTGGTTTATGCATTTCTACATAAGCTACGTATAGACCCTTACATTCGCAAGTTTGTCAAACTTATTTCTAAATTATTCTCACCATAGATATTTTATAGACCCCCGGCATATGGAATACACCATCCACCTCTGGACAGCTTTCGTAGTGTTTTTACACTTTACGGTATCTTTCTGCCGACTTCACCTAGCTTCATACTATGCTTTAGCCAATTTCATAAAATGAAATTACATAGCATGTAGGAGTATTAGGGGAGCGTTTCAGGGCGTTACCCCTTCATTCCACTCTTAGAATATCAGTTCTATATACAAATTAAGTTTTGTATATGCCTTGTTTCCTACAATATTTGTAGTTGTCAAGGAACGTGTCGCACCCATATCATAGCCGCTTCTTACCGCCTTCTTATTTTCTTCAATCCTCATCTTATCAATATCGGTGTTTTTTCGTTTTACCATCTTAATGGCTTCCGATTGGTCGATTGCCCTAATATGAAAGGAAATATTGATGTTATCGTCAATATCCAAAAACTCGGATAACATCCTATCTGAAAGCTCACTTGCAAGGATTTGAAAATGACTTGTTGCTCCGATGAATTTGCCAAACTTAAAGTATCTACTCGGTGTAAAGTTAAACTCATCAGGCACAATATATGTCTTTGTGCTTTCCCTTTTCTTTAGGTCTTTGTAGGAAAATTCAAATGTTTTATTTGGATTTAAAACATCATGAAGTATCTTTAGCCTTTCTTCTCCGTTTAGGCTTTCTGCTCTCACACCCATGCTCTTTAGATTAGATAATATATCTATCTCCAGTCTTTCAAGTTTTGATGTTGCCTGCTCTAAATTATCCGCTTCCACTGTAAAGGTTACATACTTTGATTTTTTAAGTCCGTTATTTCCCTTTACAATCTGGCTTTTAAGCATCTCTCTAAATTCAAAGCGTATATCGTCAAAACCGTCCTTTTTATCCGGTATCTGAATTGCCGACTTCATTTCTTCGTTTCGTCCGAGCTGATTGATATATGAAAACTCAATGCCGATGCTCGGATCAAAGGAATTTAGAAAGTTGGCAAACTGATTAAAAACCAAGTCCCTATCTTCATCTAAGGCAAGCTGATAGTTAATGTCCTGAAAGGCTATACTTTTACTGAAGTGCCTTTCATTAAGCTGGCATATTCCGCTTTTTAAAAGCCTTAGATAGGGAATGGTATCTTCTACCGTATATCTTTTCGCTTCTTTCTTAAAGATAAGGTCAAGGATTCCTCCCTTATCTTTTTTTGACTTGCAATTACTTTTCTTTAAGTCCCGCTTTTGACTTCTCAATGCCTTTTCGTTTTGCATGAGTTTTATTTGCTGAATTTTTCTTTTCTTGTTCAAGGTAAACCTCCTTTCTCACTCTCTTTTTTGGCTGATAAAACTTATGAAGGTAGATGTGCTTAAAATATTTCTCAAAGGTCAGTCCGTCCTTTTCAAATAGTGTGATGAAAAAGATAGGAAGCGTGGACACGATAAGGAATATGACAGCTATGTCATTTGGCACAAACTTCCTCATAAATAAATAGACTGGTATTCCAACCAGTCCTGCAAGTGTGAAGCCTATGAGCTGCCTTTTCGTTAGGTTAAAAGCAACCTTTGTCTTTACCCTATTTAAGTCTTTAGGGATTGGTACATATGCCATATCTTACCTCCCATCTTCTTTACCCTTTGACAGCTCCTCAAAGTGTTCATATACAGAGCCAATTTCTTCCTGAATACTCTCTATCTGTTCATTCGTACTTTTGTTATATCTTTGCTGCATTAGGTAAAAATCGTTATGGCAGCGACCAATGTCCTCTGTTTTTTCTTCCAATTCTTCCACCTTATTATGAAGCTTGATTCTATCAATTATCGCCATAATACCTGCTCCGATTACTACTGCTGTAAATATTGTTTTTCTTTTATTCATACTATCTTTCCTTTCTTTTAGTGTGCATTTAATATGCTTTTGGCCAATGTTCCGCTCTTTAGCATCATTAACCCCAGCAAAACCGCATAGCCAAGTATCGTCATGGTACTTGTGTGTATATCTGTTATCTTAATCGTCTTAACTAAAACTGCGTAAATTCCAAGACAAACCATTAAAAAGAGTCCTTGTAGTCCAAGTGCAAATAGTCCTTTGATGTAGTTTGTTCCAATCTGTCCCCACTCCTTGTTTCCCATTGTGGCAAAAGGAATAGCTGAAACCGATGAGTAAACATAAATCTCAAACATTCTTCCGTAAACTACAAGCATAATCACAACGGATATTACCTGTATAGCAACCTTGATGAGTGAGGTTTCAAAGAGAATCATGACAAGTTCTCCAAGCCCCTTTTCTTTTAGGGTATCCATCATTGCCACTATCTGATCTCCGGAAACGGTGGCAGAGGTATTTATAACCCCTGCCGCCTTATTTACCATGTGCTGTGCCACATCAAAAACCGCCATCGAAAACTCAAAGGCATGGGATACTAACCATACAGCAATCCACATCTTGATGATGTACTTGAAAAATTCAAAGGTATCTGTATCGTGCATATTGTTCTTTTGCATTACCATATTGATAAGCTCGATACAAAGAACTGCTGTGATGATTAGTCCCGCTATTGGAATGATAACGGAATCGTTAATGCTTTTGATAAAGGCAAATACATCTCCGTTCCACCCCATAGGCGTTTTACCCACATCTGTTGCAACCGCACCAACTTTGTCGTTGATATCAAGAAACATGGACTCTAAGTTTGCTTGGATACCACCCAGTAGAAGCTCCTTAAAGAATTCTTCTATCTTGTCGAATATTCCAAACATCTAAGCTCTCCTTTTCTTCTTAATTGAGTACATTGGCAAGTAGTGGAATGAGCTTAAGTCCGATAAGAACGATACCTCCTCCAGCCATAAGCTGCTTTATGCCTAATTAGAGATTGTAAAATACTTGTAGTGTGTCTGTATTTCCTATGAAATTGTAGTAAATATCAATTGTTTGGGTGATTTCTCCATTCACTACTTCTTTTTCGTGAACATAGATTTTTGAGATGAGTTCGTTTAAGGTTTCTTTGTCCAGCTTCTTTATATCCCTATGTTTTTTTATGAGTTCAATCCATTTTTTAACATTAATATCTTCAAGATCTTCTTTAACAATCAATTTTTGATTATCTTCTATTCTTTGGTTAAGATAGTCTTGTTCGTTTTGTGATTTTTCAAGAATTTTTTGGAAGTTACTTTCACTTATCTTATTGTCTAGCCAGTCATCATATAATCTTTCAATCTTTTTAGTTAAGTCTTCTACTCTTATTTGATCTTCGTAAATCTTATCCATAATAAATTTTTGTTCTTCTTCATTATCAATTTCTCGTGATTTTTCAAGTGCTTTTATAATTTCTTTTTCATCTTTTAATGCTATTTCTGCATTTTTTCTAATATCCTTAAGCACTATCTCATAAAGAGTATCGTAATAAATTCTATGTTGACTACATAATGATTTTCCATATCTTCTATAAGTGTTACAAGTGAGTAACTTTTCTCTTTTTTTCGATTTGTTTCTTCCAAGATTTAAAGATTTTCCACAATCGGGACATTTCACAATTCCTGCAAATATACTTTCTTCTCCATTTTTAAATGGTCTTCTCCTGCTCTTTAATTTTTCATTTGCTATATTATAAATATCTTCAGAAATAATTGGTTCGTGTGTATTTTCTACTATTATCCATTCCTCTTTGGGTTTATCGGATAACCAACCTACTTTGAATTTATAATTAACTTTTTGACTAGCAATATGACCAATATAAACTGGGTTTTCAATAATTTCTTTTAGGGTTGTGCAGTCCCACCAATACTCTCCACCATCTACGGTCATTTCTAACTTAGTTTTTTTATTTCTAAGTCCTTTTTTTCTATTCCACCAGGTAGGTGTAGGTATTTTTTCTTCAAATAGTCTTCTTCTAATTGCTTGTACTCCATAACCACTAAAAGCAAGATCAAAAATTTTTTCAACAATCCATGAAGTTTCATCATCGATTACTAATTTATGTGGATCTTCATTGTCTTTCCTATATCCTATTGGAGCAAGACAACCAATAAATTTTCCTTGCCTTGCTCTTGTCATATAGGCAGATTTCATCTTTTTAGAAACATCTCTTGAATAAAACTCGTTTAAAACATTTTTAAAAGGAACTATTTCGTTGTTTTCTTGAAAGGTATCTACTCCATCATTTAAAGCTATATATCTGACATTGTTCTTTGGGAAGAAATTTTCTGTATAGTACCCAGTCTGCAAATAGTTTCTTCCAAGTCTTGATAAGTCCTTAGTGATTACTATATCCACTTTTTTATTTTCAATATCTCTAATTAGTCTTTGAAATGATGGTCTATTTGTATTTAATCCAGTATATCCATCATCTATATATACATCGTAAATACTCCAACCCCTTGATTTTACATAGTTTTCTAAAAGTTCCTTTTGGTTTTGTATGCTGGCACTCTCTCCTTTCTGCTCATCATCTTTAGATAGTCTGCAATAAATTGCAGCTTTGAATGAAAAGTGATTTGAATTTGTTTGTATCATTTCCTATTCCTCCTTATTTGAGTTTTCGGAAATAACACAACTTTCTCTAAAACTATTTTTATTATAGCACTCTTTTTTATTACTATCAATATTATATTTGTTATACTCAATTTCATTAGTATTATTTAATTTGCTTGATTTTTTTATTAGTCTTAGAAAAGCGTCCGTATCTGTTCTTCTATCATCATAATTTCTTTTTACAATGTATTTTGTTTGTCTTTTTGTCATAGCTTATCCTTTCATACAATAAAAAAAAGGCGATTAGATTTTTAATTTTCTAATCGCCTTTTAAGTGTCATATTTACATTTTTATTATCTCTGGCATACTTTGATACCTTTTTAGACTTAAAGTCTTTAATAATGCCTTTCCACCTCTTTTTACCTATAAAGATTCTCCTACGTCATAGTTCATTTTTTTATTCCCTCCTTGATGTCTTAGTTTTTCTTTGTCTTCTTCATACCATTTTAAGATTGTCGCATAGTGGTTTTGATAGGTCTTGCCACTACTTTTCATGTATCTTGATAGTTTATTTATCATTATTTCTGTGTGTGAGTTTAATTTTTCTTTAAGGGTCTTATATTCTTCTTTGCTTAACCTTACATTTTTGAATTCTCCATAAAAAATGGGGGTGGACTTTTTATCTATCTCTCCCTCTCTCCCCTTATCTATACTAACCTTATCTAATCTACCCTTATCTATACTGGGTTGACCACTTGACAACCTTTGGTTAACCAGATGACAACCAACTTTTTCTTCTGAAATATATGCTCCATTGTCCGTTTGATAAAGCTGCTGTTTCTGATCGATATACATTGTTGGCTTATATCTGTCTTTTCTAATAAAGTTATTTATCTTCCAATGAGTAATGACGATAATTCCCTGATCAAAGACTATCACAAAGCCTTTGGCAATAAGTATTTTTAGGTCATCTTCATTTGCTCCGATAATCTTGATGATTTTCTTAGGGTTATTTACAAAACCGTCATCATCTGCTCGCATTGATAAATGAAAATACAGACATTGACTACTTAGTGGCATATCCAAAAATAAGTCGCTATCCACTATCTTTAGTGAAAACATTCTTTTATCTGCCATGCTCTCCTACCTTTCTTCAAATAAAAAAAGACGATAGTTTTTACTTCTACCGCCTTGTGTACATTTATTATGTTTTTAAAATTTATTTTAGTTCGTTTTCAATTTCTTCTATGGTTGGTAATGCTCCCTTTAAACTTTCAGGAATTAAGTTTTGTAGATGATATTCTGAAATTCCAATAGGCTCTCTGGAGCTTTCAGAAGCATATTTTGCCAATACATTATCCTTTGTCTTACAGATTAAAAGACCTATTGTTTGATTATCCCCATCTCCCTTTAATATATGGTTTACAGATGTTACATAGGTTCCAAGTTGTCCTATATCCGCAGGTTTAAATGCGGAAATTTTAACCTCCACAACTACATAGCAATGTAGCTTAATGTTGTAGAATAACATATCAATAAATTCTTCTGAATTTCCAACTACAAGTCTATATTCTCTGCCCACGAACGAAAAACCTGTCCCTAGCTCCAATAAGAATTTTTGAATATTATCCATCAAAGCGTCTTTCAATTCTTTTTCATCATAATTTTGCCTTATAGATATAAAGTCAAAATTATACGGATCTCTCGTCATTTCATTGGCTAAATCACTTTGTGTAGCAGGCAAATTATTTGTGAAATTTGTTATTGCTTTTCCTTGTCTTTCAAATAGATCTGTATCCAAGAAATTTAAAAGCACCGCTCTACTCCAGCTATTTTCTAATGTTTTAGATATAAAGAAAAATGCTTTATTCAAATTTCCCTCACATCTATCCATAATATATCTTTGATGTCCCCATGGGATACTAAAAATCATATTAAAATCTCCACCGACTTTAGATATTTGTAAATCGTCCACAAGCTGTGGACGATTTAATGGCGAATACATTTCATAAAATTTCTTCATATATTTTAAATTAGTAACAGAAAATCCTTTAACATTGGGAATTTCATTTTTTAAATCCGAACTTAATTTTTTATAGAATCCGCTTCCCCATCTGCTTTCTGCCTTTAAGTTAATAATTTCTTCTCCTAAACTATAATAAAACTTTAGCATTTCAGAATTGACCGAAACTGCTGCTTTAAGTTGTCTGCTTGTATATGATCTTTTTATTTTCTCAAGCATTTTTATATATTCACCATCTCCTATAATATCTAAATCTTTTTTATCCATTCTAATCACTCCAATCTGATTCTTTTTATTTTATTCTATCTCTTTCACCAATGGTGGGAGTTTTAATCTTTTTATCACAATCAGCTTACGGTAAACAAGCTCATTTTATCATTACACATTTAGTTTAATTAATGTGATTATACCAAAAATGTTAAATCTTTTCTATCTCTCCCTCTCTCTCTTTATCTATCTCTATATCTTTCTCTATCTCTTGTCGGACATGGGTTGGACTCATTAAGGACAATGTCCTCTGTTTATTTTGTCTGTAAAAAATTCTTTTTTTAATTTTATCCAATAATATCTTTTGTTTGTTGCCATATCTGCTCCTTTCTTGATTTTCGATAATCGAAATTCTTGATTTCCGATTTTCGGAATTCTGGACTTCTGCTTTTCGGAAGTCTTGTTATTATGGTTATTTAAGGGTGTAACTTTTCGTTACTCCCTTAAATTTCTCTGGTCATATCTTTTTTACTTGGTTTTACTTTTTCTTTTACTTTTCTTTTGACTTTTTCTTTTGTCTTATCCTTACTCTTAGATAGGTCTTTGTATTTCTTTATTTGTTTTAGAATACTTTCTTTTTCTTTTTTATTTTCCTTGGCTATGACTTGTTTAAAGGCATATTCCATTACTTTTATGTCTTTGGCTTGGAAGAATATTTCATAGTTTTGGGTTTCTTTGTTTTTCATTACTGAGAAACTTACTCCAAGTTTGTTTAGTTCTTTTCTTAAGTCTTTGAGGTTGCTTTGATCTATGCTTATATTTTCTAGTTGTCCTTTTTTATATAAGTCTTTTATTTTCATTTCATCGCCCATAAGACTTTTGAGGTTTCCGTTTGCTTTTTCTAAAGTTTCATTCATCTTTTTTCTTATTTCTTTGTCTAAGTTGATTGATTCTTTTACTGCCTTTATTGTGTATGATATTATGGTTTGTGCTACTTGACCTGCTTCTTTGCTTATTTCTTCGTTTATCATGTTTTATCTCCTTTGTTTGAATTAAAAAAAGGGAAGTATAGGCTTTAATTTTTCTATACTTCCCTTTGATTGTTTTTATTTTATTGTTGTTGGTGGTGGAATGCTTATTTTTGATGTTTTTATAGCTTACTTAGGTCTTTGTACCTTTTCTTGTTTTTCTGCTCTTATTTTGCTTTTCCACCTTTAGTAGTTTGTGTGTGTTCTTTTGTCTGATAGATAGTTTTTCATGTTGGAATATAATATCTGCACTTCTTCATTGTTCATTGCTTTTATTTCTTCTGTGCTTTTATATGTTTTGTATGTTCCATCTTGATCTGCTTTTATGAGTTCATCTATTAGCTCTTGCCTTTTATTCATCTCTATTACCTCCTAGATCTGCCTTTATTTTCTTGGTCATATTATAGCTTGGATAAGATATTTTTACCAGGTTTTATCTTTCTTGATTTTTGAAATAGTCTTTAGTCATTTGTCTTTTTTTATTAAAACTATCACTGTCTTGCTTATACTCTTTTATCTTTTCTATGATACTTTCTTTTTCTCCTCTCTTAATTGCCTTGTCAATTTCTATTGATAGGTCGATACCATATTCTTCATTCACTACTTCTACTGCATATTTAATATGATTTATTTCCTTGTATCTTCCCCTTATCTTTTCTGACTCTGAGTTTAATTTACTGATTTCATCTTCTAAGTTTTTGATTTCTCCTAACCATTCTTTTTCTCTTAAATTTTTCTTTCCACTGATTTTTTCAATTAAGTTTCTTGCCCTTATATGTTGGTCTATTTCCTTTTGATTATTCTTGTAGAAGCTTTCTTTGAATATTTTCTTGCTTTCATATTCTTGGTAGGTTGCTTTTGTTTTTCTTACAGTCTTTGCATAGGCTAAACACTTATTAAGGTCTTCTATCTTTTGACTGTTTTCTTTTATAGTCTTATATATCTCAGTGTTTTTACTTCTTATGTTATTTATATGTCCTTGTATATCTGATATGGTTTTTATTTTATTTTCTCTTAGATAATTTATTCCACTTGCATATCTTTTTAGATCATAGATTGCTTTGTTTCTTTTCCCATAAAATGATAATTCAGCTCTATTGTTTTCTTGCATTTCTTGATAGAAGCTTAAATATTCATAGAGGTTAAAGAGTCCTGATTCATTTTCTATTTGCTTTTTACTTTGGTCTTTATATTCCTTGTATGATTCCTTTAGCTTATCTTTGAAGCCTGCTAACCATGATGTTATTTTCTTTATTTCATTGCCTATGTTTTTTAATAGTTCATTCTGTTTTTTTATTTCACGATTTATATCTCCTTTTTCTGTTCTTATTCCTTTTCTTTCCATTGCACTAGCACTTGCTCCTAGATGTATTGTTGGTATTTGTTTTATACCTTGTCTTTTAAAACTCCTATGGTCTACTCTTTTTTCTATCTTGTTTTTTGCTAGATATTCATTACAAAGTTTTGAAAAATTTTCTCTCCATTTTTCTACATTGCCCTTATCGTTCCATGTTGTTAGTTCTACTTTTCTTGTCTTTGGTTTTCCATTTTTGTTTAAAATCTTTTCTCCTTTTTCATCTAGGATATATTCTTTTTTACTTTTTTGCCCCCATGTTCCATCTTCATTTATTGGTCTTACTATGGTCATTATATGAGCATGAATGTTTTGATTTCCCTCTCTACTTTCATCATGGATTGCTAGGTCTACTATCATTCCCTCTTTTACAAAATTGTTTTGAACATATTCTTCTATCATCTTTTTATTTTCTTCTATGCTTAATTCTTTTGGTAAGGATATGATAAAGTTTCTTGCAAGTTGGGCATTAGAGTTTTTCTCAAATAGTTCTACTGAGTTCCACAAGGTTTTTCGGTCTTTATATTCTTCTGGTGCGTGATCTGGTAAATATATTTCTTTGCTAATTACTCCTTGTTTCTTGGTGTAGTCATGGGTTACTCCGTCCCATTCATTTTTTATTTTTTCTCCACTTATATATGCTGCACTTGCTACTGCACTTTTTCCTTTTCCTCTTGATATTATGTTTACTGAAAAATGAAAACTGTCTGCCATTTTTATCACTTCCTTTTTCTTTTTTTGTTGTTTTAGGCGGAGGCTTAGAAGATTTTCTATATCCACTTTGTGAATGAGCGTTTTGAAATGATAGAATTAAAAAAGCCGACTACTGAATTAATTTTTGTTGTTTCAGTATGTCGGCTTAATTGTTTTGTTCATTTCAAATTTTAAAAGTCAAGGGCGAGCGTTAGCGAGTTTATTTACCCTTGACTTTTAAAAAGCGAATGGTTGTTGCTCCCTGCAAGGGTTTGGCTCCGCAGGACGCAAGCACCCTTTAGGGTGTATAATTGCGCCCTTAGAAATCTAAGGGAGATTTGATTATTTTATTTCTCCTAATTTTCTCTCATTATTTTTAATGTTTCTTTGAATTCTTTTGTCTTTGTTGCTTCTTCTAGTAGAATTTTTATTTCTTCGTCTGTTAGTTCTTCTGCATTTTCTATAAGGCTTTCTAAAATTGCTCCTCTTGTTATGAGCCTATGAGTTCTTTCTTTTCTTCTTTTTACTATGTCTTGTTTTAATATCTTTTTTTCTTGATTTTTTAGTTGCCTTAGTCTTTCTTCTGTATCATCAATTTTATCTTTTATTTCTTTTGACTTTTGTCTTATTTGTTCTAATTTTTTCATATAGCATTCCTTTCTTGCAATAAAAAAGAGATAACATTTCTGCTATCACTTTCAAAGTTTCATTATTAAAATTTTATGTCTTTTGAAATATCATTTATGTTTCTATAATGATTTTCTATCTCTTCTTGCTTCTTTCTTTTTAATTGTTTTTATCGATTTTTGATATACTTATCTTGAAGTGATAAGTATGAATTTTGTAAAAGAATTATCCAATAAGACTGTATCCATTTCTGAATTTAATCAAGGCCTAGCAGGACGTATTTTCGATGATGTCAAAGTGAACGGGTCTAAGGTCGTATTAAAGAACAACACTCCTGAGTGCATTCTTGTTTCCCCTGATGAATATACGAAACTCATTGATGAGCTCGAAGATGCAAGAGATCTTATGCTTGCCAATACAAGGATGTCATCAATGGATAAATCCGATTTAATTTCTCAAGATGAATTTGAAGAAGCCTTTCATATCAATTTAAATGAAGTCTCTCCTCTTGATGAGGACGAAATCGAATGAACTATAAACTATCCTTTATAAAAGAAGCCATCCAAGACTATAAAGCCTTAGATGGATCTCAAAGAAAAATTGTCGATAAATCACTTAAGAGGATCTTAATAAATCATCTTCCTAATACTGAACGTGGGTATGGCAAGCCTCTTTCTAACCTTTCTGATTCTAAGCTTGCTGGTCTTATGAAAATTAAACTTAAGAGTTCAGGTCTTAGGATTGTTTGTAAATTGGAAAAATCAGATGATGAAGTTCTTGTCATTATTATCGGTGCAAGAGCCGAATCCAAAGTCTATAAAGATGCTGAAAGAAGAGTAGCTAAACTTGAAGATTAAAATTTATCAAAATCTTCTTGTGTAGCTACTTCTTTGTATTGATATTCATCCATTTTTTTTGGCATCAAAAAAGCATCTACCTCTTGTATAGATGCTTTTTTTAGTAATTTACTCAGATTAATTTTATTTAGAACTATTTAGCAAATCTAATATCTTTTCTCCTACATTAATACTAAGATTTTTATATTTAGTTTTACCATGATCTACTCCATATGATACATAGTATTTATCTCCGATTTTGTTTTCTGGAATAAATGTGAATATTATATCATCATTCTTAGCATCTTTTATTGTTACTATAACTGTTCTCTTATATGGTTCGTTTTTTAGCGGGTCTTTTGGTTCTTGACTCGTAATGTTTTTTGTGATTGTATCTAATATATCTTCTTTCAACTTACCCACTAAAATAAAAGATTCAGTATTTAACTCCTCATCTGTAATTACATCTACGTTTATACCTTGATACCTAATCGCCTTGTTATCAATTATAAATTTTTTATCATTTATTTCACTTATTTCATTCGTGTTTAGAGTTATATATTCGCTCTTTTGACTCATTGGAATTTTATAAATTTCACTAATTTCTTTTATTGCCACATAGTTAGCCCCATTAATCAAGTACATCTGCATTCCTTTAACTTCATGTTTCTTCCCATTATCTTTATTTTCTTCTGAAAAAACAATCAATTTATGACTTGATTTAAAGAGTTTTGTTTTCCCATCTTGCTTTACAGGTTTTATTTTGATGGAATCTTGTATCTTTAAGATCTCTGGTTGAATATTTAGGATCACACTATTAGATTTACCATCATATTTTACAAAACTATCATTTTGTATGTCAAAAAAATCTAGAAAATCTCTTAATTTAATGAATAGTTCATCTTTAACATAAAAAGCTTGGATATCTTCTCCAAAATAATTTATTTTACACTCTACTGCATAAATCTCTTCACTTGATTCCATATCCTCAATATATAACAATGCTGATTCTTTGACTTCGTTTGGTAAACTATTAATATGTCTTTTTAGAATATTTATATTTTCTTCTGTCGTGTCCAAAGTAGCGTAGTAATTAGGCTTGAGATTTTTATTTATATAGTCGACAATAGCTTCATACCCATCAGGTTCTTTAGCTGAGCGGATTATAATATCCTTAGCTTCATACTTTGAATCATCAATCATATACTCTATCTTATTCAACACATTCGCTTTTGCTTTTTCTGCGATAGCCTTATTTGAAAGATTTGGATACATACCCCTGTACATATTGAAAATCTCAATATAAGATGATATATATTGATTTATAGACTTTTTTTCCATGGTTGGATATAGGTTCTGTAGTTCTGTCAAAAAGGTTTTTGTTTCATATTTGTCGTCAATATTAACTTTTGAAACTTCATTAGCACTAAGTGCTTTTAAAACTTGACTTGGCTCATAGTTTACACTTAATTGTTCCTCTTTACTTAGACCATTAAACCATTCTTGCCATTCTTTAGGGCTGACTTTTGAGTTATTATTTGCTAATGAAGCAAATACATTTGTTGCCATTGCTGTTAACAGCATCACCATGGCTATTAATAGAGTAAATATTCTTTTCATTTCTTACCTCCTCATATAACTTTGTTTAACTATTTGTCTTCCTCAAATATAATTTGATCTATTCTTTCTTTCAAATTATAAGAAGTTTTGTATATCCCCTCTTTATCCTTATTTTTCGATTTTATATTGTACCAATATTTATTATCTGTACTAAGGGAACTGTCATCTCCTATTTCTATCTCATATTCCTTATTATCATGTACTTTAATTAAATATGTTCCTTCAGAATAGGCATTATCCAATCCTAGATATTGATTATTTGAATCATATAAACTAGAATCTTTCTTCAATTCATTCAGCTGTTCTAAAATTTTCCTTTGTTGGTCTTGGGTTGTGACTAATTCTTTAAAAGTTTCTTGTTTTTCATCATAAATATTAACTGTCAAAGAGATTTCATCTTTTTCTTTGTTTATAGTTTTATCATTAGAATTTAAACAAGAGCTTAAATTAATCATAAAAAACAATACTAGCATCAACCCAAATATTTTTTCTTTTGAAATTATCATATAATCCTCTCTTATCTTGTATAAGAATTTATATTTACTTGTCCCGATAAATTTTTATTAGACTCATTACAAACAGTGACAATATAAGCACTTCCTTTTTGTGTCTTAACTTTTAATGTAGAGTCTGCGGCAAATCTTCTCTTATAAATTATTTCCCCATCTTCTTCTATAATTACTGAAAATTCTACTCCTCCAGAGCAAGACATATTTTTTAAATTTATGATAAAACCTTCGTTCTTATCATCAACAAACTCAAAATCATAGGAGGTTTTTTCAAATCTTCCTAACTTTATTTTTTCATTGACCTTTGCTGTGACAGATTGTCTACTCGATAACCTTCCTAATTCTAATTTCTGATATTCTTCATCACTTATTATTTCAACTCTTCCCCCATTATTAATCTCAAAATTATTTAGCTCTTGGCCTAGAACTTCAACCCTATCTTGGCTTAGGTCGATCACATTGGCAAAGGCTGGCAAAGAAAAAGTAAGGGCAAGGATAAAACTTATAAGTCCCAAAAGAGTTTTCCTCCATATTTTTATTATCTTAATTCTTTCTATATTAGGATTTAATTTTAAATATAGGTTGTTTTCATAAAATTCTCTTTCCACTAGTTTTAGCATTGATGAGCAATAAGCTTTTCTATTTTTTCTTGTGTCGACTAAGTTTTCAACCACTAGCTTATCGCAGTTTATTTCAATGTCTTGGTCTAGGTATTTTAAGCTTAGCCACAAGAGTGGATTGAACCAATATAGGCAGGCTACAATGTTTATCAGGTGGTTAAGTAGGATATGAAATTTCTTTATGTGCATTAGTTCATGGATCAAAACATGGTCTTGTAATTTTTCATCAGCTAAGATATGATCTTGTAATATTATCTTGGGTCTTAAAATGCCAAAGGTAAGGGGTGTTTTTAAATTGTTATTTATATAAATCTCTACTTTTCTTTTTAGTCCAAATTCTCTTATTTTTTTCTTACATAAAGTATTTTGGGTAAGGGTAGAGCCTTTCATTACTGTATGGAATTTATAAATTTTTATTACGAGATAAGTAAAAATCAAGACCGAACCTATTAGTCGATTTAGTTTAAAAAATATAGAGCCTATTTTATTTACTAACCATCCAAGGGAATGCTCAAAAAAATTTGTTATAGCAAGTAAGATAGAATTTTCCTTTACATTTTCTATTCCGATTTCAAGTTCATAGGGACTTATTAAGTAGATTAATAAAACTATCCACAAAACAATACTTGCTGACCTGAAGGCTTTCTTATTTAATATTGGTCTAACTAGGAAAATTATAGCTAATAAGAAAAGACTTTTGATAGATTTTTCGAGTATAAAAACACTAGTTAGACTTATTGCCATCCTTGTCTTCCTCTTGGTCCTCTTCGTCAAAGCTATCTATTAATTTTTTCATCTCTTCTATTTCTTCTTTTGTAACTTTTTCATTTTGTAAAAACGTTTTGCAAATATTTAGAAGTGATCCTTTGAAAAGTTTATGAAAGGCTTCTTTTTGCTTATTCAAAAGAGCATCTTCTCTTGATACAAGTACTCTAATTGTATATTTAGGATATCTCCTAGCTATCGCCCCTTTTTCTACTAATCTTCCAAAAAATGTATAGCAAGATGTTTTACTTATATCGTACTTTTCCATCAATATTTTTGATAAGGCTAGAGCTTGGATTTCTCCATTTTCGTCTAAGACATCGCCCTTCCACAACTCTTCCATTACCAGTAGTTCACCATCTGAAAATTCCAACTATATTACCTCCTATATAAATTACATTTTCATTCGCTTTTTCATTTTTGTATTTTTAATTATTTTCACTTTGAGTATATCATGTTTTAAAAAAATAGTCAAGTGTTTTGACCATTTAAAATAATATTTTTTGTATTTTTAATATATCTCTGTTGATTTTAAATCTCACTTTCAAATGTATTTTCAAAACTAAATATATCATTAGGCGTACATTTTAGAGCTTTACATATCTTTTCTATGTTTTTCATTGTTATTGGTTTATCCTTGCCCATTTGTGCCATAACATTTGTTGTAAGTCCTGCCATGGCTATTACATCTGTTTTCTTTAATCCTTTTTTTGCTAACTGTATCCATAATGGTTTATAGTTAAGTGCCATAATATCCCTCTTTTTCTCTCTATTAGATTTATTTAATTAATTATAGCATAAATATTGATTTCATTCAATCTTACATTGATTTAGTGATTTGTTTTAGAGAATTTGTTGTGTTATTCCGTCCTTATTTTGCCATAAATTGCTTAATACCTTGGCTCTTAGCACCGGGATTGTCATTACCATATCCTTCCATCAGGTTGATAACACCCCATGCTCCAAGTCCTGCACCTACTGCCATAACCAAAATCTTTAATACATTAACTGCCTGTGTAAAAAATGCCATAAGTTATTCCTCCTCGTTTTCTTCTTTCTTTTCAATTTTGTTGTAGGACTTCACTACAAAGTTTTTGTAAGTCTTTCCCTCTTTTTCACGCTTCTTAAAGTAGCCAAAGATATGGATTAAATCACCTTTTTCAAAGTCCTTTGCCTTCTCTGCTTTTTCTCCATAGGCTGCACAGTTGATGTACTCCTTACCCTTACCGTACTTTTTTACAAGCGTGAAGTTTGCAACTTCTACCGTTTCTCCGTCTTTTTCAAAGTTTGAGAAAGTAGGTTCCGCCACTAAGTTGGCGTTGATGTTAATCATTTCTTGTTTCATCTTTTTGTTTTCTCCTTTTCATTTCAATAAAAAAAAGCGACCAGAAGTATTACTTTTCCAATCGCTGATACTCTTTCTATTTAGTTTTTTCTTAGTGGGACTTCTGATCCTTATCATCTTGCCTCCTGATTTTGAATAAAAAAACAGCAAATCTTTTTAAGACTTACTGCATTCTTGTAATAACCGTTTCTCTATTTAATTTTGCTTTTCCTTTTCGCTTCATGTAACTTTCTATATCAAACAAATTCTTCTTATCATAGTCCTCAAGTAATCTATAGTTCTTATGCTTTGTAATATCGAATTTGTCTGATAGAAATGGTCTGACACCACGAAGCTGAAAAATACATTTGCTACCGTCCATTACGGTAATCTCATCTTGGCTCATAAGCTCCTTACCTGTCTTTTGGTAATTAAGTCCAAAGCTCTTTTGATTACTCCTTGTTTCCGATGTGTTATATAAATCTATCGTTTCTTTTCCCAGTGTTTCAGAAAGTTCCTTTAATGTGGTCTTTTCCTTGCCACCAAGAAACAAGGTACTATCACAGTTACCTACGATTGTATCAGCGTTATCCTTATAGATTGCCTTTAGCTGAGATTGGGCTTGAAGTATGATACTTGCTGAAATCTCTCTTGAACGAATTGTTGCAATTAACTTCTCAAACTTAGGTATCAAGCCGATATTTGCAAACTCATCAAGCAAGCACCTCACATGAATAGGTAATCTTCCGCCATACACATCATCTGCCTTATCACATAAGAGATTAAAAAGTTGTGAGTACATAATGGATACTACAAAGTTAAAGGTATCATCTGTATCAGAGATAATAACAAAGAGTGCCGTTTTTCTATCTCCGAGTGTATCAAGCTCAAGTTCATCTTCACTCATCAAGTCCCTAAGTTCATGAATATCAAAAGGAGCAAGCCTTGCACCACAAGAGATAAGAATAGATTTTGCCGTTTTTCCTGTAACAACTTGTCAAGGACTTTCTAATCATTTTTATGAGGTTTTTTATCTTTTTCTCGCTCCATTTCTCTAAGCATTATCCTTTTCAATTTATCTTGCATGGTTTCAGTCGCATTTTCATTAAAATGGACAATAACCTCATAAGTTACTTTTCCAATCTTCTTTATAGTCTTTGTTCCTGTATTATGTTCATTTCTGTTTTCATTCATATTATTTTCCTCCTATTAGTTGCAATTAAAAAAGACGATAGAGTTTTATTTCTACCGCCTTTCACAAGTCTTGTAGCTATTCATTTAATAACGCTTTGCCATTTACATATTAAATTTTCAAATCCTTATTGTTCAGCATTCCGCCAAACATCGTATGATACATATCCTTGGAAGATTCCTCTATCTTTGTAATACTTGATATTTTATTTCCTGCATCTTTTGATGATGCTCCGCAAAGATAAAAGGCTTCATTTTCTGTTCCATAGTCAATAGCAATATACCTATCGTGATATTTTTTACCTGCAATTTTCATCTTCAGTCTGATATTAGGGTAATCTTTTCTAAAATCGTTTAGGATATTTTTTGTCAGCATATCCTTGTTTTTTACATTGTCGCTAAAGACTATAATTTCAACATTGTCTTTTGCAGCCCTAAGAAGTTCTAATGTTTTTAGCCCTATATAGTTATCTATCACATAAATACTTTTCTTTGCAGACTTATATATTTTTGTATAGGCAACATCTGCTTCAATCTTATCTCCGTTCATTAAAAGGAAATGCTTGTATGTGTCCGGATCTATAAAATTATCCATAACCTTTTTCAAATCTTCTTTTGTAGCTAAAGTACTAATTTTATTGTTTATTGTTGCTATATCCTTTGTATTTTGGTTTGTCTGTACTGCTATTTGTAATAATTCTTTCGAGGTGATAAAGTCTTGGTTTTCAACTATAAAATCTTTCATCTGCTTAAACATTCTAACTAAAGCTCTGCTTTGCTTAACAGCAAGTTCACCTCTTAATACAGTCATCAGCATATAAATACCTTGTTCTGTAAAGGCATAAGGATTGTATTTAATATTACTTCCTCTACCAGTCCCTCTGTTCAAGGTGAAATTTTTGCACCTTGAAAGTTCTACCATTTCTTCGTCCGTTAATTGGAACATGAAGTCTTCACCTTCAAATTTTTCTGCGTTGTTTTTCACCTGTCTATTAAAGTTTTTAGTTTCATACCCATATATTTCGGCTAAATCTGAATCAAGCATTACTTTTTGCCCACGAATAAGATATATTTTTTCTTGTATAGTTTTATTATCCACAATAACTATCTCTTTATTTTCTTCTGCCATGAAATGCACCTCCAACATTATCTAAATTCTTTTATATTTTTCTACTCCACCTTCAGCTTTTCCGATGTGTTCCACATTTTTTACAAGTCCCTTATTTACATTTTCATAAAACCATCTACCAATCAATGCCGGAGGTGTTGCGATTAACTCTCTTAAAACAAATTCTTTGCCCTTCGGTAAAGAGCTAATTTTGTTTAATAAGGTAGTATATAGGTCAGCATAGCTTGTATTTTCTTGTAAACTGCTACACTTACAATATTCAGTAACGCTTGGGAAACCTCCCTCTATTGCTTTTTTAGTTAAGATTTCAAGTTCTTCATCGGTTACAGTAAATTGAATTCGCATTTATATATCCTCTCCTTATAACTGAGTTTATTACCATATCATTATCATTTTATCATAAATACGATATTTTTTCCATACTGCAATTTTGAGCCCTATTTTACACTTAGCTATAGTCTGATACCTATTTTATCATTAACGCTCTAAAAACACCTTTCCACCGTCTTATACGAGGCCTACAAGTGTTCCCCCTTGTCATAATCTTCAAAGGTATATACTTTTGATTTACTGCTCTCCTTTAATTTCCCTTTGTCTTGTTCGTACCAATGAACTAAGGTCGCATAATGATCTTTATAGTTTCTTCCCGTGCTTTGCAAATAGGTTGACAGCTTCTCTATCATTTCTTCCCTATGCCCTTGCATTTTATCCTTTAATTTTCCATATTCTTCATCAGTTAAGGAAACATTTTTATATTCTCCATAAAGGGAGGGGGATATTTTTTCTATCTCCCCCTCTTTTTCTAACTCTATATCTATCTCTTTATCTATCTCTATATCTCCGTTGCAGTTTTGTTGCAAAAGGTTGCAAGGTGTTGCACCATTGTTGCATTGCAACGCTTTTTGTCCTCTTGATTTCCTCGAACGCCTTGTAGACGCTGTTTCTGAACCTATAAGACTTGGGATTTCTGTTAAAAAATACTCGTCATTTTCTGTGATTATCTCCATCAATCCTTGTGCTACAAGATAATTTACTGTAACCATTACATCATCTTCCGTTTCATCAATCGTTAAGGCAAGCTCTTTGATAAAGTCTGTTTCTACTCCGTCATAATACAGTTTCCCACTGTCTTTTAAGCTAAGCAAAAGCAATTTAAGATAGATGATTGTATAAGTATCTCCTCCTGATATTTTTCGTAGCCTTTTGATTCTCTTATCTGTAAAAAAATCTTCTTTCAATTTTAACCAATAATATCTTCTGTTGTCTGCCATCTTTATCTTTCTTCCCCTTTATTTTTATAATTTTCTTTAGCCTTTTCCTTGGCTTTTTGTTTATACTGCCCCTTTCTTTCCTCTTGCTCTTGGAATTTTTTCAGTTGTGCAATTACACTTGGTTTATCTCCTCTCTTAATTGCCTTGTCTATCTCTATGGATAAATCTATTCCATACTCATCATTGACAATCTTTACTGCATATTTGATATGGTCTATCTGCTTAAATTCATCTTGTACTTTAGCTTTATCTTCGCTTAAGTCTTGTATCTCTTTTTCAAGGCTTGATATTTCTTTTTGCCAATCATTTAATTTTATGGCTGATGTCCCGGTAAACTTTTCTATAATCTTTCTTGCTCTTAGGTATCTGTCTATTTCCTTTTTATGAGAATTGTAAAAACTGTCTTTGAATATGGTTTTGCTTTTGTATTCCTGATAGACTTCTTTGTTTTCTTTGATAGAATCTATGCAGCTTACACACTGATTTAGGTCTTTAATTCTTTGTGTTTTACTCTGAATATCACCACTTATATTTTTACTTTGCTTTGCCAGTTCAAAGACTTTTCCTTGTAGGTCTGCTATGGTTTGAAGTTTATTATCTTTCAAATAGTAGATTGCTTTTACAAATCTCTTTAGGTCTGCATTTCCCTTTTTTATCTGTCCGTAGTAGGATAAATTTTTTGTTTTTTCTCCCTGTATCTCGTTGTAGATAGAAATATACTCATAGAGGTTAAAGAGTTCCGCTTTGTTCTCCAGTTCATCTTTTTTGGTCTGTTTATACTCATCGTATTTAGCTTGTAGATTTCCAAGTAAAGAGTCTATCCAAGAAGTGATTTCTTTTATCTTGTTCTTGATAACTTTTACTAAAGAGTTATGCTTTTTGATTTCTCTGTTGATATTTCCTTTGTCGGTTTCTATTCCTTTTTTCTCTAAGGCACTGGCACTTGCTCCCATGTGAATGGTTGGGATTTCTTCTATCCCTTGTCTTTTGTAGGAGCGATGATCCACTCTCTTTTCCTGATGATTTTTTTCTAAATACTGATTACAAAGACTTGCAAAATTCTCTCTCCATTTCTCTGCGTTTCCTTTATTGTTCCAGTCTGTCAGCTCTACTTTTATTGTTTTCGGTTTCCCATTTTTATTTAGAATTTTATTGCCATAATCATCAAGAATATATTCTTTTTTTGACTTTGCTTGCCACTGTCCTTTTTCATTGATTGGTCTGAGGGTAGTCATAATATGTGCATGGATATTATTATTTTCTTCATCACTTTCATCATGGATTGCAAGGTCTGCTATCATTCCTTTTGATACAAAATTTTCTTGTATGAAGTCGGTAATGAGTTTCTTATTTTCTTCAAATGATAATTCTTTTGGTAAGGCGATAATGAAGTTTCTTGCAAGCTGTGCGTTACTTGCTTTCTCATTTAGTTCAACGCTATTCCATAAAGTAGTTCTATCTTTTAATGCTATGGGAACATTCTCCGGCAAGAAGATTTCTGAATGTAAAAGTCCCTTTTTATTATGGTAATCGTGAACTTCTCCGTCCCATTCATTTTTGATTTTCTCACAAGAGATATATGCTGCACTTGCAACTGCCGATTTACTTTTTCCTCTGCTTATCATAGAAATATTAAAGTGAAATGTTTCTGCCACTTTTAAGCTCCTTTCATTTTTTGTTTGTTTTCAGGTAAAGGAAAAAGCAGACAGGTTATTTTTTGTATCTTTTCCTATCTACTTTATCCGTATGTTTTTATTAAGTTTTGGATTTTTAAAGACTTGCTAAAATCCCTTAGTTTTTCTAAGGGCGCAATTATACACCCTAAAGGGTGCTTTGCGTTCTGCGAAGCTTTTTGCCCTTGCAGGGAGCTTCTGAAAAAACTATGGTTTTTTATTTTATCTACTCTATCTCTGTTTCATCTTCCATATCTTTCCCATTTATCATTTCTTCATAGGCTTGTCTGTATTCTTTTGTGTGAGTAGCAACTTTAAGTAATTCTTCTATCTCATCGTTAGTAAACATGATAGGATTTTTAATGACTCTTTCTACTATCAAGCCTCTTTGTATGAGCCTATGATTTCTTCTTTTTCGTTCCTTTTCGTTTGCAAGTTTTTCTAATTTCTTGCCTTGATTTTGTAATTGTTTCAGCTTCACATCGCACTTTTCTCTTTCTTGCTGAAGTTCAGAAATTTGTTCCTGTACTTCCTGTAATGTGTTTTCTTTCTTCATTTTTCATTCCTCCGTTTTGGTATCTGCTTGTTTCCATAAAGAAAGGTTAAGCACCTTTTTTTGACACTTAACCTTTCCAAGTTTTTAGATTTTATCTTCTAAAATCTTTCTCAGTTTTTCTAAAATCCTATCCCTCCTCCCACTGATTGCTTGATGTGTAACTTTCTCTCTTCTGCTGATTGACCTTAGACTTTCTTCTTTGTAGAAGATGGCTTCCATCAACTCTCGTTCTTCTTTTGAAAGAGTATTTAATGCTCTATGAAATTCTTCAATTCGCATTTTTACTTCTACAATTTTTTCTAAGTCTATCTTTTCATCTATGATGTTATCTACAAAGTGTCCATCATGATCCAGTGCCGAAAATGGTATTACATTATGCTTCCAATCTTTTCTTTGGAGATACTTTTCATGCTCTGTTATCTTCCAATAGGCTTTGTAGACTTCTTCACTTACAGGTACGGCTTTGCCTTTTACATAAAGGTAATATTCTTTCTTTGCCACTTAGTCATCCTCCTTTTTAAGTTCTCTGTTTTGGTTTTGAGAATAAAAAAGGAGGACTTCTACACTTTGACGTAAAAAGTCCTCTCGGCTTAAAAACTAATGTTTTATATAATTTTCTATTTTGTTGTTTCTGGTAAAGTATTATTGCTATGTGTAAGCAATTCCAAGAATAAAAAAGGATAATTATATCGTTCTGTGAAAACCGAAACTATAAGTTTTGACATAATTATCCCTCCATTATTTTCCCTCCTAAGTAAATTTATTATTAAATCACTCCTGCTTTTTCAAAATGCTTTTTGAGTATCTTTGTTGCAACGAATGCTCCTATGCAAGCAAGAACAAAAGTTATCAAGCCAAATCCTACTGCCCACGAAACTTTGAAATAAGATAATGCTTCATTTATTTGTGCTTCGCTCATTTTCCATTTTGATGCTCTTTCCACAAAAGAAGCTGTCCCGAATAAAATCACAGGAATTACTGTTCCTAAAAAATCTGCTAATGCAAATATCCCATATCCAATAATCATTCGTCCCTTGCTCTCATAATTTCCTATAATCAAATCACATATAATTCCACCGATTACAGCAAAGACTGCATGAGGCAAATGTCCTCCTGACAATGCAATTAAACCAAGAAGCGTTCCTGATATTGTAAATACGCCCTTCTTTTTAACTTTCAAAGCCATAAGTATATAAACGGTAGCAGCTACCATAAAGCTAACTCCTGAAGCAATAAATCCTCCAATCACTGTTGTTGCCATAGCAAATGCAACCACCATGTATATGACAATTCCAATTGCATTAAAGATTCCGATTGTAATAAAATCACGACCATTTAATTTGTTTTTCATAAAAGTCCTCCTAATAAATTTTCTGTATTACTATCACAAGAGCAATCATCAAAGCTCCTAATAGTCCAATCAACAAATCCGCCCATCTAAACCTCAATTTTGTCAATGTAACCCTGTTCTCATCACTATCAAGTCCTCTAATGAGTGCTGAAGCTGACAGTTCATCTGAAATCTTAATCATCCTCATTAAAAGTGGAACAAGCGTATATTCAATATATTTAAATGGATGTAGCAACGGGAAAAATCTACTTGTTACGATTCCTCGAATCTTCATATTCTCTTTTAATGCCTTGAGTTCTATTCTTATAGTTGGTACAAACCTAAGCAAAACACTAAAAGGTATACCAATGCTTCTTGGTACTTTCATTCTATTTAATGCTTCAAGCATTTCACTTACACTTGTAGTCTTTGTTATATATCCACCAAACATAGCAATTAAGGTCATCCTTGATGCAAAGTAAATAAACATATATATTGCAAATACGATACTTGCTTCACGAAACTTTCCAAGCCCTAACTCTATGCAGTATAAAAGCACAAAAAACAAAATAAAGCGTAATGCTCTTTTCCACATACTACTGTATACATACAGAAAAAAGGCAAAGACAATCAGTCCGAAAAGTAGGATTGTATCGCTTATAAAAAAGCTGGTAAAGGAGGCAATTGGAAGTAGAATAAGTTTTATTCTCGGATCGACTGTTTTTCTATCTATCAAGTTCTCTACCTCCTCTCATCTTGTCTAATATGAGAAATTTGTTACTTTCACTCATATCTAAAACAGTTTCTATTTTTCCATCTCCCATTACCCACAGATCGCTTACTGTGTTTGCTAAAAACTCAAAATCATGACTTATTACCAAGACTGTTGTCCCATTTTTTAATTGTTCTTCAATCAATTTTGCCACCGAAAGCATTGAGTCTTTATCACAACCTGATGTTGGTTCATCATAGATAAAAACTTTTGCCTGTTTCATCATTCCACAAGCTATTGTCAGTCTTTGTTTTTCTCCTCTTGATAAAGCAAACGGATGCTTATCAATGTATTTGTCTAAGCCAAGTACACTCAAAATAGACTTTGCCTTTTGAGTATTTTCTTTTTTATCTTTACTTGAAATACCAAGTAGCATTTCATCAAGTACACTTTCCGAAAACAACTGATAGTCTGAATCTTGAAAGACAAAATATGACATATCCATTAAATCTTTATGATTAAGCGACTTATCTTTTCCAGCCCATATTGTTCCCTCTTTTATCTTCTCAAGTCCTGAAATCACTCTTGCAAAGGTGGTTTTCCCGGTACCATTTAAGCCTATAAGACCAATGGCTTTTCCACACTCCATATTGAAATCAAGATGATTTAAGATGTACTTGTTTTGTTTCTTTCCATCCTTAGCTACATTCGGATAGCAAAATCTCAAGCCTTTTCCGTTGATACTTTCATCATTTAATTGATATGAATCTTTCTTCTCACTTATCCTGTATTCTTCTAATTCAAGAGTTCTTAGCCCATTTTCATCCCAAAACTCCCCTTCAAGACGGATAACTTCTTCCCGACTCAAGTCCTGTGCAATCTCTCCATCTTTCACCAAAAGAAAACGGTCAAATAAAGATTTTACATAGTACAAACGATGCTCAATTAGAACAACTGTTGTTCCTTTTTTCTTTAATTTCTCCAAAATTAAAAACAGGTCAAATGTTGCTTTCATATCCAAATTTGCTGAAGGTTCATCCAAAATTAAAACTTTCGGATTCATCGCATAGATGCTTGCAATAGCTATCTTTTGTTTCTGTCCGCTTGATAATTCAAAAACAGATTTTCCTTTCAGTTCCTCAATATCCAGTTCTGCATATACTTCTTCTACTCTCTGTTTGATTTCATATCTTGATTTGCAGATCGTTTGAAGCCCAAAAGCTATTTCTTCATCTGTAGTTGTTGTAAAAAACTGACTTCTTGGATCTTGAAATACAGTCCCTACAATATGCCCTATTTCATGAAGTAATAATTTGCTTATATCTTTTCCGGACACAAAGGCTTCTCCTTTCATTTTGCCTTTGTAATAATGTGGTATAAGACCATTCATTACACTTCCAAGAGTGCTTTTACCACTTCCACTTTTCCCTGAAATTAAAACAAATTCACCTTTTTTAATTTCAAGATTGATATTTTTTAAAGCAGTTCGCCCATCTTCCCATTCATAAGAAACATTTTTTAACAAAATCATGATTATACCTCGTACTGAGCTTTCCATAATTTTGTGTAGTAACCATCTTTCTCAAGAAGTTCCCCATGCTTTCCTTTTTCAAGTAAATTTCCTTTTTGAAATACGAGAATTTGGTCAGCTTTTTGAATGGTTTTTAAATGATGAGCCACTACAAGTACAGTTCTATTCTTTGCAAGTTCTGTAATAGCATCTTGTATCAAAGATTCATTTACAGGATCAACATTACTTGTCATTTCATCAAGAATTAAAATAGGTGCATCCTTTAGAAAAGCTCTTGCAATAGATATTCTTTGTCTCTGTCCACCTGATAAAATCCCACCATTTTCTCCAATATCAGTTTCATAACCTTTTGGTAAACTCATAATGAAATCATGTATCCTCGCTTTCTTTGCAGCTTCAATGATTTCTTCTTTCGTTGCTCCTTTTTTACCTACCTTGATGTTTTCTTCAATGGTATTATCAAACAACTGAACATTTTGCATGACAATACTAATACGATCTAAAAGCTCATCATAAGGAATATCCCTTATATCAGTTCCTCCGAGGGTAATTTTTCCTTTATGCACATCATAAAATCTTAAAAGCAAGTTGGTTATAGTAGTCTTTCCACTACCTGATTCTCCAACTAAGGCTGTCATAGTTTTTTCAGCAATAGAAAAGCTCAATTTTTCCATTTTAAATTCATCTTTTTCATAGGAAAAATCTATGTTTTCAAAAGCTATATCATTATCCATCGGAACAATTCCATTCACTTTATCCGGGATTACATCTGCATATAAAATTCTTGAAAGTCTTTCGTAACTATCTACCGCCGAAACATAGTTCATATAGTGTTGTTCCATAGAAGCGAACGGCTTATAAAACTCTTTTGAAATTACTGCAAAGATAATAAAATTAAGTACATCAAGACTTCCCTTTATAACAAGTATTGCTCCTGCAATTAAAAGAACTAAATATCCAATATCCAGTAAAAACCCAAATATAGATAGCTGTTTTGCCTTGAATCTTGAAGCTACTTTGCTTGTTTCTCCAAACTTTTTTGTCTTGTTCATAAGCTCATTATCCAAGCTTTTATTGTTTGAAAAACTCTTTAGTACAGGTATTCCTCTAACATATTCAACAAATAAGCTAACCATATCAAGAAGTGCTGAATTATTCTGATTCTCTATTCTTTCAGATTGCTTAATTGTCAGATATAGAAAGACAAGTGCAATCGGAACAGATACAGCCATTAGAATAGCAAGTTTGAAATCAATACTTGCAAGACCGATAAATACGACTGCACCTATCAAAAAATCGCCAAACATTCTCGACCACATGTGTCCTACAACAAGAGACATATTATCAACATCTTTGTGTAAAATTGTATTGATCTCTCCCAGTCTTTCATTGGTATAAAATCCCAAACTGAATTTTTTCAATTTAATAATCATGCGTTCTCTGATTTGCTGAACAATATCAAAACCTGCACTATGCTTTTTCATATCTGCAACCATATTACAAATGCCTTTGAATACTACAAGTAACCCAATTGCAATAAAACCTTTATATAAACTTGCTAAACTCGTCCCATCAAATATCTGAAACAGTATAGAAAATACGATAACAATCATGGCTATGGAGCTTAGTCCATAAAGGGCAAAGAATACACTTGATATAATCAAATCTCTCTTGCCGGTTTTTGTAAGCAGCTTTAACATTTCTCTAAACATTTTCTGTTACCACCTCTTTCAAATTCCATCTATCTACCTTGTTCTGTGCTTCAACCATATCCTTATAGAACTCACATCTTTTCATCAACTCTTCATGGCTTCCTGCATCAAGAACAACACCCTTATCCATAACTATAATTTGGTCTGAATCTCTAATTGTGTTTAGATGATGAGCAATTGTAATAATGGTTTTATCCTTGCTTAAATCGTCAATTGCTTCGCCGATTAGTCTTTCATTTTCACTATCAACAGCTGCCATTGCTTCATCTAATATTAAAATCGGTGCATTTTTCAGTATCATTCTTGCTATGGAGATTCTTTGTTTTTCTCCACCAGATAACTTAACTCCCATTTCACCTACTCGTGTTTCATATCCATTTGGCAATGCTGAAATAAAATCATGGCATCTTGCTTTTTTAGCAGCTTCTATGACTTCTTCTTTTGTTGCATTTAGTTTTCCAATTGCTATATTTTCAAAAATACTTAAATCAAAAAGGATAACTTCTTGTTGCACACTACCAATCAGCATTGAGATATTTTCTTGACTATATTCTTTTATATCTTTTCCATTTATCAGTATTTGTCCTTCATCTGCATCCCAAAATCCCATAAGCAAATTAGATACAGTACTTTTCCCACAACCACTTGCTCCTACAAAGGCGTTCAAACTATTTTTCTTAAAATTCAAATTGATATTTTTAAGCTCAAAGCTATCTTTTCCGTATGCAAAATTCACATCTTTAAATTCTATATTTCCAAATTCTAAACCTTGTTCTGTCTTTTTCTTTGGAAGCGGAACTGTTAAAACTTTTCCAATCGCCTTTAGTGCTTCCTTAAACACAATAGAAAAATGTTGCAATGTAGCCGTCTTACTTATAGATGCAGTAAAAGCAGACGATAAAATAATGGCAAGTATAAAATTAGGGGTTGTAATATTTCCATAGTAAAGAAATATACTTCCCAAAATCATGACAATAACTACTCCAATTTCCATAAATATGTCAATGAGTCCCATTGGAATTGTAATTGCTCCCATGCTCTTTTTAACCCAGTAAATATATTCTCTTGCCGTTTTTAATGTTCTTTCACTAATCTCCTCTTCTTTAGCAAAAGCCTTAATCACAGAAATATTTTTTACATATTCCATTAGCTCTTCTCTCATCTTATTTTCATGGTTAAAGTAAATAGCAAAGTTTTTATCCATTGTTTTCTGTGAAAGAACTTTTACCAAATACATGAGTGGAACTCCAGCAATCATTCCAAGAGCAAGACGCCAATCAACAAAAATCATAGCTACAAAAATAATGGTAGGCAGAAGTGTAACTGCCATTATTTCAGGAAGACCATGGGCAAGGTATACTTCCACTTGCTCTACATCATGTTGAACAATGTTGGTAAGCTCTCCTGTATTATGTTCTTTAAAGAATCCCAAACTTAGTTTTTTCAGATGACCGATAATATCTAACCTAAGTTCTGTTAATTTTTCGTATGCTTTCTCATGGGCAACCTTTGTTGCAAAATAATAAAACACTCCTTTTAATACAAACGATATAAAGATTCCCAAGAATATATACTTTAAATTACCTTCGTTAATATTGTTTGTGATTAAAGAACTAATCAAATATACAAGTAAGATTTGTGGTATCAAATCAAATACTATTTTTAAAGCAAGAAGTGAATTGGATAAACTATTTTTCCCAATCACTTTTTTCCTTAATTCTTTTTCCGGCATGAACAACTCTCCTTTCAAAATTGAATAATATTGAATTTTAATTCAGTATTAAGGTTTAAAGTAAGACTTTGCTGATTACGCAAAGTCTATTTTATCCGATCACTATATTTTTTTAAATTACTGTATCAGCAAATCAAAAATTATAGCACAATCTTTTTCCATTTTCTAATCTTAGTTCTAAACGTTCCAAAAGGGGCAACCGTATTAACATGAATAAACTTATAAACTTCCCATGTCGCTGTTTTAGTAGCTTCATCAGCCCATTTTCTCATATGCGGTTGAAATAATTCTTCTTCACTTAGTGTATCAATCATTGTATAGATAGATATAATATTTTCTTTCAATCGTTTCTTTAATTCTTCTATCGATAAATGAGCATAAGTATCGGTAAACCACTGATATAATTCTCCAAGTTGATTCCATTTAAACATATCCGACGGTGTCTTTACTTCAAAACCGTTTTTCTCATCTTTTTCCCATTTCAAAACTAATGTTGTCCATCCGAGTTGATAAGCAAGATTTTCTGCTGGTGTTCTGTCAACTTCAGGGACTCTCTTATCTTTGAGAGATTCAGGAATAATATCAAATTCAGAAATATACTTTTCAAAACTTTTATTTATCTCAGATTTCAGTTCTTCTTTATCTTTATATATCTTCAAAATATCTCCTCCAAAAATTTAAATTTATCGCATTTAAATATCAAATCAACTTACAATGATTCCACTCCCTTGTAATAACGCTTTGCAATAAGTTTTAGCATATCTTTTGCCCACTTTTCACTTTGATAATGCCTCGCTATTTCAAGAAGTCCCTCTGTAAAGTTACTGGCTAAAATATGGGCAAGCATTGGATCATATTCCTGTTTCGATTGTCTTTTTAAACTTACTTCAATATGAACCTGCATTTGCGATATGAGTTTTTGTTTTGCTTCTGTATGCTTTGTACCTGAGCTTTTATCCATTAAAATAATTAACTTCTTACGATCTTTTAAAAGTTCATGAATATAATTTTCTCCAACTTCATCAAACCTTTCAGAAGCAGAACCTTTTTCCAAAGATTCTTCCTCATTAAAAGCTGACTCGAAGTTTATATAAACAGAACTTACTACTGCATCAAACAAAACTGCCTTATTTTTGAAATAGGTATAAATTAGTGCCACAGGAATATCTGCTTCTTTTGCAATTTCTGTTAATTTGGCACCTCTATAATCCTTTTTATAAAATACTTTTTCTGCTGCTTCGAGTATTCTATTTCTAACTTCTTCTTTTAATACTTGTGCCATAGCACACCTCTTTCTATTCCAATACTGAATCTATATTTAATAATAAATTAAAATTCAATATTTGTCAAGATAGATTTAAATATTTGTTTTTATATACTCACTCACCGGTATCCCCACTCTTTTCAAAACCTTTATTTTCTCCTGTTTCTTCTGTTCTCTTCTTGCCTTATATTTATCTTCATACTCTTTCTGTTTTCCACTCGCTTTACGCTTTAGGTAATTTTGATGTAGCTTGTCTTTTCTTTCTTCGATTTTTCTTTCTTCTTTCTCAAGTTTTTGTTTTTTTTCTTCGCTTAACTCCGCCTGTGGTAGTTCGTAATTACCTATGAAATTAAAGTAAATTTCTATCTTTTGCTTTGATGTCTGACTTCCTTTTCTATCTCTTTCATGTACGATAATCTTTTCTACAAACTCATTTATCATTGTAGTTGTAAGTTCATCAAAGTTTTCATAACGACTGATAAGAGATATAAATTTTCTTGCTCTGTCTGTTTCTTTTTCATATCTTGATACCTGCTGCTCTAAATCTTTGATCTCTTTGCTTAAAGTTATCTGCTCTGTTTCATATTGATTGTTTAGTATCTCATATCTGCTATTTGGTATTTTGTTAAGGATCATATCTTCGTAAATTCTGCACATAAGTCGTTCGAGTTCCCTAAGTCTGTTTTGGCTTTCCGTTAATCTTACCTTTTTCTTTTCTATCTCTATTTTTTCCTTTTCTTCCATTTCATTTTGAATGGAACGGATAAAGGCTTCATTATCTTCATCAAGGTATTTTTTAATATCTTTTAGTGTTTCCCTAATAAGGTTTAAGACCGCTTCTGCTTTTATTCTGTGTGCTGATGGACAAAGTGTGCCGCAAGGGGTTTTGGTATAGGCACTGCAAGTGTAATAGGGAATATTCTTATAGTTGCTTGTTCTATGAACATACATCTTGCTCCCACAATCTGCACAATACATCAATCCTGTTAGTGGGTGATATTCGCCCCAACCATCAGGATACCTTTTTACATTTCCTCTTATCCTTTGCACATTATCAAAGGTTTCTTGGTCTATGATTGCTTCGTGAGTATTTTCAAAGATGAGCCAGTTATCTTCGGATACATATTTACTTTTCTTATCCTTGAAATGCTTTCTTGTTTTAAAGTTAACTGTATGCCCTAAGTATTCTTTTTTCTTTAAGATACTTGCAATTGTGGAACTACACCAACGATAAGGATATTCAAAGTTTTTGCTTTGATGTAATCCATATCCCATTTTTTGCTGATGATAAGCGGGTATATCTATCTTATCTGCTTCCAGTATCTTTGCTATTTTATATGGTCCTGCTCCGTCCATTGTAAGATTAAATATTCGTCTTACTATCTCGGCTGCTTTTTCATCTACAACCCACTTATCTTTGTCTTTTTCATCTTTGATGTAGCCATAAGGTGGAGTGCTTGCCGTATGCTTTCCGCTTTCTCCTTTTGATCTAAATGTAGATTGTATTTTTCTTGAAGTATCTCTTGCATACCATTCATTCATAATATTTCTAAAAGGGGTAAAATCATCTTCTCTGTAAAAGCTGTCTACATTGTCATTGATAGCAATCAGTCTTACGCCCTTTTGTCTTAATATCTCCATACATTGACCGACTTTGAGATAATCTCTGCCAAGTCTGCTCATATCTTTTACAATGATACACCCAATATTTCCTTGATTAACTCCGTTCATCATTGCCATAAATCCCGGTCTGTCAAACTGCGTTCCACTTATTCCATCATCTGTAAAGTGAATGATGTTTGACAGGTTATTTTTGCTTGCGTATTCTTCCAATATTTTTTTCTGATTGATGATAGAGTTGCTTTCTCCTTGCAGTTCATCATCACGACTTAATCTCTCATAGAGTGCTGTTATCTTTTCAAAATTCCTCATTTTTACCCCCTTTCTCTTAATTTTTCAATAAAAAAGAATTAAGAAGCACATATTTCACTAAAATAGTGATTAAGTGTTCTCCTTAATTCTATTACTCCGGCAGCCAATTTGTACTTTTTATATTGCTTCACTGCAAAGTGTGTAGGCTCTTTCTTTTCAAGTGCTTCAAAGAGTCTGTCTATCGGATTCATATAGGTTTCATCATCTTCTCTAACTTCTGAAGCGTCTATCATATCGAGAAGTGTTGCAAAGTTCTTTTCTTCTCTTGGAGCTTCATAGAAGATGTATCCTATAAGTGCAGTGTAATAGAGCTTCTCAGCTTTCACCCAAAAATCTTCTCCTGCTTTTTCTCCTTCTCCCTTGGTGTTTGCGATGATTGTCTGTACTAATTTGAGTATATCTTTTTCACTTCTGAGATAAGCGAATGGATTGTACTTCATGCTCTTTTTGAAGTTAATTGTATTTAAGATTTTTATCTCATATCCGTTATCTTCAAGCATCTTACCGCACTCAAGGACTATCGTTCCTTTTGGGAAGATTTGTCAAGGACATAAACAAAATTTTTTTGATAAATTTATATCTTCTCTGTTTCTCTCTTGATTAGCTTTAGTATTTTATCCTTGTATGTTTCCCCTGTACCTTGCTTGAAATGTAGGTTTACGGTGTATTTTGTTTTTCCAATATCCATTATTAACTGTTTATGTTGTGGTTCTTTTATTACTCTTTTTTCTTCTTCCATGTGTCCTCCTTTCCGTTTTTAAGCAAAGAAAAAACAGCAAACCTTTTTGATTTACTGCTTTCGTGTTAGCTTTTATTGAATTGTTAGTTTAGCAAGCTAAAAATATCCTACTTGCAATACTCTTTTATTTTATCGGCATATTCAGTCAAAAGATTCTTTGAATAAATTTTTTCATTTCTTGAATTTCTGACTTCTTTCCAAAGAATAGAAGCTACTTTTAATTTGTTTGAGTAGTTGCAACTATTTTCGTCTGCACAGAAATCCTTTAAAAATTGATTCCATTGACAAACCGAATTATCATACTTTGCATGATCTGATTTCCCATAATAAACTTTTAGCATATCTTGAATTGTAAAACTCAAATCATTTTCTCTTTTTACTTTTCTCCAAACTGTTGCCATATCAGCAGTAAATTTAAATGGTGAGATACCTGTTAAAACAGCGAAATATTCTCTGAACTTTGCATTAAAAGAAAAACCACATTCAAGTAATGGTGTATCTAAAGTAATATTTTCCACTTGCTTCTTTTCATTTTTTATTGATGATTTTTTAATCAAATTACCCTTAAAGTATTGCTCAATAATATAATTGAGTTCCTGTTTTGTACCTCTATATTCTAATCCTAATGACTTGCATATCTGTGAAAGTTCTTCACGATACCAATAGTATTTAGTAAATTCATCAAACGATGTAATTTTGTCAAACTCAGGTCTACTTTCTATCAATTTTTTGTCTCCTCAAAACCAATTTACTTTTTCATCTCTAAATAATGGTGTTTCACTCTCTTTGTAAGGATTGTAGTTGTTACAATTACAACCAAACTCTTTCAACGCTTTTATCTTATTATCGGCTGTCCAAACAATCAAAGAGATACCGTCAAATCCTTCAACTTTCCCCTCATTCATTTTATTTTTGAAGTGCCATTCTACAATAGTTTGATTATCCTTATGAAAAAATTGCTTTATATCCCACGCAAGAACTTTTCCTCTTGTATTCCACTCATTAAACCAGTGCTTTACTGTTTGCCGATTTTCATACTTAGGACACCAACTCTCAATATAAATCACATCATCCAAAAAAATATCATCTATTCCTAAGTCTTGTTGTGTAAGCCACATATCAAACCATAAACGAATGATTTTCTCTCTTTCATCCATGAATTTAAGCACCTCCAAAATCAAATACTTGTTTAATATTATACCATTTTTTCGCTTGATTTTATAGGTCTAACTCGTTCCGTTTTACCTGTGTTAGTTGCTTTGAATGTTCCTGTAACTGTTCAATACAAGTCTTAACTTTTTCAGCCTGTTCTACTTCCTCTCGTATCTCTAATATTTGATTGTATAGGCTATTTTTCTCTTTCTTCATATTGGCAACTTCCGATTTCCATTTGGATATATTTAAGGTCTTGCTTTCTCCTAAATGTTCTTTCAGATATTTCTTGGCACTTTCAAACAAAATAATCTCTGCGGTATGCTCATTGTAGAAAGTATCTTGTTTGTTTTTCTTTAGCTTGGTATAGGCTTTATAGGTGTCTTTATGTTTCGAATATTTTTCGGCGTGGTCGATAAGCTGTACTCTATCATCTATTTTCTTTTCGGTATCTTTAATAGCTCTTGTGGTCTTGTAATTCTTATCTCTTAAAGTAACTATGCTTTCTTTGAGTTCAGATAAGGAAGTGATATTTTTCTCTTTAAGAAGCTGGTAACTCTCAATGTATTTCTCTAAGTCTGCATTATTGCTATCTGCGTTTTGATTGATAAGATTTTCAAAAACAGATATTAGATTTTCTTTCGGTGGGAGGGTAGACTTTATGTTTTCTGTTTTTGCATTTTCTTCTTTTCCAATTCCTCTTATCCAATTTAACAAGGCTTTTATTCGTCTTGAGATTTCTTTTAATATTTTGTTCTGATGTTTAATTTCTCGATTAATATTTCCTCTTTCTGTCTGTATGCCTTTCTTCTCCATTTGAGTGGCTGATACTCCTAAATGAATGGTCGGTATTTGTTCTATGCCCTGTCTTTGATAGGAACGATGGTCTACTTTTTCCTGTATGCTATTTTCTTCAAGATATTTGTTTGCAGTATCCGCCCATGCTTTTCTCCACTCTTCCGCTTTGTCCTGCTCATTCCAATCTGTTGTATTGATTTTTCTTGTTTTGTAATTGCCGTTTTTGAGTTTTATCTTTTCTCCGTTTTCATCAAGGATATATTCTTTTTTTGATTTTGCTTCCCATGTTTTATCTTCGTTTAACGGTCGCATGGTTAGTAAGATATGACAATGTGGGTTTCCGTCATTTTTATCGTGCAGAGCAATATCGGCACACATACCGACTTTTACAAAATTTTCTTTTACATACTCTCTTACAAGCTCAATCTGTTTTTCCCTGTCTAATTCTTTAGGCAATGCAATTTCTATTTCTCTTGCAAGCTGTGAGTTTTTACTTTTTTCAATTTTCTCTACACTGTTCCATAATGTTCCTCTGTCTGAAAATTCCTGTGGTGCATTTTGTGGTAATAGAATTTCTGTATGTGCTATTCCGCCTTTTCTTGTAAAGTCATGGACTATTCCGTCATATTCATTTTTTATCTTTTCGCCACTTCGATAGGCGGAAGCTGCTACTGCACTTTTTCCTTTGCCTCTTGAAATAATCTTTATGCAAAGATGATATATCGCCATAGCTAAAACCCCCCTTTCGTTTTTCTGATACTTTGATGTGGCGATAGATAAGACTTCCCAAAAGAAATCGGATAGCTTTTATCCGATTTCTTTTGGGAAGTACACAAGGGGTAGGAAATTTATTTCCGTAGGGGAGTGTAGCTCCCCTGTATCAGCGTTCGCTGATATGCTCTCTGCAAGAGCCTTCGGAGAACGCACACACCCTTTAGGGTGTATAAGTGCGCCCTTGTAAACAAGGGACTATTCCTCGATGTCTGTTTCTTCCTCTTGCTTTTCTGTATTTTGATTTTCGCTTTTTTCTCGCTTTTCAATAATTTTTAGGATTTTTTGATTGACTGATTCTTTGATATTCGGGAATGTAATTAGTTGATAAAATTCGTCTTTGGTAAAGTCTTTGCTTGCGGAAAAGATACTTTCAAAGACTGCTCCTTTTTCATAAATGCGTCTATCTCTCTTTTTTCGTTCTTCCTGTTTCTGTTGACTGATGAGCTTTTTTCTTTTGTTTTGTAACTGCTTGATTTCTTCATCTGCCATTAAAATTTTTTCTTCTATGTTTTTCATTTTATCTGTTTTCCTTTCTTCTTAATTTTGAACAATAAAAAACGACTAAGATTTCCTTAGCCGTTTAGCAATTCTTTTTTATTTTGTTCCCCTTTTAGATAATGTATTTTATCTTTGATTTTTCTTGTTTTCCCTAAAATCATATCTTTCTGTTATATGATGTTCTTATCACTAACCTTATCTTTTCTATGAAGATGTTTTTTATAGTCTCTTATTTTCCAGTAAATATTACTAATATATAAAGTATTAATACTACACTTTTATTAAAGACATAAATATATTAGCCATTTTTACTGGATGAATAATTGCCATACTACCATGTCCCATATTTTCAAACTTGATAAATTCAGTATTAGGAAAATATTTTTTCATATATTGAATGTCCCATGCACGTGCTTTAGCTTCTTTATCACCATACCAATATTGAATATGTTCACTACCTTCCATCACTTCATTTGGCATAGCATAGTTATTGCAAGATTCAAAAGTCCTATAAATGGTTTTATAACTGATAAAACTAAGAACTTTAGAAATGTACTCCAAATCAGATTTGCTATATTCATCTGTAGAAAATGCTTTTTCAAGAAGCTTTAGCCCTCCAATCTTCCCCATAGAGATCATAAGAAAATCTTTTATGGCAATAAGTCTTGTAATAATCCACGGAAGTTGATAAGGGGTAATCTCTCTATCGCAAACAATGCTTTTAATTTTAACCTGCTGATTAGAAAACATTTTAAGTGCAATTGAACCTCCCATTGAACATCCATAAAGAAGATCAATTGTTTTAATGTTACGTTCTATCAACCATCTTGATAAACTGTTAGCTATTTTTTCTACACTTGTAAAATTTACATTTGGATTTTCTTCATCATATCCTGGAAGTGCCGGAATAATAATATGATAATCTTCCTTAAGCAGGGATAAAACGTATTCAAAATAATCCCACATAACCAATGAAGGATGAATTAATACAATTATTTTATCGTTGTTAATTCCAAACTCATGTATGTTCACTAACTTTCCTCCAAAATTACAATTTTAATATTACTTTTTATAAGCAATATACTTATTTCCAATATTATCAACAATTAACTTTTTCATTCCCTCAGCAGAAAAAAACATTGGATGTATAAGTAAAAATATTTTCCTCTTGTTTTTATTTATATCAATATATCCCGTAATTAACACCTCTCAAGTATATAAATTAGTATATATTAATTAAGAATATTTTATCATTTTTAAGCCATTTTTTCTATATCAACTTTCTGTGGTATTTGGCAGTTTCCTATAAAATTAAAATACACATCAATTTGTTGTTTTCTATATTTGCCTTGTCTTCCTCCTGTCGCTTCGTGGACTACAACTTTTTCTATATACTCATTTATCATCGGTACTGTCAGTTTTTCAATATCGGTATATTTTTCTATCATTTTTAGAAATTTATCGATGTCAACTTTTTTCTGATGATAGCTTTCTATTTCTTGTTCAAAATACTGTATTTGCTTTTCTAAGTCTTGTTGCTCCGTATCATAGGTATTAAATAATCTATCAAAGTGTTTTACAGGAATTTTCCCAAGTGCGTGGTCTTCATATATCTTTGTAATGAGGGTTGTTAGTTCTGCATTTCTTGATGATAATTTTTCTAATTTTACTTTATCCCCTTGATACTTTTCTTCTCTTTTTTCATCGGATAACTTGTTCATCACTTTTAGAAACTCTTGCTTTTCTTCTTTTGCAAAATTGGTTATTTCTTTGATTGATTTTAAGAGAATTTCATTCACTGTCTTTACTTTGATGTAGTGCATACTGCAAGTGCCTTTTCTGTGTCTGTAATGTTGGCACACAAAACAATAATCACAATCGTATTTCTTTTCTTTATGTTCTGCCGGCTCTCTGTAACTTAACTTTCCTCCACAATCAGAACAGATTAAAAGTCCTGTAAATGGGTGTGAGGTTGTACCATACTTTGGACTTCTTCTCACTGTTTTTCTTAACCTTTGGGCGTTATTCCATGTTTCTTCGTCAATGATGGCTTCATGGGTGTTTTTAAAGATAATGAGTTCATCTTCTTTTGCCTTTCTGCGTTTCTTAGTTTTGTAATCAAGGCATATTGTTTTACCAAGTACAGTGTGTCCCATATATTCTCTTTTTTCTAAGATATAACCTACTGTGGTCGGTGTCCAAAAATACGGGTCTTCTATTCCTCTTTTCTTTGAGCTATGGTTATTTTCGGGATAATGTATTTCTGCATAGGCTGACGGAATAAGGACTTTATCTTTGGTTAGTATATCTGCTATCTGTGTTACTCCATATCCCTCTATTACAAGCCTGTAAATGCGGTTTACGACCTTTGAACTCTCTTTATCGACAAGTAACTCCTGTTTGTTCTTAGGGTTTCTATAATAGCCGTATGGAACGCTTGGTGATACTCTTTTACCCTCTTCCATTCTTGCTCTAAAGATAGATTGTATTTTTCTTGAGGTATCTCTTGCATACCATTCATTCATAATATTTAGAAATGGGGTAAAGTCGCTTTCTGCTTGTTTTTCACTGTCTATTCCGTTATTGATGGCGATAAACCTTACTCCCTTTTCTTTGAAAAGTATTTCGGTGTAAAAACCTACTTTGAGGTAGTCTCTGCCAAACCTACTCATATCTTTTACTATCACAGTAGATACTTTGTTTTCTTCTACTGCTTTTATCATTTTTTGAAATCCCTCTCTATCAAAGGTTGTTCCGCTTACTCCATCATCGGTATAGTGATAGATATTTACAAAGCCGTTTCTTTTGGCATAGCTTTCAAGTAGTTGCTTTTGATTGGTGATGGAATTGCTTTCTCCTTGCATTTCATCATCTCGACTTAAACGCTCATAAAGGGCTGTTTGTCCTGTTCTTTTCGTATTTGACATGAGAATTACCTCCTTTCCAAGTTTTTGTTATTTTCTCTGTCCCTAAAAGGTTAATCCTTTCGGATCAGTTACACAATAGCTACTGTGCATCTGCATTAAGTTAGGTTTGACATAAAATCGGGTTTTTCCACTTCCTGATCCACCGATGACAAGAACATTCTTATTTCTTGCATACTTAGGATTAGCCGGTCTGCCATTCATAGTTAATCGTTCTGTTTGCGTAAGTAGGATATTGTTTTGAAACTTTTCATCCATATATGGCTCTATATCTTTTTTCGTTCCCCATCTTGCTGAGCCATACTCTTTCCCCTGTCTAAACTTTTTAGCATTTTTCCCTTTGGTATATACGATAATTTTGATTAAAACAGCTACTACCACGCCCATTATAATATCCGTAGGATGAAGGCTTGGAAGAAAGCTCATCGTATTAATCTCTAATATCCCTTGAAAAATTTTGTCAATAATATCGCCACCTATATAGGCTCTTACATGATGTGAAAAGATATTACCTATATAGAAAAATGCAAGATAGGGAATGTTCTGCTTTAGAAACTTTACCTTATCTTGCACCTTAAATAAGCCTTTGATGTCCTTTAATATTTTATCTATCATAGGCTCTGCTCCTTTTGTTTATTCTTGATTTTATCTTTGGAAACAGAGTTTTTAGCCATCTCCTTGAACTTCTCAATATTCTTATGGATAGATTCTTTTCTTTCCGTTTTCTTTTCCGATTCTGACAGGGCATGCTTAAATGCTTTGTCCATTACTTTCATATCTTTGGCTTGGAAAAATACTGAGAATTTACCTGTTTCCTTATCTTTCATCACCGAAAACTTAACACCGTATCTATTTAGCTCCTTTTTCAGTTCCTTAAGCTCTGCTTCTTCAACCGGAATTTCTTCAAGCTGTCCCTTTTTAACCATATCTTTTAGCTTTACTTCATTTCCGTTAGCATTAACCAGCTTTTCAAGTCCTCCAAGTTTTTCTGCTTCTTTCATCAATTTCTTTAATAAGTTCAGAATTAGCTTTCCTGTTACTTTAGCAGCTCTAACTTCCATATTCAGCGTTTTTCTTGCTATTTCTTCATTGATCAACTTATCTCACCTCCATTCAGCAGTCTGTCCTTATTCCGATTCAGTTTGTCCTTTTGAATAACCTTTCTAAAATCTTCTCCTACAACCATAACAGGAATACACATCTCTATGATTCTTGAGTAGATTCTTTGATACTCTACGCTATCCTTACAATTTTGGATTGTGTCATAGGAAAGATTAGTGGTAAAGATAGTCGGTTTCTGTTTTAAGTACCTGTTATTCACGATGTTATATACTTGCTCTTTGGCATAGCTTGTATCTCTTTCTATTCCTAAGTCATCCAAGATAAGAACGGAAATATTTACAAGGGATTCAATATATGCGTTCTTGTCAAAATCAAATCCTCCCTTTTGCAGCTCATTGATAATCTGTGCAAAATTTCTTATTTTAACGCCTATTTGATACTGTTCAATAAGGCTATTTGCAATGGAGCAGGCAAGATAGGTCTTTCCGCTACCTACTGAGCCATAAAAAAGAAGTCCGATATTTTCTTTTTTCATTTCCTCATAGTCTTTTACAAAGTTCTTTGCAATGATAAGGCTTTGATTTTCTTCTCCCTGATAATTTTCAAATGTGTATGACCACTGAATAATCGAGTTAAAGCAGCTACTCTTTAATCGTTCAATCTCCATCTGCTTTTGTCTTTCTTTTTCTCTTTCCTCTCTATCTCTATCGCATTTGCAAGAAATCTTAAATATCATCTTGTTATCAAAGAACTCCATCACTTTTCCGTCTTTTCTTTCATGGCAAACTTTACAAAATGCGTGTCCATCCTTGATATATTCTTTTTCAGGATCGTAAGAATACTCTACATCTTCTATCATTACTTTTTCTAATTCTTTCATCATAGGTGTTCTCCTTTATCATATTCTTCCCATGTCGGGATATTTGATGTTTTCACTTCTTTTCCTCTCCCCTGATCTTTATAAAACCAAGAAAGGATTGTCGCTTTATGGTCTTTATAGGTCTTTCCGGTACTTTTGATATATGCAGATAATCTCTCAATGTAATTATCAAGCTGTGAGTTCATTATGATTTGTAAATCGGATATATCTTCTGCCGTTAAAAATACATTTTGAAATGTTCCAAGCCCGTTTTCACCAAAACTATATTCTCTCTTACTATACTTACTCTTATTATTCTCTATATAGTTAGAGTCAAGATTTTGAACTTCCTGAAGTTCATTTTCTTTACTTCTGAGGTTAAAATCTTTTACTTCTGAAGTTAAGTTTTTTGACTTCTGAAAGCCATTTTCTTTTACCGCTAATATGCTCATAAAGTCTTTAACATATATGACATTCGGCTTACCAAGCCCAAGCCTTACTCTTTCAATCAGTCCGATTCCTTTTTTCATATCGAGTTCATCTAATGTTTTTATAGCTGTCGGCTTTGAGATATTTCTTCTTCTCATAATTTCTTCAACAGTAAAATAGATAAATACCCTGCCATCTTTGTCTATCCAGTTATTCTTAAAAGACATTCCTGTCCGTTTAAGAAGCATTGAATAAAGGATAATCGCTTCAGCGGATAATCCCTTAAATTCTTCTCCGTCTACCAATATCTCCGGTACTTTTAGAAAGTTAAATCTTTCTGCTTCTCTGTTATAGAAATAGTCAAAGTCCATCGCTTCACCTCCCTCCTTAAAAATTGGCAAAGAAAAAGACGATAGTTTTTCTTCTATCGCCTTTGGTAACCATTTGTATGAATTTTTTTAGATTGATTTTATTGCTTCATTGATTCCCTGAAGGAATGCTATAACAGCTGCTCCGACCATCGGTATTCCATAAGGACTTAACAAAAATCCTAATACCAATGCCTCAATGCCAAGTGATATATCTTTTTGCATAAATGATCCTATTGCAGCAACTATACACATCAGCATTAAGAAATACAGAATAGTTGTTCCTATGCCAAGTATAAATGTCAGAAAGGCAGTAAGGATACTCAGCAGCAAGCTGATTGGAAACAAGATTATTTTTATTATCCATCTCATCATTTAGTAGTCCTCACTTCCCAATTCATACTTTGTATCTCCACACACCATATCAATGCAAACATTCACATCTATATAATTTTTTAGGACTTTTTTTCGTCCACCTTCGCCATCTTCATTAAAGACATAATGCTTGTAAAACTGCTTAAAATGCAGGATTTTCACGATTTCACTCTTTGTATCAACGCTATGCACTCCACATGATGCGTTTGTGGAAACAAGTCCACCGGCTGAACTTTCTTCAATTCATATCCTAACTCTTGATAGAGTTTGATATCACGCGCCATAGTTGCAACATTACATGAAATATAAGCAATGCGGTCTGCTCCTGTTTGACTGCTTGCTTTGATAAAGCTTTCGGTCAAGCCTTTGCGTGGAGGATCAACCAAGATAACACTTGGTTGAATACCTTCCTTGAGCCAGTTCTTCATAGCATTTTCAGCTGTATCACAGACATAGTGTGCATTTGTAATATTGTTTAATACAGCATTCTTCTGGCTATTCTCTACCGCTTCTGGAATCACTTCAACACCATAGACCTCCTTAACGTGCTTGGCAACGGATAATCCAATAGTTCCAATACCCGAATAAGAATCGATCACCACATCATCTGCTTTTAACTCCGCAAAGTCAATGGCCGTTTGATAAAGTTTCTCTGCCATTTCAGTATTGACCTGGTAAAAGGCTGGTCCAGCGATTTGGTAGTCATTTCCCAACATCTGGTCGGTAATATAGTCTTGACCATAAAGGGTCTTCCACTCCTTACCAAAAATCGCATTGGTATTCTGGTCATTGATGTTTTGCATGACAGATATAATCTCTGGGAACTGCTTGATAAGGTGTTCAATCAACTGTTCCACTCGGAAAACTTTAGGACGTGTAGTCACTAAGATAACCATGATTTGTCCTGAATAGTGCCCACGTCGCACCACAAGGTTCCGAATCAAGCCAGACTGTTCCTTTTCGTCATAAGGTTTTAAATCAAAACGACGAAGCAAATCGCGTAGAACTACTACGACTTGGTCAATAACAGGATCCTGGATGAAGAAATCTTCAAGAGGCATAAGGTCATGCGAATTTTTACGGAAAAAGCCAGTTTCCAAGATACCATTCACTCGACGAACGGGCACCTGTGCCTTATTTCGATACTTGACTGGATGGTCCATGCCGAGCGTTTCAGCGACCTCTACATCGGTAATACCAGCAATCTTGTAGAGGCTGTCTTTGACTTGCTTGCTTTTAAACTTGAGCTGCTCTGGATAGGCAAGATGCCCCAAATCAGCGATACCTGAGCGTAGATAAGCTAGGTCAAGGTCTTGGTTACGGTGTGGAGAGTAAGTAAGGTATTCTTCAACTTTCCCGTAGCCAATCTTTTTATTGACTTTAAGGACTCGCATGAGGATTTTCTCAGTTGGTAGAGCATTTTCTACAAAGAAAACCAAACCATCTACCTTAGTAACTCCTGCACCTTCATGGGTCAAATCAACAATTTCAACTTCTACAATATCATTTTTCTTTAACATATTATTCACTTTCTATCAGCCAACAAAAAAAAGACGGCAACATTTCTGTTACCATCTATTATATCATGAAATGACCTAAGCACCAAAACTCTTGAAGAAGTTGACAATGGCCTGCCAAAGGGGACTCAAAAAGTTGCCCCCGTCTTCTAGTGCTTTATTGGCATCAAAGTTGAGGTTAATATTTTTGAAGCTATCTCCAGCTTGGGAGACAATGCTTTGCTTGAGATCATTTAGGGTTTTAGTGAAATCAGCATTGTTCAAAATGTCACTCTTAGAGAGGTTGAGTGCAAAATTGATGATGATATTGACCTGGTTTCCTGTTATAACCTGATCGAGTTTGTAGTTTTTTAGCGTGTCTTCAACGATTTTGCGGACATCTTCTTCTGTCAGATTACCTTTGGCTTCTTTTGCTTTTGCGATTCCTGCCTTGATATCTGCCAAAGCGACATTGAGTTTATTGGCATCGTAACCTGACTTGTCCTTGTTCTCTGCGTTGATATCTGATAAGGCTTTTAGCTCCTCTTGAGCCAAGTCTTTATTGGCTTGCGGTACTTTAGCACCATTGGCCTCTAAAGAGTAGTAAATCCCTGCTAGGGCGCTCTCTCCTGTAACTGGAATAGGAGCTGCAACTGTGATTTTGGCATGCTCTACTCCCAGCGTCACTGCTGCGTTACGGTACATATCCTGCGTCACCTTGGTGATATTTTCAGGCGTTTCAATCTTGACCTCTAGAGGCGACTTATCACCTAACTTTTGAATCTTAGCTGATGAATAGAGTTGTAAACTAGCATCATTAGCCACATTCATAATTTTCGAATAGATATCAGGTGTCATAGTTTTGATATCTTTGGTGTCTTTTGATGCATCATAGCCAAGTTTGCTAAGAGTTTGATTTTTCTGGTCTTCAGATAGAGAAGAACCTAGGACATATTCTGGTTGTACATAGGTTTCATCGATTACTTTTTGAACATCGGTTGCTGCGTGGACGCTTGTCATAGCTGTTGCGGCCCACAATACTGCAGCACTTGTTAGAAAGAATTTCTTTCTCATGGGATATTCCCTCCTTTACCTTTCTAGGGTAATAAAACAATCTTAAAGAAAACTTATAGCAAAAAACACCTGGTCTAGCCAGATGTCGAAAAGAAAGTGAAACATTTTATGATGTAAAGGTTTAGCTGTACCTGTCTAGAATAGTAATAGTTTCCACCATTTACATAGAGTTCAGCTCCGTGAAAGATAGAAATAGGGTGAATATAACTATAGGTTTTTCCAGTGGTATTGCCAAGGATTGGAGCAACAGTCTCACGGGAATAACGCTTGGCCAGTGCTAGTGTATTTTTCTTGCCATTCTGAGCGATAAAGTCGATATAGGCAGGCCCAAAATTATAGGCTTGAACAGCGGTCCAGACATCTACCCCCTTGCTCTGAGCCAGATAGAGGTTATCTGTTAGAGTTTGAATACCTTGACGAATACTAGAGGCATTATCATTGATAGTGTTGGTTGAACCACTTGCAGACTCACTAGACTGCATGACATCCCCTTCTTTTCCCTTCGTTTCGGTATAAATCATAGCGAGCACAAGCTCTTCATTGGCTGGAGTATCTTTTTCACTCAAGATTTCTCGAACCATGGGTTGATAAGTCATGACTTGTTTGACGTCTTGGTGAACTCGGTAAACTTTATAACCAGCAAAAAGGAAGACTGCTAGCACTAGCATTCTTCGTATAAATTTAAACATTATTTACTTTGAATATCCTCGATATTTTTGATTAAGATAGAATAGGTTCCATTGTCATTTTGGATAAACTCGACCGATTCCGCATCTTGATAGACGTTATTGGGAACGATGAGTTCGATTCCATTTGACAAGGAAAGCTTTTGATTTTCAAATTTCTTGAGCTGACGACTGGCATCAATTTCATCAAACTGGACTGGTTCTGGTACGGCTTCCTTGACTTGGTCGATAAAGCTCAAACGAGCTGTCAGATTGTTGTCAAAAAGGTCGTTAGCCAATTTCTCAGGAGACAGTTCATTGCTTTCTTCAAGATTGTTGAAAATCGCTGATTTGACCTTGGATTGAAATTGAAAGTCATCTGTGTTAAAAGATTCTGCAATTCTCTGAGCCGTTTTTTCCAGTTCCTTGATGGATTTTTTTGGCGAAATCTTAGGTGCAACAGCTAAGAGATTTTCTGAAAAATAGTTCAAAAAAGTCCCATTGTACTTGATGCGTTTTTCGATGAGATGGTACTTGCGACTTTGAAGATTAACCACCAGAGCCTCATCAGCCCCCGTTCCAAATCCAGGCAGGTTATTCTGAGTTAGCTTGATTGGGTTATCAACTTCTCCACCGAGGTGGGTCAAGGTCTCACGTAGAGCAATTCGCAAGAAAGCGAAATGTTCAACACCTTCTTTAGAAAATTGTACAAAAATCAAGTCATTAGTCTTGAGATTTTCAGAAATGCTAAACTCCTCTTTCCAGAGATTAGCCAGTGTTAATGATGTCTCCAACAAATCATCCGTGATGTGATTGAAGAAGGGATTTTCTTCTTCGAAAATCCCAGTCTTGGCTTCATCTGAATACACGCGTTCGATTTTTTTACGTAGGTATTCCTCGATTTTTGGAGTGATATTGAGAAACTTATCCGCTAGAAACAACTCAGTATCGTCTGGGCTGAACTGATGGATAATAGCTTTCTTAATATAAATGTCCATAAAAGTATTAGTCCTCGTATAGTGGGAAGGCAGCTGTCAACGCTTTGACTTCACTTCTCACTTCTTCTAAGGCAGCTTCATTTTCTGCATTTTTAAGGGTTTTAATGATGAGTTCAGCCACTTTACGGCTTTCTTCCTCACCAAATCCACGTGCAGTGATGGCTGCAGATCCGATACGAATCCCACTTGTCTTGAATGGTGACAAGGTTTCGTAAGGGATTGAGTTTTTATTTAGGGTAATATTAACCTCATCCAGCAAGTTTTGAGCAACTTTTCCGTTTTCTACAACTTTAGTCACATCCACTAGGAAGAGGTGATTTTCAGTACCGCCAGAAATGATACGGAAATCAGGGTCTTGCAAGAAGACTTCAACCATAGCCTTGCTGTTTTTGATGACATTAGCAGCATATTCCTTGAAGGCTGGATCCAAAACTTCTTTGAATGAAACCGCCTTAGCAGCGATAACATGCTCCAAAGGACCACCTTGAATACCAGGGAAAATAGCTGAGTTGATTTTCTTAGCTAGATCCTCATCATTTGTCAAAATCAAACCACCACGAGGTCCACGAAGGGTTTTGTGGGTCGTTGTTGTCGTGATATGAGCGTATGGTACTGGGCTTGGGTGAAGACCAGCCGCAACCAAACCCGCGATATGAGCCATATCGACCATGAGCTTAGCCCCAACAGCATCTGCGATTTCACGGAATTTTGAGAAGTCGATAATTTGAGAATAGGCTGAAGCACCCGCTACGATTAGTTTTGGTTTGACTTCTTGGGCTTGTTTCAAGATAGCGTCAAAGTCCAAGAGTTCCGTTTCAGGATCCACACTGTAAGAAACAAAGTTGTAGGTTTGACCAGAGAAGCTAACAGGAGCTCCGTGGGTCAAGTGTCCACCTGCTGCCAAATCCATTCCCATTACAGTGTCACCAGGCTCAATCAAGGCCATGTAAGCCGCACAGTTGGCTTGGCTTCCTGAGTGAGGTTGAACATTGGCGAACTTAGCACCGAAAATTTCTTTTGCACGTTCAATAGCTAGAGTTTCTACCACGTCTACTACATCAGTTCCACCATAATAACGGCGCCCTGGGTAACCCTCGGCATATTTGTTTGTCAAGATAGACCCTTGAGCTGCCATAACAGCCTTGGAAACCACGTTTTCCGAAGCAATCAACTCAATGTTGTTTTGTTGGCGTTCTTCTTCTTTGGCAATAGCATTCCAGAGATCAGCATCGTATGCTTTAAAATCGTCTTTGTCAAAAATCATAGGTCTTCTCCTTTATAATATGACAGGTCTTTTAGTTTAAGAAAATATACTAAAAGATGCGAATAAACCGTTTCTGCACTTTATCACAAGTATAACCAACTTTTTCATAAAATGCGTGAGCACCCAGACGATGATCAGCAGAGTTTAAGCGGATAAACTCATAGCCCCGTCTTTTTGCTTCTTGATCCAACCCTTGCAGTAAGCTTTTACCGATACCTCGTCCTTGTGCTTGAGGCGAAACCGCTAAGCCTAAGATATTAAAGCCTGCTTTGGAATAGAGGGATTCATAAACTTCAGCATGGACATATCCAAGTAGGACATGGCTGACCTCATCCTCATAGCCAAGTAGGAAATGATGAGAATCCTGAGACAGTCTAGCTAGTTGACTAGCTGTGTCCTCTGGACTAAAAGAATAACCCAAAGCCTCTTGGTTAATCTCACATATAGCATTCACATCTGTTTCTTGCAAATCTCTTAGCATCTCATTCCTCCTCAAAAGAAATCTCTGGCAACCGAGCAAGAATATCCTCTCGTTTAATTGCACCTTGGCGCAAGATGTTCACCTTGTCTCCAGACAAATCCAAAATAGTTGAATCCTGTCCAGTTAGAAAAGCGTCGTCCTCCAGACCCAGAACCTCTTGGTCAAAATCCTCTAGAATTTGAGCAAAGGTCACTCCACTCGCCTGACCCGAGATATTGGCAGACGGCCCAATCAAGGGTCCTATCTCTCGAATCAAATCAAGTGTAATGGGGTGACTCGGCATCCGAAATCCGACAGTTGCAAGACCAGAGTTGACCCAATAGGGAACTCGGTCATTGGCTTCGAGGATAATGGTCAAGGGACCCGGTAAAAAGGCCTCTACAAGCTTTTGTAGATAAGTTGGCTGATTCTTTGAAAAGTGCAAGATGTCCTCTAGAGAAGCGACATTAAGATTGAGTGCCTTATCTCTAGGACGACGTTTGAGTTGGTAAACATGGTCAACAGCTTTTTCGTCTAAGGCCTTAGCAAAGAGACCATAAACTGTCTCTGTAGGCAAAACAACAGCTCCGCCCTTTTCCAACTCTTGTCTAATCCTGTCCATCATCAACTACAACCATCCTATCTTGACCAAATTGGTCTTTGAGTGTTCGTACTCGTTTTTCAGGAAGATATTTCCTAAAAAGCGCAGGAACACTTTGACCTTGCTTGTATCCAATTTCAAGGTAAATCCTACCACCATCTGTGAGATAGTCTTTTGCATCTTCCGCAATTCTGCGGTAAATAGCTAGGCCATCCTCATCTGCAAAAAGAGCTAGATGAGGCTCTGAATGCAAAACATTCAAACCAACCTCTGACTCATCTGCACGAGAGATATAGGGTGGATTGGATACAATTATATCATATTTTTCAGAAATTTCTGCAAAACAATCAGATTTTTTAAAAAATATATTAAGATTTTGATCTCTAACATTCTCTGATGCAAGCTCTAAGGCGTCTTGTGAAATATCTGCTGCTGTCACTGACCAATCTGGTCTGTTTTTTGCTAATGCGAGAGCTATGGCGCCACTTCCAGTCCCGATATCTAGGATCTTAAGCTTATCCTCAGGATTTTCTGTGAGGATGAGTTCCACCAACTCTTCTGTTTCTGGACGAGGAATCAAAACCCGCTCATCTACTTTTAACTGCATTCCAAAAAAATCTGCGTGACCAATGATGTACTGTGCCGGTTTATGAGCTGCTAACTGTTGGTAAATCTCTTTTACAAATTGTTTTTCTTCTTCTGTTACCTCTTGTTGAAGGGCAAAGACAAAGTCTGTAAAAGAGAGATTTTTAAGGCTACGATAGACAAAAGAGAGGCTTTCTGCTTCCTCTCCTTGTCTTATCAACTCTTCTTCAAAATCTGAAAATAATTGAGCTAATTTCATTATTTGTTTAATTCTTCTAATTTTTGTGTTTGGTCATAAAGAACCAAGGCATCCACAACTTCATCCAATTTACCAGACAAAATGGTATCTAGTTTTTGGAGGGTCAAACCGATACGGTGGTCCGTAACACGGTTTTGCGGGAAATTATAAGTACGAATCCGTTCTGAACGGTCACCAGTACCGATAGTAGACTTACGCTCAGCGTCTTGTTCATCTTGAGCAATCTGAGCAAAGTGGTCAGCAACACGCGCACGGATGATCTTCATGGCTTTCTCACGGTTCTTCTGCTGGGTACGTTCTTCCTGCATCTCAACCTTGATATTGGTTGGCAAGTGAACGATACGAACAGCAGTCGCAACCTTATTGACGTTTTGACCACCAGCACCTGATGCGTGGTAAATGTCAACACGAAGGTCTTTTGGATCGATATCGTATTCCACTTCTTCCACTTCAGGCATGACAAGAACTGTCGCAGTTGAGGTATGAACACGACCTTGGCTTTCTGTCACAGGGACACGTTGCACACGGTGGGCACCAGATTCGTACTTAAGCTTAGAATATACAGATTGACCAGAAACCATGGCAACCACTTCTTTGAAACCACCGACACCATTCATAGAAGCTTCCATGACTTCAAAGCGCCAGCCTTGGGCTTCCGCATACTTTTGGTACATTGTTAGCAAATCCCCAGCGAAGAGCGCTGCCTCGTCTCCACCAGCTGCTCCACGGATTTCAAGGATGATGTTCTTGTCATCGTTTGGATCTTTTGGAAGGAGCAAGATTTTCAGTTTTTCTTCGTACTCTTCTTTTTCAGCCTTAGCATCTTTGAGCTCTTGCTTGGCCATTTCTTCCAAGTCAGCGTCTCCACCTGATTCCTTAATCATCTCTTCAGCATCAACGATGTTTTGAAGGACTTGTTTGTACTCACGGTAGGCTGTTACGGTGTCACGAGTAGAAGCCTCTTCTTTTGAAAGCTCCATGAAACGCTTGGTGTCTGAGACGACATCTGGGTCACTCAGCAATTCTCCTAATTCTTCATATCGGTCTTCTACAGCTTGTAGTTGATCATAGATGTTCATTTTTCTTCATTCTCCTTATTGATTTCAGGCGCAAAATAATGTTTTCGGCAGACTGAGATATAGGTTTCATTTCCACCGATCTGAATTTGTTCGCCATCATAGACTGGCACACCATCGTGCGTACGCAACACCATAGTCGCCTTTTTCTTGCAATACTGACAGATAGTCTTGATTTCGTCAATCTTGTCTGCTAAAAGCAAGAGATACTTGGAACCTTCGAATAATTCATTGCGAAAGTCATTTTTCAAACCAAAAGCCATGACGGGTATGTCTAACTCGTCCACAACGCGAGCTAGGTCGTAAACATGGTGACGTTTGAGAAACTGAGCCTCATCAACCAACACACAGTAAGGTGTTTCTGATAAATCACGGATAAATCCAAAGATATCCGTCGTTTCCTCAATCGCAAGGGCAGGGCGTTTCATACCGATTCGACTCGATACGTAGCCAACACCGTCACGCGTATCCAGAGCCGAGGTCATAATGACAACACCTTTTCCTTGCTCCTCATAGTTATAGGCCACCTTGAGAATCTCAATCGTCTTACCAGAGTTCATGGTCCCATAACGATAATACAACTGTGCCATGCTTCTTGCTTCACGTCCATTTCTAAATTTTTGCTACATTCTAGTATATCATAATTTTCTTAAGCTTTAAACGGCAAAATGTGGTAAAATAGAAGAAATCAAAAACTAGTGGAGGAAGCTATTATGCCATTTGTACGCATCGATTTATTTGAAGGACGCACGCTAGAGCAAAAGAAAGCTCTTGCTAAGGAAGTAACGGAAGCAGTCGTCCGCAACACTGGAGCACCTCAATCTGCTGTCCATGTCATCATCAACGACATGCCAGAAGGAACTTATTTCCCACAAGGGGAAATGCGCACCAAATAAGCTAGCTTAAGCAGAAATGCTTAGGCTTTTTCAATCTCCAAGTAGCATCCATTGAAGAAATAGTTTAAATTTGTTACAATTTGAAAAGAGACTTGGAGAAATTCCCAAGAAAAGAGCCATTAATTAAAGGAAACATTATGATTACACGTGAATTTGATACCATCGCTGCTATCTCTACTCCACTAGGTGAAGGGGCTATCGGTATTGTCCGCCTGAGCGGAACTGACAGTTTTGCCATTGCGCAAAAGATTTTTAAAGGAAAAGATTTGAGTCAGGTTTCTAGCCACACTCTTAACTACGGTCACATCGTTGACCCTTTGACTGGTAAGGTCATGGACGAGGTTATGGTTGGGGCTATGAAGTCTCCAAAAACCTTCACTCGTGAGGATATTATCGAGATTAACACCCACGGTGGGATTGCAGTGACCAATGAAATTCTTCAGCTAGCTATCCGTGAAGGATCTCGATTGGCTGAACCGGGTGAATTTACCAAGCGTGCCTTTCTAAACGGTCGTGTGGACTTAACACAGGCTGAGGCGGTAATGGACATTATCCGTGCCAAGACAGACAAGGCCATGAATATTGCAGTCAAACAATTGGACGGTTCTCTTTCTGACCTCATTAATAATACTCGCCAAGAAATCCTCAATACACTTGCCCAAGTTGAGGTCAATATCGACTATCCTGAGTATGACGATGTTGAGGAAGCCACTACTGCAGTCGTCCGTGAGAAAACCATGGAGTTTGAGCAATTGCTAACCAATCTCCTTAGAACAGCTCGTCGTGGTAAAATTCTTCGTGAGGGAATTTCAACAGCTATCATAGGCCGTCCCAACGTTGGGAAATCCAGTCTTCTAAACAATCTCCTTCGTGAAGAAAAGGCTATCGTTACAGATATTGCTGGTACGACACGAGATGTCATCGAAGAATACGTCAACATCAATGGTGTTCCTCTCAAATTAATTGATACAGCCGGTATCCGGGATACAAATGATATCGTGGAACAAATCGGTGTCGAACGTTCTAGAAAAGCCCTCAAGGAAGCTGACTTGGTACTACTAGTGCTAAATGCTAGTGAACCACTAACAGCACAAGACAGACAACTCTTAGAAATCAGTCAGGACACCAACCGTATTATTCTACTTAATAAAACTGATCTTCCTGAAGCGATTGAAACTTCGGAACTACCAGAAGATATTATCCGTATTTCAGTTCTTAAAAATCAAAATATCGATAAGATCGAAGAGCGTATTAACGACCTCTTCTTTGAAAATGCTGGTTTGGTCGAGCAAGATGCTACTTACTTGTCAAATGCTCGTCATATTTCCTTGATTGAAAAGGCCGTTGAAAGTCTACAAGCTGTTAACCAAGGTCTTGAACTGGGTATGCCAGTTGATTTGCTTCAAGTTGACTTGACCCGTACTTGGGAAATTCTCGGAGAAATCACTGGGGACGCTGCTCCAGATGAACTCATTACACAGCTCTTTAGCCAATTCTGTTTAGGAAAATAAGAAAAATCCATGATTGTTCATTCGGTCATGGATTTTATTATCTTTATTAGTAATCTGGTCTAAGGACGCCTGTTACGGTTGCCTTAGTTGCTTCGTAGTCGCCATCTACGACAACTTTGATAATGCGTTTGGCATCTTCTTCTGGCGCTGGAACTAGAGGCAAACGAGTTGGACCCGCTTCAAATCCCATGTAGTTCAAAACTGCCTTAACTGGAGCAGGACTTGGATAAGAGAAGAGGGCATTGACTTTAGGAATGAATTTACGTTGAATAGCTGCAGCTTTCTTCATATCGCTTTCTGCAATAGCAGTCAACATCTCGTGCATCTCATCCCCATTTGTATGAGAGGCAACAGAAATAACCCCATCCGCACCAAGGTTCATGGCATGGAAAGCATCTCCATCTTCACCAGTATAGACCAAGAACTCTTCTGGTTTGTGCTCAATCAAGTAAGCCATATTGGCCAAGCTCGTACATTCTTTGACACCAATGATATTCGGATGGTCAGCCAAACGAAGCATGGTTTCTGGAGTTAATTCGACAACTACACGCCCTGGAATGTTATAGATGATAATAGGTAAGTCAGAAGCATCAGCAATTGCCTTAAAGTGCTGATACATTCCTTCTTGAGAAGGTTTGTTGTAGTAAGGTACGATAGCAAGTCCAGCTGCAAAACCACCAAATTCTGCTACTTCTTTGACAAACTCGATGGAGTCACGCGTATCATTGGTACCTACACCCGCAATCAAAGGAACACGTCCATTGACAATCTTTTGTACAGCTGCAAAGAGTTCCAACTCTTCATCGTGAGTCAAAGTTGGACTCTCAGCAGTCGTTCCAGCTAGGAGAATGCCGTCTGTGTGATGGGCCAATAAATGCTCAATCAAGGCTGGAATGGCATCAAAGTTGATGGAACCATCCTCATGGAAAGGGGTAATGAAGGCTGTGATGATTTTACACTCTTTTAAATCTTGATAAGACATGAAAACACCTCTCTATTCAAAGAAGGAGTTCATCTGAACTCCTAAACGATATGACTATTTTAATTCAAATTTCAATTCAGCTGTTGGACGAACCAATCCACGTTCGTGAAGCGTTTCTGCAATTTGAACTGAATTCCAGGCAGCACCTTTGAGAAGGTTATCTGAAACAACCCACATGTGGATCCCTTTTTCTGCATCTAGGTCTTTACGGATACGACCAACAAAAGTATCACGTGAACCAACTGCATTGACAGCTTGAGGATAGATTTGGTGCGCTACGTCATCCTCAAGAACAGCACCTGGGAAGGCTGCGATAGCTGTTTTCACTTCTTCGATTGGTGCCACTTCTTTTGTTTCGATATAAACAGATTCAGAGTGAGCTGACAAGACAGGAATACGCACACATGTTGCAGATACTGCGATGCTATCATCTTCCATGATTTTCTTCGTTTCCTTGGTCATCTTCATCTCTTCGTATGTGTAATCATTGTCAGTGAAGACATCGATTTGTGGAAGAGCGTTAAAGGCGATAGGATAGTGTTTCTTGTCACCGCCTGAAGGCAAGATTTCCGCATGCAAATCACGTGGATTCACACCGTCATTCAAGACTTCACGAAGTTCACGTTGTGTTTCAAGAATCGCTCCCATACCAGCACCTGAAACTGCTTGGTAAGTTGAAACGATGATGCGGTCCAAGCCCCATTTTTGACGAACTGGCTCAAGCGCTACCATCATTTGGATTGTTGAACAGTTAGGACAGGCAATGATTCCGTTGTGGGCATCAAGTGCGTGAGCATTGACTTCTGGAACAACCAGAGGAACATCTGGGTTTTGACGGAAATAAGATGTGTTATCCACTACTACCGCTCCAGCTTGAACTGCGTATGGTGCATACTTAGCTGATGTCGAACCGCCCGCTGAGAAAAGTGCAATATCAACACCCTCAAAAGCTGTCTCAGTCGTTTCTTCAATCGTAATATCTTGGTCTTTAAATTTCAAAGTCTTGCCTGCTGAACGTGCAGAAGCAAGGTAACGGATTTTATCGATTGGAAGTGTTGATTCTTCCAACATTTTTATCATCTGAGCTCCGACAGCACCTGTCGCGCCGACTACAGCAACTGTATATCCCATAAATAACCTCTTTCGGAATTTTCTAAAAATTTCTATAATATATGTATTATACTACTTTTTACAGAAATTGAAAAGTATTTTTAGACTATATTTTCTGAAAACTAAAAATCCCTAGCCATTCGACCAGGGACTAAGAGGCATCTTCATGTGATGAGCAGGTTCACACAACTCATCAAGGTCCGCTCCTGCGTTATGACCTCCTTATGCTCAATAGCAGTCCGAAGACTACCTATCGACTCATCGCAACTACTATTCTACTAGATAGAGTCACTTTTGTCAACAGACAAAACTCTTTGCTTCATTTATACAGGTGCATAAGAAATATCTTTGAAAAATTTGGGGCAGACATAACAAAAACCCTTATAAATCAGGGGCTTTTCGTCTCTATCATGCTAATTGCCGGGATTGAACCGGCGACCTCATCCTTACCATGGATGCGCTCTGCCAACTGAGCTAAATCAGCTTACCTAAAAAGTATACTATAGTTCCTAGTTCTTGTCAAGCGCTCTCTTTTAATTTTATGGAATGAAAAAAGCTAGATTTAGCAAGAATCTAGCTTTTAAACTTCTTATCTTGTTAGATCGATTCGGCGCCCTAATTTTCCGATTAAAATAGCACCTACGATAAGTGATGCAAACTCACCAATCCCCGTAGAGAACCATGTAAAGAAGAATGGGGCTTCTGCAACAATATAGAGTTCTGCTGCGATGGTAATCATTGAAATAGAAAAGAGGATTGAAAAGAAGAAATGATCTTTTCGAATCAAACCATTAAACAGATAGTCTTTCTTGTACTTGCTAAAAAGCCATACACCTAGACTTAGGAAAACTAGGGTAGAGCCCCCGCCGACAAAGACATCTATTGGACCAAAGCTAAAGAAATTTGCAATCATACAACCAATCGTCACACCGATGATATATTTAGGATTGTAAAAGGCTAAAAAATTCACCATCTCTGAAATACGGAACTGGTAGGCACCATAGCTAATGGCATTCAGCGGTGGGGTAATGGTCAAAACCACATAAATAGCAGCGACAATAGCGATATCCGCCATATCACGAACAGTTAATTTTTTCATGTTTTCTCCTTTAGCGGTTTCCCGCGTAAAATATGCTTGGTGAAAGAAGCTAAGCACCAAGGGTTGAGACTATCAACCTTACCAGTATAGCACAATATAGGACTTTATGCTATACTAAAACCATGAAAAGAATAATAAAGGCTTTCTTTGATAACGAAATCCTCTCCTACCTATTTTTCGGTGGTGCTACTACTCTGGTTTCTATTGTATCACGTTTGGTTATTTACCATATCAGCCACCAGGAAATCCTCGCAACTGCCCTCGCAAATATTATCGGGATTCTCTTTGCCTTTCTCACAAATGATACAATCGTCTTTAAACAAGAGAGAAGGAATTGGCCAACTCGCCTGGTTAAGTTTTTCTTAGCTCGTCTCTCTACACTTGGACTTGACGTTCTTTTAACTTATATCTTCGTTACAACCTTTCCTGATGTTATTGGCCAGTTTGTCGAATATAATATAGACAGGGTTAATACGGTTGAAACCATCCTAGCACAAATCTTGATTATTGTGCTTAATTATATTTTCAGTAAAATCTATATTTTTAAAAGGAGCAACTGATCTCCTTAAGCATCCAGGTTGCTTTTTGTCACAATTTAGGATATAATTAGTTAGAAAATAGGAAAGGAATTTATGAAAATGTTAAAGGACCTAAAAGAATTCTTGCTTCGTGGTAATGTCGTTGACCTTGCTGTCGGTGTGATCATTGCCTCTGCTTTTGGTGCTATCGTAACTTCACTCGTTAACGATATCATCACTCCACTTATCTTGAACCCAGCTTTGAAAGCTGCGAACGTTGAACGTATCGCTGAACTTTCATGGAATGGTGTTGGTTACGGTAGCTTCTTGAGCGCTGTTATCAACTTCCTTGTTGTGGGTACAGTTCTCTTCTTCGTTATCAAAGGTATTGAAAAAGCTCAAAGCCTTCGTAAGAAAGAGGAAGTGGTTGAGGAAGCACCTGCTGCTCCAACTGAACTTGAAGTTCTTCAAGAAATCAAAGCTCTTCTTGAGAAAAAATAAAACAGATAAAGGATCTAGCTTAAAGCTAAATCCTTTTTTCTTTACTCTTTTGGTAACTTCCCAGCCTTTTCGAGCATTTTCTTAATCAAGTAAGGCATCTTCACATTCTCACGGCCTTTTTTCTCAATGAGTTTTTTGACAAATTCTGGCATCTGAAGGTCGTCTGTCTCCTCCATAATATCCTTTGTAGTTGCTGAAGGTGCTAACTCATCAAAAGTTTCTTCTTCTGGGAGAAAAGCTTTAAATTCTTTGTCTTCATTGGCTCTTACAGTAGCAACTAAAGCGTCAATTAAACGGCTATCCGTATTGGGCATAGGTAGGCGATGGTAGGTGACACCTAATTCTTGACACAACTCATAACATTCCACATCATTATCGAACAAGACTTCGATATGTTCACTGATAAAACTAATCGGGACAAAGATGTAATGCTCTGGATATTGCTTTTGTTCTCGTAAATATTCTAAGACATCTGGCTTGATCCAAGGGATTCCAATGTCGCTTTCGCTCTGCCAAGTATTGGTATACTGATCGGCTTTTAGGCTGAGTTGTTCAGCAATTAGCTTGCTATTATCGAAAATCTGATCGATATAAGGATCTCCATAATCCAAGGCAAAAATGGGGACGCTATGGGCTGAAAAGATCACCTTGAAAGATTCTTCTCCCACCTCATTTCGTAAAATTTTTCTAATCTCATCTGTCCAGAAGTCCAGCAAAGGCTGTTGTTGATACCAGTCCTTAATAACTAAAAATCGGATCTGCTGGCTTTCCAGAAACTTTTCATACCCCATGACTGAGTAAAAGGAATAATGAGGTTCCAAAATCAAACAAATACATTCTTCAATACCATCAGACTCCATCTGCTTGATCACGTCTGGGATAAAGGGACGAGAAAACTTATTGGCAAAGTAGATACCGTACTCCTCCCCTAAACGTTCTCTTACTAAAGCAACTTCTTCCCTTGTAATCCGCTGCAAGGGCGTCCCACCGATAAGGACGTAGTTGTCATAGAGGGTCTGAATCTCGTGGTCTTGGGGTCTAACACCACGACGAATGTTTGTAAAAAATTCTGCTACTCCTTCAAAACTAATCTCCTCTGGAGATCCAAAGGTCATCATCAATATAGCTTTTTTCATGTTATCATCCTTATGATATTATTTTCACTATCCATTCTATCATGAAAAACAAAAATAGTAAACGCTTCCGACGTCTACTATTTCTTTTGTTCTTTTGTATTTCTATCTCGTCTTATGATTAGAATAATAACTATTAGAAGCAAGATGACAATGATAAGAAGGAGTAAGGTTAGGATATAAATCCAATGCGTTGGAATCCCTTGGTCAAAATAACGCGTTCCAACACTTTCTCCACTTTTATCCTGTGCTGCTTTTACTGGTGCATCCGTTATTTTTGCTAAAAGGATATGGCGACCGTTGGTAATATTAAGAAAACAGGTACTTAACAAAACAATCTTGTCCGTTGAAGTCAAGGAAACATCTCGCTTGTACTTAGCTTTACTCAGCAGATACTGATAGTAGGCCTGATGTTCCTCATCCTTGGAACTCAAGGTTCGGTAAATTTCCGTATCATAGGCATCCACTTCTAAAATCCCAAAAATCTCAAGACCACGTTCTCGGCCATTGTAGTAGATAGAACCATAGCGATGCTGGTCGAAGAATTCCTTATCAGCAAATTTCTTAATCTCGCCGAACATAGCCCCTGAAGCCATAGAGTGACCGTAGATGATGGTATTAAAATCAGTAAAGTTGGGATTAAAGCGATAGTCGAGAAAGATTGATCCTGTTATCGTATAATCGCCAAAAGCATTGCGGTCAAGGTATTTGACATTATCCTGACTTTGTAGAAGCGGATAGTCTACCTTGGTCCCATCAAGGCTAATCCAACCGCAAACATCATGATTAAGCTGTTGCAGGGTTTCAAATCCTGTGCTAGAAGCATCCTTTTCAATGGGATTATAGTGATCATAGTCACTCGCTTCCGCTCTATGCCAACTAAAAAGAGCTACAAAAACACAGAAGAATACCAGAAATACGTTTTTAAATCGCGCTCTTTTTTGAACCGTCATCAGCACTCCTTTCTATGCGAGATTTCTTAAAAGGAAAGGAGGCGGGACAAAACCGCCTCTTTTCTATTCCCCCTTAGTCAGTAAAAGGGTCTGCTTCTTGCATTTCTTTACTCTCTCTTCTACGACGTAGGATCAAGTAGAGGACAAGGAGTAAGAAAATCAAGAGCAAGAACAATACAAACAAGATAAGGTACCAAATCCATAGTGGGATTGATGAGAGGAAGCGTCCAAGAGACGAGTCATCAAAGACACTGTATGGGAATGGTTTTGATTTTTTTGTATGGAAGGTATTTTTAGGGACGGTGTCTGTAATCTTTGCGACCACGATATGACGACCATTGGTCACATCGAGAAAACAGGTGCTGAGTAGGATGATACGATCACTCGGTGAGAGTGAGATATCCCGCTTGTGCATGGCGACTGAGAGCAGGTGGTCTAGATAGGCCTGCTGGCGGTCCTCACCCTGTATTCCTGGATCATAGATGTTAAAGTCATAGGCATCGACCTCCAACATCTCAAAGATCTCGAGCCCTTTTTCCACACCATTGTAGTATATACTACCGTAACGATGCTGGTCAAAAAATTCCTGATCAGCAAACTTAGCCACATCACCAAACATGACTCCGTTTTCTACGTGGTGCCCGTAGATAATGGTATTAAAGTCTTCGAACTTGGGATTATTTCGTGCATCGAGAAAGATAGCGCCTGTCGCTGCAAACTCACCTTTGGAGTCCTTGTTGAGATACTTTTCATTATCCTTGGCTTGGACTAAGGGATAGTCGATATTGGTGCCATAGACATTGATCCAACCGAGGACTTCGGGATTGAGCTCTTGGAGTTTGCTGAAGCCTGAAAAGCTAGCCAGCTCATCCTGTTGCGTCGTAACAGGTCGATAAGCTTCGTACTCACTTGACGAAGCCAAGGAGTAGACCTGGTTGGAATCCCAAAGGGCATAGAAACCAAAGAGAAAGATCAAAGCTGCAAAAGTGAGCAACAAGTGATTGATCACCCCATCCACAGCAAGAACGAGACGCCTAGACAGACTCTTTTTTAGTTTCTCACGCTTGGTTTTCATCGTCTACCCCCAGCCGTTTAGGCTTCTCTACGTTTTTTAGACAAGACAACAAATCCAGCTAAACCAAGGCCAATCATCAAAATGAATGGAAGGTTGTCAATCAAGAGACCAGTAGGGGTAACGTCTTGGAATTTATTGGTAAAAGTGTTGTCGTTCAATTTTTCACCGACAAGAACATTTTCAACTGTATAATCTTGGGCTTGAGTACCATCTGATTTGGTTTTACTTTCACCATTCTCAGTATATTTAGAAGTAGCGGTATATCCTTTGCTTCCGGTTTCTTTTACAGTATAACGAGAACCTGCTGGAAGATTAGCAATGGCAAACTCTTGACCATGCTTCAAAGTAAAAGTTTTAGTAAATGTGACTTTATCGGTAGCAACATCAACATTTTCAGTTTTATCACCATAATGAACTGTAATTTGTGTTACAGGAGATACTGCTGTTTCATTTGTTTTGGGTAATTTTACTGTTATCTCAAATTGGAAATCTTTTGTACGATCCGCAGTCCCTCCGTCAACTTTTTTTAGAATAGTTAAGGATTTTTTTGCATTGTCTGTTATATCTTTTGTTGGTTCATTTGGGTGTTTAGGATCTGTTGGATCAATTTTCCCTCCGTTTTTAGTATATGTGTTCACAAATAAATCATATTTGAAAATATTTGAATTTGAGGATGGAGCAACTTTAGCAGCGCCAGGTTTATTCTCTTCTCTAAAGTAAACAGAAGAAATAAAGGTACCTGAATTTTCTTTATTTTTGACAATTACATGCATTTTATAAGTGCGAGTATCATATTTCACAGCATCTATATCTTGATCATTTTTATCTTTAATAGGTGTATAAGTTTTATCTGTTTCCTTTACGAGGTAAACATACTCGCCTGCATGATCATATGAAACTCCAGCAAAAATGTCACCTGTATCTTTTTTAATGCTTGATTGACCACTAGCTAAGCGATCAGCTTCCGAATAAGTCACCGTACGATCAGGAATGAATCCCTTATTACTTTCCGAATTTGAAGCCATTTGATAAGGAGCATCATTTGAAGAAGTTCCAGGTTGTGGAGTAAAAGTAAACCTAAAAGTCGCTTTCGGTGTTGTAATTCCTTCAGCAATATTCAATGTTTTATTAATAGCTACTTTTGCACTTGTTTCACCAGTTGCTTTAGCAGTTGCCACATCATGATCATCCGCAAATGTTGGCACTCCTCTAAAGACCGACAAGGCGGTTATAGCTGCAATGCTTGCAGTAACTAATTTTTTCAAAAATCTTTTTTTCATGATTATTCCTTTTATTTTTTTATTTTCTTTTTTCATTATGATCATCAAAAGCCTCGTCTTCTAATGACTGTTACAACTTTGCCTTGAGTATCCTGTATGGGGATGGTTCCAAAAGCACGACTGTCTACAGCCGTTGTTCGATTGTCCCCAAGGACAAAGAGTTGTCCTGCTGGGACTTTCATCGGGAAGGTTGCCCCTTCCTTATAGAGCAGCGTTTCTTTGTAGATATCTTGCTCTTGTTGAGGAGAACCGTTGATGATGAGACCATTTTCGTTTATATCGATTGTACTTCCTTCGGTTGCTATGACACGCGCCACTCTTTCCTTGCCTTTATAACTATAGACTAGCAAATCACCAATCGAATAGCGTTTATCCAACCTATAATAGACGACCAAGTCGCCATCTTTTAAGGCGGGCTTCATGCCATCGTCATTGTATCTTAATAGTCCAAAGACGAAAAAGTAAAGGGTGGCTAGTACAAATCCAACCATCAGAAGTTTACTGACTAAGTAAAGGATATCTCCCCAGACACTCGGCGGAGACTTATCCCGATTGACTTGTGTTACTGGTTTCTTATGTTTCTTTTTAAGTAGCATCACTTCCTCCTATTCACCACAAGGTGACCAAGTAAGATGATAAAGAAGATTCCTCCTAGAGGAAGAACGACTCCAAGCATGAGAGTGCTACTCAAGAAGTCAATTCCCGTTTCAGGTACGCTGTTTTTATTATTCGTGACTGTCGCAGACTTATTTGCATCAAGAGTTCCTTCTTTTTTATCATAGGACACCTGATACCCACGAGACGAACTTGCTTCTTCTTCGATACTATAACGAGCATTTAGAGGAAGGTCAAGAATCTTAACAGTTTTATCTTTCTTTAGATCGACTGTCGCCTTACCATTAGTAAATTTCAGAGTTGTTTTTTGATTATTTACTATTGCACTATACGATCCATTCAATGGTTTATTTTGCGAATCCTTTACGTTAATGGTAATCTTAAAGGATTGCAAAAGATTAGCAAAGGCACCTGTAACTTTTTTTGTGACTGAAAGTGTCGGTAGTCTGTGGTTGGTGACGATTGTTTGAACATCCTCTGACAAAGTCCCCTCTTGTTTGTCATAGGTGACATGATATCCCGCTCTAGATGTCTCTACTTCTTCTACCTTATAGTGGGTATCACGAGGCAGGTATTCGAGGGTAGTTCCCTGACTATTTTTGAGAGAAATCTGCGTTTTCCCGTTAGTCACTGTTGTATTCCCAAACTTGCCGTTAATTGGCCTGCCATTCTTATCTGAAAGGGTAACATTAATTGTGAAAGTTTTATTAGGTGATTGCTCACCTTCTAGGATTTTCTTTATGGTGAGGCTTGGAAGCTGTCGGTAAATAACTTTGAAGGATGGTTTCTCTTTCGTACCTGTATTTTGAACTTCGACTGTGTATCCCGGAGCGTCTGGTGCTTTCAGTTCGTAGTCATATCCCTTGGCTACCTTTGTAAAATTAGTATTTTCAGTAAAAATATTCGTTTGAACTGGACTAGTGACCTTTCGATAGGAATCCTTTGTACTTCCATCTTTCTTTTGGTTTAATTTTAATTCAACACTAGGTGGACGATTTGCTGATGGATTTGATTTTCCATCCACACCTTTCCACTCAATCTCTACAGGAACCACCAATGGATCTGACGGCTTGAAAGTGGGCTTCTCAGAATAGTCTTTTGTTTTGGTATGTGAGGTCCCAATACCATAGGAGTAAGCAACACTTGCCCCCTTGTTGGAATAGAGTCTAGTAGCATCTGCTCCTTCGGCATCATCACTAGTAAGTGTCTTATCACCCGCAATAGCATCAAATGCCTCTTGGCTAGAGGTGACAGTAAACTTGAGAACGTACTTGGCGTCATCCTCCAAAGTGTAACTCGAATTAAACTTGGCTGTTACTTCCACTAATCCCTGTTCGTTCTTCTTACTTTCAATCGTAACTTGATTAGTTGTCAGTTCTTCCTCATTACCATCCTTAATTTTGACGACACGAAGGCGTGAAGCACTACCCGGTAACAGCTGCACGTACTTGGATAAGACATCTGATATAGTTACATGGTGTACGCCTAGAGGTAGAATTTTATCAGTGATATCTTTGAATTTTTGTTGCAAGTCATTTTCATTATTGGCAGAAAATATTTCGTTAGGGATTCCAGAATTATAACCACTGATATATTCTTTAAGAGATGCGATACTATCGTTTGAACCTATATATTTGAATTTAATTGAATAAAAGCCATCTATTTTTGGAGCTATTAAACTAGATATATTCAGCATTCCTCTCTCTAGACCAGTGGTAAACCAATATGGAGTATCAATCATACGTCCCACATTTGGATTAGAATAATAGTTATATATTGTTCTCCCACTATTAGACTCGTAATACATATTAGCTTCGCCATCTGACAGCAGAATAACTACTTTTTTTGCCCCAGCCCTTGCACTTTGCAACAATCTTTGAGCTTCAGTTAATCCAGCATTTATATTTGTCCCAGTGCCAATGCCCGCGTCCATACCATAAGAACGACTAGAGTCAGCAATTGTTAACGAACTAACGATATTTTTTGAGCTATTAGAATCCGTGCTCCAAGATACTAAAGTTTTAGCATCATCATATGAAGAGATATTTGAATACCAACCAGCCCAATTTGGCCAAGTTCCATATTGATAACTCAGATAATATTCATTATAATAACGGCCATTATACTGATTATCAATCTTTCCAGCAAAACCAACTATAGACAGACGGTTTTGGGAATTAGAAAGAATTGTATCAATGAGCCCCTGACGACCATTCACACCTTTCAGTGTATGTTTTAGTGCTTCAATCCTACTAATGTATCGTCTACTAGAGTAAGACCACACATCTCGCTCTTCCATACTCCCTGAAAGATCGGCAACCAAGACAACATCCAAGGGTTCTGACTGGGTCTCCGTCCCCAGTTTAGATGTGATATCCAGTGACAACTCATACTGGTCTTCCTGCCCCTGAATTGGAGTAATCGTTTTGTGCAGAGTTGTCTGAGGTTCCGTTGTTGAATCTGCATGTAAAGAATTAATTGGTGCACACAAAAAAAGAATAGCGAGAAAGATAACTAAACGACTGGTAAAATATTGAATCTTCTTAAAATCATATTGAACGTTCATGTTTTCTCCCTTGCTAGAATATGTTTAAATCTGAGACTATATAAATCTGAGACTTCCATAAGATAATTGTATAATAATATTAACTTCGTGTCAATTAATGTGTTTGAAAACATGTTATTATAATTTACAAAAAAGTATGATTCTTCTTTGTTTTTCAAAATTTTCTGTGGTAAAATGGAAAAAAATAGTAAAATATATCATAAAATATAGATGCATATATTTCATTATAATCACTCGAAAATTTCTTTTGAAAGTCTTCTGAATTTGAATTATTATATTTTTTCAAAATTCATGAAATTTCTCAAATCATATTTTTCCGAAGTTTTGTATTCTATTTTATGATAAAAAAGGAGTTTTTATGTCTTATCCGAACCTTTTGGAACGCTTTTTAACCTACGTTAAGGTCAATACCCGTTCTGATGAACACTCTACTACTACTCCAAGTACGCAGAGCCAGGTAGATTTTGCGACTAATGTTCTTATTTCTGAAATGAAACGTGTCGGCCTGCAAAATGTTTACTACCTCCCAAATGGTTTTGCTATTGGGACCTTGCCAGCTAATGATCCGAGCTTGACACGTAAGATTGGCTTTATCTCCCACATGGATACAGCTGACTTTAATGCTGAGGGCGTTAATCCGCAAGTCATCGAAAATTACGATGGTGAAGTTATCGACTTAGGTAATTCTGGATTTAAACTGGATCCTGCTGACTTTAAGAGTCTTGAGAAATATCCAGGTCAAACGCTTATCACAACCGATGGCACGACCTTGCTGGGTGCTGATGACAAGTCTGGGATTGCTGAGATTATGACTGCCATCGAATACTTGACTGCTCACCCTGAAATCAAGCATTGTGAAATCCGTGTCGGTTTTGGACCAGATGAAGAAATTGGTGTCGGTGCTAATCAATTTGATGCAGAAGATTTTGACGTTGATTTTGCCTACACTGTTGATGGTGGTCCGCTAGGGGAGCTTCAATACGAGACTTTCTCAGCGGCTGCTGCTGAACTCCATTTCCAAGGACGCAATGTTCACCCTGGTACTGCCAAAGGGCAAATGGTCAATGCTCTTCAGCTAGCGATTGATTTTCATAATCAACTTCCAGAGAATGACCGACCAGAGCTGACAGATGGTTACCAAGGTTTCTATCATCTTATGGACGTGTCAGGTAGTGTCGAGGAGGCGCGTGCAAGCTATATCATCCGTGACTTTGAAAAAGATTCCTTTGAAGCGCGTAAAGCAGCTATGCAGTCTATTGCTGATAAAATAAATCAAGAACTTGGGAATAATCGCGTTACCTTGACTCTGACAGACCAGTACTACAATATGAAGGAAGTCATTGAAAAAGATATGACGCCCGTTACCATTGCTAAGACTGTTATGGAAGATCTAGGGATTACGCCTATTATCGAACCAATTCGCGGTGGGACAGATGGGTCTAAGATTTCCTTTATGGGAATCCCAACTCCAAATATCTTTGCTGGTGGTGAAAACATGCATGGACGTTTTGAATACGTCAGCCTCCAGACCATGGAGCGTGCAGTGGATACTATCATTGGCATTGTAGCTTATAAAGACTAAAAAAGACGAGGTAGCTCAGCTACTTCGCCTTTCTTTTTATTCATTTGGTTGAACACTTGGCTCGGTTTGCTCTTGCTATCAAAATCAGCCATATCTAGTACATTTTTGTTTTGCAACTGCTAAATGCATTCATAAAAAGGATATCATTCTTTCAAAGTAGAATAATATCCTCTCAAATGTACTATAATCACCAAGAATCTTACTACGGTTTTATTTGTTTAAGAGTCTTAATATCATACATTACTAATTCTCCATTTTTATTGTAAAACTGAACCCCTTCTGGTTGAAAGATTAGAAACTTAGGATCGATTTGTGCAATTTTCGCTAACTTTTCTATATGTTCATTTAAAGTTACTTTATCTAACCCATAGTTTGGTAAATCATCGTCATTTTCTTCTTTGGAGTTTTCTTTATTTTCTGAAGGAATTTCGTTGGTTGTACCAGTCTCATTTTCCCCTATATTTTTCTTCGGTTGCTCCTCAGTCTTACCTACAACAGTCTTATTTTTATCACTATTTTCAGTATTGTTTGAATCAGGTTTTAATTCTTCATTAGGATGCGTAGACGTTTCAGTTTTGGATTCTTTTTCTTTCATTCTTTTGGCTATTAAGTCTTGCGCTTGCTTCCATTCTGCTTCTGATAAGTCGGATTTAGTGATACTTCTCAATGAACCTCCACCAGCTCTTGGAATACTAAATGATTTGTCTCCCCATACAAAAGTTTCTTTTGCCAATACATCTTTCGGATCAAAAATATAACCATCTGGAGTTGCAAATCGACCTTCTGCAAGAGCTTTCTGAACTTCTTCGGCAGAATGGATAATTTGCCAATTCTGCATTCCAGCGCGTTTTTCAAGAGGAGTTACATTAGCAATAACGGAACCTGAGTCCTCGTGACCTGGCTTAGACCAAACTTCAGGACGAACCTCAGGGTGTTGCATGACATATTTAATAGTCGCAATTTGATTAGGCTCTAACCATGAGTAAGGCACAACATGAATATGATCAATGTGTGGGATAATGAATGAAGTGCCAGTATCATATGTAGTATTCGCTGCATGCATCGGCAAACTTGAGACATCTACAGCCAATCTTGGTTTGATTCCTGTATCCACAATATCATAGCGATAATGATCTCGATCCTTAAGCATAAGTTCTTGTTCAGAAAAAGCAATTTGAGTAAGATCAAGTTCATCTCGAGAGTAGAAGTATTCTTTTCCGTTTTCTTTAAGAACATAGCCAACTTTACCATCTTTAGTCACTTTACCAGTCACTTTTTTTGAATCAAATTTTGGTTTTTCTTCGTTATCCATATTCTCTGAAGGAATAACGCTCTCATTAGGTTGGCCTTTTTCCTTCATCCACTTGCTAACTTCATCTAATTCGAACTGTTCTAACTCCCCAAATCCCACATAATGGAAATGATTTCCATGTCTCGCTATAATGCCTGATTTATCAACTGAATAGATAGAATCTTTACTAAATACATATCCATCACTAGTATCGTATGGTTTGCCATCCAGACCCTTACCATAAGCCTTAATTGAATTTCCTAAAAATGTATGCTCAACTGTACTGTTTGTTGGCTTTTGAGTATTTACTGGCCTGTTGTTTCCGTTATTTTGTCCTTTTACAGAAATCATTCTCGCAATCTTCTGCTCTAAGTCAGACATTTGAGAATAAGGGATAAAGTGATAATGATCTCCGTGTGGCACTGCAACACCATTTGCAGTTTTTCTTGTAATCTGCGCCGGATCAAAGACAAGTCCATCAGATTCGACGTGTCGTTGGCTGAGTGGCAAGGCGTAAAGTTGTTGCAGAAGGCTATCAATATCCTCATCACTTTGACTTGCTTGGCTATCGTCGCTACTGTTGTTAGCCGTGTTCGTGTTCGTATAGCCACTACCTTGGTTATTATAGGATGGGGTCCATCTATCTACATCGTAACTACTACTGTTGTTATTGGTACGGCGATAAGTAGGCGTATTTGATTGACCACTTCTACCAGATAGGAAGGCTTCTGCAGCAGCCAATTCGCTGGCTGATAACTCACTCTTAGGAATGTAGTGGTAATGGTCGCCATGAGGAACGATATAAGCATCACCAGTATCTTCAATGATATCAGAGGCATTAAAGATGTAGCCATCATCTGTGGTGTAGCGTCCTTGTGAACGTGCCAAGGCTACTGCACCATCGTTTGCTGAAGTTCCTCCTTCACGATGCTGACTATGTTCTTGTTTTTGTCGATTGATTTCTTCTTTCGTACGGACATTATCTGCATGGGCTGCATCCTTAAGGTAGACATAGTATTTTCCGTCCACCTTGATGACATAACCACCCTTGATTTCACTGACAATATCCTCGTCCTTGAGCTGGTAGTTTGGATCCTTCATCAGCAACTCTTCACTGATGATAGCATCATAAGGAACCTTACCATTGTAATAATGATAGTGATCACCGTGTGAAGTGACATATCCCTGGTCTGTTATCTTGATGACGATTTGTTCGGCATTGATGCCTTCTTTTTTACTAACCTCATCAGGAGTCAGATCCTCCGTTTTTTGCGCTGCTTGTTTTCCATCAACGTAAGACACACGGTTATTTTCCTTGACTGTTCTAGCTTGATACAGTCCCAACTCATAAGAACAAACACTTAAAATCAAGGCTGCCGCAGAACCTGCTAGGTATTTTTTATTAATTTTCA